>NZ_JAHUWQ010000030.1:0-241 GCF_019218915.1 Achromobacter sp. ACM05
TGATGGTGTAGCGGATGGTTTCGGTCAGCGTCTGGCCGTTGTTCAGCGCTTGAACTGCGGGCAGGCCGTTGTTCAGCTGGTAGGACCAGGTGCCGTCACCGTTGTGGACCAGCGTGCCGTACTTGGCATCCGTCGTCGTGATGGCCACGGTGGTGCTGTCAGCACCCAGCGTGTCGTTGGTCAGAACGTTGCCCGTGATCGGGGTGGCGGTGTCTTCGGTGACCGAGGCCGAATCGTTCTT
>NZ_JAHUWQ010000031.1:0-225 GCF_019218915.1 Achromobacter sp. ACM05
TGATGGTGTAGCGGATGGTTTCGGTCAGCGTCTGGCCGTTGTTCAGCGCTTGAACTGCGGGCAGGCCGTTGTTCAGCTGGTAGGACCAGGTGCCGTCACCGTTGTGGACCAGCGTGCCGTACTTGGCGTCGGTGGTCGTGATCACGACGGTGGTCTTGTCCGCGCCCAGCGTGTCGTTGGTCAGAACGTTGCCCGTGATCGGGGTGGCGGTGTCTTCGGTGACCG
>NZ_JAHUWQ010000003.1:0-827044 GCF_019218915.1 Achromobacter sp. ACM05
TTACGCCTGACGACCATAGCAAGGTGGTACCACTCCTTCCCATCCCGAACAGGACAGTGAAACGCCTTTGCGCCGATGATAGTGGACGGACGTCTGTGAAAGTAGGTCATCGTCAGGCTTTTATTGCTCAAAACCCCGCAGGTATCCCCTGCGGGGTTTTGTCTTTGTGGCGTCGGGATAAGAAGTGCCCAGCTGCATCGGCGGCGCGTGGCGAGCGGTGCCTTTGCCTGACAACAGAAGCAGGTTGGGCGCGGAGCGCTAATACGTCGGCGCGGGGCGCGGCTATGCGCTGCTGGCCTCAAAACCTCCTTGGTATATCGCTTTAATTAAGAAACCCCTCGCGGCTGGCGCCGCGAGGGGTTTTTGTTTGGGTTCGATGTTTTCGAGGTTAGGGGAGCTGGCGGCGCAGGGCTTCGAAGAACAGCTCGGACTGCAGGCGTTCGCTTTGAATCTGTGCGGCGACCTTCGCTGCGATTTCCGCGTTGACGGGTTCGAGCGGACGCCCGGTGGATTGCGCAAGGACTTGCGCGGTACAGGCGCGTTCGAGGAAGAAGAGGTCGTCGTACGCGTAATCGAGTCGTTCCCCGCAGACGACGACGCCATGATTGCCCAAAAAGACGATGTCGGCGCCCTGCATGGCGTGGGCGATGCGTTCGCCTTCGGTCACGTCCAACGCGAGTCCGTTGTATTCCGCGTCGATGGCAAGCCGGCCATGGAAGCGCATGGCGTTTTGGGACAGGGTGGTGTCCAGGCCGCGATCGGAAGTAAGGGTGAGCGCGGTGGCGTAGGGCATGTGGGTGTGCAGCACACAGGCCTTGCCCGCGATGCGATGGATCGCAGCGTGGATGAACATGGCTGTCGGTTCAACCTCGTGCCGGCCGGCGAGTTTGTTGCCATACGCGTCGACGAGCACGATGTCTTCCGCCTGGACCTCGTTCCACATCAGGCCTCGAGGGTTGAGAAGGAAATGATCGGGGTCGCCGGGCAACGCGACGCTGAAGTGGTTGCAGACGCCTTCGCCCAAGCCGTGAGCTGCCGCCGCACGTAGTGCCAGCGCCAGATCCGTGCGCAGGGCGGTTACGGGATCGGCATGGAAGAGAGCGTCGGCGAAACCGGGTTCCTGGTTCATGGCAACCTTCAAAAAAAGATGAGAGGGGGATCAGAGCCAGCCGGCGTCGCGGAACAGGTCAGGCACACGATCCAGAGTTGCTACGGTAGCTTCAGGGCGGTAGTCAGGCAAGGGCTTGCGGCCGGTGCCGCGGTCGATCCAGATGCATCGGAAGCCGATGTCCCGGGCCGCGACGAGGTCCAGGTGTGGGCTGGCGCAGATGTGCACGACGTCTGCTGGGGTGACCCCCAGCGCTTGATGGGCGTGAGCGAAGATGGCGCGTGACGGTTTGTAGGCGTGGGCCTGCTCGGCCGTGATGACGCGGTCGATATGGCCGCCCAGTTGGGCGACGTTGCCGGCGATGATGTCGTCGTCCGTGTTGGAAATGATGCAAAGGCGGAAACCGGCTTGCTTGAGCTTGACGAGCATGTCGACGACTTCGGGAAACGGTGGCATGCGGGAGATGCTGCTCGTGAGCATCGTTGCGTCTTCGGGCCGGTACGGAAGGCCAAAATGCGCCATGGTGAGCCGCAACGATTCGCGGGTTACGTCAGCGAAGTTGCGGTAGGGCGGGGTGCGCTCGAGGCGGTGCTCGTGATCGTCGTATTCATGCAGGAACTGCGCAGCGGAGGGCCGTGGCGTGGACCCGGGGTGGGCCTCGAGGATCTTTGCCACTGCGGCCTGCAGGCCTTCGTCCCATTGAATGAGCGTGCCGTAGCAGTCAAAGGTGAGCCATTGGGGTCGAGTGTGATCGAGGGGCATGTCGGTTCCTTCAGCAATGGTGGAATCTACAGCGTAAGATTCTGGTGGCGCAGTTGTAAAATTAATAAAAATTGCGCACTCAGTTGATTGCTAAATAAGCCTATCCTGTGTGAAGGTCATGGCGGGCGCTGTCCAATACGAGTTGAACCGGATGCTGGATCTTGAACTATTGAAGACGCTGGTCTGCGTCGTGGACGAAGGCAGTTTCACCCGTGCCGCCAGCCGGGTGCATCGCACGCAATCGACCGTCAGTCAGCAGGTGCGCAAGCTTGAGCAGAGCGTGGGCAAGACGTTGCTGCTTCGGGACCGTGCCGGCGGCAATGTGTCGGCGACCGAGGACGGCGAGCTGATGTTGGCCTATGCGCGACGCTTGCTGGCGATCGCAGGGGAGGCGGAGCACGTGTTGTCGGCGCCGCGGACCGCGCGGGTGATACGGCTGGGTGTGCCGGAGGACTTCGATGTGTCGCGGTTGACGGTGCTGCTGGCGGAATTTGCCGCGCGCCACGCGCAGGTGCGGTTGGAAACGCTTAGCGGCATGAGCTCGGATCTTCGCGCCGGGCTGGCGGCCGGCGAGCTGGAGCTGGCGCTGGTCAAGCGGGAGCCTGGCGATGGTCCTTGCCTTGCGGCATGGCCGGAACGCCTGGTGTGGGTGGGCGGTCGACAGCGCAATGAGAAGGCAGCGGTGGTGCCGTTGGTCCTATTTCCGCAGGGATGTGTGTATCGCAAGCGGATGATCTATGCGCTGGAAAGCGCGGGGCAGCCGTGGCATATCGCGTACCACAGCCATAGTCTGGCCGGCGTGCAGGCAGCGGTCGCGGCGGGGTTGGGGATAAGTCTGTTGCCGATCTCGGCACGGCTGGAGACGCACGTTGAACTGGCCGCTGCAGACGGATTTGCCGATGTGCCGCCGACCGAGCTGGCGATCGTGGGCGACGCGCGCGGGCTTGGCGCCGTCGGGATCGATCTGCTGGATGCGCTGAAGCAGGCCATTGACGGGGACTTGGCACCGGGCGCGTCTTAACGCTGGCAATTGGCTGCGCTAGGATCAGCGCACGTCGCCGTCGAGGTAGAACCATTGTCCGTTCTCGCGCACGAAGCGGCTGGTCTCGTGCATACGGCTGGCGCGGCCGTCCAGGCGGCTTCTGGCTACGAATTCGACGGTGGCGTGTTCGGCGTCCTGGTCGGCTGCGGCCTTGATCTGCAGGCCAAGCCATTTCAAACCGGGCGAATTGGACTCGAGTGACGCGGGGCGCGTGGTGGGATGCCAAGTGGCCAGCAGGTAGGGCAGCTTGTCCAGCACGAAGGCGCTGTATCGCGAGCGCATGAGGGCTTCGGCAGTGGGGGCTTGAAGCGATTGCGGGCCGTCGTGCCAGCGGCCGCAGCAGTCGGCGTAGGAACGAGGACTGCCGCAGGGGCAAGGCGTTTTGGTGAGGCTTGGTTGCTTCGGCACGGCGGGGTAGTTGAAGTAAGTTGTCTTGCGAGAGGGGATCACGCCAACAGGTCAGTGTATTCGGGATGTCGGCGGATGTAGGCGTCGGCGTAGGAGCAGTAGGGGCGGACCTTCCAGCCGTTTTCGCGCGCGGTGAACAGTGCCTGGCGGGTCAGTTCGGCGGCGATGCCGCGGCCGCCGACCGCACTGGGCACGCCCGTGTGCGTGATGGCCATGGCGCCGTTTTCGAGCTGATAGTCCAGGACGCAGAGTACGCCGTCGACAGTGGCGGTGAAGCGGGAACGGTCGGTGTCGTGAATTACGGAAATCATTCGAGAAAACTCCTTCGTTGGTGACGAAGACGGTCGGATAGAGAATGCACTTCTTGCCGAGAGCCGATCCCCGTCTCACGACCAGGCACCCGTCTCGCGATCAGGCACTTAAAAGCGGAGCAAGTTTCGGACCTGCGCAAAGCGTCGCTGGTGGAGAGGCGTCGCCTGAGGAATAGCGTCGCCGGTGGAGAAGCTTGCCGGTGGAAAAGCATGTCGGTGGCAAAGCATGTCGGTGGAAAAGCATGCCGGCGGAAAAGCATGCCGGCGGAAAAGCATGCCGGCGCAAAAGCGCGCCAGCCCCTTGCGCATGAAGTTTGAGCAAGATTTTCCAATATCGGCTTCGTACATAAATCGCGGCGCACCCTCAATGGCCCCGCCGTGCGGCGCTTGGATTGGCTTTGGCTGCCGACGTTCGATGTCGGAACTCCCCGATGTTAGCGCCGCCGAACTGAACTCCCCGGCGTCCCTTTCCGAGGGTCTCACCGGCGCAACACCTTGATCAACGCAGTGAGTTGCGCGTCGCGGGCTTCGACGAGGTCTGCGATGCTTTGGTGGCCGGCCTCGGCGTTGACGCCTTCTATCAAGCGTTGTTGCAGTGCTGGCGTGACCTCGGGGGTGCCGAGGTCATCCCACCAGGTCTGCACGGGGCCTAGCAAGTGGTGCATGAAGTGGGCGAGGCCGCCTTCGCCGCCGCCCAGGTTGAACGTCATGTGTGGGCCGAAAAGGGCCCAGCGCAGGCCGGGCCCTTGGGAGACGGCGGCGTCGATGTCCGCGACGCTGGCGACGTTTTCGGCGGCCAGGTGGATGGCCTCTCGCCATAGGGCGGCTTGCAGGCGGTTGGCGATGTGGCCCGGGACTTCCTTGTTCAGCCGGATGGGGTGTTTGCCCATGCTGCGGTAGAAGTCGATAGCGCGGTCAATGGTGTCGACGGAAGTCTGATCGCCGCCGACGACTTCGACCAGCGGGATGAGGTGGGGCGGATTGAAGGGGTGGCCGATCACGAAACGCTGGGGATGGCGGCAGCGCGATTGCAGACGGCTCATGATGAGGCCGGACGAACTGGAGGCGACGATGACGTGCGGGGGCAGGATGGCGTCGATGCGGGCGAAGAGGTCGGTTTTGAAATCTTCGCGCTCGGGCGCGTTTTCCTGGACGAAGTCGACGCCAGCCAGGGCGGTTTGCAGGTCGGGGTCGAAGCGCAACGCGTCGGCGGTGGCGCCGGGGCGCACGTGGCCGAGCTCGGCCAGGACCGGCCATGCCGCCTGCACGCGGGCAAGGGTCTGGGCCTGTGCATGCGGGCCGGGGTCGCTGACGACGACTTCCAGTCCGTGCGCGAGAAACAACGCGGCCCAACTGGCGCCGATGGTGCCGGCGCCGATGATGGCGACGCGGCGGATTGGGCCGGGGCTGGACGAAATAGAACTGGATGGATTGGAACTGGACGAAACAGGACCGGGCGAGACAGAGCTGGACGAAGCAAGACCGGACGAAGCAGAACCGGACGAAACAGAACCGGACGAAACAGGACCGGACGAAACAGAACCGGACGAAACAGAACCGGACGAAACAGAACCGGACGAAGCAGAACTAGACGGCGCAATGCTGGACATGCAGGTCTCCTTTGTTGTGTTTGCTGCATTGTGAAGCAAAGCAAGGGCCGTTGCCACGCGAGCAGTGCGGCGGCAACATAAGGGCTTTCCGACCTCTCGGGAGCCTTGCATGAGTCCGACGCCCGCGCGCGAAACCGTTCCGTATTTCTGCCAATGGGAGTCTGCGCATCGGGCAGGCGAAATCATTCGCAAGGAGCTGGATCTGGCGCACGACCCCGCATGGCGCGATTCCGGCGCACGAGATTTGGACGAGTATGTGCGCTGGGCCGGCCATGTCTGCGGAATGGCGTGTCTGAAGATGGTGTTGGCGACACGGACGGGGCGCGTCCATCCGACTTTGGCGCTCGCCCGCGGCAGCTTGCCGTATGGCGCCTACATCGAGGAAGCGGACGGAAACATCAAGGGCCTGATCTATGCGCCGTTCGTGCGATATGTCGCCGACGTTTTCGGTTTGCATGCGCAGGTGTGCGTCGATCTGCCCGCGTCGGACCTGCCGGGTCTGATGGCGCAGTCGGATTTCTTCATGGCGTCGGTCCACCCCTGGATTCGATGGCCCGACAGGGAACCACAGAAAAAAGGCGGACATCTGGTGCTGGTGACGCGCGCCACGCCCACGTCTGTGAGGTTTCACAACCCGTCGGGCGAGCCGGGATCGCAAGCGCATGTGGAGCTGCCGCTGGCTGATTTCGACAGGTTCTACGCTGGGCGCGGCGTCGCGATTCTGGCGGGCGGTTGAAGCAAGATACCGCCGTGCGCTCAGGCGTTGCGGGCGCGGCGCAGGAAGCGCACGGTCAGCACGACGGTGATGACGTAGCTGACCGTGATCACGCTGTAGGCCGCAGGCAGGCTGGCATGCCAGTCCGGCAAGAGATGCAGGATGGTGCCCATGACTGCAACGCCGACCAACGCGCCGGATTGGCGATTGGCATTAAGGGCTGCGGCCGCGCTGTTAGCGTGCTGGCTGCCGGAGACCTGCATGACGATGCTGGTCATCGCAGGCACGGCGATGCCAACGCCCAGGTTGGCCAGGGCGACGACAACGGCGAAGGGCCAGTAGGCGACGCCGGGTGTAAAGGTGGCGATGCCGATGGCGCTCATCAGCGCCGCGAGCGTGACGCCGCCCAGCAGCGAAGCCGACACGCTCCACCGCGACGACACGCGGCCCGAGATGAGATTGCCGATGGAGAACACCGCCAGCATCGGCACGAGTTCGATGCCCGTCTGCAACGCATCGGCGCCGCGCGCGTGTTGCAGGAACAGGCTCAGCAGGAACAACTGGCCATATGAAGCGAGGTTGATGAGAAAGCCCACGCCGTTGGCGGCGGCGAATTGACGGGTGGCGAAGAGCGCACGCGGGATGATGGGCTGGGCGTGCCGGCGTTCGCGGTGCACGAGCAGCGCCGTAGCGGAGAGGCTCAGCAGCGCCGTGGCAGCGATCGACGGGGAGGTCCAGCCATACGCGTTGCCCTGGATCAGGACGAAGCACAGGGAAGACAGCGCGACGACGCCGAGCAGGTGGCTCAAGGGGTTGAGCGCGCGGGGACGCCGCGGCGCGGTTGCGATGTGGCGGCGGGCGAGCCACAGGCCGGCCAGACCCAGCGGGATGTTGATGAGGAAGATGCTGCGCCAGCCGAACTGGTGGATGAGCGCGCCGCCAAGCAACGGGCCGGATGCGCCAGCGACGGCCACAATGGCTGACCATGCGGCCAGCATGCGGTTGCGCACGTTTTCGTCGGCATAGGCGTGCGTGAGCAGGCTGAGCGAGCTGGGCATGAAGAGCGCCGCGCCAACGCCCTGCAGCATCCGCGCCGCGATCAGCATGTCGGCGTTCGGCGCCAGCCCGCAAAGCAGGGACGCGGCGGTGAACACGCCCAGCCCGGTCAGGTAGAGGGTCTTGGCGCCATAGCGGTCCGCCAGCGCGCCGGCAACCAGAAGCAACGCGGCGAAGGTCAGGGTGTAGCCGTCGACGATCCAGACGAGGTCCGTGAGCGGCACGGTGAACTGGAGCGCGATGCTGGGGATTGCGACATTGACCACCGTCACGTCGAGCATGGCCATGACGAAGCCGACGGCCAGGGTGAGCAAAGGCACCCATCCCGTGGAGGAAGCGGGCGGCACGTCCATTGAAATGACGGGGCGGCAGGCGGAGGACATGGCAAGTTTCTTTCTGTTGGCGCAACGCGCGGAGAGGGCAAAGCTTAGGCGGTTCCTTTGATGCAAAAAAGCCGAATTACTGCTTTATAGTCATGCAGAATTGCATCAAAGGCTTGAAATGGATTGGGATAACGCACGGATATTTCTGGCGATCCACCGCGTGGGGACGCTGCGCGGCGCTGCGGCGGTTCTGCAGATCGACCAGGCCACTGCCGGCCGGCGTTTGGCCGCATTGGAAGCGTCGTTGGACGCGCGTCTTTTCCTGCGCACGCCCGGCGGGTACGTGCCGACGGCGGCGGGCGAGCTGGCCTTTGCCGCCGCCGAGCGCATGGAGCAGGCGGCTGACCAGCTTCAGCGCCAGATGCAGGGGCTGGATCACCGACTGTCCGGCGTTGTCCGGGTAGCGACTTCGGAAACCGTGGCCCGCTACTTCATCATGGAAGCCATCAAGCGGGTCCATGCCGAGCACCCGGATATCCGCGTGGTGCTGTCCACCGGCATTCAGATCAGCAATCTGACGCGCCGCGAGGCCGATCTGGCCATCCGCAACATCAAGCCCGACAACCCCGACCTGATCCATCGCCATCTGGCGCGCAAGGAGGTGGGGTTGTACGCGTCGCGGGCGTACCTGGCCGCGCATGGTGAACCCAGGCCCGGCACCGCGTTCGCGGGGCACACCTTGATCGCGTATCAGCAGGCCGTGCTGCCCGGCTGGTCGGACTCGCTATGCGGCGAGCCCACCCGCAACGGCCGCATCGGCGTCGAGGTGAATTCCGGGCTGATGATCATCGACGCGGTGGTGGCGGGACTGGGCATCGGCGAGTTGCCGACCCACATGGCGCCGGACCATCCCGAACTGGTGCGGATCTGGCCAGCCCGCAGCGAGGCCTATGACCTGTGGCTGGTGATGCATGGCGACCTGAACCGCACCGCGCGCGTGAGGGCGGTGGCGGACGCGATTGTCGACGTCTTCGAAGAGAGCAATTAGCGGCAAGCCGAGGGTTGTGGAGCGGCGAGACTGGCGCTAAGGTTTGCTGGCCCGCAGAAAAATCCACATTTTCAGGAGTCGCGCGTGTCCGATCTTTGGCGTTTGTCCGCAGTTGAGCTTGCCACCCTTGTCCGCAAGCGTGAGGTGTCCGCCGTGCAGGCTGCGCAAAGCGCGCTGCAACGGCTCGATGCCGTCAATCCCGCGATCAACGCGGTGGTGGATCACCGGCCTGAGGACGTGCTGGCGCAGGCCGCAGAGGTGGACGCGGCGGTCGCGCGCGGGGAAGATCCCGGCCTGCTGGCGGGTGTGCCCGTCACCGTGAAGGTCAACGTGGATCAGGCGGGCTTTGCCACGACCAACGGCGTGCGCCTGCAGAAGGACCTGATCGCCGAACGGAACAGTCCCGTCGTCGACAACTTGCGGCGCGCCGGTGCGGTGATCGTGGGCAGGACCAATACGCCGGCGTTTTCGCTGCGCTGGTTTACCGGCAACGCGCTGCATGGCGATACGCGCAATACCCGTAATCCGGCGTTGACGCCCGGCGGCTCGTCCGGCGGCGCCGCGTCTGCGGTGGCGGCCGGCATCGGGCATCTGGCGCATGGCACGGACATCGCCGGTTCGATCCGTTATCCGGCGTATGCGTGCGGCGTGCATGGCCTGCGTCCGTCGCTGGGCCGGGTGGCGGCGTATAACGCCGCGCTGCCGGAGCGGTCGATTGGCGGGCAGATCACGGCGGTGTCGGGTCCGTTGGGGCGCACCATTGCCGATATCCGGTTGGGGCTGGCCGCGCTGGCCGCGCCGGATCCGCGTGATCCGTGGTGGGTGCCGGCGCCGCTGACCGGCCCGGAAGTGCCGAAGCGCGCCGCGCTGTGTTTGAACCCCGACGGCATGGACACCGATCCGGCCATCGTGAAGGCATTGCAGGAAGCGGCGCGACGGCTGAGTGAAGCAGGCTGGACGGTCGATACGCTGGAAGCGATACCCCCGATGCAGGAGGCCGCCGACCTGCAGATCCGCATGTGGATGGCCGACGGCTATGACGCCATGGTGGCGGCAGCGGAAAAAGAGGGCGACCGAGGCGCGTTGGTGGCGCTGGCCGGGCAGCGCGACAAGGCGGCAAGCGCCGATCTGACAAGCTTTTCGGCGGTGTTGACGCGCCGTGCGACGCTCACGCGCCTGTGGGAGGTGTTTTTTGCCGAGTATCCGGTGCTATTGCTGCCGGTGTCGGCCGAATTGCCGTTCCCCGACAACCTCGACCTGCAGGGCGACGCGGCCTACGCGCGGGTCTGGCGCGCGCAGATGACCCAGATCGGGCTGCCGTTCATGGGCCTGCCCGGACTGTCCGTGGCCATGGGCAGCGCGATGAGCAGCGCGGGGCCCAGTCCGGTGGGTGTGCAGGTGGTGGCGGGGCGCTTCCGAGAGGACCTGTGCCTGGCAGCCGGTGAAATCATCGAGGCGGGCGGCGAGGCGGTCGGCATCGCGGAGCCGGCGCTTCGATAACAGCGTCAACGGCGACGGGCCGGGGGGCGGTGGTCGGTGACCGTGGCTTTGCTTTTGGCCGGTAGCTGTGACCCGCGACCGTCGCAGTGAATCGTGGGTTGCGCCAGGGCTGGCCCCGCCTCATCCTCCGGCGTGCGTGTTCAGCCGCCGAAACGCACCTTCAGCACGCCTAGGTCACCGTACGTCAGTTCGACATCCTTGTTCGCAGGGACGTCCAGGAATCCCGCGTACGATCCGGTGATGACATGCTGGCCGGCCGTCAGACCCAGACCTTGCTCTCGCAGGAAGTTGGCCAGCCAATACAGTCCGGCTTTGGGACGATCGTTGGGGTGGATGCCGGCGTGCTGCTCGACTTCGACGCCGTCGACCTTGAGCGTGATGGTCATGCAGCCCGGCGCCGCATCGGGCGACGAGATGCGGGGGCCAAGCACCAGTCCCTGATTGAACATGTGGTCCGCCAGCAGTTCGGGCAGGCTAGCGTGTTCCGGGGACGCGTAGCGACAGCCCAGGACTTCCAGCGCCAGGCGGGCGCCGCCCACCGCGGCGTCGATCTCGGCTTCGGTGTACGGCGTGTCGCGCGGCGGCAGGTCGCGGGCAAGCTCAAATGCGATCTCGGGCTCAATGCGCACGATGTCGCTGCCGGCGGCGATGGGGCCGGCCGCGGCGTCCGCCGTGCCTGATGCGTAGATGGGCGCCACGACGGTTTTTTCCGGAGACGGCAGCGCGCTTTTCCAGGCGGCGATGCTGTCTTGGCGAGTCTCGCGCAGCAGTTCGGCCGTGCGCTGCTGCACCGCAAATGCCTGGCCCAAGGACTGCGGGCGGCATTCGGCGGGCAGGCGCGGGCCGGCGATGCCCGACTGGCGCGCGGCAATCAGGAAGCGCGCCGCATCGACGCTGCCGGGATAGTCTTCAAACTTGATCTGCATGCGTTCAGACTCCTAGGAACAGCATGATCCACAACACGATCATGGCAATCAGACCCAGCCAGCACGAGCCCCAGAAACCGACGATCGGCCATTTCAGGGCGAGCGGGATCTTCTTGGGTTCGACGTGGGACAGCAGGTCGTTGGCGTTGCCGATCAGCCAGAAGCGCGTGCCCGGAAACATCAGGCGGAAGAAGTAATCCAGCATGATCGCGGCCTGGATCGCCAGCGGAAACTGCTTGAACGGCCGGTGCTGCAGGTACGGGTGCTTGAGCGCCGCATTGACCTGCTTGGTCTTGACGAAGAACAGCACGATGCCGCTGATCGTGCAGGTGATGAAACAGAGCACGAAAAGGCTGAAGGCCATGGCCATGACGGGTGAATGCATGGGGATCTCAACGATGCGCGGCCGGGCCGCGTGGGATGGACAAATTCAGGCAAAAAAGCTGGCCCTATTGTAGAGGGCTTGGCGCGGCCCCGTGTTCAGGGCCGCGTCAGTACGAGCGCGGGCGCGCCCGGGCTGTCAGCCGCGGGTCTGGCCTTCGCCGTTCAGCACCCACTTGAGCGTGGTCAGGCCTTCCAGGCCCACGGGGCCGCGCGCATGCAGACGGTTCGTGGAGATGCCGATCTCGGCGCCCAGGCCGTATTCGAAGCCGTCCGCAAAGCATGTCGGAAGGTTGACGTAGACCGAGCTGGAGTCGACCTCGCGCTGAAAGCGCTGCGCCGCCGACAGGTCTTGCGTGACGATCGCGTCGGTGTGACCCGAGCCGTAGCGTGCGATGTGTTCGATGGCGTCGTCCAGCGTGTCTACGATGCGCACGGCCAGGATGGGCGCCAGGTATTCGGTGGCCCAGTCTTCTTCCGTGGCGGGCGTGGCGTGGGGCAGCAGCGCCAGTGTGCGCGGGCAGCCCCGCAGTTCCACGCCGTGTTCGGTGAAGGCGGCGGCCAGGCTGGGCAGGATGGACACGGCGGCCACGGCGTCGATCAGCAGCGTCTCCATGGCGCCGCAGATGCCGTAGCGGTAGGTCTTGGCGTTCAGGGCGATGGCGTGGGCCTTGTCCGGATCCGCCGCGGCGTCGATGTAGATATGGCAGTTGCCGTCCAGGTGCTTGATGAGCGGCACGCGCGCCTCTTGGGACAGGCGGGCGATGAGGCCTTTGCCGCCGCGCGGCACGATCACGTCGATGTGTTCGGTCATGGTGATGAGCGCGCCCACGGCCGCGCGGTCGGCGGTGGCGACGACCTGCACCGCATCCTGCGGCAGGCCTGCGGCGGCCAGGCCCGTTTGCACGATGCGGCCGAGCGCCACGTTGGAGTGCAGGGCCTCGCTGCCGCCACGCAGGATGGCGGCATTGCCGGACTTCAGGCACAGGGCAGCGGCGTCGATGGTGACGTTGGGGCGCGATTCGTAAATGATGCCGATCACGCCTAATGGCACGCGCATCTGGGCGACGCGCATGCCATTTGGCCGGACGGTGGTGGCGGTGAGGCTGCCGATCGGATCGGGCAGCGCGGCGATCTGGCGCAGGCCTTCTGCCATGTGCGCCAGCGTCTTGTCCGACAGCGTCAGGCGGTCCAGCAGCGCGGGTTCCAGCCCATTGGCGCGGGCAGCGGCCACGTCTTTTTCGTTGGCGGCTTTCAGTTCGTCGTGGCTGGCGGCCAGGGCGTCGGCCATGGCGATCAGCGCCTGGTTTTTTGCGGCGCTGTCTGCGCGCATCATGGCGCGCGAGGCGCGGCGGGCGTTTTCGCCCAGGGTGAGCATGGCTTGTTCGATGGAGGACGAGGACATGGCGGCGTCGATCATGTGATGGGGCGGCGCGGGCGCCGCCTGGAGATTCAGTGTATATCCGGCTGTCGGGCCGGGCGAGATCCGGTCTGGGGACCGGGTGTGGGAGCGCAAGGGGGACGAGGCAAAGGCGGCGGCGAGGCCGCCTTCACGGTCGTCCGCCGGCGGCGGCCACGCGCAGGGCCAGCCGGGTCATTTCTTCCCAGGGATCCGAGAGGCGGCCGGGCACCGAGAGGCCCTTGATGAGGCGGTCGACTTCGTGGGCGTGCTGCACGGCGGCGGGCCAGACGCCGGGCTGGACCCGGTTCAGGGCCTGCAGCGCCAAGCGTTCGTGGGCGCCGAAGATGCGCAGGCGGCGCATGAGGCCGTTGGCGTCCTGTCCTAGCGAGCGCGCCTCGGCAATACGGGCAAGCAGGCGGATTTCTTCGCCGACCGCCCACAGCACCAGCGGCAGGGCTTCGCCTTCGGCGCGCAGGCCGTCGATCATGCGGATGGTGCGGCCGATGTCGCCGGCCAGCATGGCGTCGCGCAGGCCGAAGACGTCGTAGCGGGCGACGTTCAGCACGGCGCGCTCCACGTCCTCGGGGGCGAGCTGGCCCTCGGGGTAGAGCAGACCGAGCTTCTGGATTTCCTGGTGGGCGGCCAGCAGATTGCCTTCGACCTTGTCCGCCATCCATTGCAGGGTGGCGCTGTCGGCGCGCTGGTTCTGACGCGCCAAGCGCATGCCGACCCAGGCGGGCAGGCGGCCGCGTTCGATGTTGGCGATGTCGACGGCCACGCCGGCGCGCACCAGCGCTTGCATCCAGCGGCTTTCGCGGGTGGCCTTGTCCAGGCGCGGCAAGGCGATCAAGACGAGCGTATCGGCCTCGGGCTGCTTTTCGGCCTGTTCGGCCAGCTTGGTCAGGGTGTCGGCGCCGGATTTGCCCGGCTTGCCGGTGGGGATCTTGATTTCAAGGATGCGGCGGTCGCCGAACAGCGACACGCTCTGGGTGGCGGCAAGGACCGCGCTCCAGTCGCTTCGCGCGTCCATCACCATGGACAGGCGCTCGGTGTAGCCGGCGTTGCGCGCGGCAGCGCGCAACGCGTCGACGGCTTCGGTCACCAGCAGCGGTTCGTCGCCGGAGACCGTGTACAGCGGCGCCAGCCGATTGCCGGGCCGCTGCAGGTGTTCGGCCAGCCGATCCGCGTCCAGAGGCTGTGCCATGGGCTAGCGGACGTTGGTCGGGTCGGTGACGGACGGCGTCTGCCAGGGGGTGGGCACGCGCGGCCGCTGCGGTTCGTTCGGGTTGAACAGCGGCGTGTTTTCGTCGTCGCCTTCCTGCGCGGCTTCGAATGCCTTGTGCACGTCAGGCGCGGTGATGCGGCGCAGCACGCGCGAGACCAGATCGCGTTGCATGGCCTTGAACAGGGTGTCGATCTGGCCCTGCTTGGCCTGCACGACCTGATCGTCGTACGGCATTTCCCGGTAGATGGACAGCGTCGTGTCCGGGACCAGCGCGCGGCCCTGGGCGTCGATCAGGCGGAACGTGTAGTTGATGCCGAGTTCGTAGGATTCCACACGGCCCTGAGCGTTGAGCGAGACCTCGCGCAGCGTGCGCGAGTCATTGACCTGCTGGAGGATCGCCTGCGCTTCCTTGGGCGTGTCGACCAGCTTGGTGTCGGGCGAGGCCGCGCGCAGCGCGCGGCGCACGTCCGCGCCGAACTGGGTGGTATCGGGGATGCCCACGTACAGGCGTTCGAACGGCATCGGGGTCACGCCGCGCAGCGCGAAACCGCAGGCGGTGAGCAGCATGAACAGCGCCAGGCAGGCGCCGCGCAGCAGCCAGGATTGGCGGGAGAGTTGCGATTGTTGCCCGGCGAAGTACATGCTTGACCTCATCAGCCTACGACGTTGACCAGTTTGCCCGGAACCACGATGACACGCTTGGGCGGACGGCCTTCCAGGAATCGGGCGACCTCTTCCTGGCTGGCGGCCAGTTTTTCGATGTCTTCCTTGGGGGCCTTGGCGGCCACGCGGATGGAGCCGCGCAGCTTGCCGTTGACCTGGAGCATCAGTTCGATCTCGTCGGC
The DNA here is from genome assembly GCF_019218915.1 of Achromobacter sp. ACM05. NCBI lineage: Bacteria > Pseudomonadati > Pseudomonadota > Betaproteobacteria > Burkholderiales > Alcaligenaceae > Achromobacter > Achromobacter sp. ACM05. The sequence continues at coordinate 14,663 of NZ_JAHUWQ010000003.1, forward strand.
GACGAGGGCGGCTTCGTCCACGTGCGGCCACGGCGCATCGAGCAGGTCGCCCAGTTCCTTGGCGTAGCCCAGATCCTGCCACAGGTGCCAGGTGACGTGCGGCACGACCGGGTACAGCACGCGCAGCAGGACGCCGACGGTTTCGGCATAGGCTGCGTCGGCCTCGGCGCCTTCCGGCAGCTTGGCGTCGTCGATGGCGTTCAGCATCTTCATGCAGGCGGACACGACGGTGTTGTACTGGATGCGCTGGTAGTCGTAGTCGGCCTGCTTGAGCAATCCGTAGACCTCGCGGCGCAGATCCTTGACGGCGGCGGGCGCCTGCGTCCAGTCCGTACCTTGGGCCAGGCCACGGGCGATGGCTTCGCGATGGCCGTAGCTGATGGACCAGAGGCGGCGCAGGAAGCGGTTGGAACCTTCGACGCCGGAGTCGGACCATTCGAGGGTCTGCTCGGGCGGGCTGGCGAACATGACGAACAGGCGGGCCGTGTCGGCGCCCAGCGTGTCGATCAGGGATTGCGGATCGACGCCGTTGTTCTTGGACTTGGACATCGTGCCCACGCCGCCGTAGTTGATGGCCGAGCCGTCCGACTTCAGCTTGGCGCCGACGATGGCGCCGCGATCGTCGTAGACGTTGTCGACGTCTTCAGGCCAGAAATACTCGATGCCGCCCTGGGGCGTCTTGCGCGAGTAGATGTGGTTCAGCACCATGCCCTGGCACAGCAGCTTGGTGAAGGGTTCGTCGAAGTTGAGCAGGCCCATGTCGCGCATGACCTTGGTCCAGAAGCGCGCATACAGCAGGTGCAGCACGGCGTGCTCGATGCCGCCGATGTACTGGTCCATCGGCATCCAGTAGTCATTGCGCTGGTCGACCATGGCGTTGTCGTTGCCGGGCGAGGTGTAGCGCATGAAGTACCAGGACGAGTCCACGAACGTGTCCATTGTGTCCGTTTCGCGGCGCGCGGGCTTGCCGCACTTGGGGCAGGCGCAGGACAGGAATGCCTCGTTCTTGGCCAGCGGATTGCCGCTGCCATCGGGGATGAGGTCGTCGGGCAGGACCACGGGCAGGTCCTTTTCCGGGACCGGCACCGGGCCGCAGTCTTCGCAGTGGATGATCGGGATCGGGGTGCCCCAGTAGCGCTGGCGCGAAATGCCCCAGTCGCGCAGGCGCCACGTGGTCTGCTTTTCGCCCAGGCCCTTTTCGCCGAGGTCGGCCGCGATGGCGTCCACGGCTTCCTTGTAGGACAGGCCGTCGTACTTGCCGGAATTGATGGTGCGGCCCGATTGCTTGTCGCCGTACCATTCCTGCCAGGCGTCGGTGGAGTAGTCCTTGCCGGGCACGTCCACGACCTGCACGATGGGCAGGTTGTATTTCTTGGCGAAGGCGAAGTCGCGCTCGTCGTGCGACGGCACGCCCATGACGGCGCCGTCGCCGTAGGTCATGAGCACGTAGTTGCCGACCCAGACTTCGACCTGCGCGCCCGTGATGGGGTGCGTGACGAACAGGCCCGTGGGCATGCCTTCTTTTTCACGCGTGGCCATTTCGGCCTCGGTGGTGCCGCCAAGCTTGCATTGTTCGATGAACGCGGCCAGCGGCGCATTGTTGGCCGCCGCGTGCGAGGCCAGCGGGTGTTCGGGCGCCACGGCGCAGAACGTCACGCCCATGATCGTGTCGGCGCGGGTGGTGAAGACGTACAGCTTGCCGTCCTGGATCAGCTGGCCGTCCTGGCCGGCGATCTGGTGCGGGAAGGCAAAGCGCAGGCCTTCGGACTTGCCGATCCAGTTTTCCTGCATCAGGCGCACGCGCTCGGGCCAGCCGGGCAGGTCGTTCTGAACGGCGCCCAGCAGTTCGTCGGCGTAATCGGTGATGCGCAGGTAGTAACCGGGGATCTCGCGCTTTTCAACGAGGGCGCCGGATCGCCAGCCGCGGCCGTCGATGACCTGTTCGTTGGCCAGCACGGTCTGGTCGACCGGATCCCAGTTGACGACCTGGGTCTTGCGGTAGGCCACGCCCTTTTCGAGCATCTTCAGGAACAGCCACTGGTTCCACTTGTAGTACTGCGGATCGCAGGCGCACATTTCGCGCGTCCAGTCGATCGCCAGACCCATCGCCTTCATCTGCTTCTTCATGTAGGCGATGTTGTCGTAGGTCCACTTGGCGGGCGGCACCTTGGACTTGATGGCGGCGTTTTCGGCCGGCATGCCGAAGGCGTCCCAGCCCATGGGCATGAGCACGTTGTAACCGCGCATGCGCAGCTGGCGGGCCATCATGTCGTTGATGGTGTAGTTGCGCACGTGGCCCATGTGCAGCTTGCCGCTGGGATAGGGCAGCATGGAGCAGGCGTAGAACTTGGGCTTTTCGGAGCCGTCGGGGTTCTTGGCGTGTTCGTGGACCAGATAGACGTCGCGGGCCTGCCAGTCTTGTTGGGCGGCCGCTTCGACGGTAGTGGGGAGGTAGCGTTCCTGCATGGGCTCGTGCGCGGTGGCAAAAAAGGGGTGAGCCGCCCCATCGCGCCGGGGCGCGGTGGCGGTCAAAACCCCTGATTATAGGAGGTGCTAGGCGCTGGCAGGGGGCGAGGGCATTTCGGGGATGCGCGCACTGGGCGCAAGCGCGCCATAAGCCAGCGTGAGGGTTGCCAGAACGGCGCCCGCGATCACCACCGCGGGCCAGCCGAAATGGGCGTACAACCAGGACGAAACCAGCGAACCCGACGCGCCGCCGATGAAGTAGCAGGTGACGTAACCGGCGGTCAGGCGGCTGCGCGCCTCGGGCCGCAGGCGGTAGATGGAGCTGGTGTTGGTGACGTGTACGCCCTGAATCGCCAGATCCTGCACCAGGATGCCGGCCAGCAGAGCAAGCACCGACACCTGCCCGAAGGCCATCAGTCCCCAGGAGCCCAGCAGAAGCAGCAGACCCACTCGGGTGGCGAGATTGCCCAGACCGCGGTCGGCGAGGCGTCCGAAGCGGTTGGCGGCGTAGGCCCCGGCAGCGCCCGCCAGGCCGAAGAGGCCGATGGTGGTGTTGCTGTATTCATAGGGCGGGCCAGCCAGAAGGAAGGTCAGCGGCGTCCACAGCATGCTGAAGGCGGCGAACAGCAGCCCGCCGATGAGGGACCGGGCGCGGAACAGGGGTTCCTCGACGAACATGCGCAGGATGGAGCCCAGCAGCTGCGGATAGCTCATTGCCGTGGGGCTCTGGTAGCGAGGCAATACGCGCCACAGGACGGCGGACATGCACAGCATCAGGATGGCGGCGACCCAATACACCGTGCGCCAGCTGCCCACGTCGGCCAGCGCGCCCGCCGCGGTGCGGGCCAGCAGGATGCCCAGCAGCAGCCCGCTCATGACCGTGCCCACGGCCTTGCCGCGCTCGTGGGGCGCCGCCAGCGTGGCCGCGAACGGCACGAGGATCTGGGCGACGACTGACAGCATGCCGGTCAGCGCGGTGCCGATGATGAGCATCGAGATGCTGGTGGAGAAGGCGGAAATCAGCAGGCCGCCCGCCGACAGCAGGTTCATCAGCACGATCAGCGAACGGCGCTCGAACATGTCGCCCAGCGGCACCAGCAGCATCAGCCCCACGGCGTAGCTGAGCTGCGCGGTGGTGACGATCGTGCCGGCCGTGGCGTTCGAAATCGAGAACTGCTGGCCGATGGTGTGCAAGAGGGGCTGCGCGTAATAGTTGCTGGCGACGGCCAGGCCGGTCGCCACCGACATCAGGAGGATGATGGGGGCGGTGAGGGTCGGGGTGGTTTGTTCGGGGGAAGTCACTGATCTGAAGCGCAAGTGGTATTGAAGATGGAGCGGTCGCTTCGGGTTACGCACCGACGCTGCCGGGCGTGTCCTGGTCCTGCTTGAGCAGCAGTTTCTTCAGCAGACCGGCCAATTGGCGGCGCTCGGCCGCCGACAGCGGTTCGAGAAATTCATTCAGATCGGCCAGATAGTCCTTGAGCACGACCTTGATGACGCGCAGTCCTTCGGCGGTGAGCGACACGATGACGCCGCGCCGGTCCTCGGGATTGGGGCTGCGCACGAGCAGCCCGGCCTGTTCCAGTCTGTCCAGGCGATTGGTCATGGCGCCGGACGTGAGCAACAGGGCTTCGACAAGCTTTTGCGGATTCATGGCGTGGGGGGCGCCGGTGCGGTAGAGCGTGGCGAGCACGTCGAATTCGCCTTGGTGCAGGTTGTATTGGCGAAAGGTGCGGTTGACGTTGCGGGCCGCGAAGGCATTCAGGCGGAAGAGACGCGCAACGACCGACATGGCGGAGAAGTCTTGCGACGGGCACTCTTTGGCCCACTGCGAAATCACGAGATCGACGAGGTCATTCATGGCGAGTGGCTGTTGTTTTAATGTGAAGTATCTTCACGTAAAGACAAAATTCTAGCAGCGGCTCGGGATCAACGCAAAGCGTGGGCGGCACAACGCAAAGCGCGCGCGAAAAAAAGAAAGGCCCGCCTCTTGCGAGGCGGGCCTTTCCGGCTTGACCGGAGACTGCGCGTAATGAAATTACTGCGCGGCGTCCTTCAGCTTCTTGAGCGGGCGAACCTTCACCTTGACCGAAGCCGGCTTGGCGGGGAACCAGCGCTCTTCGCCCGTGAACGGATCCTTGCCGAAGCGCTTGGCCTTGGCGGGAACCTTTTGCACGGCAACCTTGAACAGGCCGGGCAGCGTGAATTCGCCAGCGCCCTTCTTGTCCACGGAACCCAGCACCGAGGTTTCCAGGCTGGCCAGGACGGCCTTGACCGACTTGGCTTCGACGCCCGATTGCTCAACGATGTAGGCGATGAGCTGGGTCTTGTTCATCGCGGCCTTGATGGCCTTGGGGGCGGCAGCGACCTTCTTGGCGGCGACGGCCTTCTTGGCAGCCGGCTTCACGGCGGGCTTGGCGGCAGTTGCCTTCTTTGCGGGCGCCTTGACGGCGGTCTTGGTGACTTTCTTGGCAGGAGCTTTAGCTTTCGTGGCCATGGTCAAAATCCGTATGTTGAGGACATGGAGCAGCGCGTGCCGGATATCGGCATTTGACGCTACGCGCCCGATGATAGCGGAAGAGTGGCGGTAAAAGCGGCTTTCCAACGGGTTTTAAGCCACTGTTTGTTGTTTTCGACGCAGAAAAGTGCTTTCTGCAAGGGGTTTCGCAAGATGTCGTGACATTCGCCGGCGTTTTCGCGGGCCATAGCCGCAGGCCGCGCGCGCGATGGAAAACGCTGCGAAGGCGCGCGGTCAGACGCCGTCGCGAGGCATGCGGATGAACCTATCTGGCGGCGCATGTTCCAATTGCGGGCGGCGCGCGCGGCAGGCAGGCGCGGAAAGTGCCTGAAATCAGGCCTTTCCCTTGCAATCGCGCGCACCCGAAGAAAACCAGAACATGGAAGTGAAGCAGCTATATGTTGATGAAGAAGTTGGCGGCGAGCCTGCTCGTTGCGACCGCTTGTATATCCAGCGCAATGGCGCAATCGATGCCCGCGCCAGCGCTGTCGGCCAAGGCCTGGCTGCTGCTGGATGAAACCAGCGGCCAGGTCATCGCGTCGCACGCGGCCACGACGCGCATCGAGCCGGCGTCCTTGACCAAGATCATGACGGCCTATGTGGTGTTCGAGGCGTTGACCAAGAAAGAGCTGACGGCGAACCAGCTCGTCACGATCTCGGCGCGGGCCTGGAAGGTGCCGGCGGGAAGCTCGAAGATGTTCCTGGAGCCAAACACCAAGGTGTCGGTGGACGACCTGCTGCGCGGGTTGATGATCCAATCGGGCAATGACGCGGCCGTCGCGCTGGCCGAGGCCGTGTCGGGCAGCGTCGAAGCCTTTGTCGAACGCATGAACGACACCGCCGCGCGTCTGGGCTTGCACGCTACGCGTTTCGCCAGTCCGCACGGGCTGCCGGATCCGAATACGTACTCCACCGCGAGCGACCTGTCGATCCTGGCCACGCGCTTCATCCGCGATTTTCCTCAGCTCTACAAGACCTACGATTCGGCCAAACAGTTCACCTTCAACAAGATCACGCAGCCCAACCGCAACCGGCTGCTGTGGCTGGATCCCAGCGTTGATGGGTTGAAGACCGGACATACGGCATCGGCCGGCTATTGCATCATCGCCTCGGCGCGCCGGCCCAATGGCAGCGATCAGCGGCGGCTGATCACGGTGGTGGTCGGCACCGCGTCCGACAAGCTGCGCACGCAGGAAAGCCGCGAGTTGCTGGAATGGGGCTTCCAGGGGTTCAATACCATCAAGCTCTACGCGAGCGGGCAAACCGTCGCGACGCCGGAGGTCTGGAAGGGCGAGGCGGACAGCATGAAGGTCGGCTTCTCGCGGGACGCGTACGTCACCGTGCCCGCCGGCGCGAAGGTCGAATCGGTCTGGGCGCCGCAGGCGCCGCTGGTTGCGCCAATCGCCGCGCAATCGACGGTGGGCGAACTGCGGGTGACGGTCGATGGCAAGCCCGCCATGCACTTCCCGGTTGTCGCGCTGGAGCCGGTGGCCGAGGCAGGCATTGCCGGCCGCGCGTGGGATTCCATCCGTTTGTGGTGGCGCGGCACGCAGGGATAACGCAACACGATTTCGGAGGTAGGCGATGGCAGTGAGCTTTCCAGGCGGACCGGCCGCGGCGCCGGGCCCTGACGATCCGCTGGCGCTGCTGTCAGCCTGTCACGGACGCATCGCGCGCCAATGCGCCACGCTGGCGCGGCTGGCGGCGCACCTGCCCGCGCATGGCAGCGACGCTGCGGCGCAAACCGCCGCCACCAGTGTGCGCCGGTATTTCGACACCGCCGCAGCCCATCACCACGAAGACGAAGAAGAGGACCTGTTTCCCGCCCTGATCGATTCCATGGCGGGGTCCGACGCGGTGTGCCTGCACGCGCTGGTAGACGGTCTGATGGCTGATCATCGGCATTTGGCCGGACTGTGGGAACCCTTGCGCGAGACGCTGTCCGAGATCGCGGCGGGTCGGCCGGCGCAATTGCCGGCGGAGCAGGTCCAGGCTTTCACCGACGCCTACAACGCGCACATCCGGCGCGAAGAGGACGAGCTGCTGCCGATGGCGGCGCGGCTGATTCCCGACGATGCGCTGGCCGCGATCGGCCAGGCCATGAAGGCGCGCCGCGGCGGTGAAGCGGGCTGATCCGCTGATTGCCGCGTTGCGTGGTCAAGGTCGAGCGTTTACCCTAGCCGGACCGGCGTGAACGCCGATGCCCAGGGAACAAGACAGGATGATGCAGGGGGGAATGAACGTCGCGCGCCGGCTTTTCGGCTCGTGGGTGGACGACGTCAACCGGTTGACGCTGCGCGCCGATCTGGCGGCGGGCCTGTTGGGGGCGTTGCTGGTGCTGCCGCAGGGCGTTGCGTTTGCCACGCTGGCGGGCCTGCCGCCGGAGTACGGCCTGTATTCGGCCATCGTGCCCTGTATCGTGGCGGCGTTGTTCGGCTCCAGCCGCCATGTGATGTCGGGCCCGACCAACGCGAATTCGCTGGCGCTGTTTGCCGTGCTGGCGCCGCTGGCGGCTGCGGGCAGCCCCGCCTATATCCAGCTTGCGCTTGCCGTGACCGTGCTGGTCGGCGTCATGCAGTGGCTGGTGGGTGTCTTGCGGCTGGGATCTCTGGCGCACTTCATATCACCGTCGGCGTTGTTCGGCTTTACCAGCGGCGCGGCCGTGCTGATCGCGGTGCATGCGTTGAAGGACGCGCTGGGCCTGCCGTCGCCAGAAGCGCACGGCGCGGGGGCGGTGCTGGAAAGCGTCGCCACGCATCTCGGGCAGGTGCATCCCGGCGCCTTGCTGGTGACGCTGGTCACCCTGGTCACGGCATTGCTGGCACGCAGGTTCGACAAGCGCAAACCTTACATGCTCCTCGGCCTGGCTGCGGGGACGTTCGCGGCATGGGTTTTCAATACGTGGATCCTGGCCCCCGGGGACGCGCCGGTTCCCGTGCTGGGCGCGATCGCGCAACCGTGGCCGCCGTTTCATGTGCCCAGCGTCGACTGGCGCGCGCTTCCCGATCTGCTGAGCCTGGCGTTCGCGCTGACCATCGTGGCGCTGGCGCAGTCCATTTCCATCGCCAAGGCGGTGGCGACGCGTTCCGGGCAGCGCATCGACGCGAACCGCGAGTTTGTGGGGCAGGGTCTGTCCAACGTCGTCGGCGGGTTCTTTTCCTGTTATCTGTCGTGCGGATCGCTCAATCGGTCCATTCCCAACTTCGAGGCCGGCGCGAAGACGCCGCTGGCGTCAGTGTTTTCCGCGTTGTTGCTGATGCTGCTGGTGGCGGTGTCCGCCCCGTTGCTGGCGTTGATTCCGCATGCCGCGATCGCGGGGTTGCTGTTGCTGGTGGCCTGGACGCTGCTGGACGTGCCGCGCTGGCGGCACCTGCTGCGCACACAGCCTGGCGAATGCGCCATCGCCGGCGCCACGCTGGCCGCGACGATCGCCATCCGCATGGAAGTGGCAATCCTGCTGGGCACGGTGCTGTCGCTGATGGTGTATCTGCACCGCACGTCGCGGCCGGCGATGCGCACGATGGGATTTGATTCGCGCGGGCTGGATCGCCGCTTCGTCGTGCTGGAGCATCAGCCGGACGCGTTGCCGGAATGTCCCCAACTGAAGCTGCTGCGCATGGAAGGGTCGGTCTATTTCGGCGCGGCGGCGCACGTGGCGCAGCGGCTGCATGACCTGCGCTCGGCGCCCGGCGCGCCGCGCCATCTGCTGGTCATGGCCAAGAGCATGAATTTCATCGACCTGGCCGGCGCGCAGGTCTGGGACGACGAACTGGCGGCCCGGCGCGCGATGGGCGGCGACCTTTATTTCCACCGGCCTCGGCCAGAGGTCATGGACATGTGGAGCCGCACAGGATTTCTGGAGCGGCTGGGCGCCGATCACATCTTTCCGGACAAGGCGACGGCATTGCATGCGATCTACGCGAAGCTGGACCGGAACATTTGCGCGGGATGCACGGCCCGGATCTTCTGGGAATGCCAGCCGGACAGCCCGCAGCGAGATGGGTGATGCGATGATTGCGGCGGGCTTGTTGACGCAGGCGCCGTCGCGGCCCTGACGGTCCGCGGCCCGCGTTGACGTCAGGCGCCTTGCGGCGCCTCGGTGCCCAGATAAGCGGCCTTGACCCGCTCGTCAGCCGCGATGGCGGCGGGAGCGCCTTCGGCCAGCAGGCCGCCGCGCACCAGCACCGCGATGCGATCTGCGTGCTTGAACACGACGTCCAGGCTGTGTTCCGTGAACAGGACGGCAAGGCGTTGCGTGTCCGCCAGTTGGCGGGTCAGGCGCATTAGCGCGTGGCGCTCGTTGGTGGCCATGCCGGCTGTGGGCTCGTCCATCAGCAACAGACGCGGCTGGTGCGCCAACGCCATCGCAAGCTCCACTCGTTTGACGTCGCCATAGGCCAGCGTGCCGCAGGCGTCGTCAGCCTTGTCCGCCATCTGCACTTGCGACAGCAGGGTCCTGGCTTCATCAACGGCATGGCGGGCGGCGCGCCGCCAAGGGTTAAAAAGCAGCCGGTCGCGGGACAGTAGGGCCGTCTGCACGTTTTCAAGCACGGTCATGGACCGGAACGTGGCCGCGGTCTGGAAGCTGCGGCCCACGCCCAGCCGGCAGATCTTGCCGGCCGACAGGCCAACAAGCTCCTGCCCGTCCAGCCGAACCGAACCCGAATCCGGGCGCAGCTGCCCGCCCAGCACGTTGAAGCATGTCGACTTGCCCGCGCCGTTCGGGCCGATCAAGGCCAGCATGTGTCCGGCGTGCAGGTCGAACGACACGTCGGCCAGCGCGTCGATGCCGCCGAAGGATTTGCGCAGGTTGCGCACCTGCAGCAGGGGAACTGCCGTCGTCATGCGGACCTCCTGCGCAGGCGGGCCGCCGCGCCGGCCAGCCCTTCGGGGAAGGCCATGACCAGCGCCAGGATGGCCAGGCCCAGCACCGCGTGCCAGTATTCGGTGCTGCGCGCCGCAGCATCCTGCAGCCAGGTGTACGACGCCGCGCCAACGAGCGGACCGGCCAGCGTCTGGATGCCGCCCAGCAGCACCATGACCAGCCCGTCCACCGAGCGGCTCACCGCCAGCACGTCGGGCGCGATGCTGCCCTTGGAAAATGCGTAGAGCGATCCGGCCAGGCCCGCCGCGAACGAGGCGGCCACAAATCCGGCCCACTGGATGCGGCGCGTGTCCATGCCAAGCGCTTCGGCGCGCAAGGCCGAATCGCGCACGCCGCGCAGCGCAAAGCCCAGCGGGGAAAACGCCAGCCGCCGCAGCCACCAGACCCCGGCCGCGCACAGCACCAGCGACAGGTAATAGAACCACGGTCCTTGCGAGAGCCATGCCGAGGGCCACAAGCCGGTCAGCCCGTTGCTGCCGCCGGTCACGTCATCCCATTGATAGGTGAGTGCCCACAGGATCTGCGCGACGGCCAGCGTCAGCATGGCCAGGTACACGCCGGACAGGCGCACACAGAACCAGCCGAACACCAGCGCGCCAAGGGCTGCGGCGAACGGGCCGAGCAGCAGCGCCGCTTCCATGGGGATGGCGGCCAGTTTCAGCAGCAACGCGGCGCCGTAGGCGCCCAGCCCGAACCACGCGGCGTGGCCGAACGAGGTCATGCCCGCCAGTCCGGTCAGAAAGTGCAGGCTGGCGGCAAACAGCGCGGCGATCAGGATCTCGGTCATCAGGATGCTGAGATAGGGCCAGTACAGCGTGGCGACGGGCACCAGCGCCAACAGAACCAGCAGCACGGCGTAGGCCAGACGCAGCCGAGGCCCAGCGGGGGCGATGGGGCGTTCGGGCGGACCGGCGTGCGAGGCCGGCGCGGGCGGCTTGCCCATCAGGCCCCAAGGCCGCACGACCAGCACCACGGCCATCACCGCGAATTCAGCCAGCAGCGTGAGCTTGGACAGGTTGAATACCCAGGGGCCGATGGCGACCTGGCCCAGGAACACGAACAGCGCCTTGACCGAGCAGATCAGGACGGCCGCCAGGAACGCGCCCGGTATCGATCCGAGCCCGCCCACGACCACCACCACGAAGGCGCTGGCGATGATCTCCAGGTCCAGGCCCAGCGTGGCGGGCACGCGCGGCGCGGCCAGCGCGCCGCCCAGGCCGGCAAGGAAGGCGCCCAGCGTGAAGGCCGACGTGAACAGCCAGGCCTGGTTCACGCCAAGGGCCGCGAGCATCGTGCGGTTTTCAGCGGCGGCGCGCAGCAACCGGCCCCAGCGCGTGCGCATGAGCAGCAGCCACAGCAGGCCCAGCACGATGGGACCGGCGGCGATCAGCAGCAGGTCGTATTCGGGGTAGCGCCGGCCCAGAATTTGCACGGCGCCCGACAGGCCTGGCGCGCGGGCGGAGAAGAGGTCTTCGGGACCCCAGACCGCCAGGGCCACGTCGCCGATGATGAGGACCAGCGCGAAAGTGGCCAGCAACTGGAAGAGTTCGGGGGCGCGGTACAGGCGCTTGAGCACCAGCAATTCGGCCGCGGCGCCGATCAGGCCGGTGGCCAGCGCCGCCAGCAGCAGCCCGAACCAGTAGCCCGCGCCGCCGCCGAAGTGGCTGGTGAAGGTCCAGGCCAGATACACGCCCAGCATGTAGAACGAGCCGTGCGCGAAGTTGACCACGCGCGTCACGCCAAAGATCAGCGACAGCCCGGCGGCGACCAGAAACAGCGCGCTGGCGTCGGCCAGGCCATTGAGTAGCTGCAGCAGCAGCCCGGATACATTCATCAGCGGGCAGGCGCCGGCCGCATCTTGCGCACCTGCTCGTCAGGCGGTTGCAGGCGGGCGCCGTCGATGTAGGCGAAATCCTTCATGATGCCCTTGCCGTCTTCGACCGCCGTCACGCCCACATAGACGCCCATCGTCGATTGATGGTCGATCTTGCGGTACTGGATGGGACCATAGGGCGTGTCCACCTTCAGGCCGGCAAAGGCGTCGACGAGCTTTTCCGTGTCGACGGAACCGGCGGCCTTCAGGCCCTGCGCAATGGACATCAGCGACGCATAGCCGACGACGGAACCGACCTTGGGCGTCTCGTTGAAGCGCTTTTTGTAGGCTTCGACGAAGGTCTTGTTGGCCGGGGTGTCGATGGCGTACCAGGGGTAGCCGGTGACGATCCAGCCGGTAGGCGTGTCGGCGCCCAGCGGTTCCAGGTACTCGGGTTCGCCGGACAAGAGCGACACGACGGGCATGTTTTCAAACAGGCCGCGCGTGTTGCCTTCGCGCACGAAGCGGGTCAGATCGGCGGCGAACAGCACGTTGAAGATGGCGTCGGGCTTGGCGTCGGCCAATGCCTGCACGACCGCGCCGGCATCCACCTTGCCCAGCGGCACGGCCTGTTCGGCGACGAATTCGACGTCGGACTGGAACGACTGCATCATGGCCTTGAACGTGGCCACGGCGGATTGGCCGTATTCGTAATTGGGATAGACGATGGCCCAGCGCTTCTTGCGCAGCGCGAGCGCCTTAGGGGCCAGCGCCGCCACGTGCATCCAGGTGGATGGACGCAGGCGGTAGGTATAGCGGTTGCCTTCCTGCCAGGTGATCTTGTCGGTCAACGGCTCAGCGGCCAGGAAGAACACCTCTTGCTGCTTGGCGAAGTCGGTCAGTGCGAGACCCGTGTTGGAAAGAAAGCCGCCGAACAGCAGCTCGACTTTTTCGCGCGCCAGCAGTTCCTGCGCGGCGCGGACCGAGTCGCCGGGGTTGCCGTTATCGTCGCGCGAGATGACCTCAAGCTTTCTGCCCAGCACGCCGCCCGCGGCGTTGACTTCTTCAAGCGCCAACTGCCAACCCTTCTTGTACGGGCCCAGAAAGGCGGGAATGGCCTTGTAGCTGTTGATCTCGCCGATGCGGATGGGCGGTTCCTTGTCTTTCGCGGCGGCGGGGGCGGCCGGCGCCAGCGCCAGGGCGATGAGGGCGGGCGCAACGGCGCGGCGCAGCAGGGTGAGGCAGGGACGGATCATGGCGGGTTATCGCAGCGTTGAATGAATCGGGCCCCTGCGCGCGCCTGGGGCGCCGCGGGTGCGGCCTAATTGAAACATGGCCTTCAGCGCGGCGGCAAATGGCGGTGGAAAACGAATGGCACGAAAATAACGGCAATAAAAAAGGCCCTGCATGACAGGGCCTTTTTTGCGGGATACCGGCTGAATTACTTCAGCTTGGTTTCCTTGTAGTCGACGTGCTTGCGAGCGACCGGATCAAATTTCTTGATCAGCATCTTCTCGGGCATGTTGCGCTTGTTCTTGGTGGTCGTGTAGAAATGACCCGTGCCGGCGGTCGACTCGAGTTTGATCTTTTCGCGGATACCTTTGGCCATGTCGTGCTCCTAGTATGTAGATTGGCGGGGCGGCCGATTAGGCCAGTTCGCCGCGGGCACGCATGTCGGCCAGCACGGCTTCGATGCCGTTCTTGTCGATCGTGCGGATGGCCTTGGCCGAAACACGCAGGCGAACCCAGCGGTTTTCGCTTTCAACCCAGAACCGGCGCGATTGCAGGTTGGGCAGGAAGCGGCGCTTGGTCTTGTTGTTCGCGTGCGAAACATTGTTGCCCACCATCGGGCCTTTGCCGGTCACTTGGCATACGCGTGCCATGGATGCACCTCTTTAGTGTCGTTCTTGCCGCGCATCGCTTCGGGGGGTAGACGGGGGTTTAGCCGCCGGGCTGTGTGGGCTGCGCTGTGCGCTGCCTTGGCCGGCCACCCAGTCTTAGTGGATGAGGGGGAAAGTGATTTCACCCCAGTGCTTATACCCGCTGCCTGCCACCCGCTTGAATTCACGCTTGAATTCACGCTTTTATTCACAACACGCGGTTGGGGGTCAGAGTGCTGAACTACAAAGCATAGTAGTCCGGCACGGGAAACTTCATGTGAAGACCGCGATTCTAATACGGAATTCTTAAATAAATCAAGCCAAAGGGGCTAGGACGTGTGCGAACGCGCCACACGGCCGGCCGTCCAGGACAGGCAGGCGCAGGCCGCCAGGGTGGTCGTCAGGGGCAGGGCGGTGTCGGCCTGCCAGGCGCTGACGGCAAAACCCGCCAGGGCGCCGCACGACAATTGAAGCGTCCCCAATAGCGCCGACGCCGCGCCCAGGCGCTTGCCTTGGTCGGACAGCGCGAGCGCCGCCGAGTTGGGGTTCACGAAGCCCTGGCTGCCCATGTAGGCGATCAGGCACAGCATCAGCAGCGGCAGCGTCATCAGACCGGCCAGTGTCAGGGCGACGGCGGCGAGGCTGGCGCAGGCCAGCGTCACCAGCGCGCGGCGCTGCAGTTGTCGCGGCGTGTGGGTGCGCAGCAGGCGGGCGCTGATCTGCGAGCAGATGATGAGCGACAGCGCATTGGTGCCGAACAGCAGGCCGTAGTACTGCGGCGGCACGCCGTAGAGTTCGATGAAGACGCGCGGCGAACCGATGATGTACGCAAACATGCCCGCCTGCCCGAACCCGCCCGCCAGGCTGTGCGCCATGAAGCCGCGGTGCGCGAAGAGGCCGCGGTAGTTCTGCAGGATGGTGCTCCAGCGCAGCGGCACCACGCGGTCCGGCGTGAGCGATTCCTTCATGATCATGATGACTGCGGCCATCAGCATCGCACCGCCCGCCAGCATCACCCAGAACAGGCTGCGCCACGAGGTGATGGCCAGCAGCTGGCCGCCGATCAGCGGCGCGAGGATGGGTGCGAGGCCCATGATGAGCATCAGCAGCGACATCGCGCGCGCGGCTTCATGGGTTTCGTAATGGTCGCGGATGACCGCGCGCGGGATCACGATGCCGGCCGCGCCGCCCATGGCCTGCACGACGCGCCAGCCGGTCAGGGCTTCGACCGAACCCGACAGCGCGCACCCCAGCGAGGCGATCATGAACAGCGTCAGGCCCACCAGCAGCGGCGGCTTGCGGCCGTAGCGGTCCGCCATCGGGCCGTAGAACACCTGCGCCAGCGCCAGGCCGATCAGGTACGCCGCCAGCGTGCGTTCGACATCGCCGCGGGCCACGCCAAGGTTCGCCGCGATCGTGGGGAACGCGGGCAGATACATGTCGATGGCGAACGGGCCGATGGCCGTCAGCGCGCCCATGAGAATGAGCCAACCGGGCAGGCTGCTGCGGGATGTTTGCATTGGGGGCATGTAGATCGCGGTAAAACGCAGGGACAGGGCGCGTGGCAGTGCAGAGGCTGTATTGGCCGCGCCAAGCCGGGGACTTTATCATGGGCGGGCTTACAGGAAGATTGCTGGCATTTTCCGTTAGCGTCCCTGGTGTCCCTATGCATCCGGAGGATAAGCCGTGAATCCTTTGCTATCTGTCGTGGAGCGCAAACTTCAGGCCTTGCCTGTTTCCGTTCAGCTTGTGCTGCCCGATGGCGCCGTGCTCGGCCCATCCGACCCGCGCGTGCGGTTCGTGACGCATGACAAGACCGCGTTGGCGCATCTGGCCGAAGGGGCCGTTGGCGTGCTGGGCCAGGACTATGTCGAAGGCCGCATCGATATCGAGGGTAGCATGCGCGATGTGATGGCGGCGGCCGCGGCGCTGCTGCCCGGCTCTCCGATGGACGCGGCGCGCGGCGGCTGGCTGACGGACCTGGTGCGCAAGGTGATGTCGGTGTGGCGCCATTCCATCGAGCGCGACGCCCGGCAGATCGAATTTCACTACGACCTGTCCGACGACTTCTACGCGCTGTGGCTGGATCCGCGCCGCGTGTATTCCTGCGCATACTTCCGCGAACCGGGCATGACGCTCGCGCAGGCGCAGGAAGCCAAACTGGATCTCATCTGCCGCAAGCTGCGCCTGGCGTCGGGCGAGCGCTTCCTGGATGTGGGCGCGGGGTGGGGCGGGCTGCTGCTGTGGGCGGCCGAACACTATGGCGTGGACGCCACCGGCATCACGCTGTCGCGCAACCAGCATGCGCACGTCAGCCGGCTGATCGGGGAAAAAGGCCTGTCAGATCGCGTGCGCATCGAACTGCTGGACTACCGCAAGCTGGACGCGTCGCAGCCCTACGACAAGATTGCGTCGGTGGGCATGTTCGAGCACGTGGGCCGCGCGCAACTGGAAAGCTACTTCGCCACGCTGCGCCGCCTGCTCAAGCCGGGCGGGCTCATCATGAACCACGGCATCACCGCCGCCGGCGTGGATAACGCGGAACTCGGCAACGGCATGGGCGAGTTCATCGAGAAGTACATCTTCCCGGGCGGCGAGCTGACGCACGTCAGCGTCGTGATGCAGACATTGGCCAACGGCGGCTTGGAAGACCTGGACGTGGAGAACCTGCGTCCGCACTATGCGCGCACGCTGTGGGCGTGGAGCGATCGGCTGGAAGCGCGGTTGCCGGACGCGGCGCGCATTCTGGGCGCGGACCAGGGCGAGCGCTCACTGCGCGCCTACCGGCTGTATCTGGCCGGTTGCGCGATGGCCTTCGAGCATGGGTGGATCGCGCTGCATCAGATTCTTGCGCAGCATCCCGCGACGGGGCGCGCGGATGAACTGGATTTTCCCGCCGATCTGTCATATCCGTGGCGGCGGGACTATATGTACGGAGACCCGCCCGGGCAGTGATGGCCGGACAAAGCGCATCACCCCGGTGATTTGCAAATCGCCGATCCGTCGTTCGTGACGGCGGACTGGCGGCATACCATCGAACCTTCCTATTGCAAGCAATCACAGCAGGGGGTTCCATGTCCGGCAAACACGCGGCGCCGCAAGGCAGCGCCAATTCGGGCTACGAGGCGGATGTGCTGGTCATCGGCGGCGGCCCCGCCGGGACGTGGGCCGCGGTCTGCGCCGCCCAGGCCGGCGCAAGCGTCATCCTGGCGGACAAAGGCTATTGCGGTTCGTCCGGCGCCACGGCGGCGGCCGGCACCGCGGTCTGGTATGTTGATCCGGATCCGCAGAAGCGCGCCGCCGCGATGGCCAGCCGCTACGACATGGGCGGCCGCCTCGCGGACCATGGCTGGATGGGCCGTGTGCTGGACCGGACGTGGGACGGCATCAATACCCTGGCGGACTGGGGCTATCCCTTTCCGGTGGATGCCGACGGCGTGTCGCGGCGCAATTCGCTGCAAGGCCCGGAATACATGCGGCTAATGCGCAAGCAGGTCAAGCAGGCCGGCGGCAAAATTCTCGATCATCACCCAGTGCTGGAGCTGCTGCGCGATGAGCACGGCGCGGTCGCTGGCGCGGCGGGCGTGGACCGGCAGCGGGGCGGCGCGTGGACCGTGCGAGCGGGAGCGGTCGTCATCGCCACCGGCGGTTGCGCCTTTCTGAGCCGGGCGCTGGGCTGCAACGTGCTGACCGGCGACGGCCTGCTGATGGCGGCCGAACTGGGCGCGGAGCTGTCGGGCATGGAGTTCTCCAACGCCTACGGCATCGCGCCGGAATTCGGCTCGGTGACCAAGACGCTGTTCTACAACTGGGCGACCTTCACCGACATTGATGGCGTGCCGATACCCGGCGCGGCGTCCAAGGGCGGGCGCTCGGTCATCGCGCGCGAACTGCTGCGTCAGAAGGTCTACGCACGCCTGGATCAGGCGGACGAGCCCACGCGGCAGGCGATGCGCGCAGCGCAACCGAATTTCTTCCTGCCGTTCGACCGCAGCGGCATCGACCCGTTTACGCAGCGTTTTCCCGTGACGCTTCGGCTGGAGGGCACCGTGCGCGGCACGGGCGGCCTGCGGCTGGCAGGGCCGGATTGCTCGACCACTGTGCCGGGGCTGTATGCCGCCGGCGACGCGGCGACGCGCGAGCTTATCTGCGGCGGCTTCACCGGGGGCGGCAGCCATAACGCCGCCTGGGCCATCTCGTCCGGATCCTGGGCGGGCGCCGGCGCCGCCATCCACGCGATGGCCGCGCGCGGCCGCGGACGCACCGCCATCGCCGCCGGCGCCGCGGGCCTGCGCGGAAACGGCGCGCGCGCCGTGGATGCGGCCGCGCTGGTCAAGGCGGTGCAGGACGAGGTCATGCCGTTTGAGCGGAACTACTTCAGGACGGCGGACGTGCTGGAGCCTTCGGTCGCCCGACTGGACACGCAGTGGCACGCCTTGCGTTCGGCGGCGCCTGTGGCTGCGGCGGATCTGCTGGCCACGCGGGAAGCGGCGGCCATGCTGGCCACCTCGCGCTGGATGTACCGCAGCGCGCTGGCCCGCCGCGAGACACGCGGCATGCACAAGCGCTACGACTTCCTGGAGCAGGACGCCGCGCAATACCATCACTTGAGCGCCGGCGGGCTGGACGAGGTGTGGGTGCAGCCTCGTGCGTTGGACGGGGCCGGGGGCCAATCCGCGACGCAGTTTGTGCCGCAATCCGCACCGCAGACGAGGCTGGCGGCATGATCGAACTCATCAGCGACAGCCGTTGCACGGGCTGCAACATCTGCGTCCGCGTGTGCCCGGTCAATGTGTTCGACATCGTGGAAGGCGCCGCGCCGGTCATCGCGCGCCAGGATGCCTGTCAGACCTGCTTCATGTGCGAAGCCTGGTGCCCCGAGGACGCCATGTACGTGTCGCCCCAGGCCGATGCGCCTGCGCCGGTGGCCGAAGACGAACTGGTTCGCGCGGGCCTGCTGGGCAGCTATCGGCGTCAGATCGGCTGGAACCGCGAATCGCGCGATCTGCGCGCGGCTGACCAGTCGTTCAAGCTGCTGGGGGGCGGGCCGGGACGATAGCGCGCTGGCCCGGAGGCTTGGGCCGGTAGTCCCGCAAGTCAGGCCGTTGTCATCAACGCGGTCCATCCCGCAGCAGGCGTTCCGCCAGACGCGCAGCCAGGGGCGCCGCCCGCGCGCGCAGGGCCGGCACCGAGGTCACTTCCCAGAACACGCCACGCGTAGGCAGTCCCAGCGCGAACAGGGCTGGGGTCTGTCGTCCCTTTGTGGCCGGGACTTCTCCTTCTGCCGTCACGTGCAGCCCCAATCCCAGATCGTTGATCCGAGCGTGGCCGTCGCGCAGCAGGTTCGCGATCAATGGGTCGTCGCGCAGCGCGATGCGTTCGTCGGGACCGGTCGCGTTGATGACCCAGTCCGCCGAAATGGTTGCTGACGGCTGGCCTGCGCGTTGCAGCGTGACGTGCAGCCGCTCGTCCCGCGCGGCGGCCGACGCGATGCGCGCCGCCGTCCGGCGCAGCTGGCCGCTGTCTTGCGAGGCCTGCAGATGCGCAAGGGCCGCCGGATCTGCGCGTTGCCGGAACACCATCCAGTACGGGCGTACATGCCGCAGAAAGCGCGCACGGTCGACAAGTGTCAGGCCGTCCCACAGCACGTCCGCCTGGCGCAGCACGGCATCCATGGTGGGCTGCCACGGGCGGGAAGCGGCCAGATCGGTCCCGATGGCGCCGCGCACCGTGCGGTAGAGGTCGTGAAGGGCTGGTGGATCGCGGGACGGATCGAACAGGAAGGGGCGCGGCGCGGCCGGGTGAGTGGGCATGGTCTCGGGCTGCGGAAGCAAGGCGCGACGTGAAACCAGATGGATGCGGCCGCAATGGCCCGTGTGCAGCAGTTCCAGCACGACGTCCACACCGCTGGCGCCCGATCCGGCCACCAGGACCGCATCGTGCTTGCCGATGCGAGACAGCGACCGTGCAAGCCACGGATTGCCGATGCTGCGCGGATGGTTCGCCAAGCCCGGCAGCGCACGCGGCAGCGCGTTGCCCTGGCACAGCGCCACGGCGTGGGCGTCGTGCCGTTGGCCGTTGTCCAGCAGCAGCTCCCAGCGCGCGACGCCGCCCGGCTTGACCCGAAGCCCTTGTATTTGGGCGGTCACAAGCTGGACATGGCCGGCGCGCACTGCGTCGAACAGGTGCGACGACAGCCATTCGCCGTATACGGCGCGCTCGACATACCGGTGGCCATGCGACTGCACCGTGCCGCCATCACGGTCGGCCAGCCATTGCAGAAAGCCGTCGGCGTCGTCCGCATGCCAGCCGCCCATCTTGTGCGCCGGCACGTTCAGGCGGTGCCAGGGCGAGGTGGCGCTATAGGCCGCGCCGCGGCCGAAAGCGCCCGCGCCGTCGTAGAGCGTCACGCGGATGCCGTGCAAACGGGTCAGGTGCAGGGCGAGCAGCGTGCCCGCAGCGCCGCCGCCGACGATCGCCACCGGCGAAGTCGAGGCAGGCGAAGTCAAAGAGGATCGAATCGAAGCCGACGAAATTGAAGCCATCGCGATCAAAGCCGGTAACCCCGATGCCGGCATCACGATGAAACCGCGTCCGGCCCGCCGTGCACGATGTGCCCGCCCACGATGGTCATCGTGCAGCGAACTTCCCGCCACGCCGCGGCCGGCAACTCGATCGGGTCCTGATCCAGCACCGCCAGGTCCGCGGCAAATCCCGGCGCGAGCGGGCCCTTCCAGTCTTCGTCGAAACTCAGCCGGGCGCCGGCCATGGTGAACGCGCGCAGCGCCGCGCGGGCCGTCAGCGTCTGCCCGGCGCCAATGACGCGCCCCGTCAACCGCTCCTGCCGAACGCCGGCGACCCACAGCGTGTGAAACGGATCATAGGGAATGTTGTCGGTCGCCAGCGACACGTCCAGCCCCAGCGCCAGCATCTCGGCATGCGGCACCACGCTTTCACCGCCATCTGGTTCGTCCAGGTACGCCGCACCGCCTTTCCACAGGAAATACGTGGGAATGGTCGTGACCAGCACGTCCAGCGCCTTGAGCGCCTTCAGGTCGTCGATGCGCGAGCGGGCGATGTGCTGGACGACCCAGCGGCGGCCGGCCAGCGGGAACCGGGCATTGACCTCGCGCAGCACTGGAACGACCTCGTGCAGCTTGTCGGAGACGATGACGTTGACGCGCAGGTCATGTTCGGCAGCCAGCAGGCACAGCGCCCGGAAATCCGATGGCGTGACCGCCTGTTCGACGAAGCCGGACCAGCCGGTGTCGGGCAGGTTGGCACGTGCGCAGCAGGCCACGACGGGATCGCCGCCATACGCGATATGGATGCCGCTGACCCGAAACCACGGGTCGCCCAGTCCGCGCCCGCGCGCGGTGGCCAGCCAGTCGCGCATGGCGCGCGCCGCTTCGGCCAGGTCGCTCCACGCCGGGCTGACGACCAGCGTGGATCGCATGGTCAGCTCGCCGTCTTCCCACAGCTTGCGATAGACCGAGATGGTCTCGGGCGCGCAGCCGTGGCCTTCATAGATGCTGGTGGTTCCCTTGGCGTGATAAAGCCGCTGCGAGATGCGCAGGCCCTTCAGTCGATCTGCAAAGCCAAAGCGCGGCACGTCGGGCAGCAGGTCGAATTCGACGGCGGGGCGGGCATTGCGCTCGACGATGCTGCCATCCAGTTCTCCGGCGGCATCGCGGCCCAGTTCGATGCCGCTGCAGCGCGGCTGCGATGCCGGCGTCAGGCCATTGCGCGCCAGCGCAAGGCTGTTGAGCGCGCCGCTGCCGGGCGGCTTGCCCCAATTGCCGAAGGGCGCGGGGATGTAGACGGGGTGGTCGGGCGCCGCGGCGTCCAGTTCCTGCCGGCTGGGCAGCCGGCCTTCCGCCAACTGCGCCGCGCCGCCGAAGAAATAGGGCGGCGTGCCCACCGGCATGGTGACGATGTAGTCGCCGCGCGGCGTCGACCGCGCGTGCTCGCGCACCACCTGCAACACGTCTGCCACGCTGCGCGCGTGCGCCAGCGAGGGGCGCAGGGTCTTTAGCCCCTCGCGCTCCATGTGGGCATGGCTGTCGTTGATGCCGGGGATTACGGTCGCGCCCTGCAGGTCCAGCACCTGCGTATTGCCGTCGGCCAGCGCGAGGGCGTCCTCGTCATAGGCGGCGACCCGGCCGTTTGACAGCGCGATGGCATGGGCCGACGGGCGGGCGTCATGAAACGTGTGGATGCGCGCATTGCGCAGCACCACCGTCCGGGGTTCGGCCCGCTTGTGTGGAAGGCTCATGTCAGGAGGCGCTTTGATACCAGGGAAAGAGCCGCCGCGCCGCCCACACGAACAGTCGATCGGCCAGGAAGCCGAACGTGCCCAGCAGCACCAGGCCAATGAACATGATCTCCACCTGAAATAGCTGATGGCCCAGCGACATCATGTAGGCGATGCCTCGGGTCGAACCCGATAGCTCGGCCGCCACCAGCACGATCAGCGACACGGCGATGGCCTGCCGCACCCCGGCCAGGATGAAGGGCAGGGCGGCGGGCAGGATGACGAGAAAGAGCGTGCGCAGCCTGCCCGCGCCCAACGCCGCCGCGGAACGCAGGTAGACGATGTTGGTGTCGCGCACGCCGATGAAGGTGGTGATCCAGATGGGAAAGAACGCACCCCAGGCGATCAGCGCGATCTTGGGCAGCTCGCCGATGCCGAACCACAGCACCGCCAGCGGAACGACCGCCAGCGACGGCACTGAGCGAAAGCCATGCAGCACGGGTTCGCTCAGGTGATGCAGGAACGCGATGCGCGCCGTCAGGATGCCGGCGGTGATGCCGAGGACCAGCGCGATGGCAAATCCTGCCGCGGCCCGCGTGAGGCTGGCGGTGATGTGCCCGGCCAACTCGCCCGATTCGATCAGCGGCAACGCGGCCTGCAGCACGCGTGACGGCGGTGGAAAGAGCGCCGGGTTCATCCACGAGAAGACGTGCGGGATGGCTTCCCACCCCAACAGGAACAGCGCGATGCCGGCCAGGTTCAACAGCAGCCGGCGGCGGCGCCGGGCGCGTTCGGATCGCGCATGCGCCTGTTGAAAGCGGTCGGCCAGTTCGGCACGCGCGGGCGGCGCATCGCCGCTGGCCGTGTGATCGCCTCGCACGGGAACATCGGCGGTAATTTCGGCCACGGACTCGCGGCGCAGGGTCAATGAAGTCATGCTGCCTGCCTTTGGGCGCCGGCCGCCAGCGCGACCTCGATCCGGTTGTAGTGTTGAGCGAATTCAATGGACCCGCGCTGCCGCGGGTAGTCCAGGCCAATGCGGATGTCGTCGCTGATCGTGCCCGGATGCGGCGCCATGACGACGACGCGTTGCGCCAGGAAGATCGCTTCGTCGATGTTGTGGGTGACGAACACCACCGACACGCCGGTCTCCTGCCACAGCCGCAGCAGGTCCTTTTGCAGCGCGGCGCGGGTCATCGCGTCGACGGCGGCGAACGGCTCGTCCATCAGCAGGACTTTCGGTTCGACAACCAGGGACCGCGCCACCGCAATGCGCTGGCGCATGCCGCCGGATAGTTCGTGCGGATAGCGGTCCGCGGACGCGGCCAAACCCACGCGCTCCAGCGCCGCCAGCGCGCGGTGGCGGCGCTGCGGTGCGGCCACCGATTGTGCGCGCAGGCCGAATTCCACGTTCTGCCGGGCGGTCATCCACGGAAAGAGGGCATATTCCTGGAACACCACGCCGCGTTCGGGACCGGGGCGTTCGACCTGTTCGCCATGGAACCGGACCGCGCCGTCGGTGGGCTGCAGAAAGCCTGCCAGTAGGTGCAGCAGCGTCGTCTTGCCGCAGCCCGACGGGCCGATCAGGCACGTGAATTCGCCGGCCGCCAGGTCCAGCGACACCTCGTGCAGCGCCTGCGCGGGCGCCTTGCCGCGCGTGGCAAAGAACTGCGACACGCGCTGGAATTCGATCAGGGCGCCCATGCCATCAGGCCAGTTTGACGCGGTCGGGCGCGGCGGCCGACAGCGGCGCGTCCTTGATCGCGGCGCGGAACAGCGCGCGCAGGTCGCCGGCGGGCGCGGGCGCCAGCTTGGCGTCGATGGCCCACTTGGCCTGGTTCACCAGATCGTCCACAAAGCTGTCGTCGAATCCCACCTTGAACTCGAACACCGAGGTGGCCTGCTTGACCTCCGCGGGCGTGCTGCGGATGCGCGTGGCGATCAGATCTGGCCACGCCGGATCCTGCGCAATGCGCTTTTCGGCATCGAGCAGCGCGCCGATGGCGTCCTTGATCAGCGCCTGGCGCGTATCCAGCGTGTTCTGGTTGACCAGCAGCAACTGGTGGCTGCGGAAGAATTTCTCGTAGCCGTCCTGCGTCAGGAAGAACGCCTTGCCGCCGCTTTGGCGCAGCGCCGCGTTGCCGGCCTGCGCGGTCCAGGAAAACGCGTCGATGTCGCCGCGCACCAGCGCGCCGATGAGATCGGTGGGCGCCAGATTCACCTGCGTGATGTCGCTGGCGGACAGCTTTGCGAACTCCAGGTATTTGGCCAGCGCATACTGGCCCGACGTGCCGGCGGGCGTGCCGATCTTCTTGCCCTTCAGGCTGGCGGGCTTGTCGGCGGCGATGCCGCTGCCTTCACGCGCAACGATCTTCATGTCGTACGAGTAGCGGCTGAAGTTGGCCAGGATGCCGGGCTTGAGTCCCTGCAACACGGCAAAGACCAGCGGCGTATCCGTGGTGGTGGAGAAGTTCGCCGAGCCGGCCAGCAGGGCCTGCATCGAGTCCCGTCCGGTCGGAAAATCCAGCACCTTCAGATCCACGTTGCGCGCCTTCCAGTAGCCCGCGCTTTCGGCGACGAACGGCAGGGCCCATGTGTAGCCCGCGCTGCCGGAGGCCAGCGTGGCCTGCTCGCGGGATTGGGCGAACGTCACGCCGGGCAGCGCGCCAGCGGCCGCCACCGAGCCGATATGGAACAACAGACGCCGGCGCGCGGCGTCGATGGAAGGCAGCTTCTTGTACGAACTCATGATTCCAAACCCCGATATGCATGTGAAATAGCTTGGGGTCATGCTACGGAGCGAAGGCTGCGCCGACAAAGAATATCTGGACATATGCTTGTTTCCTTCGGCCGCGCTGGGGCTTGCGGCATGGGCTTTGCGGCTGCGCTGAACGGCGTGCCATCGACGCTATTTGGATAGCAGAAATAGTTCGTTCCTCCGCCGCGCGCGCGTTGCTAGGATCGCCGGTCAACCTACGTTGCCACCCTACATCGCGAATGGCGCGGTGTGGCGAACCCATTGGCCCAAGGAGCCCGCGACCTCATGTCCATCAATCCCTTTCCCCTGCGGCGCTTTGCAGCGACCTCGGCGCTGGCCTTCGCAACGCTAGTCGCGGCCGCTGCACCGGCGCATGCCGAAGGCACATTGCGCGTGGCGCAGCAGTTCGGCATCGCGTATCTGATCCTTGATGTAGTCAAAGACCAGAAGCTGATCGAGAAGCACGGCAGGCAGGCCGGCGTGGATATCAAGGTGGAATGGGCGCAGATTTCCGGTGCGTCGGCCATGAACGAGGCGCTGCTGGCGGGCGCGCTGGACATGGTGTCGGCCGGCGTGCCGCCTGCGCTGGTGCTGTGGGATCGCACGCGCGGCAAGCAGAACGTGAAGCTGGTGGCGGCGCTGGGGTCGTTGCCCAACTATTTGCTGAGCAACAATCCGGCAGTGAAGACGCTGGATGACTTTGGCGCCAAGGATCGCATCGCAGTGCCGGCCGCGGGCGTCGGATTCCAGTCGCGCACCCTGCAGATCGAAGCGGCCAAGCGTTATGGCAAGGACAACTTCAAGCGCTTCGACGATATTTCCATCAGCCTGCCGCATCCGGATGCGACCACCGCGCTGATCTCCGGCGGCCTGGAAGTGAACGCGCATTTTTCCAGCGCGCCGTTCTACTACCAGGCGCTGGAGCGCAATCCGGCGGTGCACAAGGTGATCAGTTCGTACGACATCCTGGGCGGACCCGCGACGTTCAACGTGCTGTACACCACCCAGAAATTCCACGACGCCAATCCCAAGACCTATCAGGCGTTCTACGCTGCGCTGGCGGAGGCTGCGGCGTGGATTCCCGGCCACAAGGACGAGGCCGCCGCGATCTTCATCCGCCAGCAGAATTCCAAGCTCCCGGTCGATTTTGTGAAGAAGATCCTGGACGATCCCGAAAACCAGTTCACGATCACGCCGCAGCAGACCAAGGTGTATGCCGACAAGCTGCGCGAGATCGGCGTGCTGCAAGGGCAGGCCGACAGCTGGAAGGATTACTTCTTCGCGCCGGCCCACGCCACGGCGGGTAGCTGAGGGTCTAGTCGAGCAAGCCCTGCGCCTGCGCGCGCTCAAGCGCGGCGGGCGGCAGCCAGCGGCCCAGCGCAGCCAGCGCCGACGTGCCGCGCAATGGCGCCGCGACCGGCGCGATCGGCGGCGCCTTGTTGCGGCTCAAGCGCGGCGCGGGCGCAGGTTGGGCAATGCCGTCAACCTCGATAAACGTGCCGCGCGCGCGCAAGTGCGGGTGATTCGGGGCTTCGTCAAAATTCAGCACCGGCGCAAAGCACGCATCGGCTCCTTCCAGCCGCGCGGTCCATTCGTCGCGCGAGCGGGCGGCAAAGGCTTGCGCCAGCTGCTCGCGCAACGCCGGCCAGCGGGCGCGGTCGGATTGCCAACCGGCCAGCTCCGGCGGCAGTTCCAACAGCGTCAGTAGTTGCTTGAAGAACTTGGCCTCCAACGGGCCAATGGAAACATAGCGGCCATCACGGCAGGCGTACACGTCGTAGAAGGGCGCGCCCGAGTCGATCAGGTTGGTGCCGCGTTCGGCCCGCCACACGCCCGCCGCAGCCAGCCCGTGAAAAGCGGTGGACAGGGACGCCACGCCGTCGACCATGGCCGCGTCCACGACTTGTCCCAGACCGCTGCGCGCGCGTTCGATCAGCGCGGCCAGGATGCCCAGCGCCAGATACAACCCGCCGCCCGCGAAGTCGCCAAGGAGCGCCAGCGGCGGCGTGGGCGGCTGGCCCTGCCGGCCGATCGCGTCAAGGGCGCCGGTGATGGCCAGGTAGTTGATGTCGTGTCCCGCCGACTGGGCGAGCGGCCCGGACTGTCCCCAGCCCGTGACCCGGCCATAGACCAGGCGTGGATTGCGCGCGAGGCACGCGTCCGGCCCCAAGCCCAGCCGTTCCATCACGCCGGGACGGAAGCCTTCGATGAGGGCGTCGGCGCTTTCCACGAGGTCCAGCACCAGCGCCGCGGATGCCGGCCGCTTGAGGTCCAGTTCAATCGACGTGCGGTTTCGCAGCAGCAGGTTGAAGCGCGGTTCGCGCTGGATGCCTTGCTCGACGGGATCCCGACGCTGGATGCGCAGGACCGTCGCGCCCATGTCGGCCAGCAGCATCGCCGCCATCGGCGCCGGACCGATGCCTTCCAATTCAATGACGGTCACGCCCGCCAGTGCGCCCGCGCCGGGCGCCTGCTGCGCGCTCATGCGGTGGCTGCGGTGCGTTCAGCGACCGCGGCCGCCAGAAAGCGCTGCACCGCCGCCCACGAGTCCGCGTTGGCGCGCGCGTTGGCGGCCGCGTCGCCGCCGCCGGTCAACACGATGCTGGACACCGCATGCGCGCGCGAAATCTCGGTGGTGGGCACGCCGGGCGCCTGCAGGGCGTGCCCGGCGTCGGGATAGTCCAGGTGCGCCACGGCGTGCGGATGGCCGGCCGCTTGCAGGGCTTGTGCCACGTCGGCGGCGTACCGGGTCGATGGCCAATAGCCGTCGTCGCCCGCGGACAGCACCAGGACCGGACCCGCTATCCGTTCCACCGGAATGCGGGCGCGCGCGACGGCGGCCGCATCCTGCTGGGCGTTCACGAACGCCTGCGCCTGGCGGCGGGGCTCGGGCAGGCTGTCGACGAGGCCCCAATCCTGCGCGGCGTTGTTCTCCCAGACGTGCGCCAGCGGCTGGCCCGCCTGCGTCCAGGCGGGACCGAAGCGGCCCGTGCCCGGCTTGCCCGCGTTCAACACGCCATGTACGACCGAGCTGGGTACGTAGGCGATCACCGCCGATACGGCCTGCGGATACAGGCTGCCCAGCAGCAGCGCCAGTTCGCCGCCGCGCGAATGGCCACTGACGGCGATGAAGTTTTCAACAGGCCTGACCGTCGCGCGCAGCCATTGCAGCGCGCGCTCGAAGTATTCCAGCGGAATTTCGGAAAGGTAGTCAGGCAAGCCGGGCGCGCCGAAGTAGCCCAGCGCCAGCGCGGCATAGCCGCGCGACGCAAAGAGCGCGGCCCGTGCTTCGTTGATGCCGCCGCCTGATCCGTTCAGCACGACGATGGCCGGATGCGGGCCGGGACCGGCGGGGGTATACAGCACGCCCACCAGCCCGTCCTCGTTCAAGGGCTGCCGCGTGACGCCGCTGTCGACGTGGCGCTGTCCGAAATGGGCTGCCGCGTGATTGCCGTGCGTGTCGCTGGCCGAGGCGCGTACAGGGATGACGCCGTCCGCGCCCTCGGGAGCGGGCAGGTCCTCGGTGTCGCCAGCATCGCCGGCATGCGCCGGGGACTGCGACCAGATCGGACCCTGGCCGTCGGCGATGCGGTAGCCGCCGGATACGGGCGCTTGGCCGGACACGTCGACGGTCCCCGCCGCATCGGCAAGGTAAGTGTTGCGGCTGCGCCAGACCGCGCCGTCAAGCTGGCGCGAAGTCAGCGTCAGGGTCACGGCGGAGTGCGGCTGAAAGCCATCCAGCGAGAAAACGCGGGGCACGTCGATCAACGCGGCGGCGGGGGTGACGGCAAGACGGGCTGGCATGCTTCGAGTATCCAATTGGGGCGTGAAAGCCCCTGAACATAGGTGCGCAACATTCCGCTGGCTACGAAGATTTCCGCATGCCGATAGCCGGTTTTCACCTAAGGACTGCACGCCATTTGCAGATGGGAAATCGTTCGTTCCCATGCATGTGCATGACGCATAAGCTGCGAGGCATGATGTCGTTTCGCCCCAAGCCCGGCGTGCAAGGCATCGTCATCAACCGTGCCTTTCATGACCGATCTGTCCGCCATCCATCACGTCCATCGCATATCTCCCGAGCGCCAGCCCGCGTCCGCCGCCATCTCGCTGCGTAAGGTGTCCAAGCGCTTTGCGCGCCGCAACGACACGCCGCTGCAGGTGCTCGAGGGCATCGACCTGGACATACCGCATGGCCAGGTGGTCGCCATACTGGGTGCGTCAGGCTGCGGCAAGAGCACGCTGCTCAATCTGATTGCGGGGCTGGCTCATCCTGACGAGGGCAACATCCTGGTGGAAGGCGCCAGCACGGCGGCGTACGCCGACTGGCGCGCGGTGGGCTATCTGTTCCAGGACGACCGGCTGCTGCCGTGGCGCACCGCGCGGGACAACGTCTGCTTCGGCCTGGAGGCCACGCGCTTGCCACGCGCCGAACGCCAGGCGCGGGCGCTGGCCGCGCTGGAATCAGTGGGGCTGGCCGGTTTTGGGTCGGCCTACCCGCATGAGTTGTCCGGCGGCATGCGCAGCCGCGTGGCCCTGGCGCGCAGTCTGGTGAACGAGCCGCGCATTCTGCTGCTGGATGAACCGTTCTCCAAGCTGGACCCCGGCACCCGCGCGCAGATGCACGCCGAGCTGCTGGAAATCCAGGCAAGCCGCGGCATGACCGTGGTGTTTGTGACGCATGACGTCGAGGAAGCGGTGGTGCTGGCCGATCAGGTGGTAATTCTGCGGCCGCGGCCCGGCCGCATCCGCGAGATCGCGCCCGTGACGCTGACCAGGCCGCGCGCGCCGTCGCAACCCGAGGTCGCCGAGCTGATCCGTCAGTTGCGCGTGCGGGTGTAGCGTCATGACCCAGACTTCGATTTCGGCCGAACGCGCGTCGGCATGGCGTGTCCTGGGCGGCAATGCGGGGCGGCGCCTGCTGCTGGTGGCGCTGCTGTTGGCGGCGTGGGCGTTCGCCGCGCGCGGCGTGCCCGCGTACATCCTGCCGGGTCCGGCACGCGTGGCCGACGCGCTGGGACGGCTGGTTTCCAGCGATACGTTCTGGCGCGACCTGGGCGTGACGTTCTGGCGGGTCATCGCGGGCTTCTCGTTGGCCGCCGTGGCGGGCACGGCGCTGGGGCTGCTGTTCGGCAGCCGCCGCAAGCTGGGCGAGTTCTTTGAACCCGTGCTGGCCGTCACCAACACAATTTCTTCGGCCATCTGGGCCATCTTCGCCATCATCTGGTTCGGCATCTCCAACGCCACGACCATCTTCGTGGTGTTCATGACCGCGCTGCCGCTGATCCTGACCAACGTCTGGCAGGGCGCCCGCTCGGTGCGCGCCGACCTGGTCGAGCTGGCGCGCAGCTTCCGCATGCCGCCGCTGCGCATCCTGCGCACGATCTATCTGCCCTCCATCCTGCCCGACTTCTTTTCCGGCGCGCGCCTGGCGTTCGGCTTCGGCTGGCGGGTGTCGCTGGTGGCCGAAACCATCGGCGCGTCCAACGGCGTGGGCTATCGGCTGCGGCAGGCGGCCGATCTCGTGCAGACCGATCAGGTGTTTGCATGGACGATCACGCTGGTCGGCCTGATGGTGCTGATCGAGTTCTGCGTGCTCAAGCCGCTTGAGACGCACCTGTTCCGCTGGCGCCGCGCCGCGGCGGACTGATCTTCTTCCCGCTTTTTTTCCCCTCACGGATCCAATCACATGTCCCAAACCATGAAGGCGCTCGTGCTCAACGCGCACGGCGGCCTGGACCAACTGTCGGTCGTCCATGACAAGCCTGTGCCCCAGGCGACTCCCGGCCACGTCGTGGTGCGCGTGCGCGCCTCGTCCTTCAACTACCACGATGTCTTCACGGTGCAGGGCATGCCCGGCATCAAGGTGCCGCTGCCGGTGATCATCGGCCTGGATCTGGCCGGCGACATCGCCGAGGTCGGCGCGGACGTCGAAGGCTGGAAGGCGGGCGACCGCGTGCTGGTCAATCCGCTGAATCGCGAGAAGGGCCTGATGGGCGAAATGCTGGACGGCGGCATGGCGCAGTACTGCCTGGTGTCGGCGGCGCAGCTTCTGCCGTTGCCGGCCAACGTCACGTATGAACAGGCGGCCGCCTTGCCGGTGGCCTATGGCACCGCCCACCGGATGCTCGTCACGCACCGCACCGTGCAGGCCGGCGACAAGGTGTTGATCCTGGGCGCCAGCGGCGGCGTCGGCACGGCCAGCGTCATCCTGGCCAAGCGCCTGGGCGCCGAGGTGATTGCCTGCGCCAGCGGCGCGGACAAGCTGACGCGGCTGCGCGAGATCGGCGCGGACCACGTTGTCGACTACCGCGAGACCGACTTCTCCAAATGGGCGATCCAGCAGTATGGCAAGCCGCAGCGCCGCGGCACGGAAGGCGGGGTGGACGTGGTGGTGAACTTCACGGGCGGCGACACCTGGGTGCCGTCGCTGCGCTGCATTCGTCGAGGCGGAATCCTGCTGACGTGCGGGGCCACCGCGGGCTACGACCCCAAGGAAGACCTGCGCTACATCTGGAGCTTTGAACTGACCGTCAAGGGTTCCAACAGCTTCTACGACGAGAACCTGCTCGCGCTGCTGGACCAGGTCGACCGCGGTGAGATCGCGCCGCTGATCGACCGCGTGGTGCCGCTTGAAGAAGCGGCCGAAGGCCTGGCCGCCATCCGCGACCGCAAGGTCATCGGCAAGATCATCGTCGCTCCCTGAATCCCAATCGGAACCTTTGAACATGTCTGAACAGAACCTGCCCGCCGCGGCCGATATCCAGGCGCGTCTCCTGCGCAGCCCCTATCACCAGTGGCTTGGCCTGAAAGTGCTGTCGGTCGGCGACGGCGAGATCGTGCTGCAGGCCACGTGGCGCGAGGAATGGTCGGTCAACCCCGACAACCCCTACACGCACGGCGGCATTCTGGCCGCGCTGATCGACCTGACCGCGGACTGGGCGCTCGTCTCCCACACGGGTCGTGGCGTGCCGACGGTGGACCTGCGGGTGGACTATCACCGGCCGGCGATCCAGGGCGACCTCACCATCCGCGGCAAGGTCGTCAAGGCCGGCAAGCAGTTGTCGGTGGCTGAAGCGCGCATCGAGGACGCCCAAGGCGCGCTGCTGGCCAGCGGGCGCGGCGTGTATCTGACCGCGCCGCCCAAGGGCTGAGGGGAGAGGGGCATGAACAGCGCTCTGCCGCTCGATCACCTGGTGATCAATACGCGCTTTGGCACCGATGCGGCCGCGCGCCTGTTCGCGGCGCTGGGGTTCACGCTGACGCCGCAAGGCCGCCACGCGTTCGGGTCGGTGAATCATCTGATGGTGTTCCAGGACGATTACCTGGAGCTGATCGGCCTGCCGACCGACGGCGGCACCTTGCGCCAGGAGATCCTGGACAACCCGACGGGCATCGACGGGCTGGTCTACAAGCCGGCCTCGGCCGACGCCGTGCATGCCGCGCTGACGCGCGCCGGCGCGGCGGTGGCGCCGCTGCACGCCTTCACCCGTCCGCTTGAACTGGACGGCGTGCAGCACGAAGCCAGCTTTCGCACCGTGCGCTACCAGCCCGGCGCCTTCGAGGCCGGCCGCGTCTATTACTGCCAGCACCTGACGCCGGAACTGGTGTGGCGTCCCGAATGGCAGTCGCACGCCAATGGCGTGCGTGGCCTGGCGGGCCTGACGCTGGTGTCCGCACACCCGCAGGCCGATGCGCAGGCCTACGCGCAGGCGGCGTTCGGCCAGGTCCATCTGGACGGGCGCGGCTTTTCGATCCCCAGCCCCGGCTTCTCGGTCGATCTGCTGGATGCCGACGCCTATGCCCAGCGCTACGGCGATCTTGCGTGCGATGCGCTGGGCCGCGACAGCTTCTTCGGCGCCATCGCCTTGCGCGCCGGTAATCCCGATGCGCTGGAACGACACGTCGCCGCGCTGGGCGACGACCTGCGCGCGCGGCCCTGGCAATGCGACGGATTGAGCGGCCTGGCCGTGGCTTTGCCGGGCTTGAACACCTTACTGGACTTCGTCTATGAGCACTGATCCCGGCTTTCATGCCTACAACCTGGGCGGGCTCACCCCGCCGGGCGCCAATCCCGACGATGTGGCGGTGATCGCGCTGGACGATGCGCAGAACGAGACGCGCCTGACGGTCGGGGAGCTTGATGGTCTGTGCAATGCCGTCGCGCGCGGGCTTCTGCGTCGCGGGCTGCAACGCGGCGATCGCGTCGCGGTGCTGGCCGCCAACAGCGCGCAGTTCCTGGCCGTGCTGTTGGGCGCGCAGCGGGCGGGCCTGGTTGTCGTGCCGGTGAACTACAAGTTTCCGCGCGCCTTGTCGGACTTCGTCATCCAGGACAGCGGCGCGCGGCTGGTCTTCTGCGATGCCGCGCGGCGCGCGCAGACACCGTCGGATCTGCCCGTCGTGGAGTTCGGCGCGCCGGGCGAGGCCGGTCTGGATGCCTTGCTCGACCCGGGTCCGTTCGAGGCCGTGACGCCGGCGCCGGACGAAGCCGCGTTCTTCCTGTACACGTCCGGATCCACCGGCAAGCCCAAGGGTGTGGTGCTGTCGCACCGCAGCCATCTGTGGGTGGTGCGCACGCGGCTCGCGGGCCAAAGCCTGGCCGGGCAGCGCTATCTGATCGCCGCGCCGATGTATCACATGAACGCGCTGGCGCTGTGCCAGCTTGCGCTGGCCGGGCAGGCGACCATCGTGCTGCTGCCGCAGTTCAAGCCGCGGCCCTACATCGAGGCCATCGCGCGCTATCGCCCCACCTGGCTCACGTCCGTGCCGCCGATGATGGCGATGGTGCTGCGCGAAGAGGATCTGCTTGCCCGCGCCGACCTGAGCAGCGTGGAGGTCGTGCGCATGGGTTCGGCGCCCGTCAGCGAAGCCTTGCAGGCCGCGATCCGCCGCGCGCTGCCGCAAGCGCGCGTGATCAATTCGTATGGCACCACCGAGGCCGGCCCCGTCACCTTCGGCCCGCACCCGGCCGGGCTGCCGCAGCCCGACATGTCGATCGGCCATGCGCATCCGCAGGTGCAGGTGCGGCTGGTGGACGCCGCGGGCAACGAGAGCGATCAAGGCGTGCTGCACGTCAAGAGCCCCGGCATCATGCTGGGCTATCACAACCGACCCGACATCCGCGCCGCCATCACCGCCGACGGCTATTACGTCACGGGCGACGTGCTGCGCCGCGATGCGCAGGGTTTCTATTACTTCGTGGGCCGCGACGACGACATGTTCGTGTCCGGCGGCGAAAACATCTTTCCCGGCGAGGTCGAGAAAGTGCTGGAAACGCTGCCTGGCGTGCAGCAGGCCTGCGTGGTGCCGGTGCCGGACGACATCAAGGGCCACAAGCCGGTGGCGTTTGTCGTGTCCGCCGCGCCCGGCGCGCTGACCGAAGACGCCGTCAAGCAGCACGTGCTGACGCACGCGCCGGCCTACCAGCACCCGCGCCGCGTCTGGTTTCTGGACGCGTTGCCGCTGGCTTCCACCAACAAGGTCGACCGCAACCTGCTCAAGCAGCGGGCGCGGGACGCGCTGGCGCACCCCGAAAGACACCCCAACAACAACGGAGCACTGCAATGACCAAACCCGCACAAACCCTTGCGCGCCTCGCTGCCGCTGCCGTGGCGCTGGCGGCCTTTCCGGCCGCGCAGGCCGCCGACACCGTCACCGTGGCCCTGGGCATTCCGCTCACCGTCGCCAGCGGCGGCGTATACGGGCTGGGCAAGGACCTGGGCTACTTCGACCAGGAGTACATCGAGGTCAAGACGATCGTGTTCCAGGGCGCAGGCGCCTTGCTGCCCCAGGTGGCGTCCAAGAAGGTCACCATCGGGCTGCCGCTGCCCGAGCCCGTTCTGGCCAGCTACGAGACCGGCAAGACGCCGCTGCCGGTGCGCTACTTCTACAACACCATCCCGTCGAACGAGCTGGAGCTGGCGGTGCTGGCCGATGGTCCGATCAAGACGATCAAGGACCTGAAGGGCAAGAAGATCGGGGTCGGCGCGCTGACCTGGGGCACCATTCCGTCGACGCGTGCGCTGCTGCGGCAGGAATCGCTGGTGCCCGGCAAGGATGTCGACATCGTGGCGGTGGGCGTGCTGGGGTCCGGCTTTCTGGCGCTGAAGGAAGGCCGGGTGGACGCCCTGAACTACAACAGCTCGTGGACCGCGATGCTGGAGCTGACCGGCACCAAGGTCCGCCGCCTGCCGTACCCGCCGATTTTCCAGAAGATCAACAGCAACGGCTTCATCGCGCATGAAGACACGCTGCGCGACCAGCCCGAGCTGCTGGCCCGCTTCGGGCGCGCCTACACCAAGGCAGTGCTGGCGTGCGACGCCAATCCGCGGTTGTGCGCCGAGACGTTCTGGAAGTACCAACCCGAGGCCAAGCCCAAGGATGGCGACTATCAGAAGAACCTGGACGAAGCCATCGTGCTGGTCAAGAAGCGCATGGACAGCACGTTGCGCCGTCCCGATGGCACTGAACGCGTGGCGGGCGAATTCGATCTGGGGGTGATCCGGTCGTTCGTGGGCGCGATGCACGAGGCCGGCGAGTTCAACACCGCCGACATTCCCGTCGACAAGATCTTCAGCAACCAGCTCGTGCCGAAGTTCTCGGCGTTCGATGCCGCCGCCGTGCGCGCGCAGGCGAAGGCGGTCCAATGACAGCAGCGCCCTTGCTGCAGGCGCGCGCGGTGTCGGTGTCCTACCAGACGCGGCGCGGCAGCATCGATGCGCTGCGCGAAGTGGATCTGGCGGTGGGCGAGGGCGAGTTCGTCACGATTCTCGGGCCGTCGGGCTGCGGCAAGTCCACGCTGCTCAAGCTTGCCGCGGGGCTGCTCACCCCTACGCTCGGCCAGGTCGAAGTCGGCGGCGTGCCGGTTGAGGGGCCCAGCCGCGACATCGGCGTTGCCTTCCAGAAGCCAACGCTGCTGCCGTGGCGCACGGTGCTGGACAACGTCTTGCTGCCGAGCGAAACCGCGGGCGCGAGCGGCGCCGAAGCCGAGCGCCGCGCGCGGGAACTGCTGGACCTCGTGGGGCTGCGCGACTTTGCCGGCAACTATCCCAACGAACTGTCCGGCGGCATGCAGCAGCGGGTCGGGCTGGCGCGGATGCTGCAGCGTGATCCGCGGCTGCTGCTGATGGACGAACCATTCGCCGCGCTGGACGCGATGACGCGGGAGGCGCTGACGCTGGAGTTGCAGCGGATCTGGATGCGCGACCGCAAATCCGTGCTGTTCATCACGCACAGCATTCCCGAGGCCGTGATGCTGTCGGACCGCGTGCTGGTCATGTCGGCCCGGCCGGGCAGGGTGGTCGAGGACTTCAAGGTCGATATCCCGCGCCCGCGAACGATGGCGACGCTGGCCGAGCCCGCGTTCACCGCCGCTGCCGATCATCTTCGGCGCCACTTCATCGGATGAATCCATGCAACGACTGACCGCTGTCCTGTACCCGCTGGCCACGCTGGCCGTGGTGCTGCTGGCCTGGCATTTTTCCGTGACGTACTTCAAGGTGCCCGACTACATCCTGACCACGCCCGGCGCCGTCTTCCGCACCCTGGTGTCGGTATTCCAGGACGGCACGATCTGGCGCCACATCGGCTATACCGTGGCCGCGACGCTCATCGGCTACGCCATCGGCAGTGCGCTGGCGCTGGTGCTGGGGGCGTTGCTGGCGGAATCGCGCACGTTCGAGAAATTTGTGTATCCGCTGCTGGTCGCCATCCAGGCCACGCCCAAGGTGGCATTGGCGCCGCTGATCCTGGTGTGGTTCGGCTTCGGGCTGGCGTCCAAGGTGGTGCTGGTGGTGCTGATCTGCTTTTTCCCGCTGTTCATCAACACCATCGTCGGCATCCGGCGTGTGGACCCGGACCTGATCGACGCGTGCCGCGCGTTCTCGGCGTCGCGCTGGTACATCTTCCGGCACGTGAAGCTGCCGGCGGCGTCCGGCGACATTTTTGCCGGCTTGCAGATCGGCGTGTCGCTCGCGCTGATCGGCACCGTGGTGGGCGAGCTGGTGTCGTCGGAGGCAGGGCTGGGTTACCTGATCGGATCGGCCGCGGTCAATCTGAACGTCAGCACCATGTTCGCCGGCGTGATCCTGCTGGCCGCATTCGGCGTAGCCGGCGCGCAGACGGTGCGCTGGCTGCATCGCAAGATCGTCTTCTGGGAGGCCGCCGGTGGCGCAGACACCCAAGCCCGATCCTGACACGTTGGCGGCCGCGCGCGCGCAGACGCGCATCGACCTCGCCGCCTGCCATCGGCTGGCGGCGCGCGCACCGATTCCACTTACCGACACCTGCCGCCGGCGCGTTGACCGGGCAGGACTCACACCTGGAGCACTTATGAAAGCCTTGCAATTGATCAAACGCGCCGCGCTCTTTGCGGTACTGGCCGGCGGCCTGGCCGCGGCGCCCGCGCATGCCGAAAAGATCCGCGTCGGCTACTGGCCCAGCGGGCTGACGCTGGGTTACGGCGCGGTGCTGGAAGCGGGCACCTTCTTCAAGGACCAAGGCCTGGAGGTGGAGTACGTGCACTTCTCGGACGTCAATGGCCCGACCCGCGCCATCGCCGCAAACGCTATCGACCTGGCCTTCGGATCTCCTGCCGCGGGCGCGTTTGCGCTGGCGACCGATGGCGTCCCGGTGAAGATCGTGCTGGCGACGCAGCCGTCGAACGTTTCCTTCGTGGTGCTGCAAGATTCGCCGATCAAGACGCTGGCCGACCTGAAGGGCAAGAAGATCGGCATGTCGCCCGCAGGCAGCTCCACCGCGACCATCGCCAGCGCCGTGCTCGCCGGCAACCACGGGATCAAGGAGAAGGATTTCACGCTGGTGCCGGGCAATGAGCCGCGCCTGGTGCAGTTCCTGGCGCAAAAGGAAGTGGACGCCGCCGCGCTGCGCAATGTCACGACCGCGCAGTTGAAGGATCTGAAGGTGCGCACGTTGTCCACGTTTGGCGATCAGTGGAAGACGCTGACCAAAAGCGACAGCGTGCCCTACAACGCCGTGGGCCTGGTCCGCGCGGAGTACCAGCAGAAGAATCCGGACGCCGTTGTGCGGGCGATCGTGGCGCTGCGCAAGGCGCTGGAATACGGCCAGGCCAATCCCGCGCAGGTGGTGAGCGCGGTGCAGAAAGCGGGCAATCTGCCGCAGGCGGATGCGCAGGTGTTCGCGGACCTGTGGGATGAAAATTACCGGGTGTCGCTGAACGCGGCGGATCTGGATACGCTCGAGCGCGAGTTCCAGATCTTCAAGGATAACGGGACGCTGAAGGGGGATTTGCCGGCGGGGGCGTTGGACGCCGGGCCGTACCAGCAGTCGCTGGCCCGCAAGTAAGGATGCCGAACTGGCCGCGCAAACCGGCCATTTCGGGCTTCCCAAGCCCGTTTTGGAACGCCCTATATGTGTTTATCCGAACATATTGTTAACTAAATGTATCGGACATCCCCGGACGAATTTCCCCTGGGGAAAACGGCCATCTACCCAAGTGCATACCGGGTTTTCCCTGACGTTTTTCGTGGCGAATGTATCTGTTTCATTCACCCTCGGGGTTGGTCGGCATCTCAATTTCGTTTAAGATGCCGCCTTCTTCGTTCAGTTTGTTCTCTTTCTCTGAGTTCTCAAAAACCCGTTTTTGAAGCTCCCTGTCTTGCAAGACGCCGCGTCCCTCGCGGGCCGTCTTGTTGCTAGTGTCGGTTTGTATTGGCGGTTCTGCCCGTCTTCCGCACAACCCCCTTAGCTCCACGGTGCCTCCCGGGCTTGTTCCCGGCGTGCGTGCCTGAACCTATGGAGGCAAAAGCCAATGCGTTTTACCCCTGTCAAGACCCTGGCCGCCGCGGCCGTTCTGTTTGCGTTTGCCGGTTCGGCCCAAGCCGCCGACGCGCCGCAATGCGAAATCAAGCGGCCGGTCACCTTCGGCGCCATGAACTGGGAATCCAATCTGGTCCTGGTTGACGTCGAACGTTTCATCATGGAAAAGGGCTACGGTTGCAAGACCGAAACCCTGCCGACTGAAACGCTGCCCGCCCTGGCTGCCCTCGAGCGCGGCGATCTGGACATCAATACCGAAATCTGGCTGAACAGCGTGGCCGACCCCTGGGCCCGCGCCGAGAAGACCGGCAAGGTCAAGCGCATCGGTGACCTGTACATGGGCGCCGAAGGCTGGTACATCCCCAAGTACACGGCCGAGCGCCTGCCGGAACTGAAGTCCGCCGCCGACCTGCCCAAGTTCAAGGACCAGTTCAAGGATCCGGAAGAGCCCGGCAAGGGCCGTTTCTACGGCTGCCCGGCAGGCTGGGGTTGCGAAGTCACCAGCAACAACCTGTTCCATGCCCTGAAGCTTGACGACTCCTACACGCTGTATTCGCCCGGCACGGGCGCGGCGCAGAAGGCGGCCCTGATGTCGGCCTACAAGCGCAAGCAGAACGTTGTCTTCTACTACTGGTCCCCCACGCCGCTGGTCGGCGCCATGGATCTGGTCAAGCTGGACCTGCCGCCCTACGACGCCGAAAAGCACAAGTGCCTGACGTCGCCCAAGTGCGCCAAGCCTGAGCCCAGCGCCTATCCCGACAATCCCGTCTTTACCGCGGTGAACACCAAGTTCTCCGAAGATGCGCCCAAGCTGACCGAATTCCTGTCCAAGGTCTCGGTGCCGCTGCCGGTCATCAACGAAACCCTGGCCCACATGGAAGAGTCCGGCGATGAATCCACCGCCGTGGCCAAGTGGTTCCTGAAGAACAAACCCGACGTCTGGACCAAGTGGGTCCCCGCCGACGTCGCCGGGCGCGTCCAAAGCGCGCTGTAAAGCACTGTGATCCTGGCTGCGCGCCGCGGTGGCGCGTACCGGCCCCTTGAGGGACCGGACCTCTTTGCCGGGATGGCCGCCGGCCGGGCGCAAGCGTCCGGCCCGGCAAGCGTGCTTGTGCCGCCACCCGCGGTGGCAGTGATACCGGTGCAGGGCACCGATGCGGATGTGATCTGTGCGATCCATCATCCGTCCAGGTGCCAGGCACCCGTCTCAGTCTCGTTGTTTTCCGCTGCGCCGGCGCGCCCGGTGGCGACACGGGCGGCGAGCGCGCCAGAATGGAGTCAAAACGATGTTTCCTGAAATTATTCCCGCCCGTCAGGTACGGGGGGCGATCGACGGCTTTGTCGATCATCTGGTCACCAACTATGCCGACACGCTGGAGACGTTGTCCCAGCCCGTGCTGCATGCGTTGGTGTGGTTGGAGCAACTCTTGCGCAGCTCGCCCTGGTGGGCGGTTGTCGCGGTCACCATTGCGATCGCCTATGGCGTGAGCCGCCGCGTCGGGCTGAGCCTGGCGATGGGCGCGCTGCTGTGCGTGATCGGCGTGTTGGGCCTGTGGGACGCCGGCATGCAGACGCTGGCGCTGATGATCATGGCCGCCGGCCTGTCGGTGCTGATCGGCATCCCGCTGGGCGTGCTGATGGCGCGGGTGAACTGGCTGCGTTCCGGCATGCTGCCCGTGCTGGACGTGATGCAGACGATGCCCAGCTTCGTGTACCTGATTCCCGTCGTCATGCTGTTCGGCCTGGGCAAGATCCCCGCCATCATCGCGACCGTCATCTACGCCGTGCCGCCGCTTATCCGCCTGACCGACCTGGGCATCCGCCTGGTCGACCGCGAAGTGCTGGAAGCGTCGCGCGCCTTTGGCGCCAATCCGCGCCAGCAGCTGTTCGGCGTGCAGTTGCCCCTGGCGCTGCCCAACATCATGGCCGGCATCAACCAGACCACGATGATGGCGCTGTCGATGGTCGTGATCGCGTCGATGATCGGCGCGCGCGGCCTGGGTTATGAAGTGCTGCTGGGCATCAACCGCCTGGAAGTGGGCCGGGGCCTGTTGGCAGGCCTGGGTATCGTGGTGCTGGCCGTGCTGTTCGACCGGATCACGCAATCGTATGGACAGCGCATGCGCATGGGAGGCCAGCGATGAGCAAGATCGAAGTCAAGAACATCTACAAGATCTTCGGAGCGCATCCGAAGAAGTGGCTGGAAGCCGCGCAGGGCGGCATGAGCAAGGAAGAGCTGCTGGCCAAAAGCGGCCACACGCTGGGTCTGCGCGACATCAGCCTGTCCATCGAAGAAGGCAGCATCTACGTCATCATGGGCTTGTCCGGATCGGGCAAGTCGACCCTGATCCGCCACTTCAACCGCCTGATCGAGCCCAGCGCGGGCCACATCCTGGTCGATGGCGTGGACGTGGTCAGCCTGAACAAGCGCGATCTGGAAGTCTTCCGCCAAAAGAAGATGAGCATGGTGTTCCAGCGCTTTGGCCTGTTTCCGCACCGCACGGTGCTGGACAACGCCGCGTACGGCCTGACCGTGCAAGGCGTGGGCAAGGCCGAGCGTGAGCAGCGCGCCCGCGAATGGCTGGAACAGGTGGGCCTGTCGGGCTTCGAGAACCAGTACCCGCATCAGCTTTCCGGCGGCATGCAGCAGCGTGTCGGCCTGGCGCGCGCGCTGGCGACCGACGCCGAAATCCTGCTGATGGACGAGGCGTTCTCCGCGCTGGATCCGCTGATCCGCCGCGAAATGCAGGATCAGCTGCTGCAACTGCAGGCCAAGCTCAACAAGACCATCGTCTTCATCACGCACGATCTGGACGAAGCGCTGCGCCTGGGCAACCGCATCGCCATCCTGAAGGATGGCGAGCTGGTGCAGGAAGGCACGCCGGAAGACATTTTGCTGAACCCGGCCAACGATTACGTGCAGTCGTTCCTGCAGGACGTGAACCGCACCAAGGTGCTCAACGCCACGCACGCAGTGAATCCGGCGCGCCTGACGCTGACCATGCGCTCGCGCCCCGCGCATGCCGTAGACCGCATGAGCGCGCTGAACTACGAGTACGCGCCGGTGCTGGACGGCAAGCGCCTCGCCGGCGTGTTGACCGCCGAGGCAGCCGCGAAGGCGATGCAGGAAGGCGCACGCGATGTGTCCCGCTTTGTCGAGGACCTGGCGTCGGTGCCTGCCACCGCGGGCCTGGGCGAAGTGCTGGCGCAACTTGTTCACAGCGATCAGCCGGTCGCCGTGACGGGCGAGGACGACGAGTTCCTGGGCATGCTGTCCCGCAAAAAGGTCGTGGAACTGGTCACGCCGGCCCTGACCGAGACGCCGGTGTCGGCTGAAACCCTGACGGAAACCCCGGCTACGGCGGATGCAGACGCGTCGAACGTCCAACCGGAACTGGAACGCGAAGGCAAGGCCGCCGCCTGATTCCGGCGTTCCCCGCATGACCCCTTGCGCCCGCGTGCAGTTGCTTGCACGCGGGCGCAGTCACGATATGATGGCTTGCCGGTCGGCTTGACCGGTTTTCCTTTTATCGGAACATCGGAATCGTCATGCCCCTCTTGAACGTCCAGATCATGCAAGGCCACACGGCCGCCCAGAAAGCCGACCTGCTCAAAGCCGCGTCCAACGCGGTGGTCGAAAGCATCGCGGCGCCGCTGTCCAGCGTGCGCGCCGTGCTGCACGAAGTCCCGGCCGAACACGTGATCGTCGCGGGGGAAATCGGCAAGCGCATGGCGCGCGTGGACGTGGATCTGATCGAAGGCCGCGACGAAGCCAAGAAGGCCGCCCTGATCGCGGCGCTGAACCAGGCCGTGTGCGCCAGTCTCGACATCTCTGGCGAAGACGTCCGCGTGATCCTGCGCGACGTGCCCAAGACCGATATGGGCGTAGCAAATGGCCTGAGCGCCAAGGCCGCGGGACGTTAAGTCGCCCGGCTTACCAAAGCAGTATTGAAAACGCCCGCTTCACGCGGGCGTTTGTCTTGGCGAGTGACGCGTAGGCGCAATTGCGTTCAATCCAGCTTCACGTTCGCCGCCTTCACCACCTCGCCCCATCGCGCGATCTCGCTCTTGATGTAGGCGGCATACTCCTGCGGCGTCGACCCCAGCGCCTGCGCGCCTTGCACCTTGAGCTGCTTCTGCATCTCTGGAGATTTCAGCGCGCGCAGGATCTCGGCATTGAGCTTGTCGATCACAGGCGCGGGCGTGCCGGCCGGCACCACCACGCCCTGCCAAGCCCCCATCCCAAAACCCGGCGCCACGGTTTCCGCCACCGTCGGCACGTTGGGCAGTTGGTCGCTGCGCGTCTCGCTGGTCACCGCCAGCGCACGCAGCTTGCCTTCGCGGATGAAGCCCAGCGAATCGTTCAGCGTATTGGTCATCACCTGGACCTGCCCGCCGACGAGATCCGTCATGGCCGGGGCGCTGCCGCGATAGGGCACGTGGACCGCATCGATATCCAGCGACCGCAAAAGCAGGAGCGCGCCCAGATGCGTGACGTTGCCGGCGCCGGCAGAGCCGTACGACAGCTTGCCGGGACGCTTGCGCGCATAATCCACGAAGGCGGGCGCAGTGTCGGCGGGCACCGACGGATGCACAAGCAGGACGAGCGGAATGACGGCCGTGGTGGACACCGGCGCAAAGTCCTTGACCGGGTCGAAGGCCAGCGAGCGATACAGGTTGGGGCTGAGCGCGATGGACGAGGTGTTGTACAGCACCGTGTAGCCGTCGGGCTTGGCCGCGGCTGCGTACTGCATGCCGATGTTGCCGTTGGCGCCGCCCTTGTTTTCGACGACGACGGTCTGGCCCAGCTGGTCCGTCAATTGCTTGGCCAGCACGCGCGCCACCAGAT
This sequence comes from Achromobacter sp. ACM05, assembly GCF_019218915.1. Taxonomy (NCBI): domain Bacteria; kingdom Pseudomonadati; phylum Pseudomonadota; class Betaproteobacteria; order Burkholderiales; family Alcaligenaceae; genus Achromobacter; species Achromobacter sp. ACM05. The sequence goes on from NZ_JAHUWQ010000003.1 coordinate 57,883, forward strand.
CAGTCGGACCGCCGGGCGGGAAGGGCACCACCATCGTGATCGGGCGGTCGGGCCACGCGGCCTGGGCGCTGGCGGCGCCTCCCAGCGCCAGAAGGGCCAGCGTGGTCGCCAGCAGTGCTTTTTTCATGGGTTGTCTCCTTGGGCTGTTATGGGTACTGCGGATGGGCGGCGGCGTCCTCTGCGGGATGCCTGCTGCTGATAGCGGTCAGCCTGGTCAGCGCGGCCTGCCGGCCAGCATGCGCACGGCCGTGTAGGCCATCACCGGCTTGCCGTGCTGGTTGCGCACGTCGATGGCGGATGTGACGACCGCGCGGTTGTGCTGCGAGGTCGGGCGCACGCCGGTCACTTCGATCTCGGCCCAGATGGTGTCGCCGGCCACCACCGGCGCAATCATCTTCTTGTGAACCTCCAGCAGCGCCAGACCCGTTCCCTGCACCATGCCCTGCATGATCAGGCCTTCGATCAGTCCATAGGTCAGCGCGCCCGGCGCGGGGCGGCCCTGGATGGCGCCGTGGGTGTAGGTGGCGTCGATGAAAATGGTCTCCAGCATGCCGGTGACGCTGATGAAGTTGACGATGTCGGTCTCGGTCACCGTGCGGCGAAATGTCTGGAAGCGCTGGCCCACCGTCAGGTCCTGCCAGTAAAAACCTTGGCCGAGTTGGATGGCGGGCGAGGTGTCGCGGTCTTGGGTCATGCGGGGTCCTTGGCGTTTTCAGAAAGGGGGGCGATGGCTTGGCGGGCGGCGCCGGTGTTCAGCAGCGCGTCGACGGCTGCCGGCGACAGGCCCGCTTCGGCCAGCACGTTGCGCGTGTGCTCGCCCAGGCGCGGCGGCATGGCGGGCGGCACGTGGGAATGCTGCAAACGAACGGGGTTACGCGGAAAGCGGTAGTGACTGCCGGACGCGCTTTCCAGCGGCACGAAGAAGTCCACGCTGGCCAGATGCGGGTCGGTCTCCAGATCTTCCAGCCGGTTCACGGGTGCGGCCGGGATCTGCAGCCGCTCGCACAGCGCCAGCCAGTACGCCGTGTCATGGGCCGCGACGAGGCCGGCCTGCAATTCGTACAGGGTCTCGATGTGGCGCGTGCGCGCCGAGATGTCGGCAAAGCGCGGATCCTGCGCCAGATCGGGGCGGCCGGCCGCGTTGAAGAAGTCGCGCCAATGCGCGTCGGTATAGGGCATCAGGCAGACGTGCCCGTCTGCGGTCTGGCAGGGCCGGCGCCAGGGCGTGAGCACGCGCGGATAACCGGCGTCGCCCGGCTCGTCCGCCAGATGCCGGCCATAGTAGTGCTCGACCAGCGCAAAGGACGCCATGCTTTCGAACATGGGCACTTCCAGTTGCTGGCCCTGTCCGGTACGCGCGCGCTGGAACAGCGCCGCAAGAATGGCGTGGGCGGCGACCAGACCGCACGTCTTGTCGGCGGCGACGGTGGGCAGGTAGCGCGGCGCGCCGGTCTGGCGGCCGACAAGATCCGCGAACCCCGACAGGCCCTGGATGATGTCGTCGTAGGCTGGGCGGCCGTCGTACGCGCCGCCTTCACCGAAGCCATACAGGCCGGCATAGACTAGCCGCGGATTGCGTGCGCACAGCGTGGCGGGGTCCAGCCCCAGCGCGGCCATCTTGGCCGGCCGCATGCTGTGCATCAGCACGTCGGCCTGGTCGACCAGCGTCAGCAGCGCCTCGCGCGCGGCGGGCTGCTTCAGGTCCAGCACGATGCTGCGCTTGTTGCGGTTCAGACCCAGGAAGATCGCGGACAGTCCGGGTTCCTGCGCGGGGCCGGTTTGCCGGGTGGAGTCGCCGCCGGGCGCTTCGACCTTGATGACGTCCGCGCCGTAGTCGGCCAGGATCTGCGAGGCGTAAGGGCCGAATACGACGGAAGTCAGGTCCAGGACGCGGACGCCGTCCAGCGCCGGGCCATTTGAGAGGGGAGTTGTCGTCATGGCGGAAATCCTATCGGCGCCGCACATACGCGTCTAATATGGCTTCGGTATTGCTTGATACGGAATCTGTTATGGCTATAGATTTGCGCCAGCTTCGGCAGTTCGTCACGATCGCCGAGCTGGGGAGTTACCGCCGCGCCGCCGATGCGCTGCACATCGCCCAACCCGCGCTGTCGGTGTCGATCCAGAAGCTGGAGCACGCGGTGGGTGTGCCGCTGCTGGTGCGAGGCGCCAAGGGCGTCACCACGACACCCGCGGGCGACGCCCTGATGGCCGATGCGCGCCGCGCGCTGTTCCATACCGATCAGGCGCGCCAGGCGGCGCGCCGGGTGGCGTTGGGGGAATGGGGGACGCTGCGCCTGGGCTTTGTGGGCTCGGCCACGTACATGCTGCTGCCGCGCTGCCTGCCGGCCTTCCGCGCGCAGTACCCGGATGTTCATCTGGACCTGCGCGAAGACAGCACGGTCGGATTGGTGGCGATGCTGCGCGCCAACGAGATCGACGCAGGTTTGGTGCGCGGTCCGTTGGCCGAAGACAGCGAACTGGATTCTTGGGTGGTCGAGCGCGACGACCTGATGCTGGCCGTGCCGGCCCGCCATCCTCTGGCCGACGTTGGCCCGATTGCGCTCGAGCGCATGCGGTCCGAAAACTTCGTGCTTTATTCGCCAGCCAAGGTCCCGGGGTTGAACGGCGTGACGCTGGCGCTGTGTCACAAGGCGGGGTTTTCGCCTCGCATCAGCCAGGAAGCCATCCAGGTGCAGACGCTCGTCAGCCTGGTCGCCAGCGGCCTGGGCGTGGCGCTGGTGCCCGGCGTGACCCGCGCGTATTCGACGCCGCACGTGGCGTTTGTGCCGCTGACCGACCTGGATGCGCAGGGCGCGCTGTCGCTGTCGCTGGTGACGCATCGCGACACCTCGTGCGCATCCGTGCTGCGCTTGCGCGACAGCATGCTGACGCCGGCGCCAGTGCCTGCCTGACCCGCGCTACACCGCGCTACACCGCATAAACCACCCGGTGTGCCTCCGTGGGCAGCGGCAGGTCCCAGCGGTGCAGCATGCCGGTCAGCGTCTTGTTGGATAGCGACGTATCGCGCCGCGCATTGCGGCGCAGCAGCTCGACACGCGGCTTTTCCAGATACACCAGCTCCACGTCCGCGTGATAGGCAAAGAGCAGATCCAGTGTCTTCTTGCGCATCAGCTCGCTTAGGTTGGTCGCGTTCCACACGAAGGGCGCTTTCGCGCGCAGCAGGGTCTTTGCGCGGTCGATGGCCAGGTGCGCGACCATGCCCTCGTTCTTGCCATGGCGCAGGCCCAGTTCCTCGCGCGCATCGTCGAACGACACCACCGGCAGGTCCGGATGATGCGCCGCCACCCACGTGTTCTTGCCGGACGCCGGCAACCCCGACATGACGATGACCCGCGAGCCCGGCTCCTGGAACAACGCATAGTCGGGATGCACGTCGGCGCCGCGGAAATAGCTGACGGCGGTGTGCGCGTCGGCAAAGGTACGGGGCTGGCCGAAGCATTGCTCGTCGCGCGCCAGCTCGCAGAAGAGGGCGATGTTGTCCAGCACGCGTGCAGAGTCAGCGCATATCCGGCCGCGCATGTCGGCTTCGGCCAGCATGGCGAGCAATGGAAGGGACACGTGCCAGGACAACTCGCGCACGATGAACTCCGGCGAGCGGCCGCGGCGCGAGCCTTCCAGCGCGAAGAACGGCACCTGATGCGTGGCGATCAGCCGGCATATCGCTTCGCGCACCGCGAACGGCACGCCCGCGTCCCACAATGCGATGCGCGCGTCGATGGCGCCCTTGCGCGAGTGGCCAGGCTGGCCGATGGCGCCGGTGACCGGGTCGATCACCGTGGTGCTGTGCTTGGCCACGTCGTGCAGCAGCGCGGCCAGGAACACGATCTCCTGCTCCGCGCGGGGCGCGGCCTGGTACTGCGGCAGCGCGAGCAGCGCGTCCACCACCATCTGCGTATGCGTCCATACATCGCCCTCGCCGTGATAGCGGGGGGCCTGCGGCGTGGTCTTGGCCAGCTCCAGGGCGGGGAAGGCGGCCAGGCAGGCCGCATAGTCCGCGCCGCGCCCCGGCTGGGGCACGAGGGCCCGGATCTGTTCGTGATTCATGATGTCTCTCCCGTGCGGGCGTCGCGCAACGTGTCCCAGCCGACTGCAAGGCGCGGCGCGTACAGGTCGACGCCGTCGGCGAGCTGGTTGGGGATGAACGGCTGCTCCGAATGGTGCATGTCCGAATCCAGAATGGCCTGTACGAAGTCGCGGCGCACCCACTTGTAGCGGGCGATGGTCTTGCCGTCCGCTTCGGCCTTGATATACAGGCCTTCCGACAGATCCGACTTGTCGCACTGCTTCCACGCGCGAGCCAGATCCAGGCCTTCGCGCAGCACGGTGGCCTCGAAGGCATCGCGCCAGCCAGCCGTCTTGGCAAGCGACGGCTTGAGCATGGCCTTCAGTTCGGCCAGCCGCGCGGGCGCGGGGCCTTCGTACAACACGGGCACCGACAGCACCGGACCATCGGCCAGCAACGCGCGGCGCGCGCCGGTCGACAGGAACTCGCCGGTGCGCCGGTCCAGCACGTCGAATTCAAAGAAGTGATGCGGCAGGGCGTCGTAGAACACGGAGTGCTTCTTCGACAGCGTTTCGCCGTACATCACATAGCGATCTTCCAGCCGCTCCAGCAGCCAGTCCGCGTGCGCGGCGGCCCAGGCCTTGACGAAACTAAACTGCCGCTCGCGGCCGCCGCCCACCAGGTAGTGGCCGCGGGATTGCAGCAGCAGTTCGCCCGACGGGCTGAAGCTGATGCCGGTGTTGGCGCCGTCCAGCTTTTCTTCGACGACGAGCGTCTGGCCGGCCAGCGTGCGATAGGGCACGTGGTCATGGCCTTCGTCCCCGTCCTGCAGGCGCGAGCCTTCAAGGTGGGGCGTTCGGGGATATCGGAACAGGTCTAGCGATTGCGCGTAGGCGCAGAAATCCAGCGTCATGGGTCTTCTCCAGCAGATGGGAAAAGCCGACGACACAGTCTTTACGGGAGGGGAAGCGGGGATGGGAGGTGCTGCGCTTCCTGGATCCGCGCCTGCCGGGCGGGGGTGTGCTCATTACATGGCGTCGAGCAGCGAATGCGGGCAGGCTGACCGCGGTACCAGGACGGTACTCGTCGGCGTTCAGGCGAATTGACGAATGGCAGACACGGTTGCACCCAAAAAGCGAAAGGCGTTTAAAAAGCAGGGCCGAATGCTAAGTCAGCGCGGCGGCGCTTGTCAATGCGCCGCCGCGTGTGTGGCAGGGCCGCGTCAGGCGGGCGGCGCGGCGCGCAGCACGATCTGCGTGATCTCCGACGGCCGGCCAAGCCGGATGGGAAAGCCTGGCCACAGGCCCGCGCCGTTGCTCACGTAGAGCTGCATGTTGCCGACCTGGTACATGCCCGACACGTAGCCTTCGTTGGCCAGTTGGGTGATGAAATGCGGACCCAGAATCTGGCCGCCGTGCGTATGGCCCGACAGCTGCAGGCCGGCGCCGGCTTGCGCGTGGCGCTCAGCGCCCACGGGCCGGTGGCTAAGCAGGATCACCGCCGACGACGGCGGCACGCCCTTCATGGCCGCGTCGATGTCAGGCAGCGGCTGGTTCACGCGCGCCGCCACGCTGTCGGTGATGCCCGCCAGGACCAGCGGCTGGCCGTCGCGTTCAATTGTCATGTGTTCATTGAGCAGCATGCGCAGGCCGAGTTTCCTGAAGGCCTCGATCCAGCCCAGGTACTCGGCGTAATACTCGTGGTTGCCCGGAATCGCCACCACGCCATACTGCGCGCGCAGATCGGCCAGCGGTTGCACGTCGGCCGCGCGGGCCGCAGGCGTGCCGTCGACCAGATCACCCGTGATGAGCGTCAGGTCCGGCTTGAGCGCATTGGTGCGCGCCACGACGGCCTGCATCCAGTCGCCCTGCAGCAGGCGGCTGGCGTGCAGGTCGGTCAGGTGCACGATGCGAAAGCCGTCATACGCTTGCGGCAGGTTGGGCAAGGCGACCTCGATCGTCTTGACCTCCGGCACGCGCACGGCCTGCCAGACGCCAACGGCGGACAGCGCAAGCGCGGCCACGGCGGACCCGGCGCGCAGACGCGTGCAGCCCAGCAGCGCGCGTCCGCGTCCGCGCGAGAACAGCGACACGATGATCCCGGCCACATCCGTAATGAAGAGAAAACTGGCCAGCAGAATGAGCGCGCCAAATGCCCAGCCCAGCGTCATCAGCACGGCGGCGGGCACCTCGGGCGACGCCATGGTGCCGAAGAAGTTGCGGGTAATGAGATGGTGCTCGGCGGCCAGCACGACCAATATCGACAGCAGCACTCGGCTGGAAGCGGGCCACTTCAATTGCCAGACGAAGCGCCAGATGACGTAGAGCGCGATCAGCGCGGTGATGACATGAAACACGTGCGAAATCCTGAATCTTGTTGTTGGAATCGCCGGGCCTGGCCTCTCGCTGCCGCCCGGGCGAAGTTTCCCGCGAGGGAGCGCCGATTAAACACTGGATTTTGCGCAGCCGGCTGAAACATGGCGCGCGTTGATGGCGGGTCGTGGCAGATCGGTGTCTGACTCCCGGCAGAGAGGAGCGTCAACCAGAGCGGGGCGTAGAATCGCATGCGCCTGCCGCAATCTGGAGTTGCCTTGTCCACGCTTATCCGCCCCGCCCGTCCCGAGGATGCTGCGCTGCTGCCCGCGATCGAACGATCTGCGGGCGCGTTGTTTCGCGCCGCGCCCGGTTTGGAATGGATCGCGGACGACGCGGTGATGTCTGAGGCCGACCATCTGCGCCTGATCGCGCAGGGTACGTCATGGGTGGCGCAAGCGTCGGACCAACTGTGCGGATTCCTTTGCGCCGAGCGCTTCGAAGACGCGTTGCACGTGCGGGAGCTTGCGGTTGATGCCGGTCATCAGCGCATGGGAATTGGCCGCGCTCTCGTGCAGGCCGCGTGCGGCCATGCCTGGGCAGCGGGCTTGGCTGCGGTCACCCTGACGACCTTTCGTGACCTGGCATGGAATGCGCCCTGGTATGCGCGGCTCGGATTCCGCGAAGTGCAGGCAATGCCGGGCTCACGGCTGCATGCGGTGCTGGCGGCCGAGGCCAGCCACGGGCTGCCGGTTGAGCGGCGCGTGGCGATGCGCCTGCACCGGGCACCGGACGCATAGCCCAAGCGCCGCGTTGGGCGTGCCGAACTGCGGTTGACGACCGCTGGATTACCCAAAAATAGTTCGGTATTCTGCGTTATCCCGGTGCGCCAGCCCGCGCCGGTGACTGCGCTGTCGTCCTCCGTGGCGCGCGCATCCGGCAGCTACGCCGATCCGGGCGATTCGCGGTGCTCTCCCCTCAGGAGCGACATGGCAAGAGAACGCAGAGTGCGCTTGTTGACCGTGCTTATTGCGCTGGCGGTGCTCAGCGTGGCGGTCGGCTTTTTCAATGCCATGTACGCGGGCTACCAGGCGCAGAAGACGCAGGTCGTCAAGAACACGCTAGACGCCAATCTGGCCTACGCGCAGAAGTTGGCGGACATCATCAACCTGTATATCCAGACGGGCGACCGGCAGCTTACCGCCGGGGCAAACCGCATCCCGCGGCTGGCGGATGCGCCCGGCGCGCTGCAAGCTGAACTGTCGGATCTGGCCGGCACGATCGAAGGCGTAACGGCGGTACTGCTGGCAGATCCCGGTGGCCGGATCACCAGCCGGTCCAAGGACAGTCCGTCGCCGCTGGCCGCCATCAAGCAACTGGACGAATTGGGTGTACGGGAGCTGCGCGCGGGGCAATGGGCGCGGCCATGCTGCCTGCCGGGCGCGCGCTTTGCGACGCTGACACTGGTGGAACCTGTGCCTGGCCCGCAGAACGCGGTTTCGGGTTATCTCGCCGCCATCGTTGTGCTGGAGCATGGCGGCGGCCTGGACCGGCTCGTCGGCCAGCATGCGTATGCGGACGGCACCTCCGTGTATCTGGTCAACGGCGAGGGTCAGATGCTGTACCGGCATGGCGCGGACGCGGACATTGCGAGCGCGGTCCAGGCGCGCCTGTCGCCCGCCACGGGGCCGGGCGTCGAGCAAGTCATGGACGCTTCCGGCGCGGCGGTGATCGCGGGATACGCGCCGCTGGTCAAGGGCAACTGGGCGGTCGTGGTGCAGCGTCCGCTCGACAGCGCGCTGTCGCCCCTCAAGGACCTGTTGGGCGCGTCGCTGCAGTTCGCCGTGCCGGCTGTGGTGCTGACCTTGTTGCTCGTCAGCGCATGCGCCTACGCGATCGCGCGGCCCCTCGCACGCCTGGCTGACGCCTTCGCCAGCGACGAGCCGGTTGGTCCGACGGCCTTGCGCGCCACCACGCTGAAGACCTGGTATTTCGAGGCCGAAAAGCTGCGGCAGGCGTTGGCCGCCGCGCAAGCGCGCCATCGGGACGAAGTCGGCCGCTTGAACACGGAATCGCTGACCGATCCCATGACCGGGCTGATGAATCGCCGCGCCCTGCGCGCGCGGATCGACGAGCTGGTCGCCGCCGCGTCGCCGTTCGCGGTCATCGCGCTCGATCTCGACCACTTCAAGCAGATCAATGATGAGTATGGCCATCCGACGGGCGATAAGGTCCTGGTGGCGCTGGCGCGGACCCTGCAGGAGAACGTGCGCGCCGGGGATCAGGCTTTCCGCATCGGCGGCGAGGAATTCGTGATGATCCTGCCTCAGCGGGGCGCGCAGGACAAAGCGCAGAACGACACGCAGGACACGGCGCACGACACGACGCAGGACGCCACGCGGTCGGCGGTACAGACAGCAGCCCAGGCGGCCGAGCGCATCCGGGCGGCCGTCGCGGCGCGCCCGATGCCCGATGGCGTGCGTCCGGTGACCGTGTCCGTGGGCGTGGCGCTGTGGCCGCGGGACGGCGCATCGCCGCAGGCCGTCATCAAATGCGCCGATCAGGCGCTGTACCGATCAAAGCAGACGGGCCGGGACAGAGTGACGATGTGGGAAGCGTCGGCCGAGGCTTGAACCCGCCCGGCGGCCACCAGCGATTTCGGGTGGTTCGGCTTGAACCGTCTGACCGCGGCGGCGCAGGGGTGGCGGTCAGCTTCTGACGGCCAGTGTGCCCACCGGTGGATCAGGCGCCCGTCAGGCCCGCGAAAAACCGCTTCGCGTTCGACTCCAGACCTTCGATGTAATACCCGCCCTCCTGCACGATCAGCGTGGGCAGGTTCAGTCCGCCCACGTCGCGGCCCAAGCGGTCGAAGCCGTCTTCGGACACGCTGACCATGGCCTGCGGATCCTTTTCGAAGATGTCAAAACCCAGCGACAGCACCAGCGCATCGGGCTGGAACAACGTGATCGCGCGGCGCGCCTGCGCCAGCCGGTCGAAGAACACGGATTCGGGCGAGCCGTGCGGCATGGGCAGGTTGATGTTGTAGCCGTATCCTTCGCCGGCTCCGCGCTCGTCTTCAAAGCCTGCCACCACCGGATAGAAATTTTCGGGATCGCCGTGGATGGACACGTACAGGACGTCGCTGCGCTCGTAGAAGATCTCCTGGATGCCCTGGCCGTGATGCATGTCGGTGTCCAGGATGGCCACGCGCGGAAATCCGGACGTCAGCCGCTGGGCCGCGATGGCGGCGTTGTTCAGGTAGCAGAAGCCGCCCGCGGCATCGCGCCGCGCGTGGTGACCGGGCGGGCGGCAGATCGCGTAGGCGCTGCGGTCTCCGGCCAGCAGGGCGTCGGCGCCCGCGATGGCGCATTGCGCCGACCAATACGCCGACTGCCACGTCTTCGGGCCGACCGGACAACTGCCGTCGGCCAGGTAACGTCCGGCCTTGGCCAGCACGCCGCGCAGCGCGTTGCATTCTCGCACGAAGACGTTCGACACCACTTCGCCGCCCCAGTCGCCGGGCAGCTTCATCCAGTCCTCATGCGCGTCCTGCAGGAAGCGCAGGTAATCCAGGCTATGGACCGCCGCGATCGCACCCGCCCCGTCGTCGGCGGGCGCCTGGACGTCGAATCCCAGCTTGCGCGCCGCCTGCACCAGGCCGTCCAGCCGCGACGGCACCTCCTGCGGCGTGCGCATCTTGCCGCGCGAAAAGTAGGTCTGCGGATGGTGAAGCTTTTGATCGTCGTGGAAGAACGCCTTCATGCCTGGGACCTCGGGGTTGGTTGGCGCGCGATGCGCGCGGCGGCCGCGGATAGGAAACCATGAATTCTTATCCAGCGGCGTGGCGCTGCTTATGGGGGATTACCCGCGCCGCCCGGGTCGAGGTCAGTCTGAGCCGCCTTTTCCACTATTGCGGCGTGATATGCGCCGCCTTGACGATGTCGCGCCACTTTTCGCCCTCGGACACGTTGAAACGGGCAAACGTCGCGGGGTCCGATCCCACTGGCTTGGCGCCCAGACCGGCGTACTGCGTCACGACATTGGGCTGCTTGAGCGCCCGCGCCGCGTGCTCGGACAGCTTGGCCACAATGGCCGACGGCGTGCCCTTGGGCGCCCACAGACCGTACCACGTGCTGATGTCAAAGCCCGGGAAACCGGATTCGGCCATGGTGGGCACGTCGGGCAGTTCATCGACGCGGCTGCTGGTTGTCACCGCCACCGCCCGCAGCTTGCCCGACTTGATGAACGGCATCGCCGACGGCATGGAGTCGAACATCAGCTGGATCTGTCCGCCCACCAGATCCGTCAGCGCGGGCGCGCTGCCCTTGTAAGGCACGTGCTGCATCGGCAGGCCGGAACGCACCTTGAACGATTCGCCTGCAAGCTGTTGCGCGGAGGCCGAGCCCGCCGATCCGAAGTTCAACGGCTGGGCCTTGCCCTGCGCCACAAGGTCCTGCACCGTGCGCACCTTCGAGGTTTCAGGCACGACCAGCACGAGCGGCACGTCCGCAAGCTGCGTGATGGGCGCGAAGTCCTTGAAGGCGTCGTAACGCATCGACGCGTAGATGTACGGGTTGATGACGTGCAGCGACGCGTTGGCCAGGAACGTGTAGCCGTCGGGCGCGGCGCGCGCCACGAGGTCCGCGCCGATCATGCCGCTGGCGCCGGGCTTGTTGTCGACGACGATGTTCTGGCCGATGGTCTTGGACATCTCGGCGGCCACCAGCCGCGCCACGATGTCGGTCGGCCCGCCGGGCGGGTAGGGCACGACCATCGTGATGGGTTTGCTGGGATAGGCGTCGGCCGCCACCACGGCGACGGGCAGGCTGACGCAGCCGGCGGCTAGCGCCGCGGCGGCAAGGTGGCGTGGCCGGGCGGCGCGCCGGAAGTCGTTGGTACGCATGGGGTTGTCTCCGTCGTTATCGTGATCGCCACCTTGCCGACGACTTGTCGGCTTTCCAGGGCGGCGAGTGCTGCGGCAAGACCGGTGATCGGATAGATCGCCGTTACAGCCGGCCGGATCCGCTGGCGGCGGGCCCAGTCGAACAGGGTGGACATGGTCCGCTGCATGGCGGGCGCGTGGACGATGCGTTCGTCCGCGGGCGTCCAGCCGATGTAGCGGCCAAAGAAAAACCCATGCAGGGCAATGTTCTTCACAAGCAGCAGGTTCAGCGGCACATCCGGGATGCGGCCGCTGGCGAAACCCACCGACACCATGCGGGCATTGGCCGCCGCGGCGCGCACGCTGCGTTCGAACGCGTCGCCGCCCACCGCGTCCAGCACCACGTCAGCGCCGCGCCCGTCGCTGGCCGCCTTGACGGCCTGCGGCATGGACTCGTCAGCGGCGAACGCCTGCGCCGCGCCCGCGTCCAGCGCGGCCTGGCGCTTGGCCGGCGTGCTGGCGCAGGCCAGCACGGTCGCGCCCAGCGCCGATGCAATCTCCACGGCCGCCAGTCCCACGCCCGAGCCCGCACCCAGCACCAGCACCGTGTCGCCGGGCTGCATCGCGGCGCGCCACAACAACGCGCCCCATGCCGTGCCGTACGAGATGGAAATGGGCAGCGCGGTCAGAAGCGGCAGATCGTCGGGCACGGGATAGACGGTGTATTCCGGCAAGGTCAGTCGTTCGGCATAGCAGCCCCAGCGCGCCAGCGCCACCACCTTGTCGCCGGGCTTGAACCGCGTGATCTTGGCGCCGCACGCGATGACGCGGCCCGCGGCCTCCGTGCCGGGTGCAAACGGCAGCGGCGGACGGCTTTGATAGCGTCCCTCGATGAGCAGCTTGGTTGCGTGGCTGACGCTGGCATGCTCGACGGCGATGGTGACTTCGTCGGGCGCGGGCGCCGGCGCCTCGGGAAGCTCGCCGGGCAACACGTCTTCAACCGGACCATGGCGATGGCAGACCAGGGCGCGCATCAGCGGGCCTCCTTGCCGCATTCCGCCTGGCGCAGCACGCCGGCATGCAGCATGGCCTGGATGTCGGCGGGCGCGACGCCCCACTCGGTCAACACATCCACGGTGTGCTCGCCAACCGCCGGCGCCGCGGTGAGCGGCCGGCGTGACAAGGCCCCGGCCGCGCGCGCATAGGGCAGGGGCTGGCCGCCGGGCTGCGCCAGCGGTTCCAGCAGCCCCAGATGCGCCGCCTGCGGATGCGCCGCCAGGCCGTCGTAGTCCCGCACGTACGCGTGCAGCACGTCCTCGCGCGCCAGGCGTTGCGCCCAGTGCTCGGCAGGGCGCCGCGCCAACTGTTCCGCCATTTCCCGATGCAGTCGGTCGCGCTGCGCCATGCGGCCTGCGTTGGTGGACAGGGCGGGGTCCGCCAACCAGTCGGTTCGTTCGAGCGCGCGGCACAAGCGCGCGAACTGGTCGTTGTTCAACGCGAGCACGGACAGGCGCGCATCCGCGGTGTCGAAGACGCCGTTGGGGGCGCTGACCGCCACGGCCTCCCGCTGTCCCGCGATGCCGTACGCAAGGATGTCGTTCACCTGCAAGGCCGCGCAGGCCTGTAGCAGATTCAGCTGCACATGCTGGCCTCGGCCGCTGCGCGCCACCTGGTAGAGGGCGGCGCTGGCGGCCTGCACGGCGTACAGCGCGGTGGCGATGTCCGCCATCAGAAGGCCGATGCGGCGCGGCTCGCCGGCGGGTGTCTGGTTGGCGAACATCAGGCCGCTATCCGCCTGCATCACCGAGTCGGAGGCGGGGGCGTTGGCGTAGGGGCCGTCCGGTCCGTAGCCGCTGATGGACACGTAGACCAGGCCCGGGCAACGTGCGGCCAGGCTGTCGTAGCCCACCCCCATGCGTTCGGCGACGCCGGGGCGGAAATTCTGGATTACGAGGTCCGCGCGCCGCGCCATGTCCGCCAGCAGCACTTTGCCTTGCGGCTGGCGCGCGTCCACGCACACGCCGCGTTTGCCGGCGTTGTAGGCGATGGATAGCGCGCTCTGGTCGTCGCGGAGCACACCGACGTGCCGGCCCCAGTCGCCGTCTGGCGGTTCCACCTTTACGACGTCGGCGCCTTGCTGCCACAGCATCTGCGCGCAGTACGGGCCCGCGATGCCCTGGCTGAGGTCCAGCACACGCAGTCCGGAATAGGGTCCGCTGGAAACGTCGGTCAACGGGGTGGGCATGGGAGGATGTCAGTCCGGAGCAAGGGTTCGAAGGCGATGAAGACGATGCTAGACTCGGCCGACGCATTGGACAATCCACCGGTTTGTGCCGGGAATGGTGAACCATGATTGACAATAAGCCGGACCTGAACCTCGTCAGACTGTTTGTCGCGATGGTCGAGTCGCGCAACCTCAGCGCGGCCGCGCAGCGTTGCGGCATGACGCGGTCGAACATGTCGCACCGCCTGAAGCGGCTGGAACTCGATCTGGGCGCGCAGCTATTCCGGCGCACCACCCGGCATGTCGAGCTGACGCAGGCCGGCCAGTTGCTGTACCAGCACGGGATCCGATTGCTGGACGAGATGCGCGCGGTGCAGGCGGCCATCGACAGCCTGGATGGGACCGTGCGCGGCGATGTGCGCATCCGGCTGCCCACTGGCCTGGGCCACCTTTATCTTGCCCCCGTGCTGCTGGAATTTGCGCGCGCGCATCCCGACATTGCGCTGCGTGTGCACATCAACGACGGGATCGGCGACCTGATCTCCGCTGAAGTCGACATCGCCCTCAAGATCACCTCGTCTCCGCCCGAAGATCACGTGGCGCGGCGGCTGTGCGACATTCAGTGGTGCCTGTGCGCGTCGCCGGATTTCCTGGCGCGCAACGGGCCGGTGCAACGGATGGAGCAGTTGGGCCGCTGCGACCTGATCGCGCCGCAATCGCTGGGCCGGCGCTTCGACCTGCGGCTCAAGCAGGCGCATGGCGACCCGCTGATCCTGCGCGTCGCGCCGCGGCTGCAGTCGGGCGACTATCCGTTTCTGCGCGATGCGGTGCTGGCGGGCTTGGGTGTGGCGCTGCTGCCCCGCTATGCCGTGTGGGAATTGCTGCGTGACGAGACGCTGGTGCAGGTGCTGCCCGCGTACGAGCCCGAGGGGGTGGGCGATGCCATCTACCTGCTGACCGCGCCCAACCGGTTCCCGTCCATGGCTACGCGCGTGCTGGCGGATTTCATCCGCGCGCACATCGAGCGGCATGCGCCGGATTGGAGCGGAGCGGCCGCGGGCGACTGCGCTTATGCGCCGGCGCGATCCTGACCCAAGCGCGTGATGGCAGCGTGCACGTCATCCACATGCACCATCAGTTCTCGCACCTGCCGCAACAGCGCGAACTGGTTCAGCACGGCGCTCCAGCGAGGCGCAACCAGCAACTGTTGCCACACCGGCGAAAGCGCCGACGCATCCGGCGCCTCGCCTGCGGCCATCGCGCTGGCGAAGTCCAGGCTTTCCTGCGCTGACAACAGCTGCATCCGGCCAGCGGCATTCAGCAGCCGCGGCGCGGTATCCGCCGGCGCGTCGGAAAAGTAGAGAATCGTCCCGGCAAGATCAGCGTCGTCCGCCGACAGCGCCGCCAACGCCGCACCGCGCAGCCGCACCGGCCCCTGGTGGCTCTCGAACACATAAATGGTCTGTGCGTCTGCGTGCGCAAGCAACCGCAGACCGCGCAGCAACCGGGGCAGATCCGTCGTCGCCGCGTCCGTTGACGCCTTGGCCTCGACCAGCAGGCACACATCCCAGACCGGCGCCGCAGCGTCGCCGGCCGACTGGCGCAGCAGCGCCACGTCCCATTCGGTCTTGGCGCGGTTTGCGTTGCCCGGGATAGACGCCGGGACGTGCATTGACGTGACCACCCGATAACTTTCGCCCGTCCTTTGCGCAAGCTGCGTGGCCATTGCGGCAATGGCGCCTTCGGCCAACGCTTCAACGGCGATGCCGCGGCGGCGCGCGTCCAGCCCCCGCGCGGCGGCCTGCGGCGTGCCGGGGCGGGGACCTTGCCGTTGCCAAAGATGTTGATAGCGTTGTACCAGCGGATCCGTGGACAACGTCTTCATGCGCCGCAGACGCGCCAAGGCGGGATCGTTCAGCAACCGTTCCAGTGGCGCGGAAATCGCCGGGCTTGTCGCGGCATCCGAGGGCTGCGCCGCAAGCAGGCGCTCGGCGCGTTGCGTCAATGCGGCCCAGTCCTCGGCTGCCGCCGCCGCATGCAACGACGCCAGCGCGTCCGCCAACGGCCCGGCCGGCATCCCGCGGCGCTTGCCGGGATGCGCAAACGCATCGACCGCAGTACGTACCGCGCGCCGGTCCGCCTGGGCGTGCGCCGACAACGAAGCGTATTCGCGCACCAGCGGGGATTGATGCCGCAGCACCATGGCCTGAAACGCGGAATCTCCGCCGCTTTCGCGCAGTGCGTCCCGAATCAGTTGCGAGAGCGAGTCTAAGAACAGGCGTTCACAGGCGGATGACGGCTCTGCGTCTGCACTGAGCGCAACGCGGGCCTGTTCGATGGCGATGGCAAGCGCCGTCGCCGGGTCGGAAACTTCAAGACCGCTGCGGGCCGCGGGCATCGGACCCACGCGATAGCGACGCGGGATGGCGCGCAGCGTCAGGTCCAGCAGGGAATGCGGCAAAGCAGAGGGCATGAAGGTTCCGTGTCATGTCCGGCCTCGCTGCCAAGGAATTACCAGGGGACGACCGACAGGGCGATCGAAGCGACGACGACCACAACAATAATCGTGAGGATGTGATTGGTACGCATATTCTCTCCTTTAAGCCACCGCTCCACACTACCGGCTTACGCTGCCCCCCGTCTGCAACTGAACTTTTAATTTTTCATCGGATGTTAGCGGTGCGTTTTCAGCGCACTTTTTCTGCGTCCTCGCGGGGTATAACCAAAGACATGCGGCCGCGAAACCGTCGCGCCGCGCCGATCGGGAGGTCCCATGCGCGACATCGTGCAATTGCGTCCGGAAGGCCTGTATTGCCCAGCCGGCGGCTTTCATATCGATCCGTGGCGGCCCGTCGAGGTCGCCGTGCTGACGCATGGTCATGGCGATCATGCACGTTCCGGCATGGGGCGCTACCACACCAGCGCCGAAGGCTTGCCTATCCTGCAATGGCGGTTGGGCGACCAGGACTACCGGGTCCATGCCTATGGCGAAGTCTTCACGTTGGGTAACGCGCGCGTGTCGTTGCATCCGGCGGGCCACGTGTTGGGATCGGCGCAGGTGCGCATCGAAGTCGATGGCGAAGTCTGGGTCGTGTCCGGCGACTATAAGCGCCAGCCCGATCCGACGTGCAGCCTGTTTGAAGTCGTGCCTTGCGACACCTTCATCACCGAGGCCACCTTTGGCCTGCCTATTTACCGTTGGCCCAGCGCCTCGGACGTGGCGCGCGACATCGTGCAATGGCGCGACCACTGCGCCGCGCGCGGCGAGGCCGCCATCCTCTATTGCTACGCCCTGGGCAAGGCGCAGCGCGTGCTGGCTGAATTGATCCCCTTTGCGGACCGGCCCGTCTACCTGCACGGCGCGATCGCCGCGGGGGTGGACGTCTATCGCAAGGCCGGTGTTCCGCTGGCCGACACGCGTCTGGTCATCGACGCGGACGGCCCTTCCGCGGCCTCGGGAACGGGATTTGCTGGAGAGCTGATCCTGGCGCCGCCGTCGGCGGCGGGCAGCGCGTGGCTGCGGCGCTTCCGCAAGGCGCAGCATGGCTTTGCGTCGGGCTGGATGCGGCTGCGCGGCAACCGCCGGCGCCGCAACATGGACCGCGGCTTTGTCGTGTCGGACCATGCCGATTGGCCCGACCTGCTGCGCACTATCCACGACACCGGCGCCAAGCGGGTCATCGCCACGCACGGCGACACCGAGGCGCTGGTGCGTACGTTGAATGAATCCGGCATCGCCGCCGAGACGCTTGTGACGCAGTATGGCGAAGACGATTAGGGCGGCCATCGAACGAAGATCGACAGGGGAACGGACGCAGGCATGAAGCGATTCGCGGCGTTGTATCAGGAGCTTGACCGCAGCACCGCCACCTTGGATAAGCGCGCGGCGCTGGTGGCGTACTTCCGCGATGCCCCGCCGCGCGACGCGGTCTGGGCGCTGTATCTGCTGGCCGGCGGCAAGATCACCAGCACACGTAAGAAGATCGCGGGGGTTGGCGAGTTGCGGGCCTGGGCGGCCGACGCTTCCAACACTGCGCCCTGGCTCCTGGACGCCTGCTATGACCAGGTCGGCGACCTGGCCGAAACCCTGGCGCTGCTCGTCCCGGATCCGGAAGCGGCCGCGCCGGATCGCGGCCTGGCTGACTGGATCGAAGAGATTCTCTTGCCCGTCGCGAACCGCGATGAGATCGAGCGGCGCGAGGTGGTCGTCTCGGCCTGGCTGGGCTTGCCCTATGCAGAACGCCTGGTCTTCAACAAGCTGCTGACCGGCGCGCTGCGCGTCGGCGTGTCTCAGCGCATGGTGCAGCAGGCGCTGGCCGAAATGTCGGGCGTGCCCATCGCCCGCATTGCGCAGCGCATGCTGGGCGCGTGGTCGCCCAGTCCGGCGTTCCTGCGCGATCTGCTCAGCGCCGAGGAACTGCCAGGCGACCGCCAGCAACCGTATCCCTTTTTCCTGGCGTCGCCGCTCGAAGGCGATCCCGCCGTGCTTGGTCCCATCGACGAATGGCTGCTCGAATGGAAGTGGGACGGCATCCGCGCGCAGCTCATCCGGCGGCGTGGCGAGGTATCCATCTGGTCCCGTGGCGAAGAGCGCCTGGACGGCCGCTTTCCGGAAGTTGAAGCGGCGGCCGCCGCGCTCGACGTGGACTGCGTCATCGACGGGGAACTGCTGGCCTGGCAGGACGGCAACACGGACCCCATGCCGTTCTCGGCCCTGCAGACCCGCATCCAGCGCCTGAAACCCGGTCCCAAGTGGCTGGCCGAGGCGCCGGTGCAGTTGCTGGCGTATGACCTGCTCGAACTTGAAGGCGAGGACCTGCGCGAATTGCCGCAGGCCGAGCGCCGCGAGCGCCTGGAGGCGCTGCTGCGCCGCCATCCCGACCCTCGGCTGCGGATGTCGCCGGCCGTCGCGCCGGCAAGCTGGGACGAGGCCCACGCGCTGCGCGGCGAATCGCGCGAGCGCGGCGTCGAAGGCTTCATGCTCAAGCGGCGCAGCGCGCCATACCAAAGCGGGCGGCGGCGCGGCGACTGGTGGAAGTGGAAGATCGACCCGCTCACCATCGACGCCGTGCTGCTGTACGCGCAGTCCGGCCACGGCCGCCGCAGCACGCTCTACACCGACTACACCTTCGGGCTGTGGGAGGGCGACGCGCTGGTGCCCATTGCCAAGGCCTACTCGGGCCTGGACGATAAAGAGATCCTGGAACTGGACCGCTGGCTGCGGGCGCACACGCGCGAGCGCTTCGGTCCGGTGCGCTCGGTCGAACCCGTGCAGGTGTTTGAACTGGGCTTCGAAGGCGTGAACATCTCCAAGCGTCACAAGTCCGGAATCGCCGTGCGCTTTCCGCGCATCCTGCGCTGGCGGCACGACAAGCCGGCGGATCAGGCCGATCAGCTGGACACGCTGAAGGCGCTGGCGCGATGAGCGGCACGGCCCGGGGCAGGGATGCGGCGCTGGTCGCGTGGTTTGCGGCGCGCGGCTGGAAAGCCGCGCCTTTTCAACGCGAGACGTGGCGCCGCTATCTGGACGGCGAGTCGGGCCTGTTGCACACGCCCACGGGCAGCGGCAAGACGCTGGCGGCATTTGGCGGCCCGCTCCTTGAAGCGCTTTCGGAAGATATGCCGGCAAAGGCGGTCACCGGCGAAGGTCCGCGCGTCT
This sequence comes from Achromobacter sp. ACM05, assembly GCF_019218915.1. NCBI lineage: Bacteria > Pseudomonadati > Pseudomonadota > Betaproteobacteria > Burkholderiales > Alcaligenaceae > Achromobacter > Achromobacter sp. ACM05. The sequence continues at coordinate 76,987 of NZ_JAHUWQ010000003.1, forward strand.
TGTGGGTGACGCCGCTGCGCGCGTTGGCTGCGGACACGACGCGGGCATTGGCGCAGACGGCGGCCGAACTGGGCATCGACTGGACTGTCGCGTTGCGCACGGGCGATGCCAGCGCGCGCGACAAGCGGCTGGCGCGGCAGGGCAAGGCGCACGTGCTGGTGATCACACCGGAATCGCTGGCGCTGCTGCTTTCCTACGCCGATGCCTCGATGCGCTTTCGCGCCTTGCGCTGCATCGTGGTCGACGAATGGCATGAACTGCTGGGCAACAAGCGCGGCGTGCTACTGCAGCTGTGTCTGGCGCGGGTCCGCAAGCTGTCGCCGGCGGCTCGAACGTGGGGGTTGTCCGCCACGCTGGGCAATCTGGATGAGGCCCGCGCCGTGCTGCTGCCGCAGGCGCCCGACAGCGCGCTGGTGGCGGGCGCCAAGCCGCGCAAGATCCAAATCTCCACCTTGCTGCCCGAGCGCAGCCGCGCCCTGCCGTGGGCGGGCCACCTGGGGTTGTCGCAGCTGGAACGCGTCTTCAAGCGCCTGTTCGATGTGCGCGCCACGCTGCTCTTTACCAACACGCGTGCGCAGGCCGAGCTGTGGCACCGCGCGCTGGAGTCGATCTGGCCGGAGGATCCGCGCACGCTGGCGCTGCATCACGGCTCGCTGGACCCCAAACTGCGCGCCACAGTCGAACAAGGGCTGCGCGACGGCACGGTGCGCTGCGTGGTGGCCACGTCCAGCCTGGATCTGGGCGTGGACTTTCCGGCGGTGGATCAGGTGCTGCAGATCGGCAGCCCCAAGGGCGTCGCGCGGCTGTTGCAACGCGCCGGCCGCGCCAAGCACCGGCCCGGCGAGTCCGGCAACGTGGTCTGCGTGCCCGCGCAAGCGCTGGAACTGATCGAGTATGCCGCGGCCCGGCAGGCGATCGCGCGCGGCGAGATCGAGTCCCGCGTGCCGCCCATCGGCAGCCTGGATGTGCTGGCGCAGCACGCGGTGACGCTGGCGCTGGGTGGCGGCTTCGAAGCTGGCGATCTGTTTGAGGAGGTGCGCGGCACGCATGCCTACGCCACGCTCGATGCCGCGACCTGGCAGGCCGTGCTGGATTTCATCGTGCAGGGCGGACGCGCGCTCGCGAAGTATCCGGACTACCACCGCGTCGTGCGCGATGAAGACGGCTGCTACCGCGTGCATGACCGGCGCATCGCGTTCCGGCATCGGCTGTCCATCGGCACCATCACGTCCGACGGCGCGGTGGCGGTGAAGTATCTGCGAGGCGGCGGCCTGGGATCGGTCGAGGAGGGCTTTCTGGCGCGATTGCGGCGCGGCGACCGGTTTCAATTTGCCGGGCGCACGCTGGAACTGGTGCGGCTGGAGGGCATGGTGGCTTACGTACGGCGGGCAAAGGGCGGAGACGGACCCGTCGCGACCTGGCAGGGCGGGCGCATGCCCTTGTCCACGCAATTGGCGAGCGAGGTCGAGAGCCTGTACTCCCATCCCGGCGAGCACCCGGAAATGCGCGCCGTTGCCCCGCTGCTGCGCATCCAGGAACAGGCCAGCGCACTGCCCGACCACGGCCGTCTGGTGGCCGAACTGATCAAGACGCGGCGCGGCTCGCATCTGTTCCTGTTTCCGTTCGCAGGCCGCGCCGTGCATGAAGGCATCGCTGCAATGGTCGCCCTGCGCTGGGGCCGGCGGCAGGCCAACACCATCTCCTACACCGTCAACGATTACGGCCTGATGCTGACGCTGGCCGAACCCGCAGCCCTGGACGACACGCTGCTGCGCGCACTGCTCAGCCCGGACAACATGGCCGATGACCTGCGCGAAGGCGTCAATCTGGGCGAAATGGCGCGCCGGCAGTTTCGAGAGATCGCGCGTGTCGCGGGGTTGTTGACGCCATCGCTGCCGGGGCAGGCGGCGCGTTCGCTGCGGCAGGTGCAGGCCTCCAGCGGGCTGCTCTACGACGTGCTGCGCCGCTACGATCCCGATCACCTGCTGCTCGCGCAGGCCGAGCGCGAAGTCTTTGAACTGCAACTGGAGGCGCCGCGGCTCCTGGCGGCGCTGCAGGACTGCCAGCGGCGCGAGCTGGCCTTGTGCGAGCCGAGCGCGCTCACGCCGCTGTCGTTTCCGCTGTGGACGGAAAGCCTGCGCGGGCAGCTCAGCACCGAAACCTGGCAGGCACGAGTCAAGCGCGCCGCCGAGCAACTGGAGAAGCGGTATGCGCGAATCGCCTGAGGCCGGACTTGCGATGGCGCTGGCAGGCGAGCCTGTCGTCCTGCTGGGGGCGCGCGCGTTGCACTGGCCTGCGCGGTCCCGTCTGGTGATCGCGGACCTGCATCTGGGCAAGAGCCACGTCTTTCGGCAAGCGGGCATCGCCGTGCCGCGCGGGGCGACGATGGACGACCTGCGGCGCCTGTCGGACCTGATCGCCGCGACGGGCGCCACGGAGCTTTTGATTGTCGGCGACGTCCTGCACGGGCCCGCCGCGCAGGCCGCGTGGCGCGATGCGTGGATTGCGTGGCGCGAGGCGAATCCGGACGTGGACGTGGCGGTGCTGGCCGGCAACCATGACCGCGCGCTGGACGCCCCGGCGCTGGGCATGCGCCAGCTCGGCGAGGCGTGGGCCGACGGCCCGTTCCTGTTCCGCCACCTGCCGACACCAGACACGCAGGGCCGGCACGTGATCGCCGGCCACGTGCACCCGAAAACGCGTGTGCCGGGCGTCCCGCGCAGCTGGCCCGCGTTCTGGCTGCGTGAAGGCATCACCGTGCTGCCGGCGTTTTCCGATTTCACCGGCGGCCATGCGGTGCAGGGCGGGCAGGGGGCTTCGTTGGTCGCTTGCGTGGAAGGCGACGCGTTGCCCATGGGTTGGACGCCGCGCGTGCGGTGATGGGCACGGCGCTTGCTGTCCGGGGACATAACCCCAACGCCGCACCTACGCATCGCCATGACCGAACGTCCCGACCCGTCACCTCCCCGGCAGTCCGCGCACCAACGATTGAATGAGGTCCTATCCGACGCCCATGCGCCGTTGGATCCCGGCCGTTGGCTGCGCGTCCTGGTGGAACAGGGATGCGATCAACTGCCCTTGCCGGGGTCGGGCCAAACGCTGGATCGGTGGCGCGCACTGGCCCGCGTGGCCGAGGCGGACCTGAGCCTGGTCAAACTCTACGAAGGGCACACCGATGCGCTCGCCATCCTGGCGGAACTCCAGGCGCCTGTCCCGCCGGCGAATAGCCGCTGGGCGGTGTGGTGCGCGGAGCCCCCGGATCATCGCGTGCAAATCACCCCGCAGCCCGACGGCACGGCAGTGCTGCAAGGCGTCAAGGCGTGGTGCTCCGGCGCGGCTGCCGTCACGCACGCGCTCGTCAGCGGCTGGAATCCCGCGGGCGAGGCGTGTCTGGCCGCGGTGGCAATGGATCAGGACGGCGTGCAGGTGACCGATGCCGGCTGGCATGCCGTGGGTATGCGCGCGTCGGCAAGCGTGGACGTGGTCTTTCGGGACGCGCGCTGCGCGCTGGTGGATGATCCTGGCGCGTACGTGCATCGGCCTGGCTTTCTTCACGGCGGCGCCGGTATTGCAGCGTGCTGGTACGGCGGATTGCTGCATATCGCACAGACTTTGCACCGGGCCTTGCCCAGGCATTCCGCCGACCCGCATCGGCTGGCGCATCTGGGCGCCATCGACGTGGCCCTGGCGCAGGCCCGGGCCGTGTTGCGCGAAACCGCCGCCGAGATCGACGCGCATCCGCGGGAGGCGTGCGCGTTGGCCTGCGCTCGCGCGCGGCTGGCCGTGGAAGCGGCTGCGTCGGTGGTGGTGGAACGGGCCGCGCGGGCGCTGGGCGCGGGTCCGTTGTGCCGCGACGCGGACTTTGCGCAGGTAATGGCCGATCTGCCCGTGTTTATCCGGCAGAGCCATGCGGAGCGTGATCAGGCCGCGCATGGACAGGCGGTGCTCAACGACGGAGGCACGCCATGGGCTCTGTAGCCGTGGACCATTTTGAACGGCTCTACCAGGCGGATCCCGATCCGTGGCGCGTGGCCAGCGCATGGTATGAACGCCGCAAACGCGGCCTGTTGCTGGCGGCGCTGGGGCGCGAGTGTTATCGCCATGCCCTCGAGCCGGGTTGCGGCACGGGCGAGCTGACGCGGTGCCTTGCGCTGCGCTGCGCGCGCGTCTGTGCGGTGGACGCCGCGCCGGCCGCAACGGCGCGTTGCAGCGCCCGCGTGGCCGGCGAAGGCATGGACCATGTCCAGGTCTTGACGCTGGACCTGCCGCGGCAGTGGCCCGAGACGCCCGCCGCTGGCTATGACCTCATCGTGCTGTCGGAAGTCGCGTACTACCTGGACGGGGCCGCGCTGTGCAGGTTTTTGAGCGCCGTCGATGCATCCCTTGCGCCGGACGGCGAGATCGTTGCCTGCCATTGGCGGCCGGATTTCGATGACCGTCTTCAGAACACGGACGCGCTGCACGCGGCGATCGGCGCGTTGCCCGGCCTGTCGCGCAGCGTGCATCACGTGGAAGACGAGTTCCGCCTGGATGCCTGGCGCAGACACCCCCAATCAGGAAGCCATTCATGATCGGCGTATGCATTCCGGCGCACAACGAAGAGCGCCACATCGAAGACTGCCTGCGAGCCGTCATGCGCGCATCCCGCCATCCGCGTCTTGGCCGGGAACCCGTGCGTATCGTCGTGGTGCTGGATCACTGCGAGGATGAAACCGCGCGCCGGGCGGCAGGCTGGCCGGTGGAGCTTCTGATGGTCCAGGCGCGCAACGTCGGCATGGCGCGCGCGGCGGGCGCTCAACATCTGCTCAATGCCGGCGCGCGCTGGCTGGCCTTCACCGACGCCGACACCTGTGTGTCGCCCGGATGGCTGGCCGACCAGCTTTCCCTGAATGCCGAGGTGGTTTGCGGCACCGTATCGGTCACCGGATGGGATGCGCATGGCGAGTTCGCGCAGCGCGCACGCCGGGCGTTCGCCACGCACTACCACGATCGCGACGGTCACCGGCATGTGCATGGTGCGAACCTGGGCATCGCGGCGCACACGTACCGCCGCATCGGCGGCTTTGCGGCGCTGACGTGCAGCGAGGACCAGGCCCTGGTCGACAAGCTGGAAGCCGGCGGGGCGCACATCGCATGGTCGTGCCTGCCGCGCGTCAGCACAAGCGCTCGGCCGTACTCGCGCGTCGAAGGCGGATTCGCCGCCGCACTGCGGATGGGGTGGGAGGCCGAGCCGGACGGCGCTGGTGCTCAGGCTGATCGGGACGAGGAGGGGCGGGCGCCGTCCAGCCACTGCTTGTGATAGGCGATCAGCTGCGCCAGGGCGTGTTCGGCGCTGGCGCGGCGGATGGCATTACGATCGCCCTCGAAGCGCGCCGTCTCGGTATAGATCGCCGGCGAGACGTCGGCCGGACCCGACTTGAACACCCACGCGTAGCACTGCGTGCCGGCGGGAATCTCCGGGTCGGTATCGTCGGTGACGCCCGTGTTTGAGATCGCTACATTCGCCGGGCTGTTTCGCGCCGCGCCCAGCGCCATTTCCCGTGCCACGGCTTCGCTCGTGAGGTTGTGGCGTTGCAGCGTGCGCGCGGCCACGCCCAGACATTTCTGCTTGGCCTGCGGCGAGTAGGCGACGAACGCGCAATCCAGCAGCGCGCCCGCGCCCGGTATGTCCGCAAGCGTGGCCGCAATCAGCCCCGCCGTGCAGGACTCGGCCGTCACCAGTTTCAGCGAATGCTCGTGCATGTAAGCGGCGACCCGTTCGATGGCATTCATTCCGATCCTCCTGCGTGAATGCCCGGGCCCAGCAAGCTCCGTGCCGTCCGCCCTCCCGTCATCTTTCTGGCGGTTTGTGCGCAACGGCCACGCCTACCGACCCGCACGGCAAGCGATATTTACCGCCTCCCAGCCACGTTACGGGTTCGCCAGAAGGCAAGGTGCAGACATAGATGGGGACGCTGGAGGCCTCCTGGGTTCTCTTTGCGATCAAACGCCGTTCTACGCGGCATGTGGAGCGATCGGGGAGTTTTACGATTACGTCGGACAGCCTGGATCCTGAAGCCATATTCATCTCCTGAATGTCGAGTGTCGTGTTGCCGGATGCGGTTGTTTGGCCTTGCCACGGCGTTCTGACCGCATGACCCTTTCTTAGCATCGCGGCCGCCTTTGGCCTATCGGCCATAAAGCGTGGACCCTGCCCCCGCTTGCGCAATCGGCACCCGGCACAGCACTTGCTGCCTACACCAAGCGGGCGGGCGAGGGCGCGCGTTTCAACGTTTGAGCGCGAGTCCGGCCTGCTTGTTTCGCAACTTGCAACGGGAGAGACGATATGAGTAGAGACCCGAGGAACACGTCGAACTATCGCGGCGACCGGGAACCGTGGCAGGACCCCGCGCCGTCATACGGTTACCAGGGCGAAGGCACGCGACAAGGCGGCACGCGCGAGACCCGGGAACCGGTGCGCAGCCGCGGTGCCGATCCCGGCCAAAGCAGCTATGGCGGGTTTTCGAATGAAGATCCCTCGTTCCAGCGCCAACAGGTCTATGAGGGTCAGAGCCGCGGCCGTGGCGGTGATGATCGCGGATACGACCCGCAAGGAAATAGATATGGCGATCAAGGCCGCGGGGCCGGCGGCCAGGGACGCTTCCAGAGCGGCCGCGACCGTGCCTATGGCGGCCGGGAACAGGCCTACGACGGTCCCACGTCGTTCGGCGATGACGAAGGCGGCTACTACGGCGACCGCCCCGCGTGGCGCGAGGAATCCATGTCGTTCGAAACCGCCGAACGGGGCGGCTATAACCGTGGCCCGACGGCCTGGCGGGATCGCGCATCGCGCCGGACCGATCCCAAGGGCTACATCCGTTCGGACGATCGCATCCGCGAGAACGTATGCGAAGCGCTGGCCCATAGCGGCCTGGACGTGAGCGACGTTTCGGTCGCGGTCCTGGACGGTCATGTCGTGCTGGAGGGCACCGTTCCCGATCGGCGCACCAAACACCGCGTCGAGGATTGCACGGTCGAGTGCGCGGGCGTGAATGATGTCGAGAACCGGATCCGCGTTGGAGCCGCGGGAGGCTTGAATCCAGGCGCGAGCAGCTCGGGCGCCGGTAGCACCGGCAGTGTCGATGACGTCGGCACCGCGAAGGAATGACTGGTCCCCCAGTACGTACCACGTTGACCCTGATGAAAGGAGCACATGATGACCAAACACAAGGACAGCACGCACGAAACGGACGCGCCCGACCGCAGCCAGGACGACACGCCCCGCGAGTCGCAGGCGAGTCACGGCGACACGCAGAACCGCACGAAGAAGGAGGGCCATACCACGCAGATCGGCACTGGCCAGGACCAGCAGAGCCAGCGCAACCGCGGTCAGGGCGCCCGGTCCAAGCCGTGATCCCGGTGCACAGATTGTGCAGGGACCGTAGCCGATGACGCTTGACGCGTTGTGGGACTTTCTGCAGTGGCCAGCCATGGCGGCGTCGCTTGCCGCCGCCTGGCTGGTCGCGTCGCGTAGCGCCGGGCGCCGCCACGCGGGCTTCTGGGTCTTTCTCGCCAGCAACGTGCTGTGGGTGGCGTGGGGCCTGCACGATGACGCGTGGGCGCTTATTGCACTGCAACTGGGATTGGCCGTCATGAACGTGCGCGGGGTTCTGAAAAACGATTCGTAGGACTCCTGTCCGCGCGGGCAAAGGCCTATACTTTTCCCCATCACGCACGCTCCGGCGCACGGCACAGGGCGTCTGCCGCCTTCCCCCCGCGCGGCGTTCGCCGGGCATTCATGTGCACAGGGTCATGGCCCCTTTTTCAAGGAGGCAACTCCCATGTCGCGCCCCAGCAGATAGACGGCTTGCTTTAGACGCTGTTTGTAAATGCATCGCCTTCGAGGAGATGTGTGATGAACAAACTGTCCAGCAGCACCTTGGAAGATCTGCGCGCCGCGGTCCGGGGCCAGATCCTGTCCGCCGGCGATGCCGGCTACGACGACGCCCGCAAGATCTGGAACGCCACGGTAGACCGGCGGCCCGCCGTCATTGCGCGATGCGCGGGCCCTGCCGACGTGCGCCGCGCCGTGGATTACGCGCGCGAGAATCAGTTGGTAGTCTCCGTGCGCGGCGGCGGCCACAACATCGCGGGCACCGCCGTCTGCGATGACGGCATGATGATCGATCTGTCACCCATGAAATCGGTACGCATCGATCCCGTGCGCGCTCGGGCCTTCGTGGAACCCGGCGCCACCTTGTCCGACCTCGATCACGAAGCGCAGGCATTCGGCCTTGCCGTTCCCCTGGGCATCAACTCCACGACCGGCGTAGCCGGCTTGACGTTGGGAGGCGGTTTCGGCTGGCTGACGCGCCGGTTCGGCATGACCGTCGACAATCTGGTGTCTGCCGACGTCGTCACGGCCGACGGCCAATTGCTGCACGCCAGCGACTCGGAAAACCCGGACCTGTTCTGGGCGCTTCGCGGCGGCGGCGGTAATTTTGGCGTGGTCACGATGTTCGAGTTTCAGCTTCATCCGGTGGGGCCGGAGGTCTACGGCGGACTGGTGGTGATACCGCTCGAACAGGCGCGCGACGCGCTGGCGCGATACCGCGATGCGTTGCCGTCCATGCCTCAGGAGCTGACCGTTTGGGCGGTGCTGCGCCAGGCGCCGCCGCTGCCGTTCCTGCCGGCATCCGTGCACGGCAAGCCCATCATCGCCTTTGCGTCGTGCTACACGGGCGGCGTGGACAAGGGGCCGGATGCCCTGCAAGTGGTGCGTGGTCTGGGCGAGCCCTACGGCGAACATCTTGGGCCGATGCCTTACGCGGCCTGGCAGAAGGCGTTCGATCCATTGCTGACGCCCGGCGCGCGCAACTATTGGAAGTCTCACAACATCGGGGAGCTGGAAGACGGCCTGATCGACGCCGTCGTGTCGGCGGTACAGAACGTGCCGTCGCCGCAATGCGAGATCTTCTTTGGCCACATTGCCGGCGTGGCGATGCAGGTGCCGGTGTCAGCCACCGCGTATCCGCACCGGGCGGCGCAGTTCGCCATGAATGTGCACGGACGTTGGGACGATCCACAGGACGATGCGCGGTGCATCGCCTGGGCGCGGGACATCTTCAAGGCGACTGAGCCCTGGTCGCAAGGCGGCGTGTATGTGAACTTCCTGACGCAGGACGAAACCGCACGGGTGGGAGCGGCCTATGGCGAAAACTTCGACCGGCTGGTGCAGGTGAAGACCCGCTACGATCCGCACAATCTGTTTCGGCATAACCAGAACATCAAGCCGGCCGCGGCTTGATGTCGTGGAGCGATGCGTCAGCGGGGCCGGGGATGCAGCATGGAACCGGCCCCGCTTCAATGCAGCTGATCCGACCCCTTCGGCTGCAATCCCGCCAAGGCATTCCAGTCCGGATCCTTGAACATGCGCAGTTCAACCGGATAGACCGGATGCCCCGCAAGGCATGCGTTGAACGCATCCAGGAACGCTTCGACATTCGGTGTGTAGTACCGCCACTCCTTCTGATGATTGCCCGTCAGGCAAGCCACCTGCACACCGGCGTCCGAATGCTCGAAGCCCTGTTCGATGGCTTCTTCAAACGCATTGGTGCGCTGCTTGTCTTCGTCGTTCGGCATGCCCGTCTCGATGCCCTCATACGCCCAGGTGATGATGATCAGGTTTTCATTGACCTGACGATCGGACTCGGACGGCAGACCGGTGCGAAAGCGAACGACGACCGGCAGACCGTTGATCTGGGCTTCGCCCACTGCCCACATGTCGCCTGGAAATGGGCTGCTCATTGCGTGTAACTCCTGCTGATTCAAATGCCGAACAAGCCGGGAGTCTATCGCAACGCATCGCGCGGTCAGGCTGAGTGCGGGATCAATGCGTTCGTCTTGATCTGCGTGGAACCGCGCTGCCACATGGCGCAGATACAATCGCCCGGTCGTTTGCACCGCAGCGACAGCCGTTGTTCACAGGGAAGCAGTACATGTACACGTATTTGAAGCTCGCCGCCGCAGCGGTGCTGGTGGGATGCGCCTTTTCGGCCATCGCCGAACCAGACCACCAGGCCGAACGCCTCTATGACCGCGCCGTCCAGCAGGACGCCGGGGCGCTGAAGGCGCTTCAGGACCTCGCCAAGGACAACGATGCCGAAGCGCTCATGGCGCTGGGTTTCATGTATGAGCACGGCGTGGGCGTCAGCCGCGACGTCAAATTGGCCATCGCCAACTTCGCGCTGGCGTGCCATCAGGGCGGTCAATACGGGTGTGCCAACGCCGCCTACTTCTTCGAGTACGGCATCGGTGTCGACAAAGACGCCAGCATCGCTGAGCGCTACATCGGGCTCATCGCCAAGGACGACATCGACAACATCGACGACATGAAAGAGCTGGAGCGCCAGCGCCACATCGTTTACGAGGGCAAGGCCGCAGCCGAGACGGACGTCGAAATGCGGCTGCCGGTCATCGAATACCTAGAACGTCACGTCGGGTCGGCCTCCTCCGATGCCCGCGCGATGATGGCGCGAATCGGCTTCACCAAGCTGGACACCCTGCGGTTGGCGCGCGTCTGGGCAGAGCGGGACAAAGAACCCGAGATGCTGTTCCGTGTTGGCAGCTTCTACAACTTTGGCTACTCGCACGTCGAGAAGAAGGACGCCGAGGCCTTCAAGTGGTGGCAACGCGCGGCAGAAGCCGGCGAGCCGCAATCGCAGAACCTGTTGGGCCTTGCCTACTTGCAAGGCAAGTGGGGCGTGGATCAGGATCCGCCCGTCGCCGTGTCATGGTTCGAGCGCGCGGCCGCGCAAAGCGACCGGGATGCGTTGGTCAATCTGGGCGAAATCTACTACCTGGGCGAGATCGTTCCGGTCGATTACGCCCGGGCGCGTTCCCTGTTTGAAGAGGCGATTGAGCAGGGCTCCGCCCGTGCACCAAGATTCCTGAGCTGGATCTATTACAACGGCCAGTCGGTAAGGACCGATTGCCAAAAGGCCCTGCAATACCGCCAGGAGCGGCGCAACCATCAGCCGGATCCGCAGGACGATGCCAAGTTCCTGGGCCAATGCAAAAGCGATCTGGACCAGCGCAAACAGGCGGGCAAAGCGGCGCCCACGCTGCGCCTGCAGCACAAGTCGACGTACCACGGCGGCAACGGCGGCGCCTTGGCCTGCGAACCGCATTTTGTCGTCACCACCGACAAGCTGGGTGAAATCGCCAACCTGCGGGTGACGGTCGAATTGAAGAATGACCAGGGCGCGACGACGCAGCGCACCCTGGCGTTCAGTCCGTTTGGCATGAACACGATGAACGAAGGCCTGGATGGCCGGGCATGGGATTCGTTCAGTTCAAGCACCTTGTTGCCGATGAAGACCCAGGAATTCTGCGATTTTCAGGCCGACTACCGGATCACGGAAGCGACCGCGCTCGTGAATGGCCGGCAAGCGGATCTGGTCGCGGAAGGGATGTTCAAGAAGTAGAGCGGGCAGTCGTCCGCCGCCTTCACCAGCGCATCCGAAAGCCCATGGTCCCCGACAACGAGCGATTGCCGCCTGAGTGCGCCAAGCTGGTGTTCAGCAACCCCTCGGCATAGATCGAATACTTGTCCTTGCCCCAGTTGTAGGACGCGCCGGCGCCGATGCCGCCCCAAAGGCGATCCGGCCGCGACTTGAATGCCGTCCCGCCCACATCCACCTGGCTGCCATTCAGAAACTCGTAGTACAGGTTGGCGACACCATAGACATGCGAGCGGTCCATCCCATCCTTGCCGCCGCGCGTCTCACGGTCCAACGTCACGCCCAGCCGGCTTTGCAGGCTGCCGCCCCGGCTTGAGCGCACCGTCGCGCCGAACGCATCGTCGAAGCGATCAAAGTGCACGCCCGAATAGGTCAACTGCGCCTGCGGCGTCAGCGACCATACGCCGTTCAGCGCGATGCGCTTGCCGCTTTCGACGGACAGGGCGTAACCGGCGCCATCGTTGTCTTTGACCAGGCGGCGGCCAGCCAGTCGCGAACTCAGGTCCGAGTTGAACCACATGACCTGCGCCAAGCCATCCACGTAGAGGCCGTCGTTGCCGTACCACGTCAACGTGCCGCCCAGGCCGTAGCCGTCGGTGGCGATGTCGCCATTGCCATATACGGAGCGCGTCGACGTGTTGCCGTGTACATATTGGAAGTATCCGCCGCCCACCAGCGCGCCATTCTCGCGGCGGGACAACAGAACGTCCGAGCCCGCCTGCACCTTCGAGTAGTTCAGCGTGAAGTCGGTGCCGCTGGTCGACGTGCTGGGCTCGATCCGGCGGTTGCCGCCTTCGATACGTGCCCACGCGCCGGTGCCGTCGAGGTGAGCGCCGGCGTCCTGCGTGCCACCCGCGCGGGCATCGCTGCCTGCTCCTTGCCCGCCACCCGCGCCCGACCAGTAGCGATTCCCGACACGGCGCTGCAGCGTCGACACCCCGTTCAGCGCCAGCAACGCCTGTGGGTAGGCCTCGTAGGCCGATACGCCGGCCTGATACAGCGGTTGCGGCGCGGGGTTCACCCCCGGCGCGGACGGTGCGTCGTCCGTCCGTTCAGACCTCAGATACCAGTTGCCCAGTTCCGTGCCGGACGCGTTGCCCTGGTAAAGCTGATAGGCGTACGAGCCCGCCACGACTGCGGGCTTGCCGTTCACTTGATAATCGCCGGCCAGCGAGAAGGCGCCGTTCGAGGCGCCGCCCACCGAAACCAGCATGATGCCTTCCGTGGTTGCGGCCCCCGCGCCGCCCGCGTTGGTTACCTTCAACACCGAGGTGCCGGCCGTATCGCCGTTGACCACCACCTTGTCGGTGATCGACGCGTCGTTGCCCAGTACGGTGTTCAAGGCGATGACGCCGGCGCTGCCCACGTAGCTGCCGCCGATGGTCAGCACGTTGCCGGGCGCGGCCCCGCCCAGCGTGATGGTTCCGGCGTTGGTGACGGTACCGCTGATGGTGGAGGTGCCGCCGCTGATGGCCGGTCCGAACAGGGCCGTGCCCGCAGCCAGGGACAAATTGCCGTTCAGGACGAAACCGCTCTGCTGAACCGTCAGCGACGATCCGCCACGCAGGAACACACCGGTCGTCGTGTCGGCGGGTGTGCCCACTGCCAATCCGGCATCCGTCAAGGTGAGACCACTGCTGGCCAGATTGAATACGCTCCAATTGCGGATGCCGCTGCCGGCGCGCGTCGCGTTCACGGCATCGGACACGTTGAGGGTGTCAACGCCGCCACTGCCGCCGTCCAGCGCGGTGATGCCGGAGAACCCGCCGTACAGGTCCACCGTATCGTTGCCCGCGCCGAGGTTGATGGCGCCGTTGACGACGGCGCCGTTGCGGACGATGACGTGGCTGTTCCCGCCATTGTTCGAAATAGCAATGCCGGAGGTTGATTCGACGCGGGCAGCCGGCCTGACGTCGACGGTGCTCATGCCGCCGGCATTCGAGGCTGTAGAGATCGCGGCGCCGGAACCTCCCGCCACGTGTCCCAGCACGACGACGTTGGTGCTATTGGCGGTCGGCGAGGCGCCAGCGCCATTCACGGCATACACGCCACTGCGTCCGCCCTGGGCGTTATTGACGGTGATGTCCAGCGCCGACCCAAGGCCGCGGGTTTCGGCATACACGCCATCCATGCCGGCGCCCGTCGAGGTGTCCGTGCTTGTGATGCTGACATCGCCCGTGTCAGTCGTCACCAGGTAAATGCCGTACAGTCCGCCGTTCGTGACCCTTCCGGTAACGGCAACGTCTCCGGCCCCCGCATTCGCGACAGAGATCCCCGACGACGTCGTGCCAGTGGCGGTACCGGTCGACCTGACCGAAATGGCGCCGCCGTTGCCGGAGACCGCAATGCCGAATTCACCGCGTGTATCCACGGCGTCGATAGTCGTGTCCACCCCGGAATAGGTGAACGCGGCGATGCCGCTGAAGCCGCCGGTCGCCGTGCCCGTGGAGTCGATCTGCACCGCGCCGGATCCGCTGTGGTCGACCAGAATTCCCATGTTGCTGGCGCCGTTGCTGTTCACCGCGCGGACCGTGGTGCTGGTGCCGGTCGCGTTGGTGACGGCAATGCCGTCGCTGGCGCCATTCGCCGTGCCGGTCGAGCTGACCTGGACGGCGCCGGTGCCGGCGTTGTTGTTGACGATGATGGCCGCGCCACTCAGGCCTGCCGTGTCCGCCGCGGTGACGGTCGTATCGGTGCCGCCTGCGATCTGCACGCCGATGCCGTCGATGGACCCGGTGGCCGTGCCAGTGGACGTGACGCGGACAGCGCCCGTACCGCTGTTCGACACATAGATGCCGTTGCCGTTGCCACCGTAGGTGTCGCTTGCGGTGAGCGTGATAGCACCGTTTTGCCCGTATAGCGCGATGCCATGGCCGTTCGTCGCGGTGGCCGAGCCTGACGAGGTCACGGTCAGCGCGCCGGTTCCGGTCATGGCGACGATGCCATTCTCATAGCCCTGCGTGTGATTCGCCTCGATCGTCAGATCGGTGCCGCCGACCATGTTGGCGTAGATGCCTGCCTTGCTCACGCCCGTGGCCGTCCCCGTCGAGACAACCCGAACCGACCCGCTGCCGTAGCCGTTGGCGCCGATGCCGTTTTCCCCGCCCTGGGTGTCATTGGCGATGATCAGCATGTTTGCACCATAGCTGTCGCCTCGGATTCCTTCGCCCGACGGGCCCGTCGCAGTGACGGCGCCGGTGGAGGTGATGTTGAGGTCGCCGCTGACGTCGTTCAAGCCATAGATGCCGAAACTGCCTGCCGTGCTGATATTCGACTGATGGTCGTCGACGAACGACACCCCGCCTATACCCTGAAGATCGATCCCGTTATCTGCCACGGATACGGACAGGCCGAATCCGGGTTGGGTGGTGACAGAGATGGGAGCCCCCGCATTGATGGCCTGCGGGACGTCCGTAACGGCAGCCGGGCCAGCGCAAACGGAGATGGGGCTTACGGTGCAGTCCCCGGCGAGGGCGGTTTGCCCGATATAGGCGCTGGACGCGAGGTTCAACAGGGGGACGGCGACAAAGCCCGTCAGGCGGCGCGGGGTTCTCTGATTGGTAAGACGCTTCAAGGGAAACCTCGGCATGTCGCACTCCTCCATTGGTCGATGTGCGCCGTAGCGCCGATTCGAGCTCTTTCTGGTACTACGGCATGGAGCGAATGAACTTAACCTCGCGCGACGAGCGCCAGAGAGGACGACTGCTCAGCTGGTCATGGGATTGATGCTTGGGCTGTCGGGATGGAATGAAATCACCTGATCTGGACCCGCCATGGCGTCTTCCGTCACTGTAAAAACGATGATGCTGTTTTTATTTCGCAGCAGTATATTCATCCGCAGAATCAGCATCTTTGGGATGATTGAGACGGCCGCAGGCGTCAGGTAGATTTCGCATCAAGCATGGTGCGATGCGCCTGGCGCCCGACCAGAACAAGTCCCAAGTGACAAATCGCATTCCGGAACTTGCCGCGCTTTTGGCGCCGCGCAAGACGTATTTTCATTGACCGTTGTTCTATGCATCGGAGGCCGCAATGAATATCCGCGATACGTCTCATCCAGCCCGCCCCTTCCCGTGTGAATCCGTATCGGGCTACGCAATGTGCCCGCGAAACACGCTGTTCGTCCACGCCTGATCGAACTAGCATCCCCGCACCGCACGACACCGATCTCTGCATCTTTGGATGCATGGGTGGCGGGCCGGCGCTGGTGTCCGCCAATCGGGACACCAGCGCTGGCGATTCGAACGATGCGGACCTGGAGATTTTCATGAACAAGTCGATTTTCCCTTGCATGGCGGTCGTGCTCTCAGGCGTCTGCCTGTCGACGGCCGCCCAGACCGTTACGCCGCTCAAAGGCCAGACTCCCGAATTGACCCAGCAGGACATCGCCGCGTGCCAGGCGCAGTCGGCCAACACGTCGAGCGCGGCGGCCGCCGACACGCCTTCGGCTGGCGGACGAGCCCGTGGCGCAGCAGCCGGCGCCACGGCGGGCGCTGTCGTCGCAGGCGCGCGTGGGCGCCAGCACGAAGAGGTGTATGACCGTATGGATGACGACACCAAGCAGGCGTACCGGCAGAACCAGGCGAAGGACGCCGCCGCGGCGGGCATGGTGGTGGGCGGGTCGCGCCAACGACAGGACCGGCGTCAGGATCGTGCGAACCAGGCGCAGCAGAGTGCGAACGCTTCGTCGGCTTATGCCGCTTGCATGCAGCAGCGCGGCTATCAGGTCGGGCCGTAAACGCGCAGGGCGTTTTTTTTCATGCGTTACCCAGTTTCCCGTGCGACACACCACAAAAGGAGTACGTCATGTCTCATAAATATTCCGCAGTCTGCCGGACCGGTATGGCCCTCTTCACCATCATTGCGGCTGGCTTTCTGTTTGGGGGCTGTACCACGACACCGCCGTCCAAACCGTCTGCTGCGCCCAAGACCGATACGCGGGCTGCTTTGGACGACGCGGCCAATGCGACCTTATCCAAGCTTTACGAAGCCGCGCCGTCATCCCGTGAGCTGGTCGCTCGCGCCAGGGGCGTGCTGGTGTTCCCGGATGTGCTCAGCGGGAGCTTCATCGTCGGCGCCGAGCATGGCAAAGGTGTGCTGCGCGTAGGTCAGTCGGCGGTAGGCTACTACCGCACCACGTCGGGGTCGATCGGCTTTCAGGCGGGCGCGCAATCAAAGGCCATGGTCCTGCTGTTCATGACGGATGACGCCTTGAACAAGTTTCGCAACAGCAGCGGCTGGACGGTCGGCGCCGATGCCACGGTGGCGATCGTCAATATCGGCGCCAACGGACGCATCGACACGAACACTGCGAAGCAGCCGATTGTTGGCTTCGTGATGAACAACGGAGGCCTGATGGCCGGCGTCTCGCTCGAGGGAACGAAGATCTCGAAATACGAGCCGTGATGGCCGAAGTGGACCGCCCGCAGAGTCAGCGTCAGGATGACGGTGATTCTTGCGGGTCTGTGGCTTCGATGGCAGATGCCCTGGGCAGGCAATCGCGCGAGGTCGCCTCCCGGGGCTCGCAGGCCCCTTGCGCTGCGCGGTATTATCGCGAGTCCACCAGCCGCAAGGAAGGGAATGAATCAGCAGCAGCGCACGACCAAACGC
This sequence comes from Achromobacter sp. ACM05, assembly GCF_019218915.1. Lineage (NCBI taxonomy): Bacteria > Pseudomonadati > Pseudomonadota > Betaproteobacteria > Burkholderiales > Alcaligenaceae > Achromobacter > Achromobacter sp. ACM05. The sequence continues at coordinate 94,098 of NZ_JAHUWQ010000003.1, forward strand.
CGCCGGATTCCGCGCAAGGCCTGGGCCTTGGGTCTGGCCATCGCCGCAGCCGTGGGGTTTTATGCCTGGAAGGAATCCCCGCTGGGTCCAGGCCTGACCGAAAGCAAGATACGCAAGATCCTGGTCGCCGCCATGGAAACGCCCACCAATGCCCCAGGCAGCGCCTGCGTCAATGTGGTGGGTGTGCGGCCCTTGCCGACCGATGTCTACACGGTCTTCCTGGAAGAACAGGACAAGGTCGTGCAAGGGCTAATCAAACACGGACTCATCACGGTCAAGCGCGTCAGTGCTGACGGCGATGGTTCACCTCCAAAACCGGATGAGGATCCCGACGACGCCACCAGCCACATGGCGCTGACCGAAAAGGGCCGTGCGTACTACACCGTTGGCGAGGTCCGCCTCGCTTCCAAGCTGGTCTATACCGCGAAGTTCTGCGCCCCTGGCCTGCAGGTCGGCAAGATCCTCGACTACTCCAAGCCGGGCAAGAATCCGTTCGACGACAACCCCAACGCGGTGTCGGCGGTGAAGTTCGAATGGCGGCTGGATCGCGCCACCGCGGATTGGGCAGCGGACCCCGCGTTCTATCCCCAGATAAGCGGCTTTGCTTCGAGGGATCAGCCTGACGAGTGGCAGACCCGGCACATCATGCTGGAACGGAAAAGCGGTGTATGGGGGTTGGGAGACGATCCGTATAAGATCCGCTGGTGAGGCAGACGGCTGCCGCGACTTGAGCGGGTCTCGTCAACACGCCTACGCGCCGTTGCCGAACTTATCCCGGTAAGCGGCCGGACTCGTCATTACGATGCGCCGGAAGTGCCTGCGCATGGACTCCTCGGAGCCGAAACCGGCGAGTTCGGCAATGCGGCCAATCGGCAACGGCGTTCTGGCCTCCAGCATGTCACGCGCCGCGGCCACGCGTTCGCGGACCAGCCATTCATACGGCGCCATGCCCGTGGCGTCTTGAAACTGCCGTTGCAACGTGCGCGGGCTCATGGCTGCGCGCTCTGCCAGTGATCGCAGGGTGTGTGGCAAAGCAGGATGCAGGCGCATCCAGTCCATCAGCTTGGCCAGTCGCCCGCTTTCATTGTGCGGCATGGGGCGCGGCACAAATTGCGCCTGCCCGCCTTCCCGGTGCGGAGCCACTACGAGCCGTTGCGCCACCCGATTTGCCACGGCCCCCCCATAATCGCGTCGCACCAGGTGGAGCAACATGTCCAGACCGGCTGCCGAGCCCGCTGACGTGATGAGCTGCCCTTCATCGACATAAAGCGCGTCCGGCTGAACGCGCACTTGCGGGTAGCGCTGCTGCAGCTTGGCGGCGTATCGCCAGTGCGTGGTGACGGTCTTTCCATCAAGGACGCCCGCCGCCGCCAGCACGAACACACCGGAACAGATCGAACAGAGCCGCGCGCCGCGCTGGTAAGCCATCCGGAGCTTTTTCAGCAAGGGCGCAGGCGGCAACTCGTCCGCGTCGCGCCAGCCGGGCACGACGATCGTATCCGCCCGATCAAGTAGCTTGAGCGAGTAGGGCGCCGCCACGGTGATGCCGCCTGCCGCGCGCAGCGGGCCGGGCTCGACTGCGCAGACCGCGAAGCGATACCAATCGACGTCGAGCTCGGGACGCTCGAGCGCAAACAGCTCGGTCACACAGCCGAATTCGAAAGTACACAGCCGGTCATAAGCCAGCGCGACGACAAGGTGTTTTTCCATGGCGTGATGTTACCGGTAATTGTCATTTACGCCACTTATCCGGCGCGCGGTCCGCCGTCAGAATGAGGCTCCTGGATCGATCTTCCAGCATCGCTTCTTTGGCCCTTTCACACAGAGTTCAACCATGCCGACCCCCAACCCCGTCACCGCCATCCCCGCCGCCGACAGCGCATCCGCGCTCGCCCACTTTCGCGCAGAACTGCAATTCGAGACCGATTGTTCAGATGTCGCCGGCGCGTTCGCCAGCGGCTCACCCGGTTTCGTGCTGCTGGACGTGCGTAGTCCCACGCTGTTCGCGCAGGGCCATGTGCCGGGCGCGGTGAATCTGCCGCACGGAAAGCTAGTCGAGTCGAAATTGGCGAGCTATCCCGTGGACACGCTGTTCGTGACGTACTGCGCAGGTCCGCATTGCAATGGCGCGACACGGGGCGCGATACGGCTAGCTCAGTTGGGGCGGCTGGTAAAGGTGATGCGCGGCGGGATCACGGGATGGCTCGACGAGCGTTTGCCGCTTGCGGGAATTGATGACGGGCAGGGCGGTGAAGGATCTGAGCGCAAATAGCCTTGAAATCCCGCTCCTTTCGTGGGGGGCGGAGGTATCGTTTCGCGCCAGTCAGGGCAAGGATCATTTTGACCCTACGCCTCCTGAATTCTCGCTATCATCCACGGCACCATGCCGACAAAAAACTTGCTCCCCGCCGCCTGCGCCGCTGCGCTGTGCGCACTCTCCCTGACCGCCACGGCGGCGCCGCAGGCTTCGCCTTCGTTCGACTGCGCCAAGGCGCGCACGGGCGCAGAAAAGGCCATCTGCGCGAACCCGCAACTCGCGGCGCTTGATGCGAGCATCGCCAAGCGCTACAACGAGGCGCGTAAATCCCTGGACGCCGTCACGGCCGAAGCGCTGTTGCGCGACCAGCGCGATTTCACCAAGGTGCGCGACGATGCCTTCGAGCAGCCGTTCGACAAAGACAAGCCAGTCGAGGAGATCGCGACCCGCATGAAACACCGGGACGCGTTCCTTGCCTCGCTGGATTTGGCTGAACGCAAGGGCTTTACCGGCAGATGGCGCAACATCTCGGGCGAGATCTCGCTCTGGAAGAAGCCCGATGGCGACATCCTGTATGAAGGATCCGCCGAAAAGCCGCGCACCGGAAGCTGGTCGTGCAACGTGGAGGCTTCCGGCAAGGCCAAGGGCGAACGGCTGCAGGTCAAGAGCGTCGACACGAAGGGCTGGGTACTGAACCTGAAGCGCCAGGGCGATGCCTTGGTCGTGGAGGAACAGCCGCCCGGCGCGGGTGCATCGGGTCCGCCTTATTGCGGCGCGAATGGAACCTTGGCCGGCACGTTCTTCCCGATACGCTGAGCGATAGCCGAAATGCATGTCTGCGGGTCGAGGCGCAAGCGCCATACCCGCACAAGATTATCGCCAACACGCGGCGCCTTCCGAGGCGGACATCGGCTGCGATGTCTTCGTCGCCACGGGCCTCCTGCCTTCCTGAGCGCAGAAACCTCAACTTCATCTCACGCACCAGCCGGAAATAGAAGCCATTTCAGGGTAAGATTTATCAAGAATGGCTCTTATTTACATTACGATTTGGCCGGGGCTCGTCTGTTCCGGCGCGGAATGATCCCCGCTTGCGCTGATGACGTCCTCCGTTTCCTCGCCCCTGACCGCCCCGCACGGTTCGCTTCTAGCGTCCTTGTACCGAGACCATCAGCCCTGGCTTTTGGGCCGTTTGTGTGCGCGCCTGCGCAACCGTGCCGACGCGGAAGACGTCGCGGCCGAGACATTCGTGCAGTTGGCGGAGTCGGGTGACGCGCCGCATCTACGCGAACCGCGTGCGTTTCTCTCCACGATCGCCAAGCGCGTGCTGTTTCATCTATGGCGGCGGCAGGATCTGGAGCGCGCCTATCTGCAATCCCTGATGGCAGTGCCTGAGGCCGTGGCGCTCTCCGCCGAGCAGCGCGCCCTGTTGCTTGAAGCGATCGAGCGCATAGATCGGGCGCTTGATCAACTGCCGGTTCCTGTCAAGACGGCATTCCTGTACAGCAGGCTCGATGGCATGCGCTATCCCGAGATTGCGCAGGCGTTGGGGGTGTCGCTCGCCACCGTCGAGCGCTATATGAAGCGCGCGCTGCTGCAGTGCCTGGCATGCGAACCCTGACGGATGACGAGCGCCAGCCCGACTCGACGATGTTGGAGGCGGCGGTCGATTGGCAGGTAAGCCTGGAAGCCGGCCGCATGTCGGCCGCCGACCGCGACGCGTTTGAACGGTGGCATGATGCCGATCCCCGCCACGCCCAGGCGTGGCGCCGCGTGACGGGCGTGCTGCAGCAACCGATCACGGTCGTGCAGGAACTCAATGGGCCGTCGCATGGCCAGTTGCTCGCGGCGCGCAAGGCGCTCCTGCACAAGCGCCGGCGGCAAATGCTGCGCGGCGCGCTGGTGTTGGCAGGCACGGCAGGTGGGGGTCTGATGGCGCTGGATCGTGCGCGGCCAATCAGTCAGATGCTGGCCGATCTGAGCACGGGCACCGGCGAACGCCGCAGCTTCGACCTCCCCGACGGCAGCCACGTGATGCTCGACGCGCGCTCGGCCGTGGATCTTGATTTCTCCGGTGCACACCGGCAAATCTCGCTCAGAGCGGGAGGTTTGATTGCGCGGGTGCACGCGCACGCGGCGTCGGCTCTGGCGATCGGCACTTCCTACGGCACGCTGCGGTCAGCCAGCGGGCGCGTCATGGCGGCTCATCACGGCGATTCCGTTCGGGTCGTGGCGCTGGACGGCCCGGTAAGCGTGTCCGCCGCGGACGGTAGCCAGGCCACGCTGCAATCCAGCCAAGGCGTCCGGCTGACCCGGAGGGGTCTGCAACCCTTGTCCGGCGATCCCACGGCACTGGCCAGCTGGCAAACCGGCATGCTCAGCGTCGACAATGCCCCGCTCGAAGACGTGGTCCAGGCATTGCAGGCGTATTACGTGGGTGTCCTGCGCGTGGCGCCAGCGGCACGCCGCCTTCCGGTCTTCGGCGTGTTCGCCCTTGATGATCCTGAGCAGGCCATCCAGGCGGTGTCGGCGAGCCTCGGCTTGCGGACCCGCCGGCTCGGATGGCTTATCTCGATCGACGTGCCCGAAAAAAATACGTGAATCGGTGAGGGGTTTTTCGTTCTCGCTCCACAACAAGGGTGAAACGAAACCTGGAGAAGCTTTCATGCCATACCGATTTACAGCGCCCCTGCGGCCTCTGGCCGTCGCCGGTTGGCTGGCCTGCGCCGCAGCCCCGCTGACATTTCCCCTCAGCGCAGAGGCGGCGGATGCTGCGGCAGCCGGTGCTGCGGCAGCCGATGCTGCGGCAGCCGGTGCCCAGATCGACCTGAACCTGCCCGCCGGCCCCTTGACCGGGAGCCTTACCCGCATCGGCCAGTTGGGGGGACGCAGTATTGCCGCCGACCCGGCGCTGCTCGTTGGCCGTCAGGCCCCCGCGCTCTCTGGCCGCATGACCGCATTCGAAGCCGTGCAACGCGTTTTGGCGGGTTCTGACCTGCAGGCGGTCAGCCTCGCAAGCGGCGCCATCACGATACAGCGCTTGCCCAATCGCGCGGACGCTGCCGCGCCCGAGGTCCAAACCCTGCCGGTCGTCTCGGTGAGCACCGACCGTCTTGCCAGCAACCTGATGGCGCCCACCCGCTCGGTCACGGTGATCGAGGGCGAAACGCTCGACGACTTGCGCGACAACTCGCCCAATCTGGCCACGATGCTGACCAAGGCGGTGCCTGGCATGTCGGATTCAAGCCGGAACCTGACCGATTTCGGTCAGACGCTGCGTGGCCGGAACGCGCTGATTCTCGTGGACGGCATTCCCATGAACACGAATCGCGACTCCTCGCGCAACCTGGTCAACGTCGATCCGGGGCGCATCGAACGCATCGAAGTCGTGCGCGGCAGCAACGCCATCTACGGCAGCGGCGCCACCGGCGGCATCATTTCGATCACCACCCGCCAGCCGGGTGGCGAGCCCATCGCCGAGACGAAGGTCGGCATGGACATGTCGCTGTCGAACCCGGGCGCTGCGGGGATGGGCGGTCAGGTGCAGCACTTTTTCTCGGGTAGCAAGGACCGGGTCGATTACGAGCTGGATCTCTCGTACCGCCGCATCGGCGGCTCGTACGATGCGCATGGTGACCGCATCGCGCCGGATGCCAGCCAGGGCGATCTGTTTGACTCCAACACCTACAGCATCGGTGGCAAGCTCGGCTTTCGCATCGACGCCAATCAGCGCGTGCAACTGGCCGCCAGTTACCTGCGCGCCCGGCAGGATACGGACTACGCCAGCGATCCTGGCGTGTCCCGCACGCCGCTCGGCTCGACCAATGCCCGCGCCATCAGAGGCCTGGATCTCGCGCGCCAGAACGAGGTCGAGAATACGCTGGTCAGCGTGAGCTACGACCACCGGGACCTTTGGGGCAGCAGCCTCTCGGCGCTGGCCTATGCCCGCGACAGCAGCACGCGTTTCGCGCCATCGGACTCGCGCGCCAACGTGAATCGCGGCAACAACGTCGACCAGGTTATGCAGAACAACAAGATCTTTGGCGGCCGCCTTACCATCGACACGCCGTTGACTGCTTCGGGCGATACCACGCTCAGCTGGGGGGCGGACTTCATCCAGGAGCGCAGTGAAATGCCCCTGGACGTGTTCGACCCGCAGATCTATGACCAGAGCGGCGGCCTGCAATTCCGGCGCATCGGCACGAATACCTATCTGCCCTGGACCACCACGCGCAGCGTCGGTATCTTCACGCAGCTTCAACACCGCTTCAATGAACGGTGGTCGGCAGAGGCGGGCGTGCGTTACGAGCGGTCGAGCGCCTGGTTCGATGATTTCCAGCCGTTGTCGCAGTCGCGCCTGGCCCGGCCCGCCACCGTGGAAGGCGGGCGCATCAGCTACGACGCGTTCATGTACAACGCGGGCGTGATGTTCCAGCCCACCGACAATCATGAGCTGTACGCCTCGTTCAGCCAGGGTTTTGACCTTCCTGACGTGGGCCTGCAACTGCGCAATGCGCGTGCGGGCTTCGACATAAACTCGTCAGAGCTGCAGGCAGTCAAGACCAACAACTACGAACTCGGCTGGCGCGGACGCTTTGCCAGCACCGCCGCCTCGCTGGCCGTGTTCCGCTCCGACTCCGACCTTGGCGCGGTGCAGTCCTTCAACAACGGCCTCACGCTCACGCGGACGCGCGAACGCATCCACGGTGTCGAAGCTACCGTGGACCACTACTTCGACGACGACGTCTGGGCCGTGGGTGGCACGTTCACTTGGATGTACGGCAAGGAGAAGGCGCCGGGCGCGAGCGATACGCGCATCATGACGGGCTATCGGATCCCGCCCCTGAAGCTCACCGCCTACGCGCAATACCAGCCCAGCGAGCGCTGGCGCACGCGCGCGGAGCTGACTTACTTCGGCGCGCGCGACTATCGCCTCTCTGATGGCCGTACGCAATTCGCGCGCGCCGACGTGAAAAGCTACCTGACCGTCGACGTGATGGCCCGTTACGATCTCGACAAGCAGAACTGGTTCACGTTCAGCGTGCAGAACCTCTTCAATCGCCAATACCTGCCGCTCTACAGCCAACTGCTGCGCAGCGGCAACAACAACAGCCGCCTGCCTGCGGCGGGCGCAGTGCTCAGCATGACGTATACGCACCGCTGGTAAGCCGCCATGGCGCGCAAGGCCTGGGTCCAGGTTCATCGTTATTTGGGCCTGACCATGCTCCTGCTACTGCTGGTCAACGCCGTGACCGGCAGTGTCCTGGCGTTCCAGCACGAGCTCGACCGCTGGCTCAACCCCCAGCTGTTCACTCCTGCACGGCAAGGCGTGGCGCTGCCGCCCGACGTCTTGATCGCGCGCGTGGAAGCGGCCGACCCGCGCCTGCGCGTCGCACTGCTGCCGCTCGATACGCGCCCGGGCGACGCCATCGAGCTTACGGTCGCGGCGCGCAGGCCGCCGGCCGAGGGCGCGTCCCCCTCACTGGCGTTCAACCGTCTGTTCGTCGACCCCGCGACTGGCGCGGTGCTGGGGCAGCGCCAGTGGGGCGCGTGGCGCATGGACCTGCCGCATCTCATGGGCTGGATGAACCAGCTGCACCGCACGTTCCTTTTGCCCGCGCCATGGGGCATGTGGCTGGTGGGCGGCCTGGCGCTTGTCTGGTTGCTCGCGTCGCTTATTGGCGCGTGGCTCACCTTGCCGGGGTGGGCCCAGGGAAGGGGGACGTTCTGGCAAAAGTGGAAGCCCGCGTGGCAGATCAAACGCGGCGCCTCCCGGCAGCGGCTCACCTTTGATCTGCACCGAGCGGGCGGACTTTGGACCCTGGCCGCGGCTATCGTGCTCGCGGGCTCGGGCGTGTACTTCAATCTGGGCAACGAGATCTTCCGGCCGGCCGTCAGGCTGTTTTCCCCGATCACGCCGCATCCCGTCCAAAGCCTGCCCCGCCATGCCGGAACGCGACCGCCGCCCGCGTACGGCATCCAGGCGGCGATTGCGCGCGCACGCGAGCATCTGCCCCCAACCGCGCTCGGCTTCCTGCCCTGGTACGCCAGCCATCTGCCGGACAAAGGCGTCTATCGCATCGCCTTCAAGGAAGACGGCATGCGCGAGCGCGCGCTGCGCCTGCGCTATGAACAGATCTTCATCGACGATCAGACCGGCTTGCTGCGCGGCATGACGGGATACGACAGCGGTACAGCCGGCGATCGCTTCCTGATCTGGCAATACCCGCTGCACACTGGCCGCATCCTGGGCTGGCCCGGCCAGGTGCTGGTCGCGGTGACGGGGCTGGTAGTGGCGTTGTTGTGCGTGACGGGTTTTCTGGTGTGGCGCGTGCGGCGCAAGGCGCGCCGGGGCGCGGGAGGGCGGGGCCAGGGCGGCATCTGAGAGGCAGGTCGGAATCCCCAGCTAGAGACGGCTCCGCGGCGGCGGTGCCCAGGTCGCCGGTAGCGAGTCAGGCCGCAGTCGGTATCATTTCGCTTGGCTTCAACGAGGGATCATCCTCGTCACCCCTTTGAGTCCTGCCGCCATGAAGAGCTCTTCTACCGCGTGGGTCATGCCTGTCGTGGCTATTTTCACGCTACAGACTGTCTCCGCGTTTCTTTCACGCCTTATCCCGATCGTTGCGACTGCGATGTCCGAAGAGTTCGGATGGAGCGGGAGTTCCATCGGCTACCTGACTGCGAGCAACGCGCTAGGCGGCCTGATGATTCTCGTTGTCGGCTCGTCCATGCTTCGGCAAATTGGGGGCACGCGCAGCTTGCAGCTGGCTCTGGTTGTGGGAACGGCAAGCATGGCGCTTTTCTATTATCCGAGCATGGCCGTGGCCCTGGTGGCCTGCTTTGCCATGGGGATGAGCAACGGGGCCGCGAACCCGGCCGGAAGTGAGGTGCTGCAGAGATTCTCGCCGCCGGAGATGCGCAATCTCATGTTCTCGGTCAAGCAGGCGGGTGTGCCACTGGGCGGAATGATCGCGGGGCTGTGTATTCCGGTAGTCATCGCCCTTGTCGGGTGGCGCCTGGCCCTCGTTGTCTGTGCGGTGATTGTTTTGGTGCCAACCGCGCTGACCTGGCGATTGAGTGGAATCCTGGATGTGAAGGGCTCGGCGAAGAAGCGGCGGCCGTCCATGATGCCTACGCTGCACTCGTTACGCATGCTCAGCGTGCCGTTGGCGTCGCTGAGAAGCAATCGCGGCTTGTTGAAGATGTCGATTGTGGGCAGCCTGTTTGCCGTATCCCAAAGCTGCTGGTTCGCGTTCACGGTGGTTTACCTGGTGGACCGGCTGGGCTTTTCATTGAGCCTGGCGGGGGCGGTATTTGCCGTGATGCAAGTGGGAGGAGTCGTCGGCAGGATTGCGTTGGGTTGGCTTTCGGACCGCTTGGGGTCGGCTACCGGAAGTTTATCGATTGCTGCCCTGTTCTCGGCAGGCACGACAATCCTCTTGGGATTTACCACCCCGCAATGGCCGCTGTGGTCTCTCATGGTTCTAGCCTTGGTCGCCGGGTGTTCTGCGGCAAGCTGGAACGGTGTGCAGATTGCGGAGGTCGCCCGCCGCTCGCCTGCCCACCAGATCGCAGAAACGGCTGCGGGAGCCTCGATATTGGTCAGTTTGGTGAACATCGTGGCGCCGGCTGCTTTCGCGGCCACGGTGGCGTTCAGCGGCAGGTACGATATCGCGTTCCTTTGCGCCGGCGCTTGCTCGTTGTTGGTGCTGATTTTCTTGCCCCGGGACGGGCGTGCTTCCCCAGCGCCTTCTTGAACATCGTGCTGAACGCGGTGACGGATTTATCCGTCCCGCGACCGGTCGGCCCGCGCGCCTAGCCGATTGCCGACGACTTGCCGCGCACATTCACCGGGGATCCCGGCTCCCCCGAGAACGCCACTTCGATGCGGCAGGGCATGCCCATATCCTCGCCTTGCAGGATGACGATTTCGCCATGGGCTTTCCGGCCCAGGTCGCGCAGCATTCCGGCAAATGCCGCGGCGGCTGCGCCGGTTGCCGGGTCTTCCAGCACGCCGCCAATGGCAAACGCGTTGCGCGCGTGGAACAGGGTATCGCTCTCGCTGAACACGAACGCGATGGTTCCGATGCGATGCGCTTGCATGAAGTGCCGTCCTTGGTCGAGGTCGTAGTTCATGCGCGCCAATGCGGCGCGTGAAACCAGCGGGACAATCAAGTGGTCGATCCCCGCGTTGGCCATGCAGGGCGCGAGCGTGGCATCCAGGTCGTCCATTGCGTAGCCGAAGAGTTCGAGCGCCTCGGCTAACAACTCGGGGCTGGCGAGTGCGCTGCGCGTCGGCGGCGAGCGCAGCACGCTTACCCATTCGCCATCCTGGATTTCAGCCGACACTTCGATTCGGGCGTTTGCCAGGGCCAGCGGATACCGGGCCGGCCCCACGGTCTGCCCAAGCACCGCGCCTAGCGCGATGGTCGCATGCCCGCAAAAGGCGACTTCGGCTTCAGGCGAGTAGTACCGGGTGCGCCACGAACCATCGCCGTTTGGACAAGAGAAGACCGTTTCCGAATAGCCGACCTCGGCTGCCACCCTTTGCATTTCGTCGGGCGAGGGGAGTTGATCCGCAAGAACGACGCCGGCGGGATTTCCGCCTTGGCCCTGGCTGGTGAATGCAGCGATCCGGTGAATGTGCATGAGGTTTTCTCTGTTGTCTCGGTGTGGCAATTGTGTATAGGGGGCAAGAATAAGGCAAAGCGCCGATGTTCAGCCGGGCTGTTTCACGTGCAGGCCAGGCCCAAGCCCAGCAACGCCGCCATCGCGGCCAGAGCCCGAAGCCGCCGCGGCGCATAGCTGAGCGTGAGGGTGGTCAGGATCGCGCCGCATGACAGCATGCCGAGCCAGACCAGTGTCGCCACCGCGATACCCCAGGCCTGCAGGCAGGCGGCCATCGCAGCAAGCGCCAGCAGCGCGGCGCCCAGACGCATGCCGAATCTGAGCCCGGACGTTATGGTTTCGTGACCGGTTGCCTGTTCGTGATGCCGGTCCATTGCCAGCGCCAGGCAGGCAAAGGTGGCGAAGGCCAACGCCAGAGCGGCCAGGGCTGCGACCGTGGTGCTCATGCGGTCCCCATCGCCCAGGCCAGCGCTGCCAGCACGGTAATGCCGGTCAGCAGCCACCGCCACGCATTCTGCGCCGCGAACACCCACAGCCCTGCCACCGTGTAGATCAGAAAGCTCAGCAGGCTGGCCACGACCACCGCGATCGCGGGGCTGACGAGGCCGCCGAGCGGCAGGAGCTGAGCCAGGACGATGGCGCTCACGGTCGCCAGCGCGTAGCCGCCCAGCACCGCGCAGAGCACCCGGGCCAGCACACGCCAGCGATGGCCATGCGGCGCGGCCGTCACGCGTGCCTGCCGGGGAGCGTTCCAGTCCCCCGCGCGCAGGCGCCAGGCCAGCAGGGTGAAAAGGCCGCCAAGCACGACGATGGTGGACTCCACCAATGCCGCCTGCCAGTCGCCGCGACGCGCATAGGCCAGCGCATGTTGCCCGGTGGTCAGCACGTTGGTCACCGGCAGCAAGAGGCACAGCAGCGCGGTGCAGGCAACCTGTTCGACCCAGGCGCGCCGCACCGGCCGCACGCAGGCATGTGCCAGGCTCAAGAGCCAAGCCACGAAGAAGCCCCTGATCTCCCAGGTGTCGCGGGCGGGCAGTGCTGCCGGGAGCAGGCGGTTGGCATGGAAGTACGCGATGCAGGCCAGAGCGGCTCCCGCAATCGCCGCCACGTTGAGCGCTTCGACAATGCGGTAGAACGCTCGCGTGGCGGCGCCGAATTCGCTCTGGCCCTTGTTGCGCCGCTTGACGGTGTAGAGCATCGCTCCGGTCGCCATCATCAGCGTGCCCGCCAGTCCGCAGACGAAGTACAGCCACTTGATCGTCCAGCCGCCGTATGAGGCCACATGCAGGCGCTCCATCACTTCATGCGCGGCGTCGCCAGCTTGCCGGCCGGCGGCTGGATGCAGGGCGGAAAACGCGCCGCTGACGCCGTCGAATACGGCGCGTCCGACCGGGCTGGTGAGATCGCGTATCGTGGCCGCCGAATCCGGCCGGCCATACACGCTGATACGCTCACGCGGCTGTCCCGGGCGCTCCACCATGATCATGCGGGCGGGGGACGCCAGCGCCGTCTGCGCCGCGTGCATCAGCACGCCCAATTGCTGGCGCGCCGGCAGACCGTCGTCCAGCTGAGGACGTGGGGGCAATGCCGTGGTCCCGGCTTGCGGCGACGCCTCGGCAAGCTCCGCCTGCCAGCGCGCCGCCCCTTGCTCGCCATAGACCGCACGAAGCGGGCCTGGCATGTAGCTGGTGTAGAAGATCGCCAGCCCGGTATAGGCGATCATCAGCTGGAACGGCAGCGTGAGCACGGCCGACGCATTGTGGCCGTCAAGCCAGGCGCGCTGGCCGCGCCCCGGACGAAAGGTGAAAAAGTCCTTGAAGATGCGCTTATGGACAACGATGCCTGACAGCAGCGCGGCCAGCATGCCGATCGTCAGCCAGCCCACCAGCCAGAAGCCGAACGTGCCGGCATGCAAGCTGTAGTGCAACGTCATGAAATGGCGGCCGCCTTCGCTCTTGCGTCCCCACGGCTGGGGCAAAGCGGTGCCGTCGCGCGGATCCATCGCGGCTTCGTGCGTGACGCCGGCGTTGGTGCGCCACACCAGCCGCATTGCCTGCGTCGTCGCTTCGGGCAGCTCGATGCGCCAGAAGCGTACGTCGGCTTCCTGGTCAGCGAGAAAACGCGAGGCCGCCGCCAGCACGGCCTCCTGCGGCAGTACCAGCGGCGCGGGCGGCAAGACGGGTTCGGCCGTCATCCAGCGCGAAATCGGCCCCCGGAATACGCTGATGCTGCCGGCCAGGAAGATCAGACACAGCAGCCAGGCGCACACCAGTCCGCACCAGGTGTGCAGCCAGCTCATGCGCTGGCGCAGGCCGGGCTTCATGTCAGAACGTGCCGCGCAGCGTCAGCATGGCGTTGCGGGGATCGCCGTAATGAATGCCGTTGACCAGGTTGCCGACGGCGCTGTAGTAGGTCTTGTCGAAGATGTTGTTGAGGTTGACCGTGGCGGCCCAATTGCGGTTGATCTGGTACTTCGCGTAGGCGCTCCACACCGCGCGGCCGCTGGCGTGCACGGTGGTGGCGCCGATCTGGCGCGACTGCCCGCTCTGCACATTGACACCGCCGCCCACTGTGAAGGCGTTCAGGTCGCCAGGCAATTGATACGTGGTCCAGAGCCGGAAGATGTGCTTGGGCGTGTACCACGCGAACGCCTGGCCTTCGCTGTCCTGGTCCTTCAGGTACTTGGTCGTGTTGAAGGTGTAGCCGGCAAAGAGGTTCCAGCCCCGGGTCAGCTCGCCGCTGATCTCGGCGTCAAAGCCCTGGCTGCGTACCTTGCCCGCGTCGGTGTAGCAGAAATAGCCGGCAGCGCAGGTCGGGCTGGTGTTGAAATCCACCTGGGCGCGGTTGTTCTGGTTGATGCGAAAGAGCGCGAATGCGGTATTGACGCGGCCGTCCAGCAACTCCCCCTTCAAGCCCAGTTCGTAGCTTTCACCAACGATTGGCTTGAGCGACTCTCCCGCGGCATTCACCTCGCTCTGCGGCTGGAAGATGTCGGTGTAGCTCACATAGGTAGTCCATTGCGGCGACAGGTCCAGCATCAGGCCGGCATACGGCGTGAAGTGGGTGTTGGCCTGTTTGGTCTGATCGTTGACGAGCTCGCCGGCTTCAGTCGTGTTGGTCGTCCAGACCCGGTTGGATCGGCTGAATCGGCCGCCCAGCACCAGCTTCAGGGGATCGGCAAGTTGCAGGCGCGTGGTGCCGTAGAAGCCTAGCTCACGGTTCGAGCCGATGCGCGCCTCGTCGGTGTCTGCGCGTATCTCGGCCGTGGTGGGCTCGCGCAGGCTCGGATTGAAATTGAACGCGTTGAAGGTCGCGTAATTGACCAGGTACGCGTAGGAGGTGTCGATCTTGCTGTGTCCGTAGTTGGCGCCCACGACCACCTCGTGCGTGCGGCCGAACGCACGGAACTTGCCGGTCAGGTTTGCATCCACGCCCGAGGTATCGATGTCGGCCACCGTCCTGGCCACGCTGACCGTCGCCATCTGCGTCACGGGGTTCACCGCCCGACTCGACGCGGTGTACTTCAGATGCTGGCTTTCTTTCACGTAGGCGCCGGTCATCTTGAAACGCCAGTCGTCGTTGAACGCATGCGTGAAGTCGGCGTAGAAGCCCTGGTTCGAGGTCTCCTGCCGGTTCCAGTTTGCGCCGAAGCTGGTGGACCGCCTGAAACCGACCTCTTCGCCGTTGCTGTAGCGAGGCAGGCCGGAAATCGAAGGACGGCCTCGCAGGTCTTCGTAGCTGTAGCCCAGATTCACCTGCGTGCGCGGCGAGAAGTCGTACTCGACCGTGGCGTAGACGGTGGTGTTCTTCAGGTTTACCCGGTCCACGAAAGAGTGCTGGTCCTGGCGGTCGATCAGGGCGCGTCCGCGCAGGCTGCCGTCTTCGTTCAGCAGAGCGCTGCCGTCCAACTGCATGCCGTAACGGTCCCAGCTTCCGGCCTGGGTTTCGACCATGAAGCGGTCTTCCTGCAGGGGGCGCATGCGCACCAGGTTCACCGCGCCGCCAGGGGAACCCGAGCCCTGCAGCAGGCCGGCCGCGCCGCGCAGCACTTCGACGCGGTCATAGAACGCGGTGCCGCCCGAGTAGTTGCTGGCGCGGCCATACATGCTGCGTTCCAGCGGCACGCCGTCGTACTGGATCACGCTGTTGTTGAAGCCGCGGGAATAGATGTATTTGCCGCCCTGCGGGCTCTGTTGCAAGGTCACTCCGGTGGTGTTTTCCAGCGCGTCATATACCGAGGTCAGGTTCTGCTCGTCCAGGCGCTGGCGTGTCACCACGCTGACCGATTGCGGTATGTCTCGCAGCTGCTGCTCGCCCTTGCCGATGGTGACCGCCGACGTGGTGTAGGACCCGGTGCCTTCGGTCATGAGCCGGTACTCCTGCCCCGTCACGGTGACAGGTTCGAGCATGGTCGCGCCGCCGCCAGGCAGGCGGCGCACGGCATAGCCGCCGCTGGAAAGCCTGACTCCCTCGAATCCGGTACGGGACAGCAATGCGCTCAAACCGCGCCCGGCGCTCCAGCGTCCTTGCAGCCCCTCGGACCGCAGCCCGCTCACCTGCGCGGCATCGAACGACACATTCACGCCGGCGGCGCGCGCAAACTGGTTCAGCGCCTGCTCAAGCGGCCCGGCTTCGATGGCGAAGGTGTATTCCGCTTCTTGCGCGGCGACACCGGCCTGCGCTTGGACCGCTGGGGCGATAAAGCCAAGAGCGGCGCCACACAGCAGGCCGGAAAGAACGGTGGGCAACACGGTCGGGACGGGCGTCAGGCGCGACGTCCTGGGGGTACGAGCGAGGGTCATTGCGAAATCTTGATAGGCCAGGTTGAAAGATGTCTTTCCCTGTAGGCCGGTCGAAACCGCAAATCCCCTCACTTTTCATGAAAAAAAACTTGGCAGCCGCAAAACCGGGTGAGGACGGGTTTCACGCGGGCCCGACGGCAACCCAGTAGCGGGTCCTGTAGCGCAGCCGGATCGGCAATGTCTGCGCCAGGAACGCAAGCGTCCGATCGGTGTCGTTCACATGATAGGTGCCCGACACGCGCAGATCGGCGACCTCAGGCGCACAACTGATGCGGCCATGGCGGTATCGCGACAATTCGGCCAACAGGTCCGCCAGCCGCATGTCCGTGCCCTCGATCGCGCCGTCCAGCCAGGCATCGGCCACCATGGCAGGCTGGCTCATCAGCCGCGCGCCCACGCGGTCCAGCCGTGCGGTCTGGCCTGTCTCGGCGATCACCGGGGCGCCACCGTCGGCGGGCCGCAGCGCGACGGCGTGCTGCTGCACGCTGACCCGGGCGTAATCGTCGTCCAGGCGCACTACGAATCGTGTGCCCAGCGCCTGGACTGCGCCGAACGGCGTGTGGACGAAGAACGGCCGCTTGATGGGTGACCGCGCATCGGCGCCGGTCTGGATCGAGATCTCGCCGCGATAGAGTACGAGCGCGCGTTTGTCGCCTTCCATCCGGACGCCTACGGCGCTGTCGGTGTTCAGCGCCAGGAAAGTGCCGTCCTCGAGTGTCATGCGGTCGCGCACGCCCACACCGGTGCTTACGTCCGCCAGCATGCGCTGCCACGGGGTGTGCTCGCGCACGGCCCAGCCCGTGCCCGTCAGTCCGCCCAGCAGCAGCATGCCCTTGACCAAGGCACGGCGCTGCTGCCGTCGCGTGTCGTGCGCCGTTCCCATGGCGATGAGCGTGTCCAGCGCCAGCTCCTGCGGTACTGCAGTGAAATCGGCATTCAACGCTTGCATGCGCAACCAGGCCCGCTCATGCAGGGGCGCCGCGCGGCGCCAGCGCTCGAAGGCGGCACAGGTGTCGGGATCAGGTGAACCGAAGTTCAGTTTGACCGACCAGGCGATGGCCTCATCGACCACGGCGGCAGGAATCGTGGCGGCCTCGCTCACGCGTCACCAAATCGGTGGGCATAGCATTGGCGCAAGCCCGCCGCGACATAACGTTCGGCGGTGGCAAGGGAGACGCCCAGACGTTCGGCGATCTGTGGACAGCGCATGCCCTCCAGCTGCGCCCACAGAAAGGCCTGGCGCACCTTCGGCTTGAGGGAATCCAGCATTTGATCGATCTTGATGAGCGCCTCCAGCACCAGCATCCGGTTCTCGGGCGACGGCGCCAGTTCTTCGGGTGTGCGCGCCAGCACCGCGAGCCAGGCACGCTCGAGCTCGCTGCGGCGCCAGTGATCCACCAGCAGCCCGCGCGCGATCGTACTGAGATAGGCGCGCGGCTCGCGTGTCTCGATCACCGCCGGCCGGCCCAGCAAGCGGAGGAAAACGTCGTGAGCCAGGTCGGCGGCTTCGGAGGAATTGCCTACTTGCTTGCGAATCCAGCCCCGCAGCCATCCGTGGTGGTCCGCATAGAGCGTCTCGACTTGGGCCTGCTTCGTGAGGGGCATCGCATGCTTTTGCAAATGATAATTATTCTTTATTGTAGAGAACTGCCGATGCGCAGGCAAGGCGGGAGGGGCGGGTGATGATGGCGCGTCCGTTCGCATCGCCGCTCAAGGATTTCCCTAATCCAATTCCCCTTGCGGAAAATCAATGATCTATAGGACACTTTGTGTCATAACGCCGCGACGGCGCACACAAGGGGAATGGCATGAAGGTCTTGAGCTTGGTGGCCGCACTGGCGACAACAGCAGCTATGTCCGGAGGCGCGCAGGCCGCGTTTCCTGATCGCCCAATCCGGTTAGTGGTGCCGTTTGGCGCCGGCGGCATCACGGATATCGTTGCCCGGCAGGTGGGCAAGGGAATGGGGGACGTGTTGGGGCAGGGGATCGTGATCGAGAACCGGCCCGGCGCGGGTGGCGTGATCGCGGCGCAGGTGGCAGCCACGGCGCCGGCCGATGGCTACACGATCTTCATGGGGACGGTGGGCACGCAGGTCGTGAATCCGCTGATCTACACCAAGCTCAGTTACGACGCGGACAAGTTTGCGCCGGTGGGCATGGTGTCCGGATCGCCGTACCTGCTGGCCGTGCGATCGGGGGTGCCTGCGGCGTCGTTCGCCGAATTCGTCAAATATGCCAAGGCCAATCCGGCCAAGCTGAACTTCGGCTCGGCGGGCAACGCCAGTTCGCCGCACCTGGGGTTGGAGCTGCTGAAGCTGACGGCGGGCGTCGACATTGTCCACGTGCCGTTCAAGAGCGGCAGCGAGGCCGTGAATGCGGCGATCGGCGAGCAAGTGGATGTGGTGATGGACGCCAGTCCGGTCATCATGCCGCACGTGGCGTCGGGCAAATTGCGTGCGCTGGCCGTTGCGTCCGACAAGCGGTTGCCGTCTGCCCCCGCTGTGCCGGCCAGCACCGAGGCTGGCGATGCGGGCCTGCAGATCAGCTCGTGGAACGCCTTCTTTGCGCCGGCGGGTACGCCGCCTGACGTGTTGGCCGCGTTGAATGCGGCTTTGCAGAAGACGCTGGCGTCGCCTGAGCTGAAGGAGCGGCTGGCCGCGCAGGGCACACAGCTGTACACGGGAACCCCCGACGAGTACCAGCGCTTCATTGGCGGCGAAAAGACCAAGTGGGCCGAAATCGTGAAGCGCGCCAATATCAAAATGGATTAGGCAACGCGCATATGAAAAGGAGCCTTATATGAACAATGGGGTGACTCACCCGCTGGCGGGCAAGCCGCTGGAGCTGGCGGATACGCTGCGATCGGGCAACGCCTGGAAGATCCGGCTGGCCTGCGGGCTGATGGGCCTGCCGGTCAAGCGGCGCACGTTCGACATCGTCCAGGGCGACCTGGAAACCGATGCGTTCGCGCGCATCAATCCGTGGCGGCAGGTGCCCGCGTTGTTGACGCCGGAGGGGCAATGGCTGGTGGAGTCGCAAGCCATTCTCTGGTATCTCGGAAAAGGGACGTCCTGGCTGCCCGAAGGCCGGCTGCCACAAGCGCAGGTGTCGAGTTGGCTGAGCTTCGAGCAGACCCAGCACATGCACGCCTTCGCGCAGCCGCGGCTCTTGATCCACCTGCGCCAGACTGCAAAAAAAGACGATCCGGAGATGGTGGCGTGGCGCGTCACCGGCATGAAGGCCGCGGCGCTGATGGACGCTCACCTGGCGGGCCGCGACTACCTGGTGGGCACGGCGCCGACCATCGCGGATATCGCGCTGTACCCTTACACGAGCATGGCTGAAGAGGGCGGTTATGACCTGTCCGGCTTTGCGCACATTACAGCCTGGCTGGCGCGCATGCGCGCATTGCCGGGATTTACGCCGTTGATCGAAACGGCATGACGGAGACATGATGGCCGATACGATGCACTTGGGAAAAGACGAACTGATCGCGCGCGCGCAGGCGGAAATGCAGCGCCAGTTCGAGACCCCGCAATGGACGTTGCGCGAGCGGCTGGCGCTGACCTGCCGCATCCTGTTCGACGGCGGGCATGATTCGGGCCTGGCGGGCCAGATCACCGCGCGCGCGCCAGAACCCAACCGGTACTTCACGCAGCGTTTAGGACTGGGCTTTGACGAGATCACGGCCAGCAATCTGCTGCTGGTCGACGAAGACCTCGTGGTCCAGGAAGGCGGCGGCATGCCGAATCCGGCGAACCGCTTCCATTCGTGGATCTACCGCGCGCGTCCTGACGTCAACTGCATCATCCACACGCACCCGCTGCACGTGGCGTCGCTGTCGATGCTGGAGGTCCCGCTGGAGGTCTCGCACATGGACAACTGTCCGCTTTACGGCGACGTGGCCTTTTTGAAGGACTGGCCCGGCGTGCCGGTGGGCAACGAGGAAGGCGTGATCATTTCCAAGGCGCTGGGTGACAAGCGCGCCATCCTGCTGTCGCACCATGGCATGCTGATCGCCGCCGGGACGGTGGAAGAGGCCTGCGTGCTGGCGCTGCAGTTCGAGCGCGCGGCGCGCATGCAGCTGCTGGCCATGGCCGCCGGCAAGATCCAGCCGATTCCGCCCGAACTGGGGCACGAGGCGCACGACTGGATCCTGACGCCCAAGCGGTCGCAGGTGGGGTTTTCGTATTACGCGCGCCGGGCGCTGCGGACGCACGCCGACGTGCTGAGCTGACGAGGGCGGGGCGGGGCCGCTCGACGGCGACGCCCTTTTGGGGCATTCTTGCCGGTTGTATTTGCGCCTTTCCGCCCCATGATCGACCTGCCGCACCGCCTACGCACCTTGCGCCGCCAGCAAAGCCTGTCCCTGGAACAGCTTGCGCAGCGCACGGGATTGACCAAGAGCTACCTCTCGAAGCTGGAGCGGGGCCTGAGCGAGCCCTCGATCTCGACGGTCCTGCGCCTGGCAGAGGCCTATGGCGTGGGCGTGTCACAACTGGTGGGCGCGGACGACGCCGCGCAGGATGAAGTGGTCAGCGTGGTCCGGGTTGCCGACCGCGAGGCCCTGCAACGCCGCGGCCTGGGCAGCGAATATCATTACGAGTCGCTGGCTGGCCGCCGCAAGGTCAAGGCGATGGAGCCTTTCGTCGTCCATCCGCCGCGCGAATTTCCGGACGCCGCGGCCGTATTCCCCCACCCGGGCGAGGAATTCCTGCTGGTGCTCAAAGGCGCCATCGAAGTCCACGTGGGCGAACGCCAGTTCCGCCTGGAAACCGGCGACTCCGTCTATTTCGACTCCGAACTTCCGCACCGCATGCGCACTGTCAGCCGTGCGATGGCCGAAGTGCTCGTGGTGGCGGCGCACTGAGCGCGCGGGCGGCGTATCGAATCATGAATGACACAGGAATAACCATGAAAAACGATCAATCGCGGCTCGTCCGCATCGATGCCGGCCCGATGAAGAACCCGGTGCCCGGCAAGCCGCGCCGTCCGATCTCGGGCGATGCCGCCTTCCGTACCGTGACCGCGTTTGAAGGCAACGCCGGCAAGGCGGAAGCCGGTGTGTGGGAAAGCACGGCCGGATCGTTCCAGTCCAACACCACCGGCTACATCGAGTTCGGCTACATCGTCGAAGGCGCGGCACGCCTGGTGGACCCGGACGGCACGGTGCATGAGCTGACGGTGGGCGAGGCCTTCGTCATGCCCGAGGGCTACACCGGCCGCTGGGAAGTGGACGAGTTCGTCAAGAAGATCTATTTCATTACCCGCATGGCCTGAAGCTGTCGGCCTGTACCCAGGAGCCATCCTCATGACCGCAATTCCCGCTGCTCCCGCTCCGGGCGCAGCGCTGCCCGCCCGCACCGCGCAGGTGGACGTCGTCTCGATCCAGTCCCAGGTCGTCTACGGCTATGTCGGCAACAACGCCGCGATGCCGGTGTTCCGCAAGGCGGGGCTGCGCGCGATTGCACTGCCCACCGTCATCCTGAGCAACACGCCGCACTATCCCACGCTGCATGGCGGGGCCGTGCCGCTGGATTGGTTCGAAGGCTTGCTGCAAGGGTTGAACGAACGGCGCGTGAGCCAGGTGGCGCGCGCGGTGGTCTGCGGGTATCTGGGGCAGCCGGGCCAGGCGAACTTGCTGGCGCAATGGCTGACGGACGTGCGCGCGGCGCGTCCGGAGCTGCGCGTGTTCATCGATCCGGTCATGGGTGACCGCAACGACGGGCTCTACGTCAATGAAGGGCTGGTCGCGCAATACCGCGATTTGCTGGTGCCGTTGGCCGAGGGCATGACGCCCAATCATTTCGAGCTGGAATTGCTGGTTGGCCGGGCGCTGTCGTCGGTGGACGAGGTGGTGGCCGCGGCGCGCGAACTCATCGCGCGCGGGCCGACCTGGATCGTCGTGACCAGCGCCGCGCCGATGGCCGCCGCGCCCGGCACACTGCAACTGGTGGCCGTGACGCGGGATGACGCCACGGTGGTCACGCACCCGGAGATCGCCATTCCGCCGTCGGTGCATGGTACGGGCGACGTGTTCATGGCGGGCGTCGCGTCGCGGCTGCTGAACGGGCTGGACCTCATCGAGGCGGTTCGCGAAGCGGCGGCCCAGGTCACGGTGACGCTGGAGCGCACCCGCGAACAGGGCTGGGAAGAGCTGGCCGCCGAAGGCTAGCGACAGGCGGGACTTGTCCCGCCTTGCCCGCTTCAGTACGTCTTGTACGGCAGGAATTTGCCGCTCATCACGATCTGCACCCGGTCACCCTTGGGGTCGGCTTCGCGCGACAGATCCATCTTGAAGTCGATGGCGCTCATGATGCCGTCGCCAAACTCTTCATTGATCAGCGCCTTGAACGTGGTGCCGTAGACGTTGATCAGTTCATAGAAGCGGTAGATCAGCGGGTCGGTGGGCACGGTGCTGGGCAGCGAGCCCTTGTAGGGCACGACCTGCAACTGCACGACGGCGTCTGCAGGCAGATCCAGTACGCGGGCGGCGGCCTGCGCCTGTTCCTCGGTCATGGTCATCTGGCCCAGCAGCGCGGCGGTGGTCCATTCCTTGCTCTGGCCGACGGCTTCGGCGATGGCGCCCCATGACAGCTTTTTTTCCAGCTTGCGGGTGACGACGAGTTCGGTGACTTCAGCGCGGGACATCATGATGGTTCACTCCTTGTGATGGGCCTTGTCGACCAGGAAGTCGACGAGATGGTTGCGGATGTCGTAATAGCGGGGTTCGTGATGCAGGCTGGCGCGCGTGCGGTCGCGCGGCAGGTCCACGGTGACGGATTCGGCGATGCGGGCGTAAGGACCCGCGCTCATGAGCAGGATGCGGTCGGACAGCAGGATGGCTTCGTCGACATCGTGCGTAATCATGAAAACGGTCTGCCGGGTTTCCTGGACGATCGCGCGCAACTCGTCCTGGATGGCGCCGCGCGTTAGCGCATCCAGGGCGCCAAAGGGTTCGTCCAGCAGCAGCATCTTGGGCTGGATGGCAAAGGCGCGGGCGATGCCGACGCGCTGCTTCATGCCGCCAGACAGTTCGCAAGGTTTCTTGCCGGCGGCGTGACCGAGGCCAACCATGTCCAGGTAACGCTGGCTGTGCACGCGGACCTGTTCGCGGTTGTAGGCCGGCCAGCGCGATCGCACGCCGAATTCCACGTTCTGCAGCGCCGTCAGCCACGGCAGCAGCGCGTGCGCCTGGAACACGACGCCGCGTTCAAGCGACGGCCCCGCGACCTCGCGGCCGTCCATGATGACGATGCCCTCGTTGCTGTCGTCGATACCGGCCAGCACGTTCAGGATGGTGGTCTTGCCGCAGCCGGAGTGGCCGATGACGCAGACGAATTGACCCTTGTCGATCTGGAAGTCGATGTTCTCGAACACGGGCGGCTGCGGACGGCCATCGCGTCCGGCGTAACGCTTGCCCAGCCCTTGGACCTGCAGGAAAGATTGGCTCATGCGCGTTACTCCCGATAGCTCACCAGCCGGGCGGCGCGCGCCAGCAGGTTGTCCAGCAGCATGCCGATCAGCCCGATGAAGAAGATCGCGCAGATGATGTTGGAGATGGACAGGTTGTTCCACTCGTTCCAGACGAAGTAGCCGATGCCGGTGCCGCCGATCAGCATTTCGGCAGCGACGATCACCAGCCATGCGATGCCGACCGAGATGCGCATGCCGGTCATGATGGTGGGCGCCGCGGCGGGCAGGATGACCTGCAGCGCCGTGCGCAGCCGCGACACTTCCAGCGTGCGCGCCACGTTCAACCAGTCCTGCCGCACGGCGCCTACGCCAAACGCCGTGTTCACCAGCATGGGCCATAGCGAGCAGATGAAGATCACGAACACGGCGGAGGTGTTGGCGTCCTTGATGGTGTAGAGCGCCAGCGGCATCCACGCCAATGGCGAGATCGGCTTGAGCACCTGGATGAAGGGGTCGAACGCACGGTACACCGTTCGGGACATGCCGATCAGGAATCCCAGTGGGATCGCGACCAGCGCGGCCAGGCCGAAGCCAGTTAGCACCCGCGCGACGGAGTAACCCAGCTGGATGCCGATCCCCTTGTCGTTCGGTCCGCGGTCATAGAACGGGTCCTTCAGGTGCTGCCACAACTGCGCGCCGACCTCGGCAGGACCGGGAAACGGCGTCTTGGACCCGCTGGCCGCGGCATTGCCGACCAGCGCGGCGTAGGCCGGATCCACCGTCGCCTCGCCCGCATCGGGGCGGGTGGCGGCGTGCCACAGCAGCAGAAACGCCAGGAACAGGGCGACGGACAGGAACGTGGCCCGCCAGTGTTGCACGGACCCCATCAGGTCCTCCGGATCTTGAAGCTGGCGAGGTAGGCCTCGGGCTGGCTGGGATCGAAGGGCTTGCCCATGACGCTGAAGGTCTTGCCGGTTTCCGCGGGCGGGGTCAGCCCGGCTTCGCGCATCAGGCGCACGGCATCGGTGGCCAGGAAGACGTCGCTGGCGATCTTCTGATAGTCCACGTCACCCTTGACCTGGCCCCAGCGCTTCATCTGCGTCAGGATCCACACGGCGAACGACTGCCACGGCATGGGATCGAAGTCGATGCGGTTGGGATCGGTGATCACCTTGCCCAGGCCGTCTGCGTAGGTGCCGGTCAGCACCTGTTCGACCACCGTGACGGGCTGGTTCAGGTAGTTGGGGGCGGCGATGGCGGTGGCGATTTCCTTGCGGTTGGCGGGATTGCGGGCGTAGGCGGTGGCCTCGATGATGGCTTTCAGCAGGGCCTGATAGGTGTTGGGCATGGTGGTGACGAACTCCTTGCTGGCGGAGAACGCGCAGCAGGGGTGGCCGTCCCAGATGGCCTTGGACAGGGTGTGGATGAAGCCGACGCCGTCGTACACGGCGCGCTGGTTGACGGGATCGGGCGCCAGGAAGCCGTCGATGTTGTCGGCGCGCAGATTGGCCACCATTTCGGGGGGCGGCACGGAACGGATCTGCACGTCGGTGTCGGGATCCAGGCCGTGTTCAGCCAGGTAGTAGCGCAACAGGTAGTTGTGCATGGAGTAATCGAAGGGGACGGCGAACTTGAAGCCCTTCCAGTCCTTCGGGTCGCGCCGGTCTTTGTGCTTCATGGACAGCGTGATGGCCTGGCCGTTGATGTTTTCGACGGCGGGCATGGTCCAGGGCACGGCGCGGCTTGCGCCGACACCCATCGAGATGGCAAGCGGCATGGGCGACAGCATGTGCGCGGCGTCGTACTCACCGGACATGGCTTTGTCGCGGATGAGCGCCCAGCCGGCGGTCTTGACGACTTCGACGTCCAGGCCCTGCTTGCCGTAGAAGCCCATGGGGTGCGCCATGATGATGGGCGTGGCGCAGGTGATGGGGATGAAGCCAACCTTGAGTTTCTGCTTCTCCAGCGGGCCGGCGGTCTGCGCGAAAGCTTCCTTGGCGGCGGCCAGCGGAAAGATCGACGCAATGGCTGCCATGGCGGTGCCGCTGCCGACGGCGCGCAGAAAGCGCCGGCGCAGCGCATCCTGCGGGAAGAGGGCGCGCATGACGGCCTGCTCGACGGCACTGGCGGCGGTGTCGCCCGTCAGACCGGCTTGCGCGGCGCGTTCGTGTTCGGCCTGCGAGGCGTGGCGGCCGCAGCCGCAGGCAAGGCGGCTGTTGGCGTCGAACGGATTGCTGAAGAGGGACATGGTGGCTCCTTCGATCGGGAATGGAGCCATCATGGGGCTGCGTGGCGGCAGCCGGTATCGCCGGTTCAACGATACGCGTGTAGGGGACTTACTACGTGGTGCGCGCGGTGCGCCGCGGTAGTGCGTGCGCGCTCAGATCGCACCCAACTGGTGCGTGTTGGCGTAGGAGACCAGTTCCACCAGGGTGCGGACGTTGAGCTTTTCGAAGATGCGGCTGCGGTAGGTGGAGATGGTGTTGACGGACAGCGCCAGCTGTTCACCGATGGCCGAGACGGAGCGTCCGGCGACGAGCAGTTGCAGGACCTGGAATTCGCGGTTGGACAGCAGTTCGTGCGGTGGGCGGGAGCTGTCCTGGCGCACGGTGTGGGCGAGCAGTTCGGCGACGGTGGGCGTGACGTACATCTTGCCGGCGGCGGCGTTGGTCAGCGCGGCCAGCAGCTCTTCGGGTTCGCAACCTTTGTTGAGGTAGGCGTGAGCGCCGGCGCGCAGGGCGCGGACCGCAAACTGCGATTCGGGGTAGACGGACAGCATGACGACGCCGAGTCCGGGGTGGTCGGCGCGCACGCTTTTCAACACGTCCAGGCCGTCGCGTTCGCCGAGGGCGACGTCCAGGACGATGGCGTCGTAATGCGCCTGGCGCAGGGCGCGCAGGGCGGCGGGGCCGTCGGCGGCTTCGTGGACGAGGGCGACGCGCGGGTCTTCTTCAAGGATGCGGGCGAGGCCTCGGCGGATGATGAGGTGGTCGTCGACGATGAGCAGGTTCAGGGGCATGGCAGGGTTTCCTTCATGCGGCCAGCGGGTTCAGGCGCAGGCGGGCGCGCATGCCGGCGCCGGGGGCACTGTCCAGCGCAAGGTCGCCGCCGATGGCGCGGGCGCGCTCGCGCATGCCCAGGATGCCGAAGGTGTGGCGGTCTTCGGGCAACTGCATGCCGACGCCGTCGTCTTCGACGGTGAGGACAAGGCCGTCGGCGCCCCAGGCGGCGCTGACGCTGACGCTGCGTGCGCGGGCGTGCCGCTGCACGTTGGTAAGCAGTTCCTGGACGATCCGGTAGATGGCGATTTCAGCGTTGCGGTCGAGGCGCAGGCTTTCGGTGTCGGGGGGGCAGAGGTAACGGCATTGGAGGCCGCTACGGGTTTGCAGGTCTTGCAGCAGGGCTTCGAGGGCGGCCCAGAGGCCAAGATGGTCAAGGACGACGGGGCGCAGGTCGTTGAGGATGCGGCGGGTGGCGCCCATGGCGGTCTGGGTGACGTCGAGCATGCGGTCGAGGTGCGTCTGCAGGGCGGGGGTGGCGCTTAGCTGGCGGCGCAGCCAGTTCAAATCCAGTTGCAGGGCGGTGAAGGAGGCGCCGAGGTCGTCGTGGATGTTGCGGGCGATGTGGGCGCGTTCTTCTTCGCGCAGGGTGCTCAGGTGGGAAGACAGGCGGCGCAGGGATTCGTGGGCGGCGCTGAGTTCAGCGGTGCGTTCGCCGACGCGGCGTTCTAGCAGGGCCTGGGTGTTTTGAAGCTCACGTTCGATGCCTTTGCGGGCGGTGATGTCGGAGAAGGTGACGACGGCGCCTACGACTTCCTGGTCGTTGCGGATGGGGTACGAGGCGTATTGAGCGTCGAAGCACGTGCCATCGCGGCGCCAGAGCACTTCGTCGTCGGCGCGTTCGCCTCGGCCGTCGCGGAAGGCTTTGAAGATGCGGCAGTCGTGGACCGGCATGAGGGTGCGGTCGGCGTGGGAGTGGTGGATGAGGTAGTGCATGTTGCGGCCGACGAGCTCATCGGGGGTGTAGCCGAGCATGTCGGCGCCGGCGCTGTTGATGAAGATGCATCTGCCGCGCAGGTCGATGCCGTAGATGCCTTCGCCGGCGGATTCCAGCAGCATTTCAAGCTGACGGCGCCAGGCGGCGTGGTGCGAGAGGTGCTTCAGGTCGGCGAACATGAATGGCCTGGTGCTTGATGAATCTGCCGGGGAGTTGCCCCGGATCCCCTTGGTGCGCGGATTATTGGCTGCGCTTTTGCGCGGAGTTTACGGGAGTGGGTGGGAGTTGCGGGGGGAGTGAGGGAAATCCCTTCGTTGAATTTGGCGGCTTCGGTGCGGGTTCTTAAGACGCCCGGCGCGGCGGTGGCCTGGGTGCGCAGGGCTACGATTGCGGTCCGGAGCCTTCGCTCCGGACTGCCCCGTCGTCATCGTCGTTGTCGCCTTCGGCGACTGCCTTCCGATTCCCTCGGGCGCATCTACACGCCCCGCGCACCCAGGCCACCGCCGCACCGGGCTGCGTCGTATGAGGTCGTGCGGTCGGCGGGGAGGGCGGCTTGCTTGGCCTTCTTTTGTAGGTTTGTTGGTGGCCGGAAGATCTTGCGGGGCTGCCAGATGTCGGCCGCGCGGGCGGCCTTATCTGGCGTTCGGGTGTCTTGCGTCGGCGGCTCACATCGAGGTGTCTGACACCGTCCCGCTGACGGAAGCGCCATATTGAAGTGCGCGCAAAGCAAATCGCCGGCTTGTTAGGCCGGCGATTTTGATTGTCGCTCGTGCGATGCGTTGAACCCTTACGGAATCAGCGACAAGCCCACGCGGAACTGGCTTTCGTTGCGCTGGTTGTAGCCCAGCAGCGTCTCGCCGTAGCCGTTGAAGTACTGCAGATGCAGGTACCCGTTCCAGTTCAGGAACGTACGGCGCAGCGGCCACGCAAAATCCAGCTGCGTCGTGCGTCGCTTCTGATCTCCCTGGCGGTACATCGCCGAGACGACGGCGCCGTTGTCCTGGGCCCAGCGCAGTTGCCAGTCGACGTGGCCGGCGTAGTCGGCGTAGTCGCTGTTTTCCTTGGCGACGGCGAAGTAGGCTTTGACCTTGGGGGCGAAGGTGAGGGTGCTGCCGCTGTCGAAGCGGTAGTGGAAGCGCGGTTCGATGTAGCCGTCGTTGAGGGAGCGGGAGTCTTCGCCGTCCTTGCCGTTGGAGGCGTGTTCGACGCCGGTGTTCATGCCGAAGCGCCAGTTCTGGTTCTCGGATTTCCAGATGTCGTCGGTCATCCAGAAAACGCTGGGATTGAACGTGGTGTCGATGAAGGGCTTGGAGTCGCTTTCCAGATCCCACAGCGAGGTCTGGGTGTAGCCCAGGTAGAAGTCGTCGTGCCAGGTGTCTTCGCCGCCGCGCGGGCTGATCAGGCGGTATTTGGCGCTGATCTGGAAGCGGGCGGTGGTGAGGCCGCGGGTGCCGACGGCGAAGTAGACGGGCTTGTAGGCGGAGAAGGCGCTGCGGAATTTGTCGAAGGCGGCCTGTTCGACGGTGGGTTCGATGGTGGCGGCGGGGGCGGGGCCGGCTTCGGGGGAGGCGCCTGCGGCGGCGACGGCTGCGGCCGGGACGGGTTGGCCGCTGCGTGGGTCGACGACGGGCGTCTGGGCGGGCGTGGTGGCCAGGGTGCCGCTGTCGCGGCCGGTGGCGTCGAGCGCCATCATGGACGGTTGGCCTTCGATGGAGACGGCTTGCAGGCCGCGTGCGGTGGCGGGCACTTCGGCGGACCAGGACATGCGCGCGAAGTTGTTGACGGGCACGCTGTAGTTGTCACGGCCGCTTTTCAGTTTGGCGAGGCTGCGGACGATCTGGCCGTCGGGGCTGCGCCACTGCAGGACGAGTTCGGGCGGGGCCTGCCAGTCGACGCGCGAGCCGCCTTCGTTGAAGAATACGGCCTCGATGGTGACGGTTTCGCCGGGCGCCGCGGAGGGGCGGTCCAACCGGTATGACACGCCTGCCGCGGCGGAGCCGGCCGCGCTCAGGGCCAGGACGGCGGCAAGGAGGCGGGGGGTGGGAGAGCGGTGAAAAGGACGGCGGGAGGTCATTGAGGATGTATCTGATTTTTGTGATCAGGCAATGTAGCACCGACTCCGGCAACAGTTTGTAAATCAGACTAATCGTATGTGTGGGCTGTAAAAAATGCGAAAAGCCCCGCGCGTTGTCGACAATGCGCGGGGCTTTTTGAGCCGGTTGTGATGCGGGAATCGAGGTTCAGCGGGCCGGGCCTTGCGGCTCGATGCGATGCCATGCGCAGGCTTGCTGCAAGCGCCGCGCGTGGCATCGCGTCGGGGTTATTCCCCGAACTTGATGCCCTGTGCCAGCGGCAGATTGCGCGAGTAGTTGATGGTGTTGGTCGCGCGCCGCATGTAGTTGCGCCAGGCGTCCGAACCGGACTCGCGGCCGCCGCCGGTTTCCTTTTCGCCGCCAAACGCACCGCCGATTTCGGCGCCGGAGGTGCCGATGTTGACGTTGGCGATGCCGCAGTCGGAGCCGGCGGCGGACAGGAAGGTTTCGGCTTCGCGCAGGTCGTTGGTGAAGATGGCGGACGACAGGCCTTGCGGCACGCCGTTCTGCATGGCGAGGGCGTCGCCGAAGTCCTTGTAGCGCATGACGTAGAGGATGGGCGCGAAGGTTTCGTGGCAGACGACGTCGGTCTGGCCGGGCATTTCGGCGATGGCGGGGCGCACGTACCAGGCGTCGGGGTATTGGTCGGCCAGGACGCGTTCGCCGCCGGTGACCTTGCCGCCCTGTTCGCGGGCGGCGGTCAGCGCGGCCTGCATGGCGTCGAAAGAGGCGCGGTCGATCAGGGGGCCGACGAGGTTGCCGCCGTCGAGCGGGTTGCCGATGGGGGCGCTGGCGTACGCCTTGTGCAGGCGCTGGACCAGTTCGTCGGCGACGCTTTCGTGGACGATCAGGCGGCGGGTGGTGGTGCAGCGCTGGCCGGCGGTGCCGATGGCGCCGAAGACGATGCCGCGGGCGGCCATGTCGAGGTCGGCGGTGGGGCCGACGATGATGGCGTTGTTGCCGCCCAGTTCAAGCAGGACGCGGCCGAAGCGTTGCGCGACGCGCGGGCCGACCTGGCGGCCCATGCGGGTGGAGCCGGTGGCGGACACGAGCGCGACGGTGTGCGAGTCGACCAGGGCTTCGCCGACCTCGCGGCCGCCGATCAGGACTTCGGACAAGCCGGCGGGCGCGTCGCCAAAGCGTTGAACGGCCTGCGCGAAGAGCGCCTGGCAGGCCAGGGCGGTGAGCGGGGTCTTTTCCGAAGGCTTCCAGACGACGGCGTTGCCGCAGACCAGCGCCAGCGCGGAGTTCCAGGCCCACACAGCGACGGGGAAGTTGAAGGCGCTGATGACGCCGACGACGCCCAGCGGATGCCACGTTTCCATCATGCGGTGGCCGGGGCGTTCGGAGGCGATGGTCAGGCCGTAGAGCTGGCGCGACAGGCCGACGGCGAAGTCGCAGATGTCGATCATTTCCTGCACTTCGCCTTCGCCTTCGGCGACGATCTTGCCGGCTTCCAAGCTGACGAGGCGGCCGAGTTCTTGTTTGTGCTGACGCAGGGTTTCGCCGAACAGGCGGATCAGTTCGCCGCGGCGGGGGGCGGGGACGTCACGCCAAGCCAGGCTGGCTTGCCGCGCGCGGGTGATGGCGGCGTGGGCCTGGGCCACCGTGTGCTCATGCACCTGCGCCAGTTCGGCGCCGTCGATCGGGCTGCGGGCGATCAGGGTGCCGCCGGTGAGCGCACTGGAGGTGAGTCCGAGATTGCGCAGGATGTCTTGAGGAGTGTCCATGCCGGTTCCTTCGAGGCCTTGCGAAGTCAGCGCCTTCGCTTAAGGGTTATGCCTAAGTGGCGATTCTGGAAAAAAATTTACTATACGAAACTATGACGTGAAATGCGAAATATTTTTGAGGCGCCCTTTGCTGGCCTCCTTGAAACGCCAGTGCGTGCGGCAGATCCTCAGTCAGCCCCTCGCGCACTGCACCTGAAGGTGAATTCGTGGCGGAACCGTTGCTCGTTGTTCAGGCAGTCAAAAAGACCTATCAGCGCGACGGGCATCCCCCGCATCTGGCGCTGGACGGCATCGATTGCCAGCTCGAACGCGGCGAGGTGATGGTCGTGGTCGGTCCGTCCGGCTCGGGCAAGAGCACCTTGCTGCGCACCCTGAACGGCCTGGAAAGCATCGACAGCGGCACGATCCGCGTCAATGGCGTGTCGCTGACGGATCCGGCCACCGACGTCAACCGCTGGCGCACCGACGTCGGCATGGTGTTCCAGCACTTCAACCTGTTCCAGCACCGTACTGCGCTCGACAACGTGGCGCTACCCCAGCGGGTGGTGCGCGGCCGCAGCCGTGCCGATGCCGAACGCTACGCCCGCGACCTCCTGGGCCGCGTCGGCATGGCGGAGTTCGGCGACCGCTACCCCAGCCAGTTGTCCGGCGGCCAGCAGCAGCGCGTGGCGATTGCGCGCGCGCTGGCGATGGACCCGCAACTGATGCTGTTCGACGAGGCCACGTCGGCGCTCGATCCTGAAACGGTGGGCGGCATTCTTGAATTGATGCGCGCCCTGGCGCGCGATGGCATGACGATGGCGGTGGTGACGCACGAAATGGGCTTCGCCCGCGACGTGGGCGACCGCGCGCTCTTCATGGACGCGGGCCGCATCGTGGAGATGGGTACGCCCGACGAAGTGTTCGGCCACCCCAAAGAGGCGCGCACCCGCGCCTTCCTGGAAAAGATTCTGTAGTCCCGCCGGTCCGGCTTATCCGGGCGCTGCCGGCGCGATGTGCCTTGCCCGGAACGATATGGGTCCAATCACCAAAGGGGTTAGCAATGTTGAAAATCAAACAATGGCTGGGCGTGGCCAGCGTCGCCCTGGCGGCCGCCACCGTGGCCCTGCCGGCACAGGCGGACGAACTTTCCGACATCATCAAGCGCGGTGAATTGCGCGTGGCGGTGCAGACCTCCGGGCCGCTGATGAGCTTCATGGACAAGACGGGCAAGCGCACGGGGCTGGCCGTGGAAGTCGCCAAGCGCATGGCCGACGACCTGGGCGTGAAGCTGGTGCTGCAGGATTATGAATGGAAGGGCCTTTTGCCCGCGCTGCTGTCGGGCAAGGCCGACATGGTGGCCGCCGACATGACGCCCACGCCGCAGCGCGCCGCGCAGGTGCTGTTCTCGCTGCCCATGTTCTACGCCGACACCGTCGCCGTGGTGCCCAAGGATTCGCCGTACAAGAACTACGCCGAACTGAACAAGTCGGGCGTTACCGTCGGCGCGCTGGGCGCCAGCACCTACGCCGAAGTCGGCAAGAAGATGCTGCCCACGGCCACGCTCAAGGAGTTCTCGGGCGGCAGCGCGCCGGTTGGCCAGGCGCTGTCCAGCGGCCGGCTGGATGCCGGCATCATGTCGCTGTCCACCGCCAACCAGTTTCTCGTCGACTTCGGCAACCTGCGCGTGCTTGAGGGCGTAATGGTGCGCGAGCCCCTGGCGTTTGCCGTCGGCCCCAACGCGTTCCGCCTGAAATTCTGGCTGGACAACTGGCAGACGCTGAAGACCGCTGACAACTCGCTGCCGGAACTGGTCCAGTACTGGTATTCCACCGATTGGAAGAAAGACCACTGATCGGAGACGGGACCGCCCATGGACTGGCTGATCGATTTCTATAACTGGCGCATCGTCAGCCAGTACACGGGCCAATTTGCCGAAGGCCTGGCCAACACCCTGATCGCTGCGGGCGCAAGCCTGGTGCTGTCGGTGCTGGCCGGGGTTCCGCTCGCGCTTGCCCATATGTCGTCCCGCGGCGCGGTGTGGCGCCCGGTGGCGGCGTATGTGCAATTCGTGCGCTCCACGCCGCTGCTCGTGCAGATCTACCTGGTCTATTACGCGGTGCCTTATCTTGTGCCGGGCGCCAAGGGCTGGAGCGAGATGGTGCTGGGCATCCTCGCCATGACCCTGCACCACGCGGCCTACATGAGCGAAATCATCCGCGTCGGCATCGAGTCCGTGCCGCGCGGCCAGATCGAAGGCGCCAAGGCCTGCGGCATGAACTACCACCAGCGTCTGCGCTACGTGGTGCTGCCGCAGGCCTTTGCCAATACGCTGCCGCCGCTGCTGGGCCAGACCGCCGTACTCATCAAGGACACGTCGCTGCTGTCGTTGATCACGGTCTTTGAACTGGTTGCCGCGGGCGTGCAGATGAACAGCGAACGCATCGTGCCCAACGAAGCCTTCCTGACCATCGCGGCAGCCTATCTGCTGATCTACTGCGTCATGCTGCTGCTGTCCAAGGGCGTCAGCCTGTGGCTGGCCGGCCCGGCCTGGAACGCGAGGTAATCATGCTGGACTCCTATCTTTCCACCGCCGGCGTCGTGCTGCCTTTTCTGCTCAAGGGCTTCTGGGAGACGCTGAAGATCTCGTTTGTAGCCATCATTGCCGGCTCGCTGCTGGGTTTCGTGATCGGCGTGATCCGCAGCTACCGCATCCGCGGCGTGCATCAGATCCTGGGGCTGTACATCCACATCCTGCGTGGCACGCCGTTTCTGGTGCAGCTCTACATCGTCTACTTCGTGCTGCCCAGTTCGGGTATCGAGCTGCTGCACTGGGATTCCGGCACGGCGGCCTTCGTGGCGCTGTCGGTGTACACGTCCTGCTACGTGGCGGAAATTGTCATGGGCGCCATCCAGGCCGTGCCGCGCGGACAGACCGAAGGCGCAATGACGTTGGGCCTGCGCCCTTTGCAGATTCTGTGGCTGGTGATCCTGCCGCAGGCCATGCGCCTGATCGTGCAGCCCATGAGCGGCGTGTACGTCATGCTGATCAAAAGCACCGCCATCCTGTCCGTGGTCGGTATTACCGAGCTGACCCGCCAGGGGGAAGTCTTCATCATCACCTTCCCGGCCAAATCGCTGTTCATCTACGGCATGATCGCCGCCATCTACTTCATCTACTGCTACCCGCTCCTGCGCCTGGCCAACTGGCTGGAAAAGCGCCTGACCGGGGGCCTGCAAGGCGCGGGCCTGCACTGAGCCGACACCATGGTCTCCGAGTACATCGACACCTACTACAAGCGCACGATCGCCGACGGCGACACCTACTATCCGCCGCTGGCGGGCGCGGCCAGCGCCGACGTCTGCGTGATCGGCGCGGGGCTGGCCGGACTGTCCACGGCGCTCGAACTGGCCCGGCGCGGCCGCAACGTGACCCTGCTGGAAGCGCGGCGGATCGCCTGGGGCGCCTCGGGCCGCAACGGCGGCTCGGTGTCGCCGGCGTTTTCCGCGGGCGCCGACGCCATCCGCAAGCACGTCGACGAAGACCACTACCGCCAGCTTTACCGGCTGTCGATGGAAGGCGTCGAGATCATCCGCGACAACATCCGCGACCTGCGCATCGCCGACGCCCACAAGGTCGACGGGCGGCTGCGCGTCGTGCGCTACGAAGCCACCGACGCGCTGCGCCAGTGGTGCGACAGCCAGCAGCGCGACTTCGGGCGCGACGTGCGGCTGCTCTCGCGCAGCCAGGTTCGCGAGCGGCTGGTGTCCGACGTCTACCATCAGGGCATCGAAGACCCCTCGTCCTTCCACTTCCATCCGCTGAACTACGCGCGCGCGCTGGCCCGCGAGTGCGTGCGGCTAGGCGTGCGCATCCACGAGGATTCGCCCGTCGTGCAGGCCACGCTGGACGGCGCGGTCAAGCATTTGAAGACCGAGCAAGGCCAGATCGACGCCGCCACCGTCGTGCTGGCCACCGGCGGCTACACCGGCGACGTCGTGCCGGCCCTGCGCCGCGCAATGCTGCCCATCGCCACCTACATCATGCTGACCGAACCGCTGGGCGACCGCGTGCGCGAAGCCATCCGCAGCAATGCGGCCATCGGCGACGACCGGCGCGCCGGCAACTATTACCGCGTCCTGGATGGCGGCCGCATCGGCTGGGGCAGTAGAATCACCACCCGTGTCGACGACCCGCCCGATCTGGCCGAGTCCCTGCGCCGCGAACTGCTCAGCGTCTACCCCCAATTGCAAGGGGTGCGCGTGGAGGCAGCGTGGTCAGGACGCATGGCCTACGCGCGGCACCTGATGCCGCAGATCGGCCTGCTGGGTCGGAATGTCTGGTATTGCACCGCGTTCGGCGGACACGGCATGAACACCACGTCCGTGGGGGGGCGCGTCGTGGCCGAGGGCATTACCGGCGACACGCAGCGCTACAAGCTCTTCGAACCGTTCGGGTTGGCCTGGAACGGCGGAAGCCTGGGCACGGCGGCTGTTCAACTGACTTATTGGTCTTACCAGGCGCGCGATTGGTGGCGTGAGCGTCAATCGCGGGGCTGACTATTGCGGGCTTGAGGATTCGGGCCTGAGGGTTCGGGTCTGAGTATTGCGGGCCTGACTACTGCGGGCATGACAGGGTATACAGATGCAAGGCAACAAACAGAGCGCATTGGCACAACGGCTGCGAGCCTTGCGCCAGGCGCGCGCGTGGACTCTGAAGCAGGCGGCCGAGGCCACCGGCGTGTCCGCGTCCACCCTGTCAAAGATAGAGAACAGCCTGCTGTCCCCCACCTATGACAACCTGATCAAGATCGCCGCGGGCCTGGACCTGGACGTGGCCGAACTCTTCACCGCCTCCGACGCCCACATGGGCACCGGCCGCCGCAGCCTGAGCCGCCAGGGCGAAGGCCGGCAGTACGAAACTCCGTATTACGATCATCGGTTGCTATGCACTGCGCTATCGCACAAGCGCATGATGCCGTTTCATACCCGCGTCAAGGCGCGCGCCTTTGACGAGTTCCAGGACTGGAGCCGGCACGGGGGGGAGGAGTTTGTGTATGTGCTGGAGGGAGAGGTTCAGCTTTATACCGAGTTCTATGAACCGGCCCGGCTGAAGGCGGGGGAGAGCTTCTATATAGATAGCCGGATGGGGCACCGGGTGATCAGCCTCAGTCCGGAGGATGCGATTGTGTTGTGGGTGTCCACGCATACGGATATAGGCGAGGAGTAACTTGGGGCCGACCCACTTTTTCCGCAACAGGGTAAAATGCGCGGCCCGGACGGGTTCCGGGCGTCACCACACCGCGCGGCAGTAGCTCAGCTGGATAGAGCACGGGCCTTCTAAGCCCGGGGTCGGGGGTTCGAGCCCCTCCTGCCGCGCCAGAGTTGCCGAAGCAAATCAAGGTATCGCGTGACGGGGAAGTTCGTTGCTCAGGCCATTATTAGAAAAAAATGCGGATGGATGAATCTTTTGGGCTGCATCGCCTCTGATGGTTGCAGTTCGCAATTCAGGTGCGTGGCAAGAGAAAAGGACCGATGATTGGTCGGCCCCTGCTTCCTTAAGATCTCACTCTGCCTGTTGGATCGCGAGTCGGGTGTCGTCTAGCTGCTAAGAGGCACGCCTCTGACTTGAAACCGATCCATCAAAATCGTTCTGTGCTTAAGGCAATCAAGCGCGTCCTCGAGCTTCGTTAGTGCAACTCCATAGGCGGGGGACGCGCCAAGTCCGGCCTGGATGCAGCGCAGGCGGTCAACTACGACAGCCAGCAGTGCTTCATTTGTAACGCCGTTTGGAACCAAATCGAGAACCGGACCGTTTTGGAAAAGGATTTCTATCTTCTCAGCAGAGGATGGACAGTCCTCGACATGCTGGCGCGACGGATTGGTCTGCGCGTTAAACCCACTCACTACATAAAGGTGGTTCATGCCGGCAGTGCATGGCTCGTCGGTGGCGACGATCGTCAGCTTTTCTTTTGCCTTATTGACGATGTGCTCGATAATTGGCCGGGTCATCGATTGCTCCATTTTAGTCGTAGGTTGTTTGGCTTCACTCAATCGTCAGATCGCTCCAAGAGCTTGAACCAATTTACCAATTTATGACAGCCCTGCAATCTGTAGTAATTACTAGATCAAGATTCCTAACCTAATTGGCTTGACATTCAGATAAATCTGCGGCGCTCACTGCTGCTTAACTCCCAGTAATGCTGTCTCGCGTCGGGTACGCTTGGCGGGCCTATTTCTCAAGCAAGGTTGCGGCGTGGAACCCGCTGAAAGTGACCCGCGGGTATGGAGTCGACCAAGCTTGTCGTTCAATCTCAAGTGCGGGAGCCAACGGTGTGCCCATGCTCGCCGATTTATACACCGGTGCGGCTTTCAGCAGACCGGTCGATCCGGCGCCAGCGTCCTGCTCTGATGGCAGCATAGGCCGCCTAGTAGGCGGCCGTTCCCGAGAGTCAGGCGTCGGCGGGATATGGTGGCGGATGCTAACATCCGTCGACTTTTTCAAAGTGGTCCCTGGCTGTGCAGATCGGAATCCGCGACGCAAGTTCATTGAGCTACATTCCCGGCCTGGACGGGGTGCGTGCCATCGCCGTGCTAGTGGTGATGACCTTTCATTTCACTGCCGGGTTTGTCCCTCAACTGCGGCTGCTTGGCGTTGGGTGGCAAGTATTCGCAGGGGTCGCAGGTACTGGCTGGGTGGGGGTCGATATTTTTTTCGTCCTTTCCGGGTACCTGATCGCCAAAGTACTGAAAACGCGCCCTGTTTCTTCCATAGCCGGATATTCGAACTTTATCGGTAGGCGTTTCCGTCGTCTGGCACCGCCTTACATTTTCTGCCTCCTCGTATTTGGGGCAGTTGCATGGCTCTTTGTCCCGGGCAGCAAGGCTTTTAACAATCAGTACCTGTTGTGGACGTTGACCTCCAACATTGAAGCCAGCTTCGGCGACCGTAACGCACTAGGCGATCCCTATTTTTCGCTTGTGCATTTTTGGTCCCTCGCGGTGGAGTGGCATTTTTACCTGCTCTTCCCCCTGCTGGTATTTATGACTGGGTCAGTGAAGCGCGCCGCAGGTGTGTTGGTTGCGGCAGCGTTGGCGTGCCGAATGGCATTTGTGCATTTTGGGGTGTCCGACAACGCCATCTATTCATTCTCGCTGTGCAGGGCCGATTCCCTGGCGCTGGGATGCCTTCTCGCCTGCATCAATTTGAACGACTACAAGCGTTATCGCTCAGCCGCCGGTTTGATCGGTGTGCTTGTATTTGTTGCTCTGCTTTCTAGCTTGGCGCTCGATTCCAAGCCATTCAAGATGGTCTCCTGGCTACAGATGGTAGGGTATACGGCGCTGTCGGTTGCGATTGCGATGATGCTGTTCGCGGTCTTGCAATCCTCGCCTCAGTCAAAGGTGACGCGTGCTCTTGAGCAAAAATGGCTGGTGTGGATCGGAAGGGCTAGCTACAGCCTCTATATCTGGCACCTGGTGTTCTTCCCGTGGATACAGGCCACGGTAGCTCGGCAGAACTACGACATTCGGCTTCAGTATCTGCTGACGCTAGTGATTTCCATGTCGGTGTCTTTCCTTGCCGGCTCTATTTCCTTCCGGTTCATCGAGGCGCCCTTCATGCGACGTCGGCATTTATCCAAGGCTTCGGTGGCCAGCACATAGCCTGGCGATAGGCAATTCATTTTCTCCAAGCACCTTCGGGCTTTTTTTCGTTCATGGTGAAGCTGGGTGACTGAAAACTTCCCAGGCCATTGCCCAGACCCGGAGTGCTTGGCCCGGCACCAAATCGTGGTCGACGCCTAGGCCGAGCCCTGTTGCAGTCAGGCTCACACCGGCTGTACGTCCTGCGCCCTAGTCGGTTGCCTCGCCGTTCCAGTGAGTACAGGTCCGGCATCCTTCGGCGATCGGGGAATGAACCAGGACATGGCGCGTTGGAACAGACGGCTGCAAAGCCGCATATAATCAGAGCCCACAACTTGAACCTGTTCTAACGCAGAGCAGAAAGACGCGCGCAAATTCAAGGCGTTAGCCTCATTTAACCCAGGCTTTCCAAGCCCTCGGGGCCGAAGTTCGAGCCCCTCCTGCCGCGCCAGCTCCACTGGCTTTCCTTATGAACCTAGACCGACTGCGTCGCGAATTTCCCCGCTACGACATAACCACCCTTCCGACGCTGCCCGAAGGCTACGTCGACGCGTCCGAGCGCATCGACGCCGCCCCGTCCTTCGTGAACGAAGAGCGCGGCTTGAAGGTGTATGTCGACTACGCCAACTACGCCGACCGCGAATCCGGCAGAAGCCAGCGCTACTGCGTCTCGCGTTGGGACGAAGAAGAAGGCGACTACGAGGATGTGGCGCTGTCGACGAATGATTGGGCGGAAGTCGTGCGGTTTTTGACTGCCTGAGTCGTCTTTCGGGGCGATCGATTTTTGCGACGATCATCGTCGTAGTCGCCCCCGTGAGCCTCGATAGGGATAACCCTGTAGGGGCTTTTGCATTTCGAAATCAGATGTCGAGTTGATCGAACCGAAGACCCAGCGCGGCCGCGATTCGCTGGTGGTTCGTCAGGGCCTTCACGTTCTGAGCATTTGGAAGATCAGCCAGGGAGGTCACCGCGTTGGCGATGCGGTGGCGGTCTTGCCGGTTTTCAAGGTAACTATAGGTTTTGCTTTTTTTCGATGTTGAGCGTCCGCCAGCTCCGGCGCGGCTAAGACAGCGGGTGGGACCTGACGCGCCTGGAGTTGAGTCCTGGATTGATGCGTTTCACTGCGCAGGCACGTCGACCAAAGCCCCACGCCGAACCACACGCTTCGCCACATCCCCCCCCACCCAATACGCAAGCTCCGCCGGATGCGTGATCTCCCACGCCACAAAATCCGCCACCTTCCCCACCTCCAGCGTCCCGTGCGTCGTTGACAACCCCAACGCCCGCGCCCCGTTCGCCGTCACCCCCGCCAGCGCCTCCTCGGGAGTCATCCTGAACAACGTACACGCCATGTTCAGCATCAACCGCAACGACAGCACCGGCGACGTCCCAGGATTCAGATCCGTCGAAATCGCGATCGGCACGCCGTGCTGCCGTAGCAGATCCACCGGCGGCAACTGCGTCTCACGCAGCGCATAGAACGCGCCGGGCAACAGCACCGCGACTGTCCCCGCCTTGGCCATCGCCAGTACATCCGATTCGGTCAGGTACTCCAGATGGTCGGCAGACAAGGCGCCATAGCGCGCCGCCAGATTCGCGCCGTGCAGCGATGACAGTTGTTCCGCATGCAGCTTCACGGGCAGGTTCAGCCGGGCAGCCGCCTGAAACACCCGCTCCACCTGCACCGGCGTAAATGCCAAGTGTTCGCAAAAGGCATCCACGGCATCGACCAGCCCCTCGGCGGCCAGCGCCGGCAGCATGGTCAGAGCAACTTCGTCGATGTACTCATCCGGACGCCCTGTGAACTTTGGAGGCAGCGCGTGCGCGGCCAGGCAGGTTGCACGCACCGTCAGCGGCAGCGTCTGACCCAGGCGCCTGGCCACGCGCAGCATCTTGCGTTCATTCTCCAGATCGAGCCCGTATCCCGACTTGACCTCCAATGTCGTCACGCCATCTCGCAGCAACTGCAGCGCACGGCGGTGGGCGCTGGCGTACAGTTCGTCTTCGGTTGCCGCGCGCGTGGCGCGTACGGTGCTGGCGATGCCGCCGCCCTGGGCGGCGATGGTGGCGTAGTCGACGCCTTGCAGGCGCTGTTCGAATTCGCGGCTGCGGTCGCCGCCGAATACCAGGTGGGTGTGGCAGTCGACGAGTCCGGGCGTGACCCACGCGCCGCCCAGGTCGTGGACGTGCGCGGCATCGACGGAGGGTAGTTCCGAATCCGGGCCGATCCATTCGATGCGATCGGCCCGGGTCACGATGGCCGCGTTCTCGATTGCGGAATACGTGCCGCCGGCCATCGTGGCGGCGTGGCAGTGTCGCCAGACTTGTCTCATGCGTTTCTCCTTGGTGCAGGCGCCGGCGGAATCCATGGCCCGGCGCTGCGTCGATCAATCCGAACCCTGGGCCGCAGGCAGGGGTTCGCGGTCCGGCAGGCGCTTGGGATATACCCAGAAGCGATAGGCCAGGCAAAGTAGCGCGATCCAGACAACGCCCACGCCCAACGCCTGCTGTGTGCTTGGAAAATTGCCCAGCACCGCGATCACGAAGGCCATGAAGGCAATGGCGAGCAAGGGTCCCAGCGGCCAGAGCGGAACGGGGAATTTCAGTTGCGCGATCTCTTCCGGACGCATCTTGCGCCGCATCGCCACCTGCGACAGCAGGATCATCAACCACACCCACACCGTGGCGAACGTGGCGATGGACGCGATCAAGAGAAATACGTTCTCCGGAATCAGATAGTTGAGCAGCACGCCCACCAGCAGCGCCACGGACATCACCACCACCGTCATCCACGGCACGCCGTTGGCCGATACGGAGGCAAATCCGCGCGGCGCCTGGCCTTGCTGGGCCATGCCGAACAGCATGCGGCCCGCGCCGAAGATGTCGCTGTTGATGGCCGATACCGCAGCTGAGATCACGACGATGTTCAGGATGGTGGCCGCGGAACTGATGCCGAGGCTGTCGAAGATCTGCACGAACGGGCTGCTCTTGCCGTCTATCTGCGTCCACGGGAAGATGGACATCAGCACGAACAGCGTCAACACGTAGAACAGCAGGATGCGCATGGGCACCGCGTTGATGGCGCGGGGGATGGTGCGGGCAGGGTCCTTGGCTTCGCCGGCGGTGATGCCGATGATCTCGATGCCGCCGAACGCGAACACCACCACGGCCAACGATGCGATCAACCCGCCCACGCCATTGGGCATGAAGCCGCCATGCTCCCACAGGTTGTGCACGCCGGTGGCGGGGCTGTCTGCGCCCATCCCCATACCGAACAGCATGATGCCTAGCCCGCCCGCGATCATCGCGACGATGGCGCCGACCTTCAGCAGCGACAGCCAGAACTCCAGTTCGCCGAACACCTTGACGGAAAGCAGGTTGATGGCGCCGATGAAGCAGACGATGGACAGGACCCAGATCCATCGCGGTACGTCCGGATACCAGAATCCCATGTACAGCCCGAACGCGGTGATGTCGGCCAGGCAGACGATGATCATCTCGAATGCATAGGTCCAGCCTGTCAGAAAGCCGGCCAGCGGTCCCAGATATTGCGTGGCGTAGTGGCCGAACGAGCCGGACACCGGGTTGCGCACCGACATTTCTCCCAGGGCGCGCATGACCATATAGACGGCGGCGCCCGCGACCAGATAGGCCAGCAGCACCGAAGGACCCGCCGCCTGGATCGCCTTGCCCGACCCATAGAAAAGGCCCGTGCCAATGGCCGAGCCCAATGCCATGAAGCGGATGTGCCGGGCGTTCAGCCCGCGGTTGAGTGTCTGCGCTTCTGCCGGTGTGTCTGACTGCGAGGATGCTTGCATCGTTGTCTCTCTCGGTTCCTTGGTCGGTCTCTCATAAAGCGCCGCGCAGGTGCCTTCTGATGGGCCCGTGCGCGCGGCGAGGCGATGACGGCCGGATGCGTCCGGCCGGCAGAGGGGCAGCGTCAGAGGCTGGGCAGCAGCCCCGCGGGCATCAGACCGTTCATGACTTGCGCGTCGATCAGGCCGCTGGCCGCCGCGATGTCCGGCGCGAAGAAGCGGTCTTCCTCGTAGTGGGACACCTTCTCGCGCAGGGCGCGGCGCGCGGCTTCCAGTTGCGGAGACGTCCTGAGCCCTTCGCGGAAGTCCAGGCCCTGGCATGCGCCCAGCCATTCGATGGCCAGGATGTCTCGCACGTTGTCGGCCATGGCCCATAACCGCTTGCCCGCGTTGGGCGCCATCGACACGTGATCTTCCTGGTTGGCCGACGTGGGCATGCTGTCCACGCTGGCCGGATGCGCCAATGCCTTGTTGTCGCTGGCCAGTGCCGCCGCCGTCACCTGGGCGATCATGAAGCCCGAGTTGACGCCGCCCTTGCGCACAAGGAAGGGCGGCAACTGTGACATGTGCTTGTCCATCATCAGCGCGATGCGCCGTTCCGCCAGCGCGCCGATCTCGGCCAGCGCCAGCGCCAGGTTGTCGGCGACCAGCGCCACCGGTTCGGCGTGGAAGTTGCCGCCCGAGATGACGTCGCCTTGGTCGACGAACACCAGGGGGTTGTCGGACACGGCGTTCGATTCGATTTCCAGGACCTGCGCGGCGTGGCGGATCTGCGTGAGGCAGGCGCCCATCACCTGGGGCTGGCAGCGCAGGGAGTAGGGGTCTTGCACCTTGCCGCAATCGGCATGGGAGTGGCCGACCTCGCTGTCGTCGCCCAAAAGGCTGCGGTAGACGGCGGCCACGTCGATCTGCCCAAGCTGGCCGCGTGCGGCGTGGATGCGGGCATCGAACGGTGCCCGCGAGCCCAGCATGGCTTCGACGCTGAGGCTGCCGCACACGAGGCCTGCCGCCATCATGTCTTCGGCTTCGAACAGGCCGCGCAGCGCGAACGCGGTGGACACCTGGGTGCCGTTCAAGAGGGCCAGCCCTTCCTTGGCGGCCAGCGTCAGCGGTTCCAGGCCGGCGCGCGACAGCGCCGTGCGCGCGGGCAGCCATTCGCCTTGATAGCGCGCCTGGCTTTCGCCCAGCAGCACCAACGACATATGGGCAAGCGGAGCCAGGTCGCCCGACGCGCCTACGGATCCCTTCAGCGGAATATGCGGGTACACGCCCGCGTTGACCAGCGCGATCAGGCTGTCGATGACGTGGCGGCGCACGCCCGAGTAACCGCGAGCCAGGCTGTTGATCTTGAGCACCATGATGAGACGCACCATGGCGTCGTCCAGCGCTTCGCCCACGCCGGCCGCGTGGGAACGGACCAGCGAAGTCTGCAACGCCTGCAGGTCTTCGCGCGCGATCTTGGTGGAGGCCAGCAACCCAAAGCCGGTATTGATGCCGTAGACCGTGCGGCCTTCGGCGATGATGCGTTCAACCGTGGCCACGCTGGCGTCGATGGCCTGCGCGGCGCCGGGATCCAGCGTCAGGCGCACCGGCTGCTGATAGGCGCGCCGCAGGTCGGCCAGCGTCAGTTGGCCCGGTTTCACATGCAATTCCATTCCTCTTCTCCTACGCCGGTGGTCCGGCTGCTTGCAATCGTTGTTATGCGATCTGTTGTGCCGGCCGGTCCATTTGGAGGCCGCGGCGCGCGAACAGGTAATACAGGACGCTGGGGACGACCAGGCCGATGATCCATGAGATATCGACGCCGCCCAGCCGCTCCACCATCGGACCGGTGTAAAGCTTGGTGGAAATGAAGGGCAACTGCACCACGACGCCGACGGCGTAAACCAGGATGCCCGGCCAGTTCCACCGGCCGTACCGTCCGTCCGGATCCGACAGCGCGGCCACGTCGTAGCGTCCGCGGTTCACGAAGTAGTAATCGACCAGATTCACCGCGCTCCAGGGCACGAAGAAGGCCAGCAGGAACAGGATGAAGGATGTAAAGGCGCCAAGGAATGCGTGCTGTCCGATAAGTGCCAGCGCGGTCGCCGCGCCTACGACCAGCACCACGCACACCGCCCGCTGCCGGCGCGAGATCTCGATATGGCCCCGAAAGCCGCTGATGATGGTGGCGATGCACATGAAGCTGCCATACGAATTCAGCGTGGAAATGGTGACCTTGCCGAACGCGATGCTGAAGTACAGCAGCGCCGCGACGGTCC
Source organism: Achromobacter sp. ACM05 (assembly GCF_019218915.1). Classification (NCBI taxonomy): domain Bacteria; kingdom Pseudomonadati; phylum Pseudomonadota; class Betaproteobacteria; order Burkholderiales; family Alcaligenaceae; genus Achromobacter; species Achromobacter sp. ACM05. The sequence goes on from NZ_JAHUWQ010000003.1 coordinate 138,716, forward strand.
CCGTGCCGCCCAGGCCCACGATGTACGCGACTTCGCGCCCGGCGAACTGGCCCCCCGCCATTGCGGCCGCCAGCACGCCCAGGACCATGGCGATCTGCGCGCCGACGACAGATCCGAGGCCCACCGCCAGAAACGTTTTGGTGGAAGACGTCTTGCCGGGCAGATAACGCGAGTAGTCGGCCACGTAAGGCCCGTAGGCGATCTGCCACGCTGCGGCCAGCGATACCGCAAGCAGAAATGAAGCCCAGCTGAAATGGCGGATCTGCAGCAACTTGGCCAGGTCGCCCACGGCGAGGACGCGGCTGAACAGGTAGAAGAATGCGATCAGCCCAAGCACGGTGGCGACCCGGCCGATGAGGTGGATGACGCGATAGCCGAACAAGGTGGCCGTGATGATCACGGCCGCGAATATCAGGATGCCCAAGGTGTCGCTGACGCCGAACAACTGCCCCAGCGCCTGGCCCGACAGCAACGTCCCCGTTGCGGTAAAGCCCAAATACATCAGGCACACCAGCACGATGGGGATCGCCGCGCCATACACGCCGAATTGCACGCGGCTGGAAATCATCTGCGGTAATCCCAGCTTGGGGCCTTGCGCCGCATGCAGCGCCATGACCGCGCAGCCGAGCACCTGCCCGATGAACAGGCCAATGAGTGACCAGAACATATCACCGCCCAGCACCACGGCAAGCGCGCCCGTGACGATGGCGGTGATCTGCAGGTTTGCGCCCATCCAGAGCGTGAACTGGCTGTACAGCTTGCCATGCCGTTCGGATTCGGGGATGAAGTCGATTGAGCGCCGCTCGATGAGGGGTGCCGTGCTTGTATCACCTTGCTGCGCCATCGCATTGCCTCGCGTGGAAAGTGGGGCCGGGCCGGCCCCTGGGAGTTGGCGGTTTCGGAGTGCCGCGCGGGGTGTCAGCGCTTGCCGGTCACCATGGGCAGGTTCAAACCTTGCTCGTGTGCGCAGTCGATGGCGATCTGGTAGCCGGCGTCCGCGTGCCGCATCACGCCCGTGGCAGGGTCGTTGGTCAGCACTCGGGCGATGCGCTCGGCAGCGGCGTCGGTGCCGTCGCACACGATGACCATGCCGGAGTGCTGCGAGAAGCCCATGCCGACGCCGCCGCCGTGGTGCAGCGACACCCACGTCGCACCGCTGGCGGTGTTGAGCAGGGCGTTGAGCAGGGGCCAATCGGAAACGGCGTCCGAGCCGTCGCGCATGGATTCGGTTTCGCGGTTGGGGCTGGCGACCGAGCCGGAATCGAGGTGGTCGCGGCCGATGACGATGGGCGCCGACAGTTCGCCTGACCGCACCATTTCGTTGAACGCCAGGCCCAGCTTGGCGCGCTCGCCCAGCCCGACCCAGCAGATGCGCGCGGGCAGGCCCTGGAAGCTGATGCGCTCGCGGGCCATGCTGAGCCAATGATGCAGGTGGGCGTCGTCGGGAATCAGTTCCTTGACCTTGGCGTCGGTTTTGTAGATGTCTTGCGGGTCGCCGGACAGCGCAGCCCAACGGAAGGGGCCCACGCCGCGGCAGAAGAGCGGACGGATGTAGGCCGGAACGAAGCCGGGAAAGTCGAACGCGTCGGCGACGCCTTCTTCCTTGGCCATCTGGCGGATGTTGTTGCCGTAGTCGAAGGTGGGGATGCCCTGGCGCTGGAAGGCCAGCATCGCCTGCACGTGCACGGCCATGGATTGCTTGGCGGCCTTGATGACCGCCGCCGGTTCGCGCTGGGCGCGGTCGCGGTATTCCTGCCAGGACCAGCCGGCGGGCAGGTAGCCGTTCAAGGGATCGTGCGCGCTGGTCTGGTCGGTGACCATGTCGGGCTTGACGCCGCGGCGCACGAGTTCGGGCAGGATTTCGGCGGCGTTGCCGCACAGCGCGATGGACACGGCGCGGTCGGCCTGCGTGTGTTTGGCGATGCGGGCCAGCGCGTCGTCCAGGTTGGCTGCCTGTTCGTCCACGTAGCGGGTGCGAAGGCGGAAGTCGATGCGGCTTTGCTGGCATTCGATGTTCAGGGAGCACGCGCCGGCCAGCGTGGCGGCCAGCGGCTGCGCGCCGCCCATGCCGCCCAGGCCGGCGGTCAGCACCCAGCGCCCGGACAGGTTGCCGCCGTAATGCTGGCGGCCGGCTTCGACGAAGGTTTCGTACGTGCCTTGGACGATGCCCTGGCTGCCGATGTAGATCCAGCTGCCGGCGGTCATCTGGCCGTACATGGCCAGGCCCTTGGCGTCCAGTTCGTTGAAGTGTTCCCAGGTGGCCCAGTGCGGGACAAGGTTGGAGTTGGCGATCAGGACACGCGGCGCGTTGGCGTGCGTTTTGAACACCCCGACCGGCTTGCCCGATTGCACGAGCAGGGTTTCGTCGTCGTTCAGGGCCTTGAGCGATTCAACGATCTTGTCGTAGCAATCCCAGTCGCGGGCCGCGCGGCCGATGCCGCCGTAGACGACGAGCTCGTTCGGGTTTTCGGCCACATCGGGGTCGAGGTTGTTCATCAGCATGCGCAAGGGCGCTTCGGTCAGCCAGCTTCTGGTGTTGAGCTGGCTGCCGCGCGGGGCGCGGATGACGGCATCGCGGAATCGGGGGGATGGGTTCAAGTGAAGTCTCCTGGATCGGGTCAAGGCGCGCTGTGATCCAGCGCCAAGGTGAGCAGATCTTAAGACGACTATGGTTGTATATACAATAGTAGATGACTGATTTTGGACTGAGGGATTACCCCAATGAGAAATGCCGAAACCTGTGAGATTTCGGCATGGGAAAAGTCATGCGGGAGGGCGCACTGGCGCGTTGCAGTTCAGTCGGACGCGACTCGTCGCGTCATAGGTACGGCGAGTGGAAAGCGGTGAACGTCACGTTGTGAACTTGCCTTCCAGCCGGTGACGGGAACCCGGATGGATCAGGCGGGCCAGTGTCACCGCGCGGTCGCCGGACCAGGTGCGCCGGCGGATCAGCAGGCAGGGTTCTTCGCGGTCGATCTGCAACAACTGGCATTCGCGCGGCTTGGCGAGAATGGCTTCGACCACGTGCTCGCCGGCGCTCAGCGGCGCCACGCGCGTCAGGTATTCGTACGGCGTGCTTTGCGTGAAGTCCTGCAGCAGGTAGTCGGGCGCAAGGCGGACATTGACGTAGCGGTCTTCAAGCTGGATGGGTACGTCGTCTTCGTAATGGACGATCAGTGAATGAAACACCGGTTGGCCTGCGCGGATGTCCAACGCCTGAGCTTGCTCAGCGCCGGCCGGTTCTTCGGCCAGCCGCACGACGCGGCTGTGGTGGCGGTGGTTGCGCGCCGCGATTTCGTCGGCAATGTTGTTCACGGCGAACAGCGCAGAGCGCGCCTTGGGCTGCGCGACGAACGTGCCGACGCCTTGCATCCGCACCAGCAGGCCTTCGGCGGTCAGTTCGCGCAGCGCGCGGTTGATCGTCATGCGGCTGAATCCCAGTTCATCGACCAGCTCGGCTTCGGACGGCACGCGGTAATGCGCGGGCCAGGCGCCGCTGCGGATCTGCTGCGCGATCATCTGCTTGACCTGCGCGTACAGCGGGGCGGGCAGGGCATTCGCCGGGACGGGCAATCGGGGGGGAGAAGCGGCCACGGGTGGGATCCTGGGAGTGCAACACATAAGCAAGGAAAGATGCGGTTCCTAGTATAGACAGGTACACATCACTTGCGAACGGCGGCGCCCCTATCCCGTCATCACGCCATTCTTCACCGCCAGAATGTGCGCCATCACGCTCACCGCGATTTCGGCCGGCGTCTTGCTGCCGATGTGCAGACCGACTGGCGAGTGCAGCCGCTGCACGGATGCTTCGGTTTCGTCCAGATGCTCGATGAACCGCTGCCGGCGGCTGGCGGCGTTACGGCGCGAGCCGATGGCGCCGACGTAGAAGGCGGGACTGTGCAGCGCTTCCAGCAGCGCCATGTCGTCAAGTTTGGGGTCATGGCTGAGCGCCACGATGCACGTGCGGGAATCCGGGTTCAGCGCGCGTACGGCGTCGTCGGGCATTTCGGTGGTGAATGCCACGCCGTCGACGGACCATGTGCCCAGATGCTCGATGCGCGGATCGCACACGGTGACCGCGAAGTCATTGAACAGCGCCATGGTGGCGACGTACTCGGCCAGCGACCCGGCGCCGATCAGCAACAGCCTGTACTGCGGGCCCAGCGTGCTGGATAGGGTGACGCCATCGAAATGCAGGGCCTCCGGCGCCGAGGCGTCGCTCAGCGTGACCGCGCCGCTGGCGCAATCGACCGTCCGCTGTACGAGCTGGCCGGTCTCGAGCCGGCGGACCAGTTCATTCAGTATTCCGCTGTCCGGTGCAAATTCCAGAAGCAGTTCAAGCGTCCCGCCGCAGGGCAGTCCGAACCGGTGCGCCTCGTCGGCCGTGACGCCGTAGCGGACGAGTTCGGGCGCCGATTGTGGAATGCTTCCGTCGCCGTAAGCCCGCGTGTAGCGGTGGATCAGGTCGTCCTCGATGCAGCCGCCGGACACCGAGCCGATGCAACGGCCGTCCTCGCGCAGCACCATCATGGACCCCACGGGCCGCGGCGACGAGCCCCATGTCTTGACGACCGTAGCCAGCATTAGGCGATGCCCGGCCTCCTGCCAGTCGCGCGCCGCGCGCAGCACGCGGACATCAACGCTTTCCATGGGCGTGCTTCCTTTGGATCAAAAAGGCGTTCATGGCGGACGGCCCTGATTCAGTCATAGATTGGCTTTCCGCTTATGCCAGCTTGCGGACCGGCAGGGTGCGGATCCGCTTGCCCGTCGCGGCGAAGATCGCGTTGCACAGCGCGGGGGCGACGGGCGGCACTGGCGGTTCGCCCACGCCGCCCGGTGGCAGCGCGTGGTCGTCGTTGACCAGATGCGTGCGGATCACGCGCGGCGAGGCGTTGTGGCGCAGCACCTCGTAGTCGTGGAAGTTGCTTTGCTTGACGCGGCCTTTTTCAAAGGTGATCTCGCTGGTCAGCGCCAGGCTCAGCCCCATGATGGCGCCGCCTTCCATCTGCGCGCGAATGCGTTCGGGGTTGATCTGCGGGCCGCAGTCCATCGCCATGTCCACGGCGACGACGCGGATCTCGCCCTTGTCGTCCACCGCCACCTCGACCACCGTGGCGGTGTAGCTCATGAAGCTGTAGCAGAAGGCCAGCCCGAGCCCATGCCCCTTCGGTAGTGTGCGGCCCCAGCCCGAGCCCTTGCACGCGGCGTCGATCACGCCGCGAAGGCGGCCGGTGTCGTAGGGGTAGCGCTCAGGCGATTCGGTGTAGTTCCAGGTGTCGGCCAACGTGCCGGGATCGATCTGGCGCGCGGGGCCAATGAGATCCAGCGCGAATGCCTGAGGATCCTTGCCCGCGCGATGCGCGAGTTCGTCGATGAAGCACTGGGCCGCGAAGGCATGCGGAATGTTGGCGACGGACCGGAACCAGCCGATGCGCGCATGGGCTTCGACTTCGGCGGTTTCCACGCGCACATTGGGAATGCGATAGGGCATGTTGATCGCCGACATGGCGGACTCGAACATCTGCTGCCCCTTGGCGCCTTGCGCAAACAACGACGCGATGGTGGGGGAGGCGCTGCGGTGCAGCCAGGACTGGACATGCCCCTGCGTGTTCATGACGGCTTCCAGGCGCTCGACCGAGACCGTGTGCAGGTAGTCGTGATGGATGTCGTCTTCGCGGGTCCAGACCAGCTTGACCGGCGTGCCTTCGGGCATGGCGCCGGCGACGATGGCCGCTTCGTCCACAAAATCGGGCTTGGACTTGCGGCCGAAACCGCCGCCCAGCAGCAGCACGTTGACCTTGACGTTGGCGGGCTCAAGCTTCAGGCGCGCGGCCACGGCGTCCCGGGCAGCGACCGGATTCTGGATGGACGTCCAGACCTCGGCGCGATCGCCCTGGATTTGCACGGTGGCGACGGGCGGCTCCATCGACGCGTGGGCCAGGTGCGGGACGTAGTACTCCGCGGATACGCGCTCGGCTTCCGGCGCGTTGGTCCAGGCATTCGCGGCGTCGCCTTGATTGCGCATCGTCTTGCCGGGCGCGCGCGCCGCCGCCTGCAGCGTCTGCTGGTAGGCGACGGAGTCATAGGCGCCGTTCGAACCGTCGTCCCATTCGATCTGCAGCGCATCGCGCCCCTGCCGCGCGGCCCAGGTGTTGCGCGCCACAACCGCCACGCCGCCTAGCGGCTGGAAGGCGGGCGCCCCTTGCATGACGGGGATTTCTACGACCTTCAGCACGCCGGGCACGGCGAGCGCCTTGGCGCTGTCGACGCGGCGCACCCGGCCGCCCACGACGGGCGGGCGCGCAACGACGGCGTAGACCATGCTGGGAAGGCGCATGTCCATGCCGTAGGTCGCCTGGCCTTTGCCGATGGCTTCAAGGTCGACCAGGCGCACCTGGTCCTTGCCGATGTAGCGGAATTCGGACCGGGCCTTGAGTTTGAGGGCGTTGCCCGCGGGCACGGGCTGCTTGGCCGCGTCCGCCGCCAGGTCGCCATACGAAAGACGGCGGCCGCTCGGCACATGCAGCACTTCGTGTTGTTCGGCTTTGACCTCGGCAATGGGCACGGACCACCGCGCCGCCGCGGCCGCTTCGAGCATCTGCCGGGCGGCCGCGCCCACGCGCCGCATCGGCATCAGGAAGTGGAGCATGCTGCGCGAACCGTCGACGTTCTGATTGCCGTAGCGGGATTCGTCGGCGGGGGCCTGCACGACCTTCACGCGTTCCCAGCGTGCTTCCATTTCGTCGGCCACCACCATCGGCAGGCTGGTACGCACCCCGGTGCCCATCTCGGCACGGTGCGCCACGATGGTGACGGCGCCATCGGCAGCAATGCTGACGAAGACGAGCGGATCGTCCACGGTGCCGCCGGGCATGCTGTCGGCGCCGTATGCTTTGGCAGCCGGTTCGGCGGCCACCGCCGCCGTGATCCATCCCTTTGCGGTGACGGCCAGCGTGAGCACGCCCAGGCTGCCCTGCAGGAAGGCGCGGCGCGAATGCTGAACGGCGGCGGTCATTGCTTGCTTCCTTGGGCGAGGCGGGCTGCGGCCTGCTGAATGGCCGCGAGGATCCGCGGGTACGTGCCGCAGCGGCAGATGTTGCCGCTCATGGCGTCCGCGATCTGTTGTTCGGTCGGGTTGGGAGTCGCCTTCAACAGGCTTACCGCCGTCATGATCTGGCCAGCCTGGCAATAGCCGCATTGCGCGACGTTATTGGTAACCCAGGACGCCTGCACCGCCCGGCCGACCGGATCGGCTTCCATGCCTTCGATGGTGGAGAGTTGGCGGCCGGTGGCCACGGAGACGGGCGTAAGACAGGATCGCACGGGCGTGCCGTCGATATGCACCGTACAGGCGCCGCACAAGGCCATGCCGCAGCCGAACTTGGTGCCGGTCATGCCCAATTCATCGCGCAGGACCCATAGGATCGGCATTTCATCCGGGACGTTGACGTCCTTGGTCTGGCCGTTGATTTGCAATTGCGTCATGAAGGGAGTCCAGGGGGAGGGCACGACAAGCTGCCTTGCCTCGGGTGGCGGGGATCATTGCTTGAGTCCGGAATTTTGCCCAAAAAATCCCGGGTTGGTTCATTAAAGGGACAAATTCGCCAGTGTCCGGGGCCGGTCCTGCCTGCACAGGAGGCGGCCCTTGCCGTCACTTGCCGGCTTGCACCAGCAATTGCCGGTCCAGCGCGTCCGTTGCGCGGCGGGCCGTCTGCGCGTCGACTTGTGACGCCAGCACCTGGGCAAGCTGGCGCAGTTGCGGCGCCGTCAGCCCCACGTTCATGCTGATCCGCATGTGCGATTGCAGTTGCGATTCGACGCCCGTCAGTGCGGCCAGCATGCTGACCGTAGCAATTTCGCGGCTTTGCCAATCGAGGTTGTCGCGCTCGAAGATGTCGCCAAAGAGGTGCGTGCGCAGGTATTCGTTGGCAACGGGAGCGAAGTCGAACAAGGGGCCCTGGACCGGGCCGCCAGATAGCTTGGTCTGATTGGCAGTTCCGGCTGCCAGCAGCGCGTCGCCCTGCGGGATCGGCCGGCTGGGCTCGGCGCCGGGCGCATCCTGGATGCCGCGTTGCTGGCGAGCCTGCCTTACCTTCATCAGTTCGGACAGGGCATTGAGGCTGCGCGGAAAGCCGGCGTAGGCGTACAGCTGCACCAGCACCTCTTTGGCATCGCTGACCGTCAATCCGGCATCCAGACCTTGTTCAAGCGCCGCGTTCAGCCGCGCGATGTCGCCGGTTGCCGCCAACGCGGCAATGGGCACGATCGCCGCCTGGGCGTGCGGTTGCTCACCCGGACGACCCGCAGCGTTTCACCTACTGAAGCCGGCGCCCGGCTGCTGAGTGTGTTGAGTCCCCGGCTGAGCGAAATACAGCAGGAGCTGGAGTCGCTGACCGCAATGCGCGACAAGCCCGCGGGCACGGTACGCATCACCGCGCATGACCACGCCATCGTGACGGCGCTATGGCCGCGCCTGTTGCCGCTTCTGCGGCAGTACCCGGACGTGCAGATCGAATTCAGCGTGGACTACGCGATGACCGACATCGCTGCGCAACGTTTCGACGCGGGAGTGCGCGTGGGCAACCGCGTGGACAAGGACATGATCGCCGTGCGCATCGCGCCCGACCTGCGCATGGCGGTCGCCGCGTCGCCGGGCTACCTGGCCGGCAGATCACTGCCCGCCACGCCGCAGGAACTGACGGAACACTGTTGCGTGAACCTGCGGCTGCCCACGCACGGCGGCCTGTACGCCTGGGATTTTGAAAAGGATGGACGCGCGCTGAGCGTGCGCGTGAACGGGCAGACCGTGTTCAACAATACGTTCCTGATGCTGCAGGCGGCGCTCGATGGCATGGGCATGGCTTATGTGCCCTATGACCTGGTCAAACCCCACATCGAAGCGGGCCGGCTGGCGCCCGTGCTGGAGGATTGGTGGCCGGTGTTTCCGGGCTATCACCTTTACTACGCAAATCGCCGGCAGCTCTCGCCGGCGTTGGCGCTGGTGATAGAGGCGCTGCGGTATCGCGCTGAATCGGATCGCGCGTCTGCTACGACTTAACACGCCTTTCCCCGCGCGCGTTTGCTATAAAAGCGGCTATAGCACTTCTGTAGGGCCGGGAAAATGTCGATATTCACGATCAGCCGCTGCGGCGCGGCGTTGTTTTTTGTCGCGGTGGTGGCGGGGTGCTCGTCCAGCAAACCGACGGCTGCGGAAAAGGCCAGCATGGCGGCCACCACGCCGGCCCGGTCCAACGATGAGTGCAAATCCAATCGCAAGAAGTGCCTGCACGAAGGGTCCTACGATGTCGGCGAGCGGGATTACGCCGAAGACGAAGCCAAGCGCCTGAACCTCGCGGAGTCCCAGCGCCTGCGGCGCCTGTTCGGAAAGTAAACTCCGTCTTCCTTTCCGCAGAATCGTTGTCCATGACCCGAAAACCGCTCGCCATCATTCAGATGGGCCGCCCGCCCGAAGATCTGCGGCAGGCGCAAGGCGAACAATCCGACTGGATGCTGGCCGCGCTTGATGATCCGGGCCTGCCGGTGCGGGTCTTCAAGCCCCACGACGACGAACCCCTGCCCACGTGGAATGACGTGTCCGGCGCGGTGCTGACGGGATCGTGGTCCATGGTGACGGATCGCGAGCCCTGGAGCGAGCGCACGGCCGAATGGCTGCGTGGCGCGCATGGCGCGCGGTTGCCGCTCTTGGGCATCTGCTACGGCCATCAACTGATGGCGCACGCGCTGGGCGGCGTCGTCGACTTTCATCCGCAGGGCCGCGAGATCGGCCAGCATGCCATCGACTTCTGCGCGGACGTTGGCGACGATGCGCTGCTTGGCGCGCTGCCGCGGCGTTTTCTGGCCAATCTGACGCATGAGCAAAGCGTGTTGACGCCGCCGCCGGGCGCCGAAGTGCTGGCCCGTTCGCGGCACGATCCGCATCAGGTCCTGCGATATGGGCCGAACGCGTGGTCGGTGCAATTCCATCCCGAGTTCTCGCCGACGCTGATGTCGGCGTGCCTGTCGCGCCGCGCGCCGGTGTTCGAGGCGGAGGGCCACGACGTGGCGGCGATGGTGGCGGGCCTCGTCCCCACGCACGATGCGCGCCAACTGCTGCGCACGTTTGCGCGCATGCTGTCTTCATAGCACACGCACATGACACGCCTGCCGGCGTGGCCGATGTGCGCGCCGCTGTCGGCGTCGCGCCACAAAAAAGCGATTATTTCCATTTCTTGCTGCGAAATCGCTTGTGTCCCCAGAACTGACATATTGCGTCCCTAGAATCCGTTCCTGCCATGCGCCGTGTGCATCACTGTGCCGCCTGCAATGCGGGTCTGGCCACATGCGCATGTCTGTTCACATCAATGGGAATCTGTAATGAAAAAGACTCTGTTCGCCACCGCCATCTTTGCCGCGCTGTCCGGCATGGCGCAGGCGGAAACCTCGGTGACGCTGTACGGCTTGATCGATACGGGCGTGGGCTATCAGCGGATCAAGGGCGATGGCTACCATGAATCCAAGGTCGGCATGAGCAACGGCGTTTCCAGCGGTTCGCGCTGGGGCCTGCGCGGTTCGGAAGATCTGGGCGACGGCCTCTCCGCCGTGTTCACGCTGGAAAGCGGCTTCAACTCGGCCAACGGCCAGTCGGGCCAGAGCAGCCGCCTGTTCGGCCGCCAAGCCACCATCGGCCTGAAGAGCTCGTCGTGGGGCTTGCTGGAATTCGGCCGTCAGACCAACATCGCTTCCAAGTACCTGGGCGCGATCGATCCGTTCGGCGCCAGCTACGGCCAAGCCAACATCGGCAACGCGTTCAGCGCCGCCAACACGGTCCGCTACGACAACATGGTCCAGTACTCGACCCCGTCGTTCGGCGGCTTCCAGGCTGGCGTCGGCTACTCGTTCAACATCGCCGACACGACCGCCGCACAGACCGGCTTCCGCACCGCTGACAACACCCGCGCCATCACGGCCGGCGTGCGCTACGTGAACGGTCCGCTGAACGTCGCCCTGACGTACGACCAACTGAACCCGGCCAACCAGCTTGGCAATGACGCCACGCCCAAGGCCTGGAGCATCGGCGCTTCGTACGACTTTGAAGTCGTGAAGCTGGCTGCCGCGTTCGGTCAGACGCGTGACGGCTGGTTCACCGGCCAAAGCATCAACGCCTTCGGCAGCGGCAGCCCCGAGGCCAAGAGCTTCAGCTCGAACGTTGGCGTCGAAGACTTCAAGGCCAATTCGTACATGGTCGGCGTGACCGTTCCGCTTGGCGCCAGCACCATCCTGGCTTCGTGGCAACGTGCCGATCCGGACAGCGATCTGCTGACCGGTGGCGATTCGGCCATGAACGTGTACAGCATCGGCTACACGTACAACCTGTCCAAGCGTACGAACCTGTACGCGCTGGGCTCCTACGCCACGGACTTCGCGTTCATCGACGGCGTGAAGAGCACGGTGGGCATGGTCGGTGTCCGTCATCGCTTCTAAGCGGCAGACGTGATGAGCGGCGCGCGCCAGGCGCGCGCCGCTTGCGCCCTGCACCGCGGTTGCACTGAGCGGATTGGGCGTCTTACCCGGCCACAGACGCGAAAAAAGCGGCCACCTCCCTAGCTCCACTCCCAGTCCGCTCACCCGAACTCCGATCATGGCAATTTGAAGGCCCGCGCAGGCTTGCGCGGGCTTCGTCATTTTTTGAGGCCGGATTGCGTAGCATTTTGGATCACCCTGCCGACCCTCATCGCCCGAGGGCAGGGTGAGTGTCGTTGTAGTATTGAACGCTCAGCCTAATCATCGGATAGCTATGCACACGCACAACGCACGGCTCGCAGAAATGACATTGGCGTTGACGCTGGCCATGGCCGCGGGCGCCTCTGCGCAGGCACAGAATGTTCAGCCGGGGGATGCGGCGGCCGCAGGCGGAGCGCCTGCTGCGGCTTCACCTGCGGCTAAGCCGCCAGCAGCGGCAGCGGCAGCGCCGGCGGCGGCATCGACGGCGCCCGCACCTGCACCTGCACCTGCGGCATCGGCTTCTGCGAAGCCAGCGCCGGCATCACCGGCACCTGCCGCGTCAGCAGCGGCAGCGCCCGCCCCAGCCGCGCCGGCCGCAGCCACGCCAGCACCGGCAGCGCCAGCCCCAGCAGCAGCTACGCCAGCACCGGCAGCGCCCGCCCCATCAGCACCTGCCCCAGCAGCACCTGCTCCAGCAGCGCCGGCGCCGTCAGCGCCAGCCGCGCCGGCACCGGCATCGCCGACACCGGCTCCTCCGGCCGCAGGATCGCCCGCCGCGGGATCGCCCGCCGCGGGATCGCCCGCCGCCGGATCGCCGGCCGCCGGTTCGCCGGCCGCCGGTTCGCCGGCCGCCGGATCGCCTGCTGCGCAACAAGACCCGAATGGCGCGACGGCGGACGCCGCCGCCGCTCCCCCGCCGCAGCCGCAAACGCTGCAGGTGCTGGACGGCAAGCTCAAGGTCCTCATCCCCGCCGGCTTCACCGAAACCGAATTTCCGTCGGACCCGGCAACGCCCGAGGTCTCCGGCAAGATCTACCTGAATCGCGCCACCATGCAGGCGATCATCGTGATCGATGTGCCGGTCGAACTGGCCGTCGGCGATGACGACGCGTTCACATTGGGCGCGATGGCCGCGGGCTTTCAGTCGCAGCAGAAGGAAGCGGTGCCGACGTTCAAGAAGACGGGAGACGGCGCGTTCAAGGTCGGCAGCATCGGCGTTTTTCAAGTGGACGCGACCAGCAAACTGTCGGGCCGCCCGGCCGAGCTGACGGCGCTGTTCGCGGCGTCGGGCAAGAAGGTGGTGACGTTTTCCGCCTACACGCTCACGCAGGAAAAGGCCCGGCATCCCGGGCTGGTCGATGCCTTGAAGCAGGGCATGTCCGTCGCGCAGTAACGCCGGGCATCTGCCCGATGGGGGCGCACGAGCGGCGCAGCAGGGGCCGCCGTTGGGGGGCAGCCGCGGTACGACCGGCGCGGTGCATTGCCGCAATGCGACCGACGCCGGACGTCCGTTCAGCGAACCAACCTCAGTTCGGTTTCCAGAACACGTAATCGGCCTGGTATTTGACCTGCGCCCGTTGGCCCTTGTTGGCCGCCGAGCAGGGCGTCTGCGGCGCGCCGCCGCCCGCGCGCACGAACCGCTGGATGTAGGTCACGCCGGTCAACAGACCCACGCCCGACGACGGATTGGCCAGGACGAGCTGGTCGTACAGGCGGTCCGGCCCGGCATTGGCGCGCACGGTTTCCATGCCGGTCAGCGTCGACCCGTCGGCTGCCCGCCAGGTTTCAGGCGGACTTTTGTAGGTGCCGGTCTGGCCGGATTGGCCCGCGCCAAGCGTCGCAGCCGCGCCCGCGATGACCCACGCGTAGCGCGCGCCGTCGGTCTGCGTCAGCCGGCATTCATACGTGATGTCGCCTTCCGCCGGCGCCTGCCAGACGATGCGGTTGTCGGCCGGCACCTGCATGATCTGCGGCGCCTTGTCCTGTGCGGCCGCGCCGGTCGCGATGACTGCGAGGCCGGCCGCCAGCAGCAGGCGGGGCAGCTTTTGGCGGGTGTGAGGCGGAATGCGGTTCATCCGTGCTCCTTCTGGCGGGCCGGGCGCGCCCGCGATGCATGGTTTGTCGTGACGGCTTGCCTTGGAACCGGCGCCGAACGCCGGGTCGGGCCATTCTGCCACGATTCCCGGGCAGCGCCTCGCTCAGTTCACCTGCAGCGTGTAGGCGGTCCGTCCGCGCAGCAGCGTCAGCACCAGCGGCTGCGCTCCCGCGCCGGTCAGCAGGTTGCGCAGGTCGGCAAGCGTGCTGACGGGGCGCTGATTCACGCCGATGACGATATCCCCGCGCTGCAGCCGCGCGGCCACGGGGCCGCGATCGGGAAACGTGGCGCTGACCGCGGCGCCGTCGTTGCCTTGCACGCGTTGCGCGCGTCCCACCTCGGAAAACTCCACGCCCATCATCCGGGCGTCCAGTGCACCTGCATGCAAGCGCTCGTTCTGCTCCGGCTCGATGCGCAGCAGGACCTCGGTCCTTGCGCCGGCGCGGGACAATCCCAGCCGCACCTGGCGCCCGACTGGCAAGAGGCCTTCCGCGTTGCGCAGTTGGGCGCTGGAGCCGATTGTCTTGCCGTCGATAGACAGGATCTGGTCGCGGGCCTGGACGCCTGCCTTTTGCGCCGGCGAGCCATCGGCGACGCGCGCCACGACGACGCCGGTCGATCCCGGCGCCAGTCCGAGCTGGCGGGTATTGCGCGGTGTGATGTCCAGCGTGTCCAGTCCAAGTCCGCCGCGCTGCACCTGCCCGTGCTGCAACAGTTGCTGCATGACTTCGCCCGCCAGATTCGACGGAATGGCAAAGCCGATGCCTACATTCCCGCCCGACGGCGTGTAGATCATGGTGTTGATGCCGACCAGGTCGCCGTTCAGATTGACCAGCGCGCCCCCCGAGTTGCCGGGGTTGATGGACGCGTCGGTCTGAATGAAGTTCTGGTAGCCCGCGGCGCGCAGGCTGGACCGGTCCAGCGCGGACACGATGCCGGACGACGCCGACTGTCCGAGGCCGTAGGGATCACCGATCGCCACCACGAAATCGCCCACGCGCAGGTCGCTGGAGTCGGACAGGGTCAGCGCCTGCAGGTGCTGCGCGGCGATGCGCAGCACGGCCAGATCCGTGTCCGGATCGCTGCCTACCACCGTGGCGTTGAAGCTGCGCCCGTCCTGCAGTGACACGCGGATGGCGGACGCCCCGCGCACCACGTGATGGTTGGTCAGGATGTTGCCCTGGGTGGCGTCGACGATGACGCCAGAACCCACGTTCTGCCGCAGGCTGCCGGGCGTGGACGCGCGGTCGCCGCTCGATGCCGCAGCGTCGGTAGACGCTGAAATATTGACGACGGCCGGCGTGACGCGTTCGAGCATTGGCGCCAGCGAAGGCAGCGGTTGACCACCGACTGCCACAGGCAGCGCGGCGCGGCCGGGCGTGGGCGCCGACGCCAGCACCAGCAGGCCGACGGCGGCCAGCGAGGCGGGTAAGCGTTGCAGGGTCAGAAGAAAACGCTGCGCTGAGCGCGCGCGTTTGAGGCGGGGCGGTGAAGCCGGGTGGGGCATTTCGGTCCTTCATGCAGCGACGCGGCAGTATCGGGCGGCGCTGCTGCAGGGATGTGACGGCGCGCGAAGGCGGCAGGCTGCCAGCGCACGGGCGCGCGCCGGCAGGTCACGGATTGTCGCCGAACTTCCGCAAGGGACGTCCGGCGTGCCCCCGCAACGCGTCAGAAGCCGACGGCTTGTCCGTCGCGGCGCGAGTCCGACGCCGCCACGTAGCCGCCTTGCGGCAAGCGGCAGATGAGCTGCGCCGAGCCGAACTCCAGGCTGTCCACCGGGGCCACCGCGACGTTGTGGCCACGCGCGCGCAGCGTGTCGACCACGTCGGCCGGCAGGTGCGATTCCACGTTCACGACCGGGCCCTTCTCGACGCGGAAGCGCGGCGCGTCGCTCATGGCCTGCGGGTTCTGGCCAAAGGCCGCCAGACGCGTGACCATCTGCAGATGGCCTTGCGCCTGCATCGAGCCACCCATCACGCCAAACGACATGACCGGCTGGCCGCCGCGCGTCACGAACGCGGGGATGATGGTGTGCATCGGCTTCTTGCGCGGCGCGACCTGGTTGACGTGGTCGGGCGTCAGCACGAAATTCAGGCCACGGTTGTGCAGGCTGATGCCGGTACCCGGCACGACCACGCCCGAACCAAAGCCGTGATAGTTGGACTGGATGAACGACACCATCGTGCCGCTGGCGTCCGCCGCGGTCAGGTAGACGGTGCCGCCGGTGGCGGGCGTGCCCGCGGTGGGCACGCTGGCGCGGTCCATCGAGATCAGGCGGGCGCGCTCGGCCAGATAGGCGCGGTCGAGCAGGGCGCGCGCGTCGGTGCGCATGTGGCGCGGATCGGCGACGTGATGGTGCAGGTCGGCAAACGCCAGCTTCATGGCTTCGATGCTGACGTGGTAGTAGTCGGCGCTGTCGCGGCCCATGCCTTCCAGGTCGAATTGTTCCAGCATGCCCAGCGCCATCAGCGCCGAGATGCCTTGGCCGCTGGGCGGGATTTCGTGCAGCTCGTAATCGCGGAACGACTGCGAGATGGGCTTGACCCATTCGGCCTGGTGTTCGGCCAGGTCGACGGCGCTGAGCGCGCCGCCCGTCTTGGCCGCGAAGTCCGCGATCTTGCGGGCCAGTTCGCCGCGGTAGAAGCTTTCAACACCGGTTTCGGCGATGTCGCGCAAGGTCTTGGCCTGGTCGGGAAAGCGCCACCATTCGCCCGCCTGCGGCGCGCGGCCCTGCGGCAGGAAGGCCTCGGCAAAGCCCGGCTCGGCCGCGAGCTTGGGCGCCTGATTGGCCCATTGGCGCGCAATGGTGGGCGACACCGCAAAGCCTTCCTCGGCATACGCGATGGCGGGTTCGAAGAGCTTGGCGAAGGGAAGCTTGCCGAAGCGGTCGGACAAGGCCTTCCAGCCCGCGATCTGACCCGGCACCGTGACCGTGCCCCAGCCGGTGCCCGGCATGGCGTCGCGGCCCTTGAAGTACTCGGGCGTCCACGCGGCCGGCGCACAGCCGCTGGAGTTCAAGCCATGAAGCTGGCCGTCGTGCCAGATCAGGGCAAACATGTCGCCGCCGATCCCGTTCATCACGGGCTCGACGACGGTCAGGGCGATCGCGGTGGCAATGGCGCTGTCAACGGCATTGCCACCGGCCAGCAGCATGCGTAGTCCCGCCTGCGCAGCCAGCGGCTGGCTGGTCGCGACCGCGTTGGCGGCCAGGACCGGCATTTTTCGGGAAGCGTACGGAAAAGACCAATCGAAGGGGGAGGACATGGGTGCTGGAACTCGTTGGAAAAATTACTGCGGGGTGATGCCGGCCTGGTCGATCAGCTGCTTGGTGCGCGGAATCTCGGCCTTGATGAAGGCGGCGAATTCCTCGCGGCTGCCGCCACGCGGCTCGGCGCCGGCTTCGGCGAGCTTACCGCGCAATGCGGGGTCGGCGAGCACTTTGTTGACGGCTTTGTTGAGCTTGTCGAGGATCGGTGCGGGCGTGCCTTGAGGCGCGACCAGACCGTACCACGGCGCGATGTCGTAGCCCGAGAAGCCTTGCTCGGCGATCGTCGGGATGTCCGGCGCCAGCGCCGAGCGCTGCGAATTGGACATGCCCAGCGCCAGCAGCGAGCCGCTCTTGGCTTGGGGCAGTCCGGTCATGATGGTGTCGAAGTACATCGACACCTGACCGCTCAGCAGGGCGGGGATGGCTTCGCCGGCGCCCTTGTAGGGCACGTGCAGGATGTCGATGCCAGCGACGGACTTGAGCATCTCGCCCGCCATGTGCGAGGTCGTGCCCGTGCCGAACGAGGCATAGGTCAGCTTGCCGGGATTGGCGCGCGCATAGGCCACCATTTCGGGCAGCGTCTTGAACGGCTGCGACGGATTGGCCAGCAGGATATTCGGCGTGTAGGCCACCATCGACACCAGCTCGAAAGCGTCGGGGTCGTAGGCCAGGCGTTTCTGCAGGAAGCGGTTGGTGACGACGGCGGCCGGACCGCCCATCAGCAACGTGTAGCCGTCCGCCGCCGACCGCGCGACCGACGCGCTGCCGATCGCGGCCGCGGCGCCCGGGCGGGCCTCGATGACGAAGGGCTGGCCCAGTTCGGCGGACAGCGCCGCGCCAAGCTGGCGCGAGATCAGGTCCGTGGCCGAGCCGGCCTGGAAGGGCACGACGATGCGCACGGGATGCTGCGGCCAGTCCGTGGCTTGCGCGGCCGCTTGCGCCCCGAAGGCCATCGCGGCGGCGCCTGCCAGCGCCCGGATGAGACGAAATTTCATGGATTCCCCTTGATCGCGTTATGGAAAGCGTATGGGCCGGGTCGGGTCTGATGCCCGTTCCGGCCGAGCGGGCGCGGTCTGCCGCGTCCTGCCCTGGATTAAACGCAACGCGCGAACCCCCGGCCATAGGTATTTGCATCCATGGATCATTGGATCCAATTTGTGTTATTTTTGCCCTTATCTATCATGGCGGCTTTCCAAGCCCGGGGACGTCAGTGCTGCAATTCCAGAAGACAGCCATCAGCGCCGAGGACGAGGCGTACCTGCATCTACAGCGCGAAATCCGCCTGGGCCGCTACGCGCCCGGCCAGCGCCTCGTGCCCGACGTGGTGGCCGCTGAGATCGGCACCAGCCGCATGCCCGTGCGCGGCGCGCTGCGCCGCCTGGCGTCGGAAGGTCTGGTCGAGATCCGCGCCAATCGCGGCGCCGTGGTGCGCGGCTTGAATCAGCAGGAGATGCTCGAGGTCTTCGAGATGCGCTCCGTGCTCGAAGGGCTGGCCACGCGCAATGCCGTGGAAAACATGGGCCCCGAACACCTCCGCCGGCTGTCGAACATGCTCGAGCAGCTGGACCAGGGCGCAAACGAAGATCTTGACTGGACCGCCGCGCACCGCGAATTCCATGAATACCTGTGCAGCTTCTGTAAACAACCGCGCCTGTTGAATCAGATCTCAGAACTGCATTCGGTTGTCGAACCCTACATGCGCCTCTGGGCTGCCCAACCCGGCCGCGTGCTGCGCGTGCGCGAATCGCACCAGGAACTGATCGACGCGCTACAGACCCGCGACGCGGCACGTTGCGAGGCCGCGATGCGCCAGCATGTACTGAATACGGTGCCCGCTTTGCAGGCGTTTTTGGAGCAGGGTGGCTGATCCCGGTGTCGCTGCGATAGCCATCCCTTGGCGCAACCGTGTCATGGGTGGCAGACACCGTTCATTCGCAACTTCGACCGGCAGCGGGGCGGCCGGTCGAATTTTGCCTTGCGATGCGTTTTGACGGGCGATTTGATGCGCGCTTTGGTGTGCGCTTTGATGTGCGCCGTGATGGTGCGATTTGACGAGCGCTTTGGCCCGCGACCCGACATGAAAACTTGTTATCCAGCGCCTGGATTATTGGATTTAATTAGCGCCAGAAAAGAAAAAAGCCGCTAAAAGCGGCTGATTTCAAATGAATTCTTGGGGTGGCTGATGGGGCTCGAACCCACGACAACCGGAATCACAATCCGGGACTCTACCAACTGAGCTACAGCCACCTCTGGTACTGCTTTGCACTTCAGTTTCCTTCAGTGCTTTCGTCGTTTTGCGCCTTTCAAATTTGCTTCGAAAGCTGCTCAACAACGAAGAGGCCGAATTCTAGCACGTTTTTTTGAAGGGTGTGAAATCGCCTTTAAAAAGTAGTCTTGCCACCGGCGGCAGCCTTGCTATTCTTGCGCTGGTTAACCACTGGAGGCCGTGTTTCAAGCCATCGCCATGGATCGCATACACGCATTTTTGATCGAATACTGGCCTCATGTTGCCTTTGCCATCAGCATCGTGGCGGGCACGGGCGCGGCGGTGCATGCCGCGATGACCAAGCAGGATGTGCGGGCGGCCATTGGCTGGGTGGGGGTGGCGATGTTCTCGCCGATCCTCGGGGCGCTTTTCTATTTCGTGGCGGGGATCAACCGCATTCGCAAGACGCGGGTGTCGCAGCAGCGGGACGACGCGATGCTCGAGGACGCTGGGCAGGTCGCGACGGCGCCGGTGGATGTGGTGCCCATATCGGGCGAGCAGTTTGCGTCATTGAAAGTGCTTGGCGACCGCGTCAGCCGGTTCGAACTGCTGGGCGGCAACCAGGTGCGGCCGCTGGCGGGTGGCGACGAGACGTATCCCGCGATGCTGCAGGCCATCCGCGAGGCGCGGCACACGGTGGCGATGCAGAGCTACATCTTCGATAACGATCCGATCGGGCGCGAGGTGGCCGAGGCGCTGATCGAAGCGCAGGCGCGCGGTGTGCAGGTGCGGGTGCTGATCGACGCCGTGGGTTCCAAGTATTCACGCCCGCCGATCGTGCGCATGCTGGCGAAGGCGAACGTGCCGGTGGCGCGGTTCATGACCAATCCGATGGGCGTGCTGCGCATGCCCTACGCCAATCTGCGCAGCCACCGCAAGGTGCTGGTGGTGGACGGACGTGTGGGGTTTACGGGCGGCATGAACGTGCGGGCTGCGTTTGTCAGCGCGCTGGCGGGGGACGCCACCAACCACGACACGCACTTCCGCGTGGAAGGGCCGATCGTGACGCAGTTGATGTCGGTGTTCGCGCATGACTGGAATTTCACGACGCACGAGTCGCTGTCCGCCAAGCCGTGGTTCGATCCTGACTACCTGCCGCCGTCGGGCCGTGTGCCGATCCGCTGCGTGCCGTCCGGCCCGGACCGCGCAATCGGCAGCACGCACAACATGCTGCTGGGCGCGTTGGCGGTGGCGCGGCATCACGTGCGGATCCAATCGCCTTACTTCCTGCCCGACCAGACGCTGATCGGCGCGCTGGCCACGGCGGCGCGACGTGGGATCGTCGTGGACATCGTGATTCCGGGCAAGAACAACCTGCGGCTGGTGGACTACGCGATGACGGCGCAGCTTGATCAGGTGGTGCGAACGGGCTGCCGCGTCTGGCGGTCGAGCGGTGCGTTCGATCACTCCAAGCTGATGACGGTGGACGGCGCGTGGACTTACGCCGGCTCGTCGAACCTGGATCCGCGCAGCCTGCGATTGAATTTTGAATTGGACACCGAGATCTACGATCCCGAGGTGGCGCGCTGGATCGGCGCGCGCGTTGATGCGTTGATCGCCAACGCGCATCGCGTGACGCTGGAAGATCTGCTGCAGGCGCCTTTTGCGAAGCGCCTGCGCAACAAGGTGATCTGGCTGGCCACGCCTTATTTGTAGCGTGGGTCCCTTGTAGCGAGGGTCCCGGCCGGCAAGCCTGTGCCGCCGGCCATGCCCGCTTCGTCGATCAGCCGTCCGAAGCCGGCACCGCCGCATGTCGCACCGCGAACACGGCGCTCGCCTTGAGCATGACGCGGCCCTCCACCTGAAGGCGGCAGGTCGCGTAGATGAGCCGCTTGCCCTGCTTGTCGATCTGCACGTGGGCTTCGAGCCAATCGCCCGGATTGACGGCATTCAGAAACTCGACGGACATCTGCGCCGTGACGACGGAGACGTGGGCGTCTTCGGAAATGACGAGGCCCAGCGCACTGTCGGCAAACGTGGCCAGAAATCCGCCGTGTGCCATGCCGTGCATGTTGCCGTGCGCCGTGGTGACCCGCAGGGCCAACACGTTGTCGGCCTTGCGGCGGTAGAACGGGCCCAGGTCGTTCAGGTGGCGCATGAACTGGCTGCTGGGATACCAAGGCGTGAAACCGGCGGGAAGGGAGTCTGTCATGGCTGGCGATGCAAGAGTCCCGTAGGACGATCCCCGAAAGTATTCCAGACGCGCCCGCGCAGGCATAGCGCGGTGATCGGGGCGCGGACGCACGCGGAATTGTCACCACGCCGTGCCCCCCCCCCCCCCGGCCCCCCCCCCCCCCCCCCCGGCCCAGCGCTCATCTTCTGAAGGTAAGATCTACGGCACAACAATCACCCTACATGGCAGGAGCATTTGAAGATGGCGAAAGTCGGCATGGTTGGTATCGGCCTCATGGGCCACGGCATTGCAAGCAACCTGGTCAAGCATGGTCACGCGCTGACCGTGCTCGAACACCCGGGCAACCAGCCGCTGGACGCGCTCAAGGCGGCCGGCGCGGTCAGCGTGACCAGCGGGGCCGAGCTGGCTGCGCAGTCGGATGTGATCATCCTGTGCGTCACCGGCAGCCCGCAGGTCGAAGCCGTGCTGCTGTCGCCGGCCGGTGTGCTCGAGGGGCTGCGTCCCGGCACCGTCATCATCGATTGCTCAACGGCCATTCCGTCGTCGACCGTGAAGGTCGCGCAGGCCGTCACCGAAAGCGGCGGACGCTTTCTGGACGCGCCCATGACGCGCACCCCGAAAGAAGCCGCCGAAGGCCGTCTTAACCTGCTGGTGGGCGGCGATGCGGCGTTGTTTGACGAATGCAAGCCGCTCTTGGCCTGCTTCGCTGAAAACATCACGCATGCCGGCCCGGTGGGCGCCGGCCATCGCATGAAGCTGCTGCACAACTATGTGTCGCTGGGCGTGGTGGCGCTGCTGTCCGAAGCCGCGGCGTGCGCGCTGCGTTCGGACATCGACCCGGCCGTCTTTGCGGAAGTGCTGGCCAAGGGCGGCGGCGGCGGTGTAGCGCTGGAGCGCATCAAGCCGTATCTGCTGGAACAGGATCCGTCGTCCCTGCGATTTTTCATGTCGAACGCGCAGAAGGATCTTTCGTACTACAACACCATGGCCGCCGAAGCCGGAGCGGTCCGCGAGATCGGCGCCGCCGTGCAGCAAACGTTCGATCAGGCCGTTGCGCAAGGCGGCGGCGAACGTTATGTGCCCGAGCTGGTGTCGTTGCTGAAAGACCGTTAACGCCTGCGGGCCGGGGGTGCGGCGCACCCTCGGCAAGTCGCCCAAGGCTCGGGCGATTCAGCGTCCGGCGGCAGGCACTGCCCGTGGCGCGCGCAGGATTCCGCGCGGCGGCAGGCGCATCGAGATGAATGCGGCCAGGAACAGCAGCGCGCCGGCCGACCCGAAGGCCACCCAGTGCGTGCCAAAGGTCTCGAACGCCCAGCCGCCCAGCCACGAGCTGATCATGCCGCCGATCTGGTGGCCCAGATACGTCAGCCCGTACAGCACGCCAACCAGCCGGATGCCATACACGTCCGCCAGGATGGCCGAGGACAGCGCGATGCTGCCGGCCCAGACGATGCCGCCGATGGTGGCGGCCAGATACAGTTCCCAGTGCGCGCCCACCATGACCAGCGCGAAGAATCCCAGTCCCCGCACCAGATAGATGGCCGCAAGGATGTTGCGGCGTTCGACCTGGTCGGACATGCGGCCCAGCACCAAGGTGCTGAAAATGGCGACCAAGCCAATCAGGCCGATGCCCAGCGAACTGGTGGTGGCGTCAAAGCCGTGGTCCATCAGCATGGGCATGCCGTGCGTGCCCAGCAGGTTCATGCTGAAACCACAGGCAAACAGACCCAGCGCGACCTGCCAGAACGGCAACGTGCGCAGGGCATCACCCAGCCCCGGCGCGGGCGCCTTGGCTGTCGGCTTGGCCGTGCCGGTCTTTTCGATGATCTGATGGGGCAGCAGGTCGGTGTGCTCGGGCGCCTCGTCGCGCATCACGAAAAGCGCGACCGGCACGGTCAGCAGCGCAAACAGCACGGCAAAGCCCAGCAGCGTTTCCTGCCAGCCGACCGCCGAGATGGCGTAGGTGAGCGTCGGGGTCATCAGCGCGATGCCGGCCATCGACCCGGTGGACAGGAAGAAGAGCGCCATGCCGCGCTGGCGCGTGAACCAGCGACTGATCACCGGCGTCAGCGCGACCGGACTGGTGAAGGCCAGACCCACGGATAGCGCAACGCCAAAGGCCAGCAAAAATTCGAGGGGTCCGCGCGCGAAGACGGTCCAGATGGAAGCCAATACCACGATGGCCGTGCCGGTCAGCAGGACGAAGCGCGTGCCGCGGATGCTGACCAGATAACCCGCCAGCGGCATGCCCAGGCCATAGCACAGCATGCCGATGGCGACGATGCCCGACAGCAGGCTGCGCGAAAAACCCAGGCTTTCGGCCATGGGCAGAAAGAACGGTCCGATGCCCATGCGCAGGCCGACCGTAAACAGGGTGAGTACCGTGGCGGCACCGACGATGTTCCAGCCGAAATACCAGCCGCCCGACTCTTGCTTATCCAATCCGCTTCTCCTCGATGTCTTTTTTGTGGCCGCTTGCGCGCCAGGACTTGCAGACACCGAGGGCGGGCACGGAGGGACGCTCCGCTGTCGACAGGGGGTGGGAAGGACCAGGCGTGAATCGGCTTGCTTGCGCCGGCGGGTTTGACGCCAGACGCGTCATATTACTCCTGGCTATAAAGCGATGGCGGCAAGATTGAGTCATCCTGTCCGGTGAGCGGTCACCCCAAGTTTTTAATAAATATCCGATTTCGGGACGGGGACTGCATACCTATACTCGCCTGCGCAGCGTGCTGGCAATTTGCCGGCCGTATTGGACACTTTTCAATTCTTCCTGGCTGTTCAACGATGCCGTATTCCGAACAACCGCTGCGGTGGAGGCAGTATCAATACCGGTCCATTCCGGACGAATTTCTGGCATCGCGTGATGCGGAGTCAGTCATTGGCCAAGCCAGCGCCTTGCCCAGTGGCTCCAAAGCCTACATCGTGGACGAGGACGAGTCTTCGGTGTGGGCGGTGCGCCGGACGCTCGCCGACTTCTCCATCGAAGTCGTGCAGAGCCGAACAGTCGACGAATTCCTGTCTATTTATTCAGCGGGCGAGTGCGACTGTCTCATCATGGATTTCGGGAAGGCGGCTGCCGATACCGCGATACAGCGCGACCTGGTTCAGGTCAACGCGGCGTTGCCAACCATCTTCATCAAGGCCGAACCCGAATTCGGAGATGCCGTCGAAGCCATGCGGCGCGGCGCCGTCGATTTCTTTGCCAAGCCCTTGAACTCAAGCCGGCTCTGCCAAGCCATTCACCATGCACTGCGCCTGAGCCGCCGCGCTCACCTGAACCGGCTCCGATCAGACCAGGAAGAAGCACGCAAAGCGATGCTCACGCCGCGTGAACTGGTGATTGTCCAAGGCGTCATCGCCGGGCATTCCAGCAAAGAGATCGCAGAGCACCTCCATATTTCAGTCCGTACCGTCGACAACCACAAGGCGCGCATTTACTCGAAGTTGAACATCAACACCTCGCTCGCCTTGGCCCGCCTTTTCATTGGTCTGATAAAGCCGGTCAGCGACGGCAGGCTTACTGAGTCGCCTCGCCATTTTTTGCCTGCAAAGAGGTAGTTCTACTCTGCATTTCGGCCTGTTGATCTTGAAATAATGTGACGCCCAGTTTCCAGATTCGTTGACGCAGAACGTGGCCTACAGCCTTGCGCGACGCCGTGATTTAAATGCAAAGCGGCAAAGCGGCGCATCAAGGTCTGATTAAAGGGCACGAGGTAATTGGGGGCTCGCACGCCAGGCTGCCGCGCCTGGCCTGTAGAGAGACGTGTAATGCGCACTGCGCATCGTTGATTAAGTCACAAGGACCGTTATGAATAAAAAGATAATCTCCCGATTCGCGTGCTTGGGAGCCGCTGTTGGACTGATCGCAGTCACGCCTGGCCAAGCCATCGCTGCCGAAGACTTCAAACCGCCCGTGGGGAAAATCACTCAGCGTGCCGCGCCTGCCAAGGGGGCACCTTCATCCGGCACCAAAGCGCCGGCAGCGTCCGCGGCAACCACGGGATCTCAAGACATCACCCGCGCCCGCCCGGCTGCCGTGGCACCGGACAAGGGCCTCTCCATCACCTCGGGCGCAACGCTCAATTCCCAGTTGATCCGGGTGCGCACGTCGGGCGGCACCGGGGCTTTGAACTTCCGGCTGCTTGATACCAGCGGCAAACCCGCCGAACTGCCCACCGGGCTGGTGTTCGGATCCGACGGTTCGCTGTCTGGCGCCGCTCCTTCTGTGGCCAGCCCCAAGACATTGACGTATCTCATCCAGGTCGAAGACAGCGGCGGCGGCAAGGCCAGCCGTACCGTGCAACTGACCATCAATCCGCCCTTGAACGTCGAGGGCGGCTCCATTCAAGCGACGGCGGGCGGGCGCATCAAGAGCCCCGTCAAGTTCATCAACGTCAGCGGCGGCACCGGCAACTACGCCGTCTCCTATTCCAATCCCGACGGCAGCGCCATGCGCATGCCTTCCGGGCTGGTGCTTGACGGCAGCGGCCGTGTCAGCGGCGCGGTGCCCAAGTCCCTGGAAAAAATGGCGGGGCTCACGGCCACCATCAGCGACGAGGGCGGCGCCCGCGTTTCCATTCCCGTCGATTTCAACCTGGCGCCCGCGCTGGAGGTCTCCACCCTTCCGATCGAACTCACGGCGGGCGCCACGATGCCGTCGGCGGTGCCGGTGGTCAGCGCCACGGGCGGAAGCGGTGCGGTGCGCTACACGCTATTCGACAAGGACGGCACGACGCCCGCCCGGCTTCCGGAAGGCCTGAAGTTCGACGAGGCCACCGGCACGCTACGGGGCCTGGTGCCGCCGACGCCGCAAGAAGGCCGGTATGTGGTGTTGGCCCAGGACGCCGGCGGCGGCGAGGCCAGCGCCCGATTCGAATGGAAGATCAATCCTCAGCTTCAGATTTCGTTCGAATAAGCCGGTTCACCCGCAAGACGCCCGCCTTCTGCATTCGCATGCAGAAGGCGGGCTTTTTGCGGGTTGCATTGCGCCTTTGTTACATGGCCAAGCGGCATGCCAGGCCGTGCAATCCCGCGCTGACCTCCTTCTGGTCGGACTTGAAGCCGCGATTCTCGTCCGACGGGTGCGATTCAGTACGTAACATATCTTTCGTGCTGGATGCCATTCGGGATTGACGATGGCGATATGCTTGCTTTCTCACTCGTTTTTACGGGAAAGCCATGAGCGCAACGATTGAAGAACAGACTGCGGCTTTCAAGCCAGATCCCCGAATTTCGACCGGAAACCTCGGCATCGACGACGTTCTCGGCGGCGGCTTGGATCCCAACAAAATGTATCTGTGCGAGGGAAGGCCGGGCACGGGCAAGACGACCATGGGAATGCAATTCCTGTTGGAAGGCGTCCGCCACGGCGAGCGCGCCCTTTATGTCGCGCTTTCCGAAAGTCCGGCCGAACTCAGTCTGGTTGCCCACCGCCACGGGTGGTCATTGGACGGTGTCGAGATCCTGGAACTGGTGTCCGAAGACGTGTTGGATCCCGAGCGGGAACTCACCGTTCTGCACCCCGCCGAGATGGAGCTGACCGAGACCACGCGCCTGATCCTGGACAAGGTTGAACAGCTTGACCCAGCACGGGTCGTCATCGATAGCCTGTCGGAACTGCGCCTGCTGGCGCAGGGCTCACTGCGTTATCGCCGGCAGATTCTGGCAATGAAGCATTTTTTCGCCAATCGCCGGTGTACGGTGATCCTGCTGGACGATCAGGCGGCCAAAGAGGACGACCTGCAATTGCACTCGATCTCGCACGGCGTCATCGCACTTGAGCAATTGGCGGTCGACTATGGCGCCCAGCGACGGCGGCTGCGCATATTGAAAATGCGCGGCATGGATTTTCGCGGTGGCTACCACGACTTCACGATCAGGAAGGGCGGGCTCGAGGTCTATCCGCGGCTCGTTGCGGCGGAGCATCACAAAGAGTTTGCCCCGACGCCCACGCCCAGCGGCAACGCCGAACTGGATAGCTTGCTGGGCGGCGGGTTGGACCGCGGGACGAATGTTCTGCTGATCGGCGCGGCGGGGGTGGGCAAGTCTTCGCTTGCGGCAACCTATGCGCTGGCATCGACGCAGCGCGGCGAGCACGCAGCCATTTTCGCGTTCGACGAGTCCCGGGCCACATTCTTCGCGCGCTCACGTGCGCTGGGAATGCCGCTGGAATCCGCGCTGGACGCAGGGCTTCTGACCTTTAAGCAAATTGATCCCGCGGAGATGGCGCCGGGCGAATTCACCGCGATGGTTCGCCGCGCGGTCGAAAATGATGGCGCGCGCGTGGTGGTGTTCGACAGTTTGAACGGCTATCTGAACGCCATGCCCGACGGGCGCTTTTTGATTCTGCAGATGCACGAATTACTGAGCTACCTGGGGCAGCAGGGCGTGACGACGGTGATGATCCTGGCCCAGCACGGTCTGGTGGGCCCGATGGAAACGCCCATGGACATCAGCTATCTCAGCGATACGGTGATCATGTTGCGGTATTTCGAGCACGACGGACGCGTCCGGCGTGCCATCTCCGTCGTCAAGAAGCGCAGTGGCGCGCACGAACATGCCATCCGCGAATTCAGCATGTCCGAAGATGGGCTGATCGTTGGCCCGCCATTGACCTCGTTTGACGGAATCTTTTCGGGAACGCCGCAATACACCGGCGACGATTTGCGCCTTTTGCTGAACAATCCCGATGCATCGACCTGAGGACGCTGAATCGCGCGTGCTCGTCTACGCACCGATCGGCCGCGACGGGGAAGCCGGCGCGCGGCTGCTGCAGCGCGCGGGTTTCGACACGTTCGTCTGTCGCAATATCGAGGAGCTGCTGGCGCAGGCGGACGCCGGCGCCCTGGCCGTCTGTTTGACCGAGGAAGGGCTGTTCGGCAAGAACCTGGAACTGGTGTCCGAGTGGCTGAAGGCGCAGCCGGCGTGGTCGGGGCTGCCGTTCGTTGTGTTGACCGGCAAGACGCAAACCGGCCCTATCGTGCGCTGGCGCGAGAAAATGACCGAATTATTGGGCAATGTCTCGCTCCTGGAACGCCCGGTTCAGAGCCTCGCTTTGACCACCACGGTTCAAACGGCGGCGCGCGCCCGGACCCGGCAATATGAAATCCGCACGTTGCTGCAAGCTGAGAAGCAGGCCGCGCAGGCGCTTGAGTCGGTCGTGGCAAGCCGGACGCGCGAACTGGAACTGGCCAACGCCGAGCTTCAGCAGCAGATGCGCGAGCGCAGCAGGATCGAGGAATCGCTGCGCCAGGCCCAGAAACTCGAAGCGCTGGGTCAGCTCACCGGTGGGGTGGCCCACGACTTCAATAACCTCCTGATGGTCATCTCCGGCGGGCTGCAAATGCTGCAGCGTCCCATCGACGAAGCGCGGCGCACCCGCTTGTATGGCTCGATGCGGCAGGCGGTGGACCGCGGCGCCTCGTTGTCTCGCCAATTGCTGACGTTCGCGCGCCGCCAGGCGTTGCGCCCGGAGGTCCTCAACCTGAACACGGTCGTTCAAAACATGCTCGAGATGCTCGAGCGCAGCCTGCGCGGCGACATCGTCATTGCGTTGGCGCTGGCCGACGACCTCTGGCCGGTCGAAGTGGACCCTGGTGAGTTGGAACTCGTCATCCTGAATCTGGCGGTCAACGCGCGCGACGCCATGCCGGACGGCGGTGTGATCGAGATCCGGACCGAGAACATGACCGCATCCGGGAAGGGTGAATTGACCGTCGACCACATTGCATTGCGGGTGTCGGACACGGGGACCGGCATGAGCCCGGCGGTGGCTGAACGCGTGTTTGAACCGTTTTTCACCACCAAGGATGTCGGCAAGGGATCGGGGCTGGGGCTGGCGCAGGCGTACGGCTTTGCCAAACAATCGGGCGGCGCCATCGATCTCTCCACCGAGATGGACGTCGGCACCACGGTTTCGGTCTTGTTGCCGCGGTCGAAACGGCGGCTGGCTGCGCAGGGAAAATCGGGCGAGTCCGGCGTGGTCCAGGAGCGGCCGGCGGCCTTGAACGTGCTGCTGGTGGAAGACGACGCGGACGTTGCGACGCTGACCGCCAGCATGCTGGAAGAGCTGGGTTATGTCGTGACGCCCGCCGCCAGTGCCGCCGAAGCCTTGGACGTGTTGAATGACGGCGCCGCTATTGATGTGATGCTGACGGATGCCATGATGCCCGGTGGCAAGAGCGGCATTCAACTGGCGCGGGAAGTGCGCGCCCAGAGGCCCGATCTTCCGGTGGCGTTGATGACCGGCTTTCTGGGCGAGGAAGTGAAAAGGGCGGGGCAAGAGGGTATTCCGCTGTTGTCCAAGCCGTATCGGCTGGAGCAACTGGCGGGGTTGCTGCTGCGCCTGACTGGCAGACGCGCTGCCGGGCGAGGATAGGGCGACACCTTCCAGCAGGATCGCGTCGCCGGCCAATCGCTCAGACTCCACGTGCAGCTCTGGCCGGCGCATTGGCGGTAACAGCCGCGTTGTGGCGTCTCGCGGGGCGAACGGGTATGGCATTTGCTGACATCGCCCGTCATCGCCCCAAGGAGACGCCATGATTTCAGAACGCTTGCGCAGATTGCGCCGCATCGCGGCTTTTGCTGCCGAACGCTCGGGGGACTATGTCGAGTTGGTCGGCATCGAACTGTCCCTGTACCGGGCCGCGCTCGTCGCCACGGTGATCAGCAGCGTGGCCCTGGTTTTCTGCGGTCTGGGCACGTTGGGGTTCGTGTCGGTGGCCGCCATCGTGAGCTTCTGGGACACGGAGCATCGCAAACTTGCCGCGTGGCTCGTTGCCGGCGCGTGGTTGCTCATCACGCTCATTTCGCTCGCCATTTCGACACGTAGCGCACCGAAGGGGTCGCCCTTTGCGGAGCTGAGCCACCAGGTGCGCCTCGATACCGCTGCTGCACGGAGCCACTATGCCCAAGATGACCACGCTAGCTGACAAGGCGGCCCTTCTGGCCAAGATGGAACGTGACCGCCAGGCGCTCTCCGTTCCCATGGCGCGCAGCGCGCCCCGCAGCAAGGTCGGCGGGGCGTGGGCGCGGACCGCGGCACTGGCCGCGGGAGCTTCGCTCGGATGGCCAAAGTTTTTACGGCAGCCCCTGCGCGCGATGGCTGCCGTGGCGCTGCGCGACCGCGTTAACGAGTTGATGGGCCGCATGCAGGTGCGGCGCGTCAGCAATCCATTGCCTGATCCGGACATGGCGCGGCTGGAAAAGATGGTTGAGGAAGTGCGCGCCGCCGCGGTGCGCTCGGCCGATGACGCGGAGATCGAGCGCCTGCGGGCGCAGCTGGACGACCAGGTGAGGCGGCTGCGGACGGCGCGGGCGTTGCAGGCCACGCAGGCCTCGCGCGCGTTGCGGCCTTCGGATCCGTCGAATCTGTCACGGCCGGCGCATGCGCCGATTCCTTCGGCCCGGTCGAGTCCGGCGCAGTTGTCGCGGCCGGCGCATCCTTCGGGCAACCTCGAGGCGCCTACCGGCCGGGATGTGTCGGCGATTCCATAGTTGGACACGAACAAGGCGGCGCTGTAGCCGCCTTGACATACAACCGACCAACTAGTAGATTGGCGAGCATTCGCATCGACTTGCCCCCCGCCAATCGGAGTCATTCTGGCCATGAGCCTGGAACTTTCTGCCCGCGCCGCCGAGATCGTCGCGCATACCAAACTGCTGCTCGCCGAAGGCGGCTATCACGGGTTCAGCTATGCCGACGTGTCCGAACGCGTGCGCATCGGCAAACCCAGCATCCATCATCACTTCCCGACGAAGGCCGAACTCGTCCTGACCGTCGTCGTCCGCCATCGCGAAGAAGCGCTCGCGGGTCTGGCGGCGCTGGATCAGCACGTGGCAGATCCGGTGAAACGCCTGACCGCCTACACGGACTACTGGGCCAAGTGCATCCGCGAAGGCAGCGCGTCGATGTGCATCTGCGCGATGCTGGCGGCGGAGTCGCCGATGATTCCCCAGGAAGTCGCGGCCGAGGTGCGGGCTTACTTCAAGGATTTGACCGCCTGGCTCGCCTCGGTGCTTGAAGCCGGGGCGACGGCAGGGCAGCTCCAACTGCGCGATAGCGCGCAGGTCGAGGCGCAGGCCTTCATGTCCACCGTGCATGGCGCCATGCTGACCGCGCGTGCGTTCAACGATCCGAAGGCGTTTGCCGCGATCACCCAGGCCGCGATCCGGCAAATGGCTGTGCCGGCCTGACAGCAGCTAGGCGCGTGCGAAAGTGCGCGCCTTTTTTTTTTCTACATAACCGACCAACTAGTTGGTTGTTAATCAGGAGCCACCCTCGTGCCGCATCCCATTTCCGCCCTCGGGGCCGTCCATACCCTCATCAGTCTCATTCCTGCCGCCGCAGGGCTCTACAGCCTGGCACGCTATCGCCGCGTTGAACCGGGCACACCGGCCGGCAAGACGTATGTCGCCGGCATGGTGGTCGCGGTATTGACGTCGTTCGGGCTGTCCAGCAGCGGCGGCTTCAATGTGGGGCACGCGCTGGGCATCCTCGCGTTGCTTGCGATCGCAGGTGCGTTGCTTGCGCCGCGTATTCCCTTTCTGTCCAACGCGCACCCGTATCTCTCGCAGCTTGGTTTTTCGTTCAGCTTCTTTCTGCTCTGGGTGCCGGGCATCAACGAGACGTTGACGCGCCTGCCGATGGCGCATCCTCTGGCAAGCGGGCCCGACTCGCCTGTCGTGCGGGGCGCGCTGGCCGCTTGGCTGGGCATATTTGTCGTGGGCGCGGTAGTTCAGGCGATCTGGCTGCGCACGCATCGTCGACGCGTGCGCGCCTGATGGCCCGCTAATCGTCACGGCGGCGGCCGCGTGCCCGTTGACGATGTTGCTTGCGGGCGCGGGCAGTCAGCGCCGACGCCAAGGCAAGCAGCTTGTCTTCATCCAGCCGCTCGGCGTCGACCAGTTGCTCGTCGGCCCCCCTGACCGCAATCAGCAGCTCGTCCAGTTTCAGATGCAGCGCCTCGCTGTCCTTGTTCTGGCTTTGCTGAATCAGGAAAACCATCAGGAAGGTGATGATGGTGGTGCCGGTGTTGATGACCAGTTGCCAGGTCTCGGAGAAGCCGAACGCGGGCCCCGAGATCGCCCATACCACTACCGCGATGAGCGCGATGCCGAAAGCGACGGGCGAACCCGCCCACTTGGTTACAAGCGACGCGAAGCGGTCAAAAAAATGGGAAACCGGATTGGGTTTGCCGGTCTTCCGGGGTCGTGGTTGCGGCCGGGATCTCGTTTGCCGCTTTGCTGCGTTCCTTTTCGGCATGGCGCTCCATCCATACATGCACGGACCCCATGGACAGCAAGCCGCATGCCCGATTCCGCGCGCCTCGGCTGGAACGGTGCGTGCTAGGCTCTCGGAATTCCGGCCCGCCACGTTGCGATGAAATCCCTACTGCATTCCGAAAAATTCCTGCTGCTCGCCTGCGTGCTTGCGATCGCGGGGTTCATGATCGACCCGCAACTTGAGGGTCTAGGCCAAGCCGCAAGCCTGGCGGAAACGGCCGTGCTGATCGCGGCGATCCTTGCCGCCTCCCTGAGCGTTGCGCGCCATGCCGAACGCATCGCGCAGAAACTCGGCGACCCGTACGGCAGCATGATCCTGACGCTGTCAGCGGTGTTGGTGGAAGTGATCGTGCTGGTGATCGTCTCGTCCAAGGCGGGCTCGCCGACGCTGGTTCGCGACAGCATCTATTCGGCGGTCATGCTGGATATCAACGGCATTCTTGGCGTGGCCGCCCTGATCGGCGGGTTCAAGCACGGCGAGCAGGCATACAACGACGATTCGGCGCGCACGTACAGCGTGATGATCCTGACAGCCGTTACGGTGTCGATGATCATTCCCGAGTTCGTGCCGCAGCCCAGTTGGCGCGCCTATAGCGCCTTCACCGTGGTGTCGATGCTGCTGATGTACGGCGTGTTTGTGCGCATGCAGACCGGGCCTCACAGCTATTTCTTCAGCTACAGCTACCCCGAAAAAAAGACGCGCACGCCCGTGCCGCCCGGCGGCGGTCCCGGATGGCGCCAGTCGGCCGCCGTGATGGCGGTAGGCATCGTGGCGGTGGGCGCGCTGGCCGAGCAGATGTCGCATGCGCTGAACCGCAGTCTGGAAGGAATGGATGTGCCGGTCGGGCTGATCGCCCTGGTGGTGGCGGGCATCTCGGCCGCGCCCGAGATGTTGACGGCCTTCCGGGCAGCGCTTGCCAATCGCATGCAGTCGGTGGTCAACA
The DNA here is from genome assembly GCF_019218915.1 of Achromobacter sp. ACM05. Classification (NCBI taxonomy): domain Bacteria; kingdom Pseudomonadati; phylum Pseudomonadota; class Betaproteobacteria; order Burkholderiales; family Alcaligenaceae; genus Achromobacter; species Achromobacter sp. ACM05. Next base: position 172,211 of record NZ_JAHUWQ010000003.1, read on the forward strand.
TCGCGCTCGGGGCGTCGCTGTCGACCGTGATCCTGACCGTGCCGGCGATGGAGGCAATGGCCCTCTTCACCGGCCAGCGGATCGACATGGCGATGACGCCGCTGCAGACGCTGATGATGCTGGTCACGTTGATCGTGGCGGCCATCAACCTGAATGACGGCCAGACCAACGCCATCGAAGGCCTGACGCACTTTGTGCTGTTTGGCGCGTTCCTGATGCTGCTGACCCTGGGGCTATAGCGACGGAAGGTTTATTCCTTCGGCCCGGACTTCTCCCGCAGCACGGCCGGCGTGTCGTCGGCCGGCTCGAACATGCCGCCTTCCACGTCGGGCTGCGGTGCGGGATTGCCATCAATGGCCTGTTGCTCCACTGACGCGTCTTCCCGGGCGCGCTCCCGGTCGTTGGCCTTGGCCAAGTCCTTCTGCACACGATCCGCAATATCAACCTGGTCTTCGGTCGACGGCTCGGGAGCGGGATTGCCGTCTGCGTTCGTGGCGGCACGCGCCGGATCGTGGGCGTCTGCGGCCGGATCGCGGCCGCCGGGATGGTTGGCGTTCATGGTGTTCTCCTTGAAAACGCATTCTGGCTGCAAGCCCCGTGCCTATCCGCGCGCCGACGCCAACACCGGCTCGGCCGGTTCCTCGGATTCGGGCGCGTTGACGTGGACGATGCGCTCCGGCAGCGCCAGCGTGATGCCCGCCGCTTCAAGCGAGCGCATGATGCCCAGGTTGATCGCCTGCTGAGTGTCCATGTAGCGGTTGTAGTCCGCGCTCATCAGGTAATACACGGCCTCATACTCCAGCGCGCTGTCGCCGAATCGCGCCAGATGCGCGCGGTCGAATCGCACGTCGGCCTGCTCGTTGATCCGGTCGCGCAGGATGCCCGGGACGGTGGCGGCGCGTTCGACGTCGGTCTTGTAGCTGATGCGCACCGAGAAGACGATGCGCCGCTGCTGCATGCGCTTGTAGTTCTGGATGGTCTGCTTGAGCAGTTCGGTGTTCGAGCACACGATCTGCTCGCCGCCGAGGCTGCGGATGCGGGTGGTCTTCAGGCCGATGTGTTCGATGCTGCCTGCCACCGCGCCAAACACGATGAAGTCGCCCACTTCAAACGGCTTGTCCAGGCCGATGGAGATGGAGGCGAAGAGGTCGCTCAGAATGGTCTGCACCGCCAGGGCGACCGCGACGCCGCCGATGCCCAGGCTGGCGACCAGCGCCGTGATGTTCACGCCCAGGTTGTCCAACATGGCCAGCAACGCGACCGCCCACACGAAGGTGCGCAGCAGCAAGCCGAGGAGGGTGGCTGTGACGAGGCTGGCTTCGCCACGCGCCAGGACGGCGCGGCGCACCATCACGTCCACGGCGCGTTCCAGCCACAACGCGCCTTGCAGCGCCATCAGCACGAACCACAGATGACTGATCGTGGCGCCGCTCCACGGCATGGGCGCATCGCTGATGTCGATGCCGGCCATCAGGCACAGCAACGCCAACACCACCCAGTTGGTGCGGCGAAGGATCTGGGCCATGGCATTGGCAAAGCCGTGGCCGGGCAGTTGCGCGCGCGCCTCCAGCCGCGCGCGCACCACCTTCAGCACGGTGGCGAGCACCATGAACAGCACCGCGCCCACGCCCAGCGCGATGATCCACAGCGCCAGCGGATGTGCGTTGATCCAGTCTCCAAAAATCCATGAATTCATCGTCGGGCCTCCAGTTGCGGGAAGCGCGACCGCAGCAAATGTTGTTCCTTGCAGCGCAGCACGGCGCGTGCAGGCACCTCGCACTGGGCGCGTGGTTTTTAAGAACAGGGGAGATTGCGGAGCGCCGGACGGGCGCGGAAGGAGGGGAAGCGCAGGAGATAAGCCGAGCAGCCGCCGATGCAGCCAAATCCCCCGGAGCGCAAGCTCCAGGGGAGCGCGAACAATTATTTCTTCAGACCCGCCAGGGCGTCGCGCAGCATCTGTTTGGGGTTTTCGTTGCACTGCTTGACCAGCATCGGCGTGCGGGTGCTGATGCCCTCGACGTCAAGCACGGCCTCTTCGGGCTTGCCCTTGTTGTTAAGCGCTTCTGCATAGCTGACGACGACGGGGCGATAGGTCTCTTGGACGCCTAGGAAATCCTGGCATTGCCATAGCGCGAGAGGCTTTTTCGCATCAGCTGCCTGGCCGGTGACCGCGAAGGTCATTGAGCCAATAAGACCAATCATCAGTAGGTGCTTCTTCATATTCGAGCTCCTGGGGGTTGGCTTGCAGACGAAACGGCTTACTGAGAAACGGACAAAAACGGCCTATACAAAAAACGTGAGCGCAAGGCTCACCGGCCTAAATTACTGAAAACGGATGAGCGTCGTCAACGCACATTGCACCAAAGGGCGGAATGACGCGTTTATACCGGTTAAGCCGTATCGCCGGCCTGACGTCACTGCAGGGCCGTGTCCAGCACCATCATCAACACAAATCCCAGCATCAGGCCGCAGGTGGCGGGGACTTCGTGACCTTTCCGATGGGTCTCGGGAATGATTTCGTGGCTGATGACGAACAGCATGGCGCCCGCGGCAAAGCCCAACCCCCACGGCAGCAACGACGCCGACCAGCCGACGATGGTTGCACCCAGCACTGCGCCCAGCGGTTCCACCAGGCCGGAGGCCATGCCGAATCCCACCGCGAATGCGCGCCGGTAGCCGGCGGCCAGCAGCGCGATGGCCACCACAAGGCCTTCGGGCACGTCCTGAATCGAGATCCCCAAGGCCAGCGAGCCGGCCTGCACGGGGTCTGCGCCGGCATAACCGACGCCGATCGCCAGGCCTTCGGGAAAGTTGTGCAGCGTGATCGCAAACACGAACAGCCACGTTCGCCGCAGGTTGCGGGCGGGCTTGCCTTCCTTGCCCTTGATGAAGTGCTCGTGCGGCAGGACGCGGTCCAGAATCAGCAGCGCCGACGCGCCGAGCAGGATGGCGCCGGCGATGGAGAGTCCGGCGCCCCATGGCCCTCTGCCGAGCTCGCGGGCGGCGTCCAGGCCCGGAATGATGAGAGAAAAGGCGCAGGCGGCCAGCATGATGCCGGCGCCAAATCCCAGCAACGTGTCCTGGACCCGTTCGGGCACCCGTTGCGAAAAGGCCACCGGCAACGCGCCCAGCGCGGTGGCGCCAGCGGCAAGCAAGCCCCCCAGCAGCGCCGCACCCACCGCCGGATGCGAGGCGTCCAGGTAACGCCACAGGGCGAAGACGCCGAACGCGCTGAGTGCGAGCAGACTGGTTCCGAGCAGGCCCTTGAGCATGGACGCGCGCGGATCCGGCAGGGCTTGGCCGTCCTGCACGGCGGGGCGGGGCACTTAACGCGATCCCGGAAAGCGTCGCGACGTCAGCGCCCAAGATGGCCATGCGTATGCCGTAAGCGCTGAATCCTTTTGCGTGCGGTGGCGTGGCCGTTTCATGATGTTCCTCGGTTGAAGGGCCGGCGCCTCGTTTCTGGGCTGCCGGCCATGTCGTGCTGTGGTTCTGCGGTGGTGCGATAGCGCATTCACACTACAGGGCCGTGACGCCAGAGCAATGCGCGTGCCCGGACCCCAGGCGGAGGCGGGGTCAACGAAAAAAGAGCGCCCGAGGGCGCTCCAGAAGACTTAAGCGCGCAATGCGCCGGGTCTTGCAAAGATCAGGTCAGGCAGAACTGCGGGGCGCCGCTGGCGTCGACGCGCCGGATGCCTTTGAGGATCCATTTGGCGTGACGCTCGGCCTCGTGCTGCGCCGAGAACAGCTTGCCGCTGGGGATGGGCCAGACGGCCTTCCCGTCGTGTTCGCCGTCACGCCGGGTCGTGACGTCGAGCCGATACTTGCCGCTCGGCAACTCAATGACATCGCAGTGGACTTTGAATCCATCTACGCAAATACCCTTTTCAGTATTCATCGTGCGCTCCAGAGCGTGGTGTTCGGAAAATTTCCTGCCCGGGATTTTGCAAAAACTGCCTCCACGCGGGTGCAACAAAGTGCAAGAATTCCCGACCAAGGCCCGCAAGCGAATTTGCGCATGAAAACGCGCCGCCAAATGCCCGACGGTTCTTCAAATGAATCGGGCCCTGGACGATGCCCAGGGCCCTGGCGGGATACGCACCGCAGGCAGTGACTAACTGCGGGTGATCGTGAAGGGGGATGACGGCGCGCGGCCGACGACGCGAGATCTGACGCCGTCTTTCCAGCCGGCCTTCCACATCTCGACGCGGCTGCGCCATTCATGGACTGATTCGCCGGTCTGCGCAGGCATGGCTGCGGAGCGAAGATAGGGGCAATCCAAAAGGGTCAACCCTTGGCGCGCGGCGTCTGCTCCCAACTTCTGGATATCCACTTGCATGGCAACTCTCCCAAAAGATGCGAGCAGCTAGTGTGCCGATGGCACTGCGCTCGCGCAACGGAGGGCGTGTAACGCTGCGTTTCTTTGTTACATCGCCGTAAAACACGCTATTTCTGCCGCAAAAAAGCGCCCCGCGCGATGCGGGGCGAAGACTCACGGTCCAACAAAACGCAAAGGTCACAGCGACGTGGCGAGGCCGTGCCAGCCACCGGACTCCCCAACCAGAGACCGGTAACCCTGCCGCTGTGACAACCGGATCGCCGCAACTATTGTTCCCGTCGCGCGTGGCGGAAAGATGACGGCGCGTAGCGTGCATTCATGCCCATTCACTGATGCGATTTCTACACGACCGGAAAAATTTGACGTGCGCTGGTTTCTCAAGCTGGCTGGAAGCGTCGGACTGCTGAGGCGGGCGTAAACGTGCAGGCCGATCAATGCGCGCGTCGGGGGGCCATGCCTGATACATCGCGTGTGCCATGGTCCCCGCTCGGAATGCCGCTTGCGGCCCCGACGGCTTCTGCCGCGTCTGAATTTGCCGAGAGGCGCGCGGCCTTTATCAAGGGAGCGCGCCGATATGAAGATCCATCATCTGAACTGCATTTCCACATGTCCGGCCGGAGGCCGCCTGATGGATGGGCGCTCGCCACCGTGGGCGTGGCGGGGCCGGCTTTGCTGCCATTGCGTGCTGCTGGAGCTGGACTCGGGTGGGCTCGCGCTGGTCGACACCGGCCTGGGCACGCGCGACGTGCGCGATCCGCGCAGCCGGCTCAGCGCATTTTTTCTGGCGCTGGTGAAGCCGGAATGGCGCGAGTCGATGACCGCGCGCTGCCAGATCGAAGCCTTGGGATTTTCTGCCGAAGACGTGCGGCACATTGTGTTGACCCACCTGGATTTCGATCACGCGGGCGGCCTTGATGATTTTCCGAATGCGATCGTGCACATGATGCAGCGTGAAGCCGACGTGGCCCTGCTGCAGGAAAGCTGGATGGACCGCCAACGCTTCCGGCCGCAGCAATGGTCTTCGCGCCCGCGCTGGCGCTTTTACGAGGCGGGCGAAGGCGAGCGATGGTATGGCTTTGCGCGGGCTCGCCCGCTCGATGGCCTGCCGCCGGAAATCGCGCTGGTCCCGCTGTCCGGCCACACGTTCGGCCATGCGGGAGTGGCGATGCGTGGGCTGGACAGATGGCTGCTGCTTGCCGGCGATGCGTATTTTCATGTCGACGAGATGTCGCTGGAGCGGCCGGGCTGTCCCGTGGGACTGCGGCTTTACCAATGGATGCTTGAACATGACCGCGCCGCGCGCCTGGACAATCAGCGCCGCCTGCGGGAGCTGATCCGGTCCAACGGGGACAGCGTTCTGGTCTTCAGCGGTCACGATACGTTGGAGTTTGAGCGGTTGGCGGGCCGGCGCAGCGCGATCCCGGCCGGCGAGACCGCGCGTCATTCCGCGTGATTGTGGCCCGCCAGATTTTAGGCGCGCCACTTGCGGCAAGGCTGCGCCCGCCGGCGGCTTTGCCGGCCTATCTGGAGCACGTCATGACTCAGCAACAGAACCAGCAGGACCAAAAGCAAAACCAGCAGAACCAACAAAACCAGAACGATCGCAATCAGCAGAATCGTCAACAGGAGCAGCAAAACCAGAGGCAGGATCAGCAAGGCCAACGACAGGGCAACCGTCAAAACGAACAGAACGAGGAACGCCAGCAGCAACGTAAGTAAGCAGGTACGTAAGTAAGCGCCGATGGACCGGGCGGCGCGCGGCGCAGTGCGCCGGCGCCTCGGGCCTTCACCGCGCAATGCATTCTCCCTTTGGATAAGACGATGCCGACCCCTTTTGTGCCGAAGACCTGCGCTTGTACCGCGCCATCAGCAGCCTGGATTGCGCGCATGACGACGGCCTGGGTGTCTGTGCGGTCCATAGCATCGACGCTGGTTCGGGCGATCCCCTGACCAATCTGTGGCTCGTGCCCACCGACGGCACGGCGCCCCAACAATTCACGCAAGGCGACGCGGATGATGCGCCGCGATGGTCGCCAGACGGTTCGAGTGTCGCGTTCCTGGCGACGCGTGGCGCGGGCCGGCAGGTGTACCTGATCGCGCGATCTGGCGGCGAGGCTCGTCAGATCACCAGCCTGGCCTCGGGTGTGATTTCGGCCGACTGGATGCCTGACGGACAACGCATGCTGATCTGCACCAGCCTCATCATCGATCCCGAACACCCTGACGCGGACCCGCCGGAAAATGCGGATCAGCCGGCCGATGCGCCCCGCGTCGCCACGCGTCTGCCGTTCAAGCTGGACGGCCCGGCCGAAAAGACCAACACCGCGCTGCATCTGCATGTCTTGGACGTGCAAAGTGGAAACACCACACAACTGACGCATGGCTTTTTTGACGTCACCAGCGCAGAGGCGAGCCCGGATGGTCAATACATCGCCTACACGCGGACCCGTGAGGGCCGGCTCGCGCATCGCTCGGATCTGTGGGTCGTCGCCGCCGACGGCAGCGGCGCCAAACAACTGAGCCGCGATCTGGCGTCGGTGCAAAGCCCGCGATGGTCGCAAGACGGAACATCCATCGTTGTCACCGGCTCGGATGTGGACGGCGATGCGCAGATGCGGCTGTGGTTGGTGGCCGTTGCGGACGCGGTGGTTGAGCCGCTGGGAAGCGACGCAATAGAAATCGTGCTGGGCAGTTCCGTGCGTTGGCTGCCGGATACGCCGGCTATCGTGGCCGTGGTCGCACGCAGCGGCCGCCAGCACCTGGCGCGCATCTCGGTGCCCGGCGGCGACGTCACGCCGCTGGTCACGGGCGACCGTCACATCTCGATGGCGGCGGTATCCAGGCAGTGGCTGCTGTACGTGGATCAGGATGCGCGATCGCCGCAGGAGGTCTGGTGCGCCGACCTGCAGGGCAATGAACAGAAGCAGCTGACCCAGTTCAATGCGTGGTGGAATGACCGTCTGCTGCCGGACGTGCAGGTCAAACGGTTCGACGTGCCGGACGGCATCGGCGGCCGGGAGCAGATCGACGGCTGGCTGCTGCGCCCGCCGGGGCAGAACGGCCCCACGCCGATGCTGGTGGATTTGCACGGCGGCCCGTCCAGCTATGTGCTCCTCGATTTTCGGTCGCATGTGTATTGGTATGTCCTGCTGGGACTGGGCTGGAGCATTCTTGCGGTCAACGCGGCCGGGTCCAGCAGCTACGGCCGCGAGTTCAGCGCGCGTGTGCTTGGACGCTGGGGTGAATGCGATCTGGATCAGCATCTGGCCGCCGCCCAAGCGTTGCGGTCCGAAGGGATTGCGGACGAGCGCATCGCCGTTACCGGAAAGTCCTACGGCGGATACCTTGCCGCGTGGGCGGTTTGCACCACGTCCGCGTTCAAGGCCGCGGTGGTGTCCGCGCCCGTCACCTCGCTGGAACACCATTTCGGCACGTCGGATAGCGGCTACTACTCGGATGCGTACTCGATGGGCGGCGCACCGTGGGAACGCCGCGATCTGATGCATCGCTTATCGCCGCTGGAGCGCGTGGAAGCCGTGCGCACGCCGACGTTGATCCTGCAGGGTGATGCGGACAATCGCTGTCCCAAATCGCAGGCCGAGGCGTTCTTCACGGGGATCACCACTTCTTCGAGAACGGCAAGACCGACCACCGCATCGACGCGGTGCAGCGCTGCGTGGATTGGCTCGAGCGCTGGACGCGGGGATGAAGGGCATCCGAGCGAAAGCCCTGCGCAATCCAGTGGGCCAGAGAGGAACATTACTTGCTGGCCCTTCCTGTCGGCGCGTCGTTGCGCGGCGCGCCTCCATCAACCACGAGGCAGGAGGATTGAATGAAATTCACGAAAGCGACCAACGCGAAAGCGCAAGGCGATGCCATTGTGTTCGAGATGGAAACGGCCGGCGTGACGCGGCAGTTCGAGATATCGGGCGACGTGCTGCGGCGGCGGTTTGGCGCCGCGGATGACACCGCGCCCGAATTGTTGCGTGCATTCGAAAGCGGGGCGGACGCGCTGCGCGAGCTTGCGCACCGCACCCAGTGGGTTCCGTCCGATGGCCCGATACAAGTGGGTGAGGGCGATTTCGGCTGAGTCGGATGCCGCCGCGTAACACCGGCCGTTCGGCCGGCCTCGCAGCGTCGCCAGGCATGACGATTGCTGAGTGTTTCTCGTTCGCCGGGCGGCATCAGGCCGATAGCCGGCGACTTAATTTCTACTGGAGGTCCGAATGAAAAACCGTCTTTTGAAAGCAGGGCTTGGCGCCGCAATTGTCCTCAGCCTGAGTTCGGTTGCGCTCGCGCAGACGGCGGCGACGCCCGGCGGCCAGGTGCCCGCTGCAACAAACAAGCTGGACAGCGAAGCTCGCGGCTTCCTGACCGACGCGGCAGAGTCCGGCCATCTTGAGGTTGCCGGCAGCAAGATGGCGCTGGAGAAGTCGCAGAACGCCGAGGTCAAGCAATTTGCGCAGAAGATGATCGACGATCACACCAAGGTAGCCCAGAAGCTCGAAGCCCTGGCCAAGAGCAAGGGATTTGAGCCGCCCAAGGATCCTTCCATGATGCAGACGGCCAAGCTCAAGGCCTTGGGGCTGCGTGATGAGGGATTCGACAAGGCGTACGCCGACGAGATCGGCGTGGACGCGCACGAGGATGCCGTCAAGCTTTTCGAGAAGGCCTCAAAGGAAGTGAAGGATCCGGAGGTCAAGCAGTTTGCGATCGAAACGCTGCCCAGCCTGCAGCAGCATCTGCAAGCGGCGAAGACCTTGCAGCAAAGCGTGTCGGCCAAGAAGTAATCGCGTCCATCGGAGCCGGTGTCCGCATCGGCGCCCGGCTGTTCAAGCGGGCCTGCCCGTTCGCCATTGACGCAAGGTTCACCGGCATGCGCCTTGCTCTACACCGCGTGGGCAAGGCCCGCTTCCCACCCTCGATCCGCATACAGGAGTGATCATGAGCCAGAAGACTTTGAAGGAACTGTTTATTCACGAGCTGTCGGATGTCTACAGCGCCGAAAAGCAATTGACCCGCGCGCTGCCGAAGATGGCCCGCGCCGCCACTGACCCCGCCTTGGCGGAGGCCTTTACCGCGCATCTTGAAGAGACGCGCGGGCAGATCGAACGCATCGACAAGATCGTTGAAGGTGCGGACTTCCGCCTGAAGCGCATCAAATGCGCCGCCATGGAAGGTCTGGTGGAAGAAGGCAAGGACGTCATTGAAGACGTCGAAGAAGGTCCGGTGCGCGATGCTGCGCTCATCGCCGCGGCGCAGAAGGTCGAGCATTACGAGATCGCCAGCTACGGCACGCTTTGCACCTTCGCCAAGCAACTGGGCGAGACCGAGGCGCTGACGCTGTTGAAGGAAACGTTGGCTGAAGAAAAGGCCACCGACGAGAAGCTGAGCATGCTGGCGCTGCAGCAGACCAACGCTGACGCGGCCAAGGCAGGCAAGGCAAAGTAATTGCAACCTGCATGAAGCCGGTAGCGATGCTAATGCGGCCCTGTGTCCTTGTGGTGCAGGGCCGTCATCGCGTCACCGGTCGGGCGCGAATATTTGGGAGCGCATCATGAAACCTGTTGACGATACTTCCACCCGCGCCCGCCCGGCGCGGCGCGGCGCCAAGACTGGCCGGGGACCCTGGCTGATGCTGGCCGTCTGGATTGGCGCCGTGGCCGTGCTGTTCATCGTGGGTCTGTTGATCCGCGGGATGTAGCCGCGCGTTTGCATCAGGCGCGCTTGCGCCGCACGCTATTGGCAGAGTCGCGATGCCACCATCGTGACGACCGTGCCGTCGGGCAGTTTGTAGTGTCCATCGCCCTCCCAGGTGACTAACTGGCCGTCGGGCAGGCAGCAATAGAAATTGGCCTTTGCGTCGCCTTGGGGCTGCGAGCAGTATCTGTCGATTCGGTAAGTGCTGCCATCGGCGGCGGCTGCCACCACCTCCATGACACGCTTGTAGGCTGGGTTCGCCATGTGAGCCTCCTGTTCACCGTTCGGGCTATTGGTGCATGCGGGCTGGGCGTGGTCAATACGCATCGCAGCATCCGCCGTTGACGTGCGCGATGCAGCAAGCGGCGTTCCGAAGTGCCGCCCGGTCTCGCGGAGCCTGGAGCGGCGATTTGTGCAGGTATGCAGTTTGCTGCGTGCGCCCCGCTCGAGTCCATTAGCCGCATCAACCAGGAGGAAGTCCCAATGCCAGCTACCCCTTTGCCCGCCTATTGGGAGCGCGATGCCGCGCAAGAGGCCGTGCAGCTCGCGCGGCCGATGCTGGATGCTGCACTGTCCAACAGCAGCGTCGGTGAAAGCGGCTTTCTGCATGTGGTGGTCATGAATCCGCTTGCGCAGCCGGGCAGTAGCGAATTCGCGGACGCGATCCTGTACGAAGAAAGCATCGGCGATCCCGCGGGCTGGGATGCGGACTATGGCGCCTATGCGCGCGGCAAGGCGCGCGTGAGCTGGCGCACTGGACTGGCCACGCACGAAGTCATGGCGCTTAAACCCCATCTGCTGCAGGCAAAGGACACCCAGGTCTGGGGGAGCGTGTGCCTGGACGGAATCGTGGTCGCGGTCAGCGGCGCAAACCCCTGGTTCGATGAAGCTTTTGCCGCCGCCGTGGCATCGCTGTTCAAGGCGGTGGTGCAGGGCCGCCGCGACCGGTTGCGCGCGCGCTGACGTCGGCATGGCCGGCTGCCCGGTACGCCAATTGCTGGCCCGCCGGGCTTCGCAGGAGGGCGTGCACCATGAGCGAGCCGGACACCAGCACCAGTGATTTCTCCCGCAAGGAGGTCAATCGGACCATACTGCGGGCACTATGGAAATACCGCGGCCGCACTGCCGCCGCCATTGCGCTGCTGGTCGCGGCCAAGCTGTTGATGGTGGCGGTGCCGGCGGTCCTGAAGGCCATCGTCGACCTGTTCAGCGCGCCGGGACCGCTGGTGCTGCCGGTGTTCCTGCTGCTGGGTTACGCGCTCATGCGGTTTGGCGGCGGGGTGTTCACTGAACTGCGCGACGTGGTGTTTGCGCGCGTGGCCCTGCGCACCGTCGCCGACTTCACCGTCAGCGTGTTCTCGCGGCTGCAACAGCTGGGCGCCCGATTTCATGGCGGCCGGCCTACCGGCGCGCTGGCGCGCGACGTGGAGCGCGGCACGGCCGGCGTGGGTTTCTTGATGGGCACCGCGCTCTTTACCTTGCTGCCGACGCTGGTGGAAATCGTATCGGTGGTGCTGATCCTGGTGATGGGCTACAGCGTCTGGTTCGCGCTGATCGTGACCGTCACCTTTATTGCCTACTTTTCCTACACGACGGTGCTCGTGCGCAAACGTGTCGCGTATCAACGGCGGCTCAACGAACTGGATTCGCGCGCCAGCGGGCAGATGGTCGACAGTCTGCTCAATTACGAAGCCGTCAAGCTCAACGCCAACGAAGGGCTGGAGGCAGACCGGCTGTCGCGCGTGCTGAACGAATGGACGCGTGTTGGCGAACGCAACCAGCGCTCGCTGTCGCGTCTGCATGTGGGGCAGAGCGGCATCATCGCGTGCGGCGTGGCGTCTGTGATGCTGCTTGCCGGGCAACAGGTCGTGGGGCGCGAGATGACCGTGGGTGATCTGGTGCTCGTCAACGCCTACATCATCCAGATCTGTCTGCCCCTGAATACGCTGGGTCTCATCTTTCGGCAGGCCAAGGAAGCGTTCGTCAACGCCGAGCGCGTCTGCGACCTGTTGCGCTATCCGGCAGAAACAGGGGACGACGACAATCTGCCTTCGCTGCAAGCCGGTCCGGGAGAGGTGCGATTTGAAGGCGTGGACTTCGGCTATGAACCGGGACGGCAGATTCTGTGGGGGGTCGATCTGACGGTGCCGGCCGGCACGACGCTGGCCGTGGTGGGCGGCAGCGGCTCGGGTAAGTCAACGCTGGGCCGGCTGCTATTGCGCTTCTATGACCCCGACGCGGGGCGGGTGCTGATCAATGGTCAGGACCTGCGTGCGGTCAACGTGCGCAGCGTGCGGCGGTCGGTGGGCATCGTGCCGCAGGACACGATGTTGTTCAACGAGACCATCGCCTACAACATCGCCTACAGCCGCCCCGAGGCCACGCGCGATCAGATCGTCCAGGCGGCGCGGGGCGCGCGCATCCACGAGTTCATCGAGAGCCTGCCCGGCGGCTATGACACGCCGGTGGGCGAACGCGGCGTGAAGCTCTCGGGGGGCGAGCGCCAACGCGTGGGCATCGCGCGCGCGATCCTGAAGGATCCGACGATCATGGTGTTCGACGAGGCGACCTCGGCGCTGGATACGCGCACCGAGCGCGCGATCCAGGCGGAACTGGAGCGGCTGTCGCGGGGCCGCACGACACTGATCATTGCGCACCGGTTATCCACCATCGTGCATGCGGACAACATCATCGTGCTTGACCGCGGCAGAGTGGTCGAGCAGGGCCGCCACGAAGACCTGCTCAAGTTGCAGGGCATCTACGCGCAGATGTGGACGTTGCAGCGCCAGCAATCGGCTCTGGAAGAAGCGATGGGCCGAGACACCCGGCAGCCGGTCAACCTGGTGGCGGTAGTGGCGGGTGTGCTGGACGGATCGCGCGAACTGGCGCAGGAGAAGGGTGTGAACGTGTACACGCTGATCGGCAACGAGGCCGCGCGCATCACGGGCGATCCCAGCGCGTTGCAGCAGTTGGTGTGGGACTTGTGCCTGCATGCGATTGCCGTCACGCCGCCGGGCGGGCGCATCGAGATCAGCCTGCGCCGCGAGGGGCCGTTGGCACGCCTTGCCGTCACCGACGGCCGCACGGAACACGAGGCCGCTCCGGCGATTGCAGATGATGCCCCCCTGGTGAACCCGACCGACGGGCTGCGCGTGGCGGCCGCGCTGGATCCTGCAGAACTTGCCGTGCGCGCGCAGCGGCAGGGGGGCGCGTTTCACAGCCTGGCCGCGCCGTCGGGCGGCCTTTGCTATTGCGTCGACTTCCCGGTGCGCGCCGTCGAGCCCACGCCGCTGCGGGTGGATGTGGACTTGCCGAACCTAACCGGCGCGCACGTCATGCTGGTGGACGACCAGGCCGAGGCGCGCGAAATGGTCGCCGAAATCCTGAAGGAAAACGGCGCGCAGGTGACCGAGTTTGGGGACGGGGGCAAGGCGATCGCCGCGTTCGCGTCCGCGCCGGCGGCGCAATGGCCGCAGGTGCTGATCTGCGATCTGTCGCTGGGGGACGTGGACGGCTACGAAGTCGTGGCGCGTGTGCGTGCGATGGAAGCGGAGCGTGGTGCGGCGCTGTCGCATCGATTGCCCGCCATTGCACTGTCGGGCCATGTCAGCCAGGAGTACCGCCTGCGCACGCTGCTGGCCGGCTTTCAGGTGCACTTGTCCAAGCCTGTCGATCCGAACGAACTGCTGGCAACAGTCGGTGCGTTGTTGCCCGCCACGCGTGTGCAAACCCGGCGCGAGACCAGTTGACAGCGCGTCCTCGGCAGTTCTTACGCGTGCTTGTAAGAAGTGCCGGATAGAACCGCTGTTCCGCATGCGTTCTGGTAGCAGCGTCTCGGCACACCACTTGCTCTCGACGATGTGTATGCCGGGCACCCGCTCGACGAACGGAGTTGCCCTCATGAAGAAGATTGCCATCATCAGCGAACACGCCTCGCCACTGGCGCTGGCGGGCAGCGTGGATAGCGGCGGACAGAACGTGTATGTCGCGCATGTGGCGCGCGAGCTTGCCCGCGCAGGCATGGAGGTCGATGTCTTTACGCGCAGGGACAACGCGGCGCTGGAAGCCGAGTTCCGGTGGATGCGCGGCGTCAAGGTCATCCACGTTCCTGCGGGACCCGCGAGCTTTCTTCCAAAGGAACAGATGCTTCCGTACATGGATGAATTCTCTGCCTACCTGATGCGTCACTTCAGCCGGCAGCGGACGGGCTATGACGTCATTCACGCGAATTTCTTCATGTCGGCCATGGCGGCCCTGCCGGTCTCGCAACACCATGGCGTGCCGCTTGCCGTGACGTTCCACGCGCTGGGCAAGGTGCGCAGGCAGTATCAGCAGGGCGCAGACCTGTTCCCGGATTCACGTTTCGAGATCGAAGACGACATCGCGCGGCGCGCGGATCGCCTCATCGCGGAATGCCCGCAGGACCGGCGCGACCTCATCGAACTGTATGGCGCGGATCCGCGCCGTATCGACATCGTGCCTTGCGGCTATGACGCCGCCGAAATGACGCCGCAGCCGATGGCGGCGGCGCGGCGGGCGCTGGGGTGGAACGACGACGTGTTCACCGTGCTGCAGCTTGGTCGCATGGTGCCGCGCAAAGGCGTCGACAACGTCATCCGGGCGCTGGCGCGCTTGCGCCAGCGGCATGGCGTCGAAGCACGGTTGTGCGTGGTGGGCGGCAATACCGAGGATGCGAACGTGCAGGCCACGCCGGAGATCGGCCGCCTGCGGGCCGTTGCCGAGCAGGAGGGCGTGGCCGAGTGGGTCGAATTCGCGGGGCGGCGTGGACGTGAGGCGTTGGGCGCCTACTACTGCGCCAGCGACGTGTTCGTGACGACACCCTGGTATGAGCCTTTCGGCATCACACCGGTCGAGGCCATGGCCTGCGGCAGACCCGTCATCGGCGCGGACACCGGCGGAATCCGCAGCACCGTCGTGCATGGAAAAACAGGGTTTCTCGTGCCCCCCAAGGATCCCGACAGCCTGGCGGACAGACTCGCCGAACTGGCGGCGGATCGAACGTTGTGCGAACGGATGGGCGAGGCGGGGCGCATGCGCGCGCGTCGCCTCTATACGTGGAAGCGCGTGGGTCAGGACCTGCTGTCCGTCTATGGACGCATGGTGGCCGATGCGCCTCGGGAAGATCGGATCGCCGCGCGCATCGCGGCTTAAAGGAGCGGAACCATGCACGAATTCGAGAGCCTGGACGGGCGGGTAATCCTTGTGACCGGCGGCGGCAGCGGGCTGGGGGCGGCGCTTTGCGAGCAGCTTGCAGCGGAAGGCGCGCGCGTCGCGGTCAGTGATATCGACGAGCAGCGCGCGCACTCGGTCGCAAGCAAGCTCAAGGAAGGCGGCGCCGACGTCATGGCCTGCGTCATGGACGTTGGCGTGGCGGCTGACGTGGCCGAGTGCATGGACGCCGTCGTGCGGCAATTCGGCAAGCTGGACGCCATCGTGAATAGCGCGGGCGTCGATGTGACGGCGCCCATCGATCAGCTCGACGCGGATGTCTGGGAGCGTGTGCTTCGCACCAATCTGACGGGGCCATTTTTGATGGCCAAGCTGGGCAAGAACCGGCTAAGCCCCGGCGGTCATATCGTCAACGTGGCGTCCACCGCGGCGCGGCGCGCCTGGCCCAATGCCAGTGCCTACCATGCCAGCAAGTGGGGGCTGATGGGCTTGTCGCATGCGTTGCACGCCGAACTGCGCGGCATGGGCATCAAGGTCAGCGCGGTCATTGCGGGCGGCATGCGCACGCCGTTTCTGCTGGATCGGTTTCCGGATATCGACACGGGCACGCTGCAGGACCCGGCCAACGTCGCGCGCGCGGTGCGCTTTGTGCTGACCCAACCGCCGGAAACCGTGGTGCCGGAAGTCATGGTGCTGCCGATGAAGGAAACGTCATGGCCTTGAGGCCGGCCGTGTTCCTCGACAAAGACGGGACCGTCCTGGCGGACGTGCCCTATAACGTCGAGCCCGAGCGCATGGCTTACGCGCCGATGGCGCTGACCGGGCTGTCGCGGCTGGCGCAGACGGACCTGAGTCTGGTGGTGATCAGCAACCAGCCGGGCGTCGCGCGCGGGCTGTTCGCCGCCGACGCGCTCAACGCCGTCAGCGTCAAGCTTGCCGCCATGTTTCATGCAGCTGGCGCGCATCTGGACGGCTTCTACTGGTGTCCTCACCATCCCGAGGGCGTGGTCGAGGCCTATGCGATTGCGTGCGACTGCCGCAAGCCTCAGCCCGGGCTGCTGCTGCGGGCCGCACAGGAATTGGAACTGGATCTGCCCGCGTCCTGGTTCATCGGCGACATCCTGGACGATGTAGAGGCCGGCAATCGCGCCGGCTGCCGCACCATCCTGCTGGACGTGGGCAATGAAACCGAATGGCGCACCGGCCCGCACCGCGAGCCGACCTGCCGCGCCCCGGACCTCGACGCAGCGGCGCAGATCGTCACGGCCGGCGCGACGCTGAGGCCGGGAGCGCAATCATGAATTCCGATCCGGCGTGGCCGCGTGACGCGCACGTGCTCTGCATGCGGCTGGACAACATGGGCGACGTGCTGATGTGCACGCCGGCGATGCGTGCGCTGCGGCAAGCGGGCGCGCACCGGATCACGCTGCTGACGTCGCCGTCTGGCGCGCGCCTGGCGCCCTTCATGCCGGAGGTGGACACCGTCATGGCGTACGACGCCGCGTGGGTGAAGAACGGATCGCAGGGGCGGGATCAAGACGTCGACGCCATCGGCCGGTTGCGCGCGCTGCGGCCGGACGCGGCCGTGATCTTCACGACCTTCAGCCAGAGTCCGTTGCCGGCGGCGCTGCTGTGCCATCTGGCGGGCGTGCCGCGCGTGCTGGCGCATTGCCGCGAAAACCCATACCGGCTCATCACCGACTGGGTGCGCGACGTCGAGCCGCGGGACGGCATCCGTCACGAGGTGCAGCGCCAGCTTGATCTTGTGGCCACCGTGGGCGCGCGCAGTGACGATGATGGGCTGTCGTTCCGGGTGCGCGAGGCCGACCGCGCGTCGCTGCGTGAAAAGCTGCACCACGCGGGTGTGACCGAAACCGATGGCTGGATCTGCGTCCACGCGGGCGCCACCGCATCGTCGCGCCGCTATCCGGCCGAACTGATGGTCCAGGCGCTGATCGACCTGCGCGGCGATGGCCGCCGCATTCTGCTGCTGGGCGGACACGAGGACCCGGCGCTGGCTGCGGCGTTGGCCAGCGGGCGGCGTCTGTTGCCCGGACTGATCGACCTGTCCGACGGCCTGACCCTCGGCGAATTGGGCGCGGCGCTTGAGGGCGCGGCCGTGGTCATCTGCAACAACAGCGGCCCGGCGCATATCGCCGCGGCAGTGGGCGCACCGATCGTGGACCTGTACGCCTTGACCAATCCGCAGCATACGCCCTGGCGCACCGACGCTCGGGTGCTCAACAACGATGTGCCGTGCAAATACTGCTACCGCAGCGTTTGTCCGGAGGGACACCAAGCGTGCCTGTCCGGCGTCAGCCCCGAGCGTGTCGCGTTTGCGGCCCGGGAATTGCTGGGGCAAAGCCGCAGGTTTCAGACGGGCCCGCGCGCCGTCAAGGAGAAGATTTCATGTTCACGCTAGGCATCAATGCGGCTTATCACGACTGCTCCGCCACGCTGGTTCGCGACGGCGTGGTGGTGGCGGCGGCCGAGGAAGAGCGCTTCACCCGCGTCAAGCACGGCAAGCGGCCGGTCCCGTTCACGACGTGGCAACTGCCGTACTACGCGATTGACTACTGCCTGTCGGAAGCGGGCATCCGGCTGCGCGACGTGGATCACATCGTGTACTCGTATGACCCGTCGCTGCTGGCCAACGGCGCGGCGCTGCCGCAGGAGATCGTGCTGCCGCTGGAGCCCTCGCGCGCCGGCGCCGGCGCAGAAGGCGCGTCGCCGTGGGATCCCCTGTTTCTGTCGTACTTGGTGAACGCGCCGCGCCAGTTGCTTGACGGGGCCCCGCTGCACCTGAAGTCGCCGCGCTTTGACGATCTGACGCTGCAGCACATCATGGACCGCTGGATCTACCTGGACCATCACCTGTCGCACGAAAGCAGCGCCTTTCTGGCGGCGCCGTGCGCGGAGTGCGCGGTGCTGACCATGGATGGCCGCGGCGAGCGCACGACGACCAGCTACGGCCACTTTTCGGGCGGCGAGTACGCGCGGCTCAAACAGATCGACCTGCCGCATTCGCTGGGCCTGCTGTACGAAGAGGTCACGACCTGGTTGGGCTTTCTGCATTCGTCGGACGAGTACAAGGTGATGGCGCTGGCTTCGTTCGGCAAGCCCGAGTACCGCAAGGAATTCCGAGAAATCCTTCGCCTGGAAGAAGAGGGCGGGTACTCGTTGCAGCCGGCCCGCCTGACCGAGCGATTCGGCCCGCCAAGGCGGCGCGGCGCGCCGTTCGAGGACCGCCACAAGAACGTGGCCAGCTCGCTGCAATACGTGCTGGAAGAAACTGCGCTGCACATGGCGCAGTGGCTGTACGAGACGACCGGCGCCAAGAGCCTGTGCATGGCGGGCGGCGTGGCGCTCAATTGCGTAATGAATGCGCGCATCGCGCGGGATGGCCCCTTTGACGAGGTGTGGGTGCAGCCGGCCGCGGGCGACGCGGGCACGTCGCTGGGCGCGGCGCTGTACGTGGACTACCACCGGCGCGGCGGCAAGCGCGCGTGGACGATGGAGCATGCGTATCTGGGGCCGTCGTACTCGGATGACGAGATCGAACGCTTCCTGGACAAATCGCATCTGACTTATCGCCGGCTGGACGACGTGGCCGGCGAGGCTGCGGCGCTGCTCGCCGATGAGAAAGTGCTGGGCTGGTTCCAGGGGCGCATGGAGTTCGGCCCGCGCGCGCTCGGCGCCCGTTCGATCCTGGCGTCGCCGCGCGACAGTGCGATGCAGGCCCGCCTGAACGGCCTGAAGGACCGCGAAGACTTCCGTCCGGTGGCGCCCGTGGTGATGGAAGAGCGCGCGGCCCAGTGGTTTGACGGCCGCGGTGCGGCGTCGATCTGCGCGCCGTTCATGCTGTTCGTCTATGACGTGCTGCCGCACCGTGCCAGGCAGATCCCGGCCGTGCGGCACATTGACGGGACGGCGCGCGTGCAGACCGTGCGTCGCGACCAGAACGAACGCTACTACGACCTGCTGGCCGCCTTCGAGAAGCTGACCGGGGTGCCGGTGCTGGTCAACACCTCGTTCAACACGCGGGGCGAACCGGTGGTGTGCACGCCGCGCGATGCGATTGAGTGCTTCTGGACGTCGCCCCTGGATGCGCTGGTGATTGGCTCCTACCTCGTCGAGAAGCCGCGATGACGGCCCCGGGAGAAACGATCGCCGTGTCGGTGGTGGTGCCGACGTACCAGCGGCCCGACCTGCTGGCGCGGTGCCTGGACGCGTTGGTTCGGCAGCAGTTTCGCGCGCGTTACGAGATCCTGGTGTGTGACGATGCGGCCAGCGAGGCCACGCGCCGTCAGGTCGAGGAGTTTCCGCGTGGTCGCGAGGGTGCGCCCGCGCTGCGCTATCTGGCCGTAACCGGCACCCGCGGCCCCTCCGGCGCGCGCAACCTTGGCTGGCGCAGCGCCAAGGCCGAGATCATCGCCTTTACGGACGACGACACCATTCCCCGTCCGGACTGGCTGGCGCAGGGATTGCGCGGGTTCGCGCCGGATGTGGCCGCGGTGACCGGGGTCACGGAAATGCCCATCCCCGACCCGCCCAGCGACTACGAGCGCGACGCGTCGGGGCTGACGCGCGCCGAGTTCATTACCGCGAACTGCTTCGTGCGGCGCTCGGCGTTGCTGGCGGTCGGCGGATTCGACACGCGCTACACGATGGCGTGGCGCGAGGATTCCGACTTGCAGTTTGCGTTGCTGGACTCGGGGTTTCGTATTGCGCGGTGCGAGCGCGCGCGGGTGGTGCACCCGGTGCGGCCCGTGCGCTTCGCGGCGGGGCTGGGCATGCAGAAGAAGGTCATGTTCGACATGCTGCTGCGGCGCAAGTACCCCGCGCTGTATCAGGAGCGCATCCGCCGCCACGGCCCGCGCTTCTACCTGAGCGTGACCGGCGCGTTCGTGCTGGCTGTGGGCCTCTTCGCCACGGGTCATTCGACGGCAGCGATACCGGCTGCGGGCGTCTGGGCTGCGTTGACGGCGCACTTTTTCATGCGGCGGCTGCGCGGAACCAGCCGGACGGCGCGCAATGTGATCGATCTGGCGATCACGTCGGTGTGCATCCCGCTCTTGTCCATCTTCTGGCGCACGGTGGGTCTGCTGCGCTTTGGCAGGAGCGCCGCATGAACGCCCCGCTGCTTGCATCGTCGCCCGCACCCGCGAGCATCGCGGTCTTCCGGGCGTTGCAACTGGGTGACATGCTCTGCGCAGTGCCCGCGCTGCGTGCGCTGCGCCAGGCGTTTCCGGAGGCCCACATTGCGCTGATCGGCCTGCCGAACGCACGGGAGTTCGTCAGCCGCTTTCGCGCCTACGTGGACGAGCTGATCGAGTTTCCGGGCGTGGAAGCGTTTCCCGAGCAGGCTGCCCGCGAAGACGAACTGCCTGGGTTTTACACCCGCGTGCGCGGCGCGCAGTTTGATGTGGCGCTGCAGATGCACGGCAGCGGCGGGCAGAGCAATCCCATCGTGGGACAACTGGGCGCCAGGCGGTGCGGCGGCTTCGTCGCGCAGGCCGATCAGGGCGTTCCTGGACAGTGGCTGCCCTGGCCGGACGAGCTTCCCGAGCCGCATCGCTACCTGGCGTTGCTGCGGCATCTGGGGCTGCCTGCGGAGGACGACGCGCTGGAGTTACCTTGTTCGGAAGACGACCAGCAAGCCGCCGCCGATCTGCTGCGCGAGCACTCGCTTGATCCAACGCGCCTGGTGCTGATGCATGTCGGGGCGCGCCTGCCGTCGCGGCGATGGCCACTGGAGCGCTATGCGCGGATGGCCACCGCGCTCTTGCTGCAGGGCTGGCAGGTGGCGCTGACCGGCACCGCCGCGGAACGGCCGCTCACGGCCGACGTGCGGCGCCTGTCGGGGCGCAACCTGCCCGACCTGTGCGGCAAAACCACGCTGGGCAGCCTGGCTTCGCTGGTGCAGGCGAGCCGGCTGCTGCTCTGCAACGACACCGGCATCTCGCACATTGCGGCGGCCGTGCGCGCGCCCAGCGTCGTCATCGCCAGCGGCAGCGACGCGCGGCGCTGGGCGCCGACCAACCGCGATCTGCATGTCGTGCTTGCCGGCGATGCGCCTTGCCGGCCCTGCGCGCATGAGCACTGTCCCATTGGCCACCCGTGCGCATTGGCCGTGACGGTTCCCCAGGTGCTCCGCGAAGTGAACCGCCAGCTAGCAAGGGGAAGACAATGACGCCCGCCGCCCGCCCGCAGCGCCGCCTGCGCATCCTGACGTGGCACGTCCATGGTAATTATCTGTATGCGCTGAGCCAGGCGCCCCATGATTTCATCGTGCCCGGATTGCCGGGCCGCGTGCCGCATTACGGGGCGCTGGGCAGCAGCATCCCCTGGGGACCGGGTCTGACGCAGGTGTCCGCCTATGCGCTGCGTGACATGCAGTTCGATTGCGTGCTGTACCAGTCCCGCCAGAATCTGGAGGACGCGCGGCTGCTGCTCAGCGACGCGCAGCGCGCCTTGCCGTCCGCGTACCTGGAGCACGATCCCCCCATGCCGCATCCCACGGAAACGCGCCACGTGTTCCGCCACGACAAGGGCATGATCGTGCACGTGACGCCGTACAACGCCGTGATGTGGGATTGCGGGGACATGCCCAGCCGCGTGGTGGAGCATGGTGTGCCCGTGCCGTCGGTGTCCTATGACGGCAGCTTCGAGAAGGGCATTGCCGTGGTGAACCATCTGGGCCGCCGCGGCCGCCGCATCGGGGTCGACGTGTTCGAGCATGTGCGCGCGCACACACCGCTGGATCTGATCGGCATGGAGTCCGAGAAGCTGGGCGGGCTGGGCGAGGTGCCCAACATGGAGGTGGCGGCGTTCATGGCGCGCTACCGATACTTTTTCAGCCCTATCCGCTACGCGAGCCTGGGCTTGTCGCTGATCGAGGCCATGCTCTGCGGCGTTCCCGTCGTGGGGTTTGGCGGCACGGAGCTGCCCGTGCTGATCCGCAACGGCGAGAACGGCTACGTCGACAACCGGCTGGACCAGCTGGTGGAGGTAGGCCGCCAACTGCTGGCCGAGCCGGAGCTTGCCCGCGCGTGGGGCGCGGCCGGACGTGAAATGGCGCTGCAGCGATTCGGCATGGATCGGTTCGTGTCGGATTGGGTGGACGTATTCGAGACGTTGATGGAGACGGCATGATGGATGCAATTCCCCGTACTGGCCGCGCGCTGGTGGCCGGCGGCGCCGGCTTCCTCGGATCGAATCTCTGCGCGCGGCTGCTGAACGACGGTTGGCAGGTGGTCTGCGTGGACAACTTCCAGACCGGCAGGGCCTGCAACGTTGCGGCGCTTGCGTCGCATCCGCGCTTCACGGTCATCCGGCATGACGTGGTGGACCCGCTGGGCGACATGGAGGTGGACCGGATCTACAACCTGGCGTGCCCCGCGTCGCCCGTGCATTACCAGGCCGATCCGCTGAAGACGCTGCGCACCTGCGTCCTGGGCGCGATGCAGCTGCTGGAACTGGCGCGGCGCACCGGTGCGCGCGTGTTGCAGGCATCCACCAGCGAGGTCTACGGCGATCCGCTCGAGCATCCGCAGTGCGAGGGATACTGGGGCCACGTCAATCCCGTCGGCCCGCGCTCCTGTTATGACGAAGGCAAGCGCTGCGCCGAGACGATATTCATGGAATACGCCCATCACGAAGGCGTGGTCGTCAAGATCGCGCGCATCTTCAACACCTATGGTCCGCATATGTCGCCCGACGACGGCCGGGTCGTGTCCAACTTCATCGTGCAGGCGCTGGCCGGCCAGCCGCTCACCGTGTACGGGGACGGGACGCAGACGCGCTCGTTCTGTTACGTGGACGACCTGATCGATGGGCTGGTGCGCCTGATGGAAAGCGCCGACAACGTCGCCACACCCGTGAATCTGGGTAACCCGGTGGAACTGACGATGCTGGAAATGGCCGACATGGTGCGAGAGCTGACCGGATCGCGCGTGCCTGTCGTGCATCGCGCGTTGCCGGTGGATGATCCGACCCACCGCTGCCCGGACATCTCGCTGGCGCAGCGCAGCCTGGGATGGTCGCCCCGCGTGCACCCGGTCGATGGCATCGCGCGCACGGTGGCGTACTTCTGCGCTGACCGGGACCGGGCGCGGCGAGAGGGGCGGATGCCCGCCTTGCAAGCCCAAGCGGTGGCGCAGCAGCTTCCCTGAAGCCTGGCCGCCAGGGCCGCGGCACAGGGCTTGCTGGCCCGGACGTTTCCACCTCAAGGAGATGCGCCATGAGCACCAAGCCCCATTCCCACCAGGACGACCCCGCCGACGCGGACCGCAAGCCGGTGCCGCCCGGCGAGCGCACACTGTCGGACCGCCCGGCCGATCCGAACCGCACTGGCGCGGGGCGCCAGTTTCCGCCGGGAATGGACCCCGCGGATGTATGGGACCCGGGCCGCGCCACGCCGGATGCGCCGCCCGTGGACAACCGGTCCGGAGAAGGTCAGCCGCCCGACCGCAAAAAATGAAAGCCCGCCCGGCCGAAAGGGCGGGGCGGGCAGGGGATGCGCCGGGCTGCGGCGCGTCGCGTCACGGCTGCTTCAATTCGTCGGCCGCATTCACCTGACCGAGCTCCGTACCTGTCACCGGGTCGCTGCTCGGGTCGGACGCCGTGCGGGCCGCCATGGCCTGCAGCGCCAGCACTTCGTCTTCGGTCAGGTTCACATTGGGCATGCCGTCGCCGTCGATGGCACCCTGTTCTTCGCGGTCCGAGATGTACTCGAAGTTGGCGTCGCTGTTCCACGGGCCGCGCGTGTCGCCTTCGCCCTGCGACATGTTGAAGTACACCGAGGCAAAGCGCGGGTCGCCGGGCAGCTTTCCGGGCGGGAAATTCGGCTCCATCGAGTACAACGCCTTTTCGAAGGAGCGCTGGTGCGACACTTCGCGGGTCATCAGGAAGCCCAGGGCATCCTTGACGCCGGGATCATCGGTGGCATTGATGAGGCGCTCATAGATGATCTTGGCGCGCGCCTCCGCGGCGATGTTCGACCGCAGGTCGGCGGACGGATCGCCGATGGTGTCGATGTAGCCGGCCGTCCAGAGCTGGCCGCCGGAATTGACCAGGGCGGGACCGCCGCCATACAGCACCTGCGTGACGTGCGAGTCATTGCCGGGGCCGTTCAGACGCCGGTAGATCTCGGCTTCGGATACCGTGGCTTCGGCCAGCACGCCCTTGGCGCCCTTGTTCAGCATGGCGACGAGCGTGCCGATGACTTCCAGATGGCTCAGTTCTTCCGTGGCGATGTCGAGCAGCATGTCCTTGCGGCCCGGATCGTCTTCGGCCAGCGCCTGCGTGAAATAGCGACAGGCCGCCGCCAGTTCGCCCTGCGGGCCGCCAAACTGTTCCAGCAACAGGTTGGCAAGACCAGGGTTGGTCTCGCTGACACGTACCGTGTATTGCAGTCGCTTGTTGTGTGCAAACATAACGTTCTCCTGATACCCGGCGCTCCACCGGGATGCGTGTTGCGCGGCAGCCGTGAAGGCATTACGCGCGGGTTGTAGATTCAGCGCTTCGCCTGGCTGTCCGGGTCATCTGCCCGCATGAGGAACTGGCGCATGAGGCCCGGTGTGTTGTGTTCGATCCACTGCGCCATGGCGCGCTCTTCCTGCAGGATGCGTTCGCAGACCGCGGCCGTTTCCGCATCGCCGACGAACTTGGCGGCTTCGACCAACTGGCTGTATGCGGCGATCTCAAGATTCTCGAAGGCGTAGCTGAACATCGCGCCCTTCATGATCTCGTCGCTGGCAAAGACGCCAGAAAATCCCTGGAACGTCGCCATCATCTTGCCGGTCAGGTCCTTGAACATCGACGTGTCCCCGCCCAGCCGCTCGATGCAACCGCGCACCAGGCGTTGCTGTTCGCGCGTTTCGACAATGTGACGCTCGATCCGCTGCTTGACCTCGGGATAGGTCTCGATGCGGCCCGCCAGGCTCGTCAGCATGGTTTCGGCTTGCTCTTCCATGGCGTGCGCGTCACGCAGCCAATCCAACAGATGCTCGGCCGCTTTACTGGTATCACTTTCCATAGCGTTCTCCTGAATGTGTCGCCCCGTGTGCGGCGGACAGCGAACCGATGCCGCAACAAATGTTCCTGACGGCCTGGTTCTTTCACGATCACGCTTGCTTGAAGATCATCAGATAAAAGATCGCCAGAAATGCCACGAAGGCGATTGCGCCCAGCGCGACCCACCAGCCAAACCAGCGCCAGAACGCTGCGGGCAACGGAGTTCCTGCATGGTCCGCCGCCGCCGCGGCATCACGCATCAGCATCTGCAAACGCACCACGGGCAACCAGCACGCGATGGCGACGGCATACAGCCCCAGCGACCACGCGATCCACGGCGTGGATAGCGGCATCTGCATGAGGTGAACCAGATACAGGCCGGTGAGCGGCTGCAGCACGGCGGTTGTCGCGGTGAAGAGCCAGTCGGCCACGACCACCAGGCGTCCTACGACGGCGATTACGTGGACGTCCCTGCGCAGCACGACGCACAGCAGGTAGAACGCGGAGCCGATGCCGGTGCCGAAAAGCAGCGTCGACGAGAGCACGTGGATCAGCTTGAAGATCAGGTATTCCATTCGCGTTTCCTGGGCGTGACGGGTTCATGCAAATACAGGAGCACCAACGCTGCCAGCATCGGTAAATTTTTCGACAACGGTCCGAATGGGTGCATCCAGAACTCGGGCAGCCGAATGGTGATGATCGCGGTGTAGCCCGCGATAAGCACGGCCTGTGCAACCCACAACCATTGCCGGGCGCGGCCGCGTAATAGCAGGGTCAATACGCCGAAGCTCAGGTCGAGCGTTGCCGCGCCGTAGAGCGCCATGGGCGCAAGGACTGCGGGCACGCCGGTTCGATGCAGCAGGTCGAGACTGGCGGCGACCGGATACAGACCGAAGGAGACGGCGGCGGTCCACAGCCACACCAGTGCGATGCTGAACCGCAAGAGCGGCAGCGTGATGTCCAGTAGCGCGCTTGCGCGCAGGCCGTCGCGGGTGGGCGGCGTGATGAAGCGGCCGGGCGCGCGCGGGGGACGGTTGAGCAACGCGGAGAAAGGGGCGGGGTCGGCGGTGTTGCCGCGTTCGAGCATCGACAAGGCCGTGGGGTCGATCAGGCTGCCGGGCAGCATCGCCGCAGCGGTGGCGAGGCCCGTGGCCAGGCGCAAGGGGATGGCGATGACGCGTTGACGCGAGTCAACGCCCAATGCGCGGCGCAGCGCGGCAAGGTAATCGCGCACGGTGATGGGCGCAGGCCCGCAGAACGCAATGGTGACGGGCGCTTGTGGCGGCGAGCGCAACAGAGCGAGCACGCCGTCGATGACGTCGTCCAGATGCACGGGTTGCACGGCCTGCGGCCCGCCGCCGGGCAGCGGCACCGCAGGCAGTACGGCAAGCCGGTTAAAGAGCGAGGCGCTGGCGCCGCCGGGTCCGTAAACCAGGGACGGCTGGATGATCGCAGCGGGCAGGTTGGTCAGGCGCAGGGCGTCGTCGGCTGCACGCTTGCTGAGGTGAAAGTCACTGGCGGCGTTTTCATCGGAACCCAGTGCCGAGAACTGGATCACGCATCGGACGTTCTGCCGCTGGGCGGCGCGGAACAGAGCCTGTGGCGCGCGCACATGCACGGCGGCAAAGTCCCCGGCCTGTCGCTCGCGAAAGATGCCGGCGGTGTTGATGACGGCGTTGACGTCTTTAAGCAGCGGCATCCAGTCGTCCTCGGACTGGGCGTTGCCGAACTCCATGGGTACGAAAGTTGCGTCGGGCATGGCGTTGCCGGTTGGCATGCGGCGCACGGGGCACACAAGGGTGTGTCCCTCGGCCAGCAAGGCGCGCGCAAGACTGCCGCCGATAAAACCGCTTGCCCCCGTCAACAAGATTCTCAAGCCGATTCTCCCTGGCGGTTGCGGGAATGCCGCGCCGCCGTTGCGATGTCGGGCGCCGCAAGCTCCGTGCCCGTCGACTATCACAAGGAATGCTCATGAACCCATGGCTCACGGCGTTGCGCGAGGGCGCAATCAGTGGATCCGCCGCCAGTGTGCTGTCGACGCTGGTGTTGGCGGTTGCGGGCCGCAAGGAGGCCGACAGTTGGACGGCGCCCACCAATTCGACCAGCCACTGGATATGGGGACGACCGGCGCTGCACGCCGATGCGCCGACGTGGCGGCATACGGCAACCGGCTATGCGATTCACCATTCGGCGGCGGTGTTCTGGGGGGTGCTGCATGCGCGGGGCACGCAGGGGATGCCGGCGACTTATCGTACGGGGCCGGCAGTGGCGGCGGGGCTGACGGCGGCGGCGATCGCGTGCCTGGTTGACTATCGCGCGACGCCGCAGCGCCTGACCCCGGGATTCGAACATCGGTTGAGCACGTTGGCGCTGGTGTTGGTCTACGGGGCGTTCGGACTCGGGATGGCGTTGGGATCGCTGGCGTGGCGGGCGCGGGAGCGGCGTGGCGCGGAGGGAGCGGACGCGGACGGGGTGGCGTTTGGGGCACGCTTCAGGAATGGGGATTGCTGGCCCGATCCGCAGCGCGGTTTTCGCGTTGGCAACCGGGAGCACTCAATGAAATTGAAACTGAAACCGCTACGTGAGCAGGTGATGGTGATTACGGGCGCGAGCAGCGGCATCGGCGCGGCGACAGCGAAGATGGCGGCTGAACGCGGGGCGAAGGTGGTGCTGGTGGGACGCCAGGAAAACGGGCTGAACAGCGTGCTGAACGATATCGTGCGCGGCGGCGGATCGGCGATCAGCGTGGTTGCGGACGTGGGTGTGCAGGACGATCACGATCGTATTCTGGAACGCGCGATTGATAGTTATGGGCGGGTTGATACGTGGGTGAACAACGCGGGCGTTTCGATCTTTGGAACGCTGGAGTCGGTGCCGGTTGAGGACCAGCGCAAGCTGTTCGATACGGATTACTGGGGCGTGGTATACGGGTCTATGGTGGCGGTGCGGCACATGAAGGCAAGTGGCGGTGCGTTGATCAATGTGGGCAGCGAGGTGTCGGATCGGGCTGTGCCGCTGCAGGGGGCGTATTCGGCGGCTAAGCATGCGGTGAAGGGGTTTACGGATGCGTTGCGGATGGAGCTTCGTGAAGAAGGGGCGCCGGTGTCGGTGACGCTGATCAAGCCGGCTTCGATTGCTACAGGGTTTACTTCGCACGCGCGCAACTATATGGACGTTCAGCCTAGTCTCCCAGCGCCGGTTTACGCGCCGGAGGCGGTGGCTGATGCGATTCTGCACGCGGCGGAGCATCCGACGCGGGATTTGTACGTGGGGAGCGCGTCGCGGGCTATTTCTACGCTGGGTCAGAATATGCCGGGGCTGGTGGACCGTATGGCTGGATGGCTGTTTCGGCAGCAGCGCGGTGGCGCGGTGGCTGACGGGGGATCTGACTCGCTGTATGAAGGCGGCGGGTCGCATTCCGCCGAGCAGCAGGTTGGCCGTCGGAGTATGTACACCAAGATGGCGGTTAATCAGCCTAGTACTTCGCTCGTTGCCGCTGCCGTCGTGATTGGTGGGGCGGCTTGCTGGTTGCTGCGGTCGCGGCGGTGAGGTGGTTGGCTGGTGGGGTTTGGTGGCGGGCAGGGTTCTTTTGACGCCCGGCGCGTCGTCGGCCTGGGGCGCGCGGGGCTACGATTGCGGTCCGGAGCCTTCGCTCCGGACTTCCCCTTCGTCATCGTCGTTGTCGCCTGCGGCGACTGCCTTC
The DNA here is from genome assembly GCF_019218915.1 of Achromobacter sp. ACM05. Classification (NCBI taxonomy): domain Bacteria; kingdom Pseudomonadati; phylum Pseudomonadota; class Betaproteobacteria; order Burkholderiales; family Alcaligenaceae; genus Achromobacter; species Achromobacter sp. ACM05. The sequence continues at coordinate 201,160 of NZ_JAHUWQ010000003.1, forward strand.
CGATTCCCTCGGGCGCATCTACACGCCCCGCGCGCCCCAGGCCGACGCCACGCCGGGCTCCGGTGGCTTGAGCTTGACGGGCGCTGGGGTGGGTGGCGTTCTTTAGGTTCCTGGCTGCGTCATTTGGGTATGGAGCGGTTTGCGGGGCCCGTCACACGACGGCCGCGCGGGCGGCCTGGTGGGACTTACGCGGTGTCTTGCGTTTGGGGATGACGCTTCGCGCTTGCGGCGTGCGCTGTTCTCCGAACCGCAGATCGTTTTGCTGGGTGTCTGACGGCGGCGCAGGAAAGCGCACGTCAACTCGTGATGCCTGCCTTCAGCCACGCCGAACAACCGGCCGGTGCCACCGAGCCGCTGACGTACATTGCGCCGGCCGCAAATAACCGCAGCTTCTCTGCCATCGGGATCGCGGTCATCACCCACACCGATCCCTGCGAATCCGACCATACGACCCGCGCATCGGTATCCGCCAGCGCCTGAAACATCGCCCCGGGCGATGCGCCGGGCCGCAGCGCGATGACGGTGGTGTCGGCGTCCGCGCGCAAGGGAAAAAGGTTCATAAGGCCGCCGGCCAGTACGCCTGCAACCAACAAGCTGGCAAACGTCTTGCCCGTGCGTCCTGTGGGCGGTGGACGGCGATGATTGCGCGTGCGCCAGCCGTACGCCAGGGGCACCAAGCCAAATACGACAAACCAGGCCAAGTCCCACACCAGCGGATCCTCCGCGTCCATCTTGATGCGATGGATTCCCGTGATCCAGTGCGAGAGCAGGGCGTCGATGATGTGCCAGACGCCGAAGCCGATCCAGAAGTGGCCCCATCGTGGACGGAGCGCGGGGCCGGTCGTGGCGGCGGAGCGGGCGCGATATAGCTCGATCAAGCCCGCGGCTGCGATGACGTACATGATGGCGTGGAAGATGCCGTCGGCGGCGACCTGGGCGCTCAGGCTGCCGAGCGGGCCAACCTGTATGTTGGAGAGCAGGTGATGCCATTGCAGGATCTGGTGCAGCAGGATGCCGTCGAAGAAGCCGCCCATGGCGAAGCCCAGCAGGAAGCTGGCGCGGCGCAGGCGGCGGGGGACGGTCGGATCTTCCGGAGGGCGGACGAGTTCCATTGGTGCTCCTGGATTAGTGGGTGAAGGTTCGGTCAGGCGGTGGCGGGCACCGGGTGGATGCCGTCCTGGACGCTGCGGCGGTCGTGGCCGGCTTGCAGGTCCCAGAGTGCGCGCAGCGGGCCGCGGGCGGCCAGGAGTTCGTCCAGGGAGCCGTCTTCGACGATGCGGCCGGCGTCTACGACGACGATGCGGTCGTAGCGGGTCAGGGATGACAGCCGGTGCGCGACGGCGACGACAGTGCGGCTGCGCATGAGTTCGGCCAGGGCGTCCTTGATGAGCTGTTCGGAGTAGCTGTCCAGCGCGGAGGTGGCTTCGTCGAGCAGCAGGATGGGCGCGTCTTTCAGAAACGCGCGGGCGATGCCGATGCGTTGCCGTTCGCCGCCGGACAGCAGGGCGCCGCGTTCGCCGACGATGGTGGCATAGCCGTCGGGCAGGCGCTGGATGAAGGTGTCGCAATGGGCCTGCCGCGCGGCGGTGATGACGTCTTCTTCGGTGGCGTCGGGCCGGCCGTAGCGGATGTTTTCCATGATGGTCCGGCGAAAGAGGCTGACGTCTTGTGGCACGACGGAGATGGCGTCTTTCAGGCTTGCTAGCGTGACCTCGCGGATGTCCTGGCCGCCGATCAGGATGCGGCCCTGTTGTGGTTCGTCGGCGCGCTGCAATAGCGAGAGCAGGGTCGACTTGCCGGCGCCGGAGGCGCCGACCAGGCCTACTTTCATGCCGGGGCGGATGGATAGGGTGATGCCGCGCAGCGCATGGCAGCCGTCGGGGTAGGTGTATTGGACGCCTTCGAAGGCGATGGCGCCGGCGGGATCGCGCAGCGTTTGGGCGTTCTGTACATCGGGCACGGAGTGTGGCCGTCCGACCAGGCGCAGCATCTCGGCGATGACGCCGAACTGCTGCGCGGTGCCGACGAGCGCGAGCGCGAAGTCGCGCGAGCCATGCAGGATGCGGAAGGTGAGCGCGCTGACGACGACGACGTCGCCGGGGCTGGCTTGGCCCTGTTCCCAGGCGCGCAGCACCCAGAGCAGCATGCCGCCGGCCACGAGCCACAGGCAGGCGTCATGAATGACGCGTGCCTTTTCGACGTACATCCAGCTTCGGCGTTGGGCGCGGGCTTCTTCGCCGAGCGCCTTTTCTAGACGTGCACGTTCGCGCGCCTGGGCGGAGAAGGCCTGCACGGCCCAGATGTTGGAGATGGCGTCGACGATTTCTCCGCCGACGTGGGCGGCCTGCTCGCCGTACTGCTGGTGCAGGCTGCGCCCGCGCGCGCCGAAGGAGATGATGATGGCGGCCAGCACGAGGACGAAGCCGAGCAGGGCGGCGGCCATGCGCCAGTCGACCATGCTGAGCACGACGACGGCGCCCAGGAAGTCGACGCAGGGCGGCACGATGCTCCAGACCATGGCGCCGTAGATGGCGCCGGCGGCGCTTGCGGTGGACGAGATGCGGTTGGCGAGGGCGCCGGAGTGGTGCTGGCGGAAGTAGCGGGTGGAATGGTGGCTCAGGTGCTCGAAGACCTCGACCCGCAGCGCCGCGCAGGCGGCCACGATGTTGCGGCAACCCAGCCATCCGCCGCAGCGCCATAGTGCGGCTTCAATGGCGATGACGGCGAGGAACAGGCCGAGCGCCCACCACACCTGCACGGATGCGTCTGCGCCCAGGGCCATGGCGTCGACGATGAGCTTCATGGCGTACTGAACCGTCACCGAGCACACCCCGGCCAGGACGACGATCAACCCCAGCAAGCCGAACGCCCAGGGCCGCTGGCGGACGTACCGCCAGAGAAAGGCCGTGGGATGGGTGGGGAGGGCGGGCAGGTCGGGCATGGCTCAATCTCCGTCGGCGCTGCGTGCGGGCGCGGGGAGCAGGCCGGCGGGACCGCGCCCCGCGCGTGCCGCCTGCGCGCGCAGTTCGATTTCGAGCGGGGCGTACACGCTGCGCCGGCCGTCGGACGCGGGCGCACTGAGGAGGCCGGTCGGGCAGTGGCGGTCGTCTTCCCAGCCGGGGTAGTCCGTCACCGGATACAGGCAGATGCCCGCGACGTCGACGCCGCGCGCCTGCGCCAGCGCGACCTGGTCGGCGACGTAGCGCATCCAGCGGGGGCGGGCGAGACCTTCGGCCCCGGTTTCCGCAATGAACAGGGGTTTGCCGTAGCGGTGCGCGCAACCTTGCAGAAGGTGGGCCAGGGACGTGTAGCGCGCGTCGTCCCACGGCAGGGGCGCGCCGCGGTGGAGCCATTGGTTGTGGGGGTAGTAGTTCAACCCGATGACGTCGACGTAGCGCTCGTCGCCGCCCAGGTCCGCGTGCCCGCGTCCGCACAGCATGTCGAGCGCTTCGAACTGGGCCTCGCTGGCCGCCGCGGCTTCCAGTGCGTCGCCGGGTTGCGCGGGCTGGATGGCAATCAGCGGCTCGGCGCAGACCAGGCGCGCGTCCGGGTCGGCTTCCTGGATCGCGTCGCTGGCCTGGATGGCGGCGCGGGCGAGCTGCCGCTTGAGTTCCAGGCCGCGGCCGAGCGTGCATGGTCCGAAGTGCGCCATGTCGCCGCCCGCCCAGCTCCAGTACGAAATTTCGTTCATCGGGCAATACCAGGTTGGCATATCGGTTTCTCCGGCAATCAGGCGCGCCGTTGCGGCGGCATATCGGGCGAACGCCTCGGGAAAGGAGGGCGACCAGATATCCAGCCACGCCGGCCAGCCGTAGTGGCACAGGTCCCAGATCACTTCGACGTTGCTGTCGCGGGCGGCACGTAGCAGCGGCAGCAGCGAAGACCAGTCGTATACGTTGGCGGCGGGGCAGACGAGGTGCCAGCGCACCCCGTCTCTTGCCGTCCGCATGCCCAGCGCGGCGATGGCGGCGTAGTCCTGGGCCGCCCACTTCGCATGGCCCGTGGACTCGATCAGGTCAAGCTGCCGGCCATCGGGGAAGCGGTGACAGGAGCATTCGAATCCCGCCTGCAGGAAGCTCTGAAACGCCATGCCCCGATTCATTCGGCCACGACCGCACCGCGCGGTTCTGCCTGCCGGTTTGCCATCTCCTCGTACGTGGACAGGGCCTGCGCCACGACCTGGTCCATGTTGTAGTAGCGATAAGTCGCCAGGCGGCCGACGAAATGCACGCCTTCGCACGCATCCGCCAGCGCCTGGTACCGCCGGAACAGCGCAGCGTTTTCGGGGCGCGGGACGGGGTAGTACGGGTCCCCCTGCGCGCTGGGATACTCGTAGGTCACCGCGGTCTTGGCGTGGCGCTGGCCGGTCAGGTGCTTGTATTCCGTGATGCGGGTGTAAGGGACGTCTTCGGCCGGGTAGTTGACGACGCCGACGGGCTGGTGCCATTCCTCATCCAGCGTTTCGTGCCGGAACTTGAGGGACCGGTACGGCAGCGGGCCGAAGCAATAGCCGAAGTATTCGTCGATGGGGCCGGTATAGATCAGCTCGTCATAGCTGAACGCCGTCTTGGCTTCCTCGAAGTCCATCCCGAGCGCAAGGGATATGTTGGGATGGTCCAGCATGCGCTCGAACATGTGCGTGTAGCCTTTGAGCGGCATGCATTGATGGCGGTCAGTGAAGTAGCGGTCGTCGCGCGAGAGCCGCGTGGGTACGCGCGCCGCGACGGAGCGGTCCAGTTGCGAGGGGTCCAGGCCCCATTGCTTGCGGGTGTAGCCGCGGAAGAACTTTTCGTACAGGTTGCGGCCGACCTGCGAGACGACGAAGTCCTCGGCGCTGGACACGACGGAAACCGGCTCGGCCATCGTCTGCAGAAATTGTTCGGCCTCGGCGGCGGTGAAGCACCGTCCGTTCAGCCGTTCGAGCGTCGTGAGGTTTATCGGCATGGGCACCAGCATGCCGTCGGTGCGGGCGAGGACCCGGTGTTCATAGGGCCGCCATTCCGTAAACCGGGACAGGTATTGCAGCACCTTGTCCGAGTTGGTGTGGAAGATGTGGGGGCCGTAACGGTGCACGAGCAGTCCGGCCTCGTTATAGAAGTCGTAAGCATTGCCCGCGATGTGCGGACGCCGGTCCACCACCATGACGCGTTTGCCGCTGCCGCGCGCCAGGCGTTCGGCCAGCACGCTGCCGGCATAGCCGGCCCCGACGATCAGGCAGTCATAGTGCGTGGGCGTCAGACTTTGCGGCAGGCGCAGCGCGGCTGGCGCCGCGGACACCTGACGGGCCCCGCGCGGGGAGCTGGTCCAGGCGCGATTCATCGCATCGCAGATGCCTTCCCAGCTTCGATCCCACGACATGCCGTCCAATGCGCGGTCGGCGTGCTGGGACACCGTGTCCGGATCCGCCGCCGCGTCCAGCGCAAGCGCTATTGCGTTGACGAAGGCCGGCGCGTCCGCGGCGATGTGCACGACGGGGCAGCCGCCGTACGCGCGCACGACGTCCGCAATTGGCGTGGAGACGACGGGCTTGCCCGCCGCCAGGTATTCCGGCGTCTTGGTCGGGCTGATATAGCGCGTGGACTCGTTCATCGCGAACGGCATAAGGGCAACGTCCCAGCCCGCCAGATAATCGGGAAGCTGGTCGTACGTGCGCGAGCCGAGGTAGTGGATGTTGGGCGCCTGCGGCAGTGTGGCCGGGTCTATCTTGACCACCGGGCCTATCAGCACGAAGTGCCATTCCGGCCGCATGCCGGCCGCCTGCGCCAGCAGTGCCGTGTCGAAGCGCTCGTCCAGCACGCCGTAAAAGCCCAGGCGAGGAGATGGAATCGCGAGCAGGTCGGCAGGGATGCTGGCCGACGTCCGGCCCCGCGCGAAATGCTGCCGGTCCACGCTGCTGGGGAACGCCTGAACATTCGGGTGCAGCCGTCGCTTGGATTCGTAAAGGCTATGCCCGCCCGTGAAGACCACGTCGGCGCGCGAGAGCAGTTGCCGTTCCAGCGCGACGAGTTCAGGCGGCGCGCCGCGAAACGCGGACAGTTCGTCCATGCAGTCGTACACCACGAGCCCGGCGTCCAGATCTTCGGTAAACGGCAGGCTCATCGGCGTGTAGTACCAAAGGACCGGTGTGGCAAGGCCGTGCTCGCGGACAAGCTCGGCAAGCAGGCAGCGCTGGTCTTGCTCCGCCGTTTCCCGCGCCACGTGCGGCGTGATGACGGTGACGCCATCGACGCGGCTGGACTCGAGCCAGCCGTGGCGGGCGGCGTCTTCCCAGACGGGTTCTTCAACGTAGTAGACGGCGTGGGCCCGAGCGAAACGCGTCATCAGATGCTGGGGCCGCTGGTGCACGAAATTCCAACGGAGATGGGAAAAGCACAATATCGCAGGGCGCTCGCGCGTCAGCCATCCGTTCGCCGCAGGTGCTTCCGGTGCGGTGGGAGGGCGGGCGTGGGGTGCGCCGCCAATTGAGGAATCGACGGTACGCATGGAAACTCCAGGAGATGGGGATGGGTCCGGTGATGGCGGGGCGGCTTGAGCCGGGGTATCACACCGAAAGCGTGTGAAAGCGCTTCGCAAGCATCGTGCCGAACGCGCGCGGGACGCGGGGCTGCGATAAATCGCCTGGATCAATGGCGATTGCGGCCCAAGGTGTTGACGCGTCGTGGATATTTTTCGACCTGCGTTGCAAGTTCTGCGTTCGACCCAGCGTCTTTGCGACCATTTCAGATGAATCATTCCTCGCGGCATGGCATTTGCTGCGCTACGCCTGATCGCGTGTTGCGGTCACGTCAAAGGAGATTCTGATGAAAGCACTTTGCTGGCACGGCAAACACGACATCCGCTACGACACCGTTCCCGATCCCGTCATCGAGCACCCGCGCGACGCGATCATCAAGGTGAGCGCGTGCGCCATTTGCGGATCCGATCTGCATCTGTTTGATGGCTTTATGCCTGGCATGAAGTCGGGCGACGTCATGGGCCATGAGTTCATGGGCGAAGTCGTGGAAGTCGGGGCACAGGCGCAGAACCTGAAGATCGGCGACCGCGTGGTGATCCCGTTCACCATTACCTGCGGGGAGTGCGACCAGTGCAAGCGCGGCAACTTCTCGGTCTGCGAGCGCACGAACCGCAATGCGGCGCAGGCGGCCAAGATGTTCGGCCACACGACGGCGGGACTGTTCGGCTACACGCATCTGACGGGCGGCTATGCCGGCGGGCAAGCGGAGTACGTGCGCGTGCCATTCGCGGATTCAACGCACGTGCAGGTGCCCGACGAACTGTCGGATGAACAGGTGCTGTTTCTGGGAGACATTCTGCCCACCGGTTGGCAGGCCGCCAAGCAATGCGACATCGAATCGACCGACACGGTCGCGGTGTGGGGCGGTGGCCCCGTCGGCCAGATGGCGATCAAGAGCGCGATCCTGCTGGGCGCGCGCCAGGTGATCTGCATCGAATCCGTGCCGGAACGCCTGCAGATGGCGCGCGATGCTGGCGCAGTCACGATCAACTTTCAGGACGAGGATGTCGTGGAGCGGTTGAAGGAACTGACCAACGGCAAAGGGCCGGAGAAATGCATCGACGCGGTCGGCATGGAGTCGCACGCCAGCAGCACGATGGAGCATATGTACGACCGCATGAAGCAGGCCGTGGGCGCCGAGACCGACCGGCCGCACGTGCTGCGCGAAATGATGTACGTGTGCCGGCCGGCGGGCATCCTGTCGGTGCCCGGCGTGTATGGCGGGATGATCGACAAGATTCCGTTTGGCGCGTCGATGAACAAGGGGCTGACGTGGCGCATGGGCCAGACCCACGTGCGGCGCTGGACGGACGAGCTGCTGGACCTCATCGTGCAGGGCAGGATCGATCCGTCGTTCGTCATCACGCATCGCGCCAAGCTGGAGGCCGGGCCGGATTTGTACAAGACGTTCCGTGACAAGGAAGACCGCTGCATCAAGGTCGTGCTGACGCCTTGAAGTCTTGACGCGTTGACCGATTTAATCGTTGGGCTTTGACCACCGAGGCCGGAAATCCTGCATCCGGCCTCGCGGTTGTCAGGATTCCGGCTGGACGGTGTCGCACAGGGCGTCCAGTTCCCGCGTGACCTCCTGCCACGACCAGCGAATGAGATCCACGGCCACGCGTTCGCGGGCCGTGAAGCCGCCGCCGCTCGCGGCTTCCTCAACCGCGGCATCCAGTTTGGCAAATGGCTCGCCGGTGCTGCACATGGGCGCTTCGGCGCCCTTGTCACGAATGACGCGGGCCAAGCCGTCGATCTGCTGCCGGGCCGCCATCGCGACGTCGTGCAGCGCGGGGCCCAGACGGCGGCAGACGTTGTCGGTCAGCTCCATGCCGCCGATGCGTTCCATCAGCGGCACGGTCAGCCACAGTTCCTCGATCCGTTCCTGCAGCCGATGGGCCTGCGTGTCCGCGCCCAGGATGCGAATGGGCACTGATCGAGACTGGCTTGCCATGTCGCGTGCGCGCCAGTGCGTGCGCTCCAGCGCGGGCTTGTCGCGGGGCCGCGGCCGGGCACGGCCTTCGTTCACGGCAGCGGCCCATTCAACCAGCAGTTCGCCGTAGAGCTGCAGCGAGGCAGCGAGGTTGTACCGCATGCTGTACCGGGCCGACAGGGGCAGCACCGCAAAAGCGGCCAGAATCCCGGCAATGGAGCCCACGACGATGGCGAGCGTCTTGTTCACCGCGCCCGCGACGATGTCGGCGTCCGGCGTGACGGTCAGAATGGTTGCCGTGACCAGGCTGTAATTTAGCGTCGGCCAGCGTATCGACAGGCAGGCGGCGGCCCCCACGCCGGCCACGATGCTCCATGGCGCCGGAATGTCTGCGGCATGGGCCAACGGGACGATCGTGATGCCCAGCGCCACCCCGATCAGTGCGCCCAGGATGCGGGCAGCGGCCTCGCCGACCGTGCCCTCGACCGTGGCGCGCACCACAAAAAGGGCGGAGAAGGCGCCCCACGCGACGTCCGGCATCTGCCACCACGTCATGCAGCCAAAGGCAAGCAGTACCGCCGCCACGGTTTGCAGCGGCAGGCGGACGCTGTCCTCGGCAATGGCGGCACGGTAGGCGGCAGCGCGTTTCAATAAATGGGAAAAGAGGGGGCTCATCGGCAACTGATTCATCTACAGCATGGCGGGGGGCGTCGGCATCGCCTGCGGTCACGGAAAATACGGGCGCCAGATGGCAGCGACCGCACGCGGAAGGCCCCGTGCGGTCGCTGAAGGCGCAAGGTGAATGCGGCGGGCAGGCTCAGGAATCGGACTGCTTGGGACGTCCGTACGGATCCTTGCCGGCCGGCGCTTGCGAGCCGCCGGCGGGGTATCCCGAATTGGAGTCGGGGTTCTTATTCACCTCCCCCGTCGGCGGTCCGTCCTCGGTCGGCTGGCCGGTGAAGCCGGTCTCGGCGCGATCGACATGCGGGGAGGGCGGCGGATTGGGCGGGGGAGCGGGTTTCGAATCGGTCATGGAAAGACTCCTTTCTCAGGCCAGGTTGTGGTACTTGCGCCCGATTTCCATCGTGGCGCGGTAAAAGCCTTCCTTGCTGCCGCAGTCATAGCGGACGCCTTCGTATTCGAACCCGAACACCTTGCGCGTCTTGAGCAGGGCGGCAATGCCGTCGGTCAGCTGGATTTCACCGCCCACGCCCGCCTGGGTGGCTTCCAGCAGCGCGAAGATCTGGGGTTCCAGGATGTAGCGTCCGACCACCGCCAGGTCGGTCGGCGCGTCCTCGGGCTTGGGCTTTTCCACGATGCCGGTCAGGCTCATGACGCTGTGCGCCTTGCGGCTGCCGGACACGATCCCGTACTGGTGCGTGTTGGTTTTTGGCACCTGCTGGATCGCCAGGACGCTGCCCTCGAATTCCCGGGCAACCTTCATCATTTCGCCGATCACGGGGGCGTCCGCGTCTATCATGTCGTCCGCCAGCAGCACGGCAAACGGTTCATTGCCTACAATGTTCGCCGCACAAAGCACGGCGTGGCCGAGCCCCAGGGCGGCGGGCTGTCGGGTGTACACGCATTTGACGCTGTCCGGAATGACGTTGCGGACGGTCTCCAGCAGGGCGTTCTTGTTCTTCGCCTCCAAGTCGTACTCAAGTTCGGGCACGCGGTCGAAATGATCCTCGATCGCCCGTTTGTTGCGGCCGGTGACGAAGATCAGTTCGGTGATGCCTGCCGCGACCGCTTCTTCAACGGCATACTGGATCAGCGGCCGGTCGACGATGGGCAGCATTTCCTTGGGCATGGCCTTGGTGGCGGGAAGAAAGCGGGTGCCCAAGCCCGCGACGGGAAATACAGCTTTACGAATCGGTTGCATTATTAAGGCCCTCTATGCCCGGGCGGCGCCTGGAATGGGCCGCCCACTGACTACGGGTTACAGCAAATTCTGTGCCCGTTTGGCGATTGCTGTAACAGGATTTTCTGAACGGCACGGCGTTTGCTGAGAGCGATGAGCATGAATAAACACGCAGGTGGGGACATTGCATGACTTCTTTACCGGATTTTCCGTCCGAGGACCGCTATCGCCTTCTAGTCGGCGCAGTGCGGGATTACGCTATCTATCTTCTCGACGCCAAGGGCCGCGTAAGCAGCTGGAATCCCGGCGCGGAACGATTCAAGGGCTATGGCGCGGACGAGATCATCGGGCAGCATTTCTCCGTTTTTTACACATCTGAAGACCGAAATGCCGGCGTGCCGGAGCGTGCGTTGGAGACGGCGCGGCGTGAAGGGCGCTTTGAGGCCGAGGGCTGGCGCGTCCGCAAGGACGGCAGTACCTTCTGGTGCAGCGTGGTCATCGATCCGGTCCATGACGACCGGGGCGTCCTCGTCGGTTACGCCAAGATCACGCGCGACATCACCGAACAGAAGGAGCGGCACGAGCAACTGCAGGAAGCCCGCGATTCCATGCATCACGCCCAGCGCATGGAAGCCATCGGCCGCCTCACCGGCGGCGTTGCGCACGATTTCAACAACTTCCTGACCGCGATCCGCTTTTCCGCGGAGTTCATCAAGCGCTATCCGGAACTGCCCCCCTCGCTGATGCGCTACGTGGGCATCATCATCGACACCACCGAAAAGGCAGCTCAGCTGACCCGGCAGTTGCTGGCCTACGCCAAGCGGCAGCCGCTGCAGCCGCACGCGTTTGATGTGCGTGACAGCCTGGCGTCGATGCGGGAGCTTTTCGAGACCTCGGTCGGATCGCACGTGGCAATCAGCTACGAGTTCGGGCCGGGCGACTGCACGATCTTCGCGGACCCGGGGCAACTTGAAACCGCGTTGCTCAATCTGATCATCAATGCGCGCGACGCCATGCCGGCCGGCGGCCAACTCAAGATATTGGCTAAGGTTGTGCCGGACGCGTCGGAACTGGAAGGCCATACCAAACTCAATGGCCCGCACGTGGCCCTGTCCGTGCAGGACACCGGCGCGGGAATCGCGCCCGGCGTGCTGGCGCACGTGTTCGAGCCTTTTTTCACCACCAAAGGCCAGCATGAGAACTCTGGTTTGGGTCTGAGCCAGGTGCAGGGCTTCGTGCAGCAGTCCGGCGGCGACGTGACCGTGGACAGCACGGTTGGCAAGGGAACCACGTTCACGCTCTACCTGCCGGCCGTCACGTCACCCGGCGAGGCGGTCGAGGCGCCTGCCGCCGGCGTCATCCTCAACGTGCCGGTGCGCCGCCAGGTGCTGCTGGTGGAAGACAACCGCATGGTCGGCGAGGTGGTGTCGGCGTGGCTGGCGGAGCTGGGCCAGGATCTGACGTGGACGGTCGATGCCGAGAAGGCCCTGCACGAACTGGAGCAACGCAACGGCGGCTTTGACTTGGCGATCCTGGATCTGGTGCTTCCCGGCATGAACGGGATGGAACTCGCCCGCCGGATTCGAGAAAACTGGCCCGGCATTCGGATCGTGCTGGCCAGCGGCTACAGCGATGCGATGGCGGGGCCGCGGGCGTTGGGATTTCCGGTCATGCAGAAGCCGTACTCCGTCGAGGCGCTGATGCAGGTGCTGACCGAGGACGCGCACACATTGCCATAAGCGCCGGGGTACGGCGCTGCTGAGCTGGGCGCCGGAATCCCGCCGGGCCGGCATCGGGTAGCGCGACGCTAGGTCCGGCGAAAGCGGTTGTGCGCCCGGCGCTTGATGACGCTGATATCTCCATCCGGCTCCATATACGCGCGGCGCACCTCTGAAACCTCGAGGACGCCTTTCAGCCGGAGCTGGCTCATCAGCTCGTCTTCCGTCAGGTATTCGCGGCGCAGCGCGCGCTTGGCGATCACGCCGTCGCGCACCAGGCATACGCGGTCCGATTCGAGCAGGCGGCCAAGCGGCTTGAAAAAGTAGCCAACCCGGTCGACCAGCACAGTCCAGCCGATGATCGTGGAAATCAGGACCATCCCGTCCAGAATGGATTTGTATTCGCCCGCCATCGCATTCTGCGCGGCATCGGCGATCAGGACCAGCACCAGCATGTCGGCCACGCCCAGCGACCCGACATCTCGCCGGCCCGCAAGCCGCAGCAGCACGAAGATGAACCAATAGACGATCGTCCCGCGGATGAAAATCTCTAGCGGCGAGAGCGAAAACGAAAACATCGTCGACCAGTCCGGGTCCATCGTGGCGCCTCCGACAATGAAACATCAAACGGCAAGCAAGTGCCGTGCCCAAACAAGCCGGGCGCCGCGCAGGGCATGAGTCGACCGCAGGAACGCTGATTGCTGCTCCGATGTGTCAACGTGGAGAAGTAAAAATGAACTCAGGTAACACCCCCTTGCGCTTGCGGGATGCCATCGCCGGAGAACTGGGAGTAACCCCGGACTTCGACGCGACCGAAGAGCTGGAAAGGCGCATCGCGTTCCTCGCCGACTACCTGATCCAGTCAGGCCGCGCAGGTTATGTCCTGGGAATCAGCGGCGGGGTGGATTCCACGGTGGCGGCGCGGATCGCGCAGCTTGCCGTCGAGCGCGTTCGCGGCCAGGGGAGACCGGCCACGTTCGTCACCGTGCGCTTGCCCTACGGCGAGCAGCGGGACGAAGAAGACGCGGCGCAGGCACTGGATTTCATTGCACCCGATCGCCGTATGCGGATCGACATCAAGCCGGCCGTGGATGCGCAACGCGAGGCGCTGCGCGCCGCCGGCCTTGAATACGCGGACGAGGCGGCCGAGGATTTCGGGGCGGGCAACATCAAGGCGCGGCAGCGCATGATTGCCCAGTATGCGATTGCAGGCGCGCTTGACTGCCTGGTGATCGGCACGGACCAGGCCGCCGAGGCCTTGATGGGGTTTTTCACTAAACATGGCGACGGCGCGGCGGACGTGCTGCCCCTGCGCGGTCTGACCAAGCGGCGGGTGCGGGCGCTGGGGTCGCTGCTGGGCGCGCCGGACCGGCTGGTGCTCAAGGTGCCGACCGCCGACCTTGAGTCGTTGCGGCCGTTGCGCCCGGATGAGGACGCGTACGGTGTGACATACGCGCAGATCGATGGCTATCTGGAAGGCGAGGAGGTTGCCGAAGACGCGGTCGCGGTGATCGAGCGCCAGTACCGCGCCACGGCGCACAAGCGGATGCTGCCGCCGGGGCCCATCGAATGATTTGAAGACGCTGCGCGACGACGCCAAACATCTGTCTTTGAGACTGCTGTCGCGGCACCTCACGCAAACTGGCGGCTGTATCATGGCGGGTACTCCCACGCACGCAACCTACAGGCCCAAAATGTCCCAATCGCCGTCTGTTCCCAACATCAAACCGGGAGTCGTCCGAAGCGACCTGAACTTCCCGGTGGTCGGACTGGGGGCCTCTGCGGGAGGGATCGACGCGCTCAAGACTTTCTTCTCGAACATGCCGGCCAAACCCGGCATGGCCTTCGTCGTCGTGGTGCATCTGTCTCCCGATCACGAAAGCATTCTCGACAGGATTCTGCAGGCCTGCACGGGGCTACCGGTCGAGCAGGTCACCAAGCCGGTGCCGATCCTGCGTGATCACGTCTACGTGATTCCTCCGGCGGCCTCGCTGTCGATGAATGATGGCTACCTGCGTATTTCGGCGGGGGCCAGTCGCCCGGAAGGCCGCCAGATTGCGATCGACGAATTTTTCCGCACGCTGGCCGATGTGCATACGAACCGTGCCGTCGGCATCGTGCTGTCGGGGGGCGGGTCCGACGGATCGGTGGGCCTTGCCCGCATCAAGGAACAGGGCGGCGTGACGTTCGCGCAGTTGCCCGAGGAAGCAGAGCACGGCACCATGCCGCGCAATGCAATTTCCACCGGCATGGTGGACATTGTGCTGCCTGTGTCCACCATGCCGCAGCGTCTCAAGCAGATCGCGGAAAACATGGGCAGCATCCATCTGCCGCCGCTGACCGAGGCCGAGGCCTCCGGCGCCGCGGATGCCGAGCAGGTGACGGACGGGGCGCAACAGGAACGCAATGCGTTGCGGGACATTCTTGCCCTCTTGCGCGCCCGCACGGCGCACGATTTCCGTCACTACAAGAAAGCCACGGTGCTTCGCCGAATCGAGCGCCGCATGCAGGTTACGGGCGTGTCAACCTTGCCCGAATACGGAAAGCTGCTTCAGGAACGCATCGACGAGACCCCTAAACTGCTGTCCGATATGCTCATTGGCGTCACGCAGTTTTTCCGGGACAAGGAAGCTTTCGCCAATCTGGATGAATTCGTGTTGCCCAAGCTGCTGAAGTCGCTGAGCACCACGCCGGACGTGGCGTTGCGCGCCTGGGTGGCCGGATGTTCTACAGGTGAAGAGGCGTATTCGCTGGCCATGCTGATGAGCGCGCAGGCCGATGCGTTGCCCCACCCGCCCAAGATCCAGTTGTTTGCCACCGACATCGACGAAACGGCGCTGGCCGTGGGCCGGGCGGCGGCTTATCCGATGGCGATCAAGGGCGACGTGCCTGAAGCCATGCTGCAAAGCTTCTTCAGCGAGCAGGACAACGAGTACTGCGTCAAGAAGGAAATCCGCGAGCGGGTGCTGTTTGCCGTGCACAACATCCTGCGCGACCCACCGTTCTCGAAGCTGGATCTGGTCAGTTGCCGCAACCTCTTGATCTACCTGGACCGCGAAGTGCAGCGCGACGTGTTGCGCATGTTCCACTTCGCATTGAAGCCGGGCGGTTATCTTTTCCTCGGCAGTTCCGAATCGGCCGATGCGTGCCCGCAGCTTTTTCAGGTGGTGGACAAGCGCCACCGCATCTATATCGCTCGGGAAACGCCGTCGCAACTGAGCGGCATGCCCGAACTGACCGACGGGAGGATTAATCACGTTCGGCCGGTGCACGCCTCGGCGGGGCCGGTTCGCCAGCCCAAGGTCTCGTATGCCGCCGTGCACCAGCGTGCGCTCGAAATGTTCGCGCCGCCCAGTGTCATCGTCGACGCTCACAGCGACATCGTGCACATTTCGGAGCGGGCAGGCCGCTTCCTGCGCCATCCGGGCGGCGAGCCTTCCCGCAATCTGCCCTTGTCGGTGCATCCGGAATTGCGCACGGAATTGCGCACCGCGATGTTTCAGGCCCTGCATTCGCGAAAGAGTGTCGAGGCGCGGCGCGTGAGAATGACGCTTGGCGAGCGCCAGACCTACGTCAACATGGTGGTGCGGCCATTCCGGCACGATGAGTCGGCCAGTGATTACCTGCTTGTGCTGTTCGAGGAAGTCGAGGACATCATGAGCGCAGAGGGCGCTGTCAGCCCCGCGACCGGCTCCGCAATGGTATTGACGCAACTGGAGGCCGAACTCCAGCGCACCAAGGGCCAGTTGCAAGCGACCATTGAGCAGGCGGAAACCTCCACGGAAGAACTGAAGGCCTCCAATGAAGAGCTTCAGGCCATCAATGAAGAGTTGCGCTCCACCACGGAAGAACTGGAGACCGGCAAGGAAGAGCTGCAGTCCGTCAACGAGGAGCTGATCACGGTCAATGCGGAACTGAAGGCCAAGGTCGATGAAACCGCGAAGATCAATGACGACCTGCAGAACCTGATCGCGTCCACCGACATTGCCACGGTGTTCGTGGATCGCATGATGCGCATCCAGTGGTTCACGCCCCGGGCGTCCGACATCTTCAATGTGATCCCGAGCGACGCCGGACGTTCGGTGCTCGACATCACGCACCGGCTGGAGTACCCGGACCTGGCGAAGGATGCCGCCGGCGTGTTCGAACTGCTGCGCCCCTTGGAGCGCGAGGTGCACAGCACGACGGACCGTTGGTATCTGGCGCGGCTGCTACCGTACCGGAGCGGTGACCACCGCATCGAAGGCGCGGTCCTTACGTTCATCGACATCACGGACCGGCGCAAGGCAGAAGAAAGCGTGCGACTGGGCGAGGCCCACTTGAAGCTGATGACCGAGAGCGCGCGCGATTTCGGCATTATGACGCTGGACAACGAAGGCATCATCACCAACTGGAATATCGGCGCCGAGCTGATGTTCGGCTACACCAGCGCCGAGGCGGAAGGCAAGCCTATCGCGATCATCTTCACCGACGAGGACATCGCGGCCGGCAGACCCGAGCATGAGCTGAATCGCGCCAGGAAGATCGGCTACGCCCCTGACGAACGCTGGCACAAGCGCAAGAACGGCAGCCTGGTGTTCTGCACGGGCGGCGTGAACCGGATGGATGATCCTGTCTATCAGGGGTTTGCCAAGATCGTGCGCGATGTCACTGACCTGAAGTTGCGCGACGCCGAGCAGGAGTCCCGTCTGGACCGCGCACATGCGGATAGCGTGCTGAAGGACGAGTTCTTCGCGGTCGTGTCGCACGAACTGAAGCACCCGCTCAACCTGATCCAGCTCAATGCAGAGCTGCTGGCCCGCACGCCGGCCGTGCGCAATTTCGGCCCCGCCGCGCGTGCCACGGACCTGATCCAGCGTTCGGTCAAAGGCCAGGCCCGCATCATCGACGATCTGCTGGATCTCTCGCGCGTCCGGACGGGCAAGCTGGCGCTCAACAAATCGATCATCGACGTCGTGGCCATCGCGAAAAACATCCTCGAGGTGCTCAAGCCCGTGGCGGCGTCGGCCGGCATCGATCTGCGCAGCGACTTTGATCCTGCGCTGGCGATCTACCTGGACGCGGATCCCGTGCGCATCGAACAGGTGATCTGGAACCTGCTGAACAACGGGATCAAGTTCACGCCCGAGGGCGGTTCCGTCGCGCTTAAGCTGGCCATCGAGGACAACCGCTTGAAACTGGAAGTCGCCGACACGGGCCAGGGCATCGACCCGCTGTTCATCGGCCGGGTGTTCGACATGTTCAGCCAGGGCGACGTGCGCCAGAAGACGGGCGCCACCTCTGGACTGGGCATCGGCCTGGCGGTTGTCAGCGAGCTGGTGGGTGCGCATGGCGGCACGATTCAGGTCCATTCCGATGGCGTGGGACTTGGCGCGCGCTTCACGGTATGGCTGGATCTGGCCGGTTCCCTTGAAGCCGAGGACGCGCCGCAAGCTAACGCCGACATGCCTTTGGAAGGGCTGAAGGTGCTTTTGGTCGATGACTCCGAGGACGTCCTGCACATCATGCACGAGCTGCTGGACATGGAAGGGGCGGTAGTCACGGCCGCCTCCAACGGCCGGCAGGCGTTGGAAATCCTGGAGACCGCCCGCTTCGACCTGATGCTGTCGGACATCGGCATGCCGGAGATGGATGGCTATACGCTGATGCGCGCCATTCGCGAAAAAGACAGCGGCGCCGATCTGCCTTCCATCGCGCTCACCGGTTTTGGCGCCAAGGAAGACATGCGCGAAGCCGTCAGCGCAGGCTTTTCCGCCCACATCAGCAAGCCGGTGTCGCTGGACGATCTGCTCGAAGTGGTTCGCAAGCTGCGGTTGCGCGGGTGATCCGCGCGTTTGGGAAGAGGCCGGCACATGCGTTTGCCGCCACTTCCCGGCTCGTTTCGCCACGGCGGATTCTTTCTGATCCTATTTGTTTAGTCTGGCAACAAATGCGCGGGCAGACGCTTAATCGGGGGCACTTTTTCCCATGGCCCTGTCCTGCGGCACCCGTTCTAAACGCTTCGCCTTCGTTCCTGTTCGCCAACGGCGCAAACGAGAAAAGCTTGCACTAAGTGCCGTCGCTACTTAAGCTGTGCTTTCGCGCCGCACTCAGCACGTTCCGTGCCAAAGCCCGCAAGCGGATTCCCTTTCCGCCGCACGACCATGCAGCCCCATTTCAGCCAGTCTTCCTCGTCAACGACATAAAGGATGCTTGTGCGAAAGTCGATGGTCTTGTTCGTTTTGCATGGCGCCCGGCCCACGCCGGGCCAGAGCCAGCCTGGCCTCAATTGGGCAGGTCCCGCCTGGGTCGGCCTTTTTCCGATCAGCGGCATTCTCCTACTTCAACGCGATAACCCCATGGCGCCTTGCTGCGCCCTCGCTTCATAAGCTGCACGTCCGTCAGTCCGGCGCGCCCAGGCGCGCCCGCAAGGTGTCCACCCATAAGCTGTTCCGCATACAAGCTGTCCAAGTAAGGCCTTCGCCTCCGCCATGAGGTGAGGGCAGCGCGAGACCCCGAGTCCGACCGCCTGGGAGTAGTGGATGACGCAAGTAAGCAGCAATGTCCGTCGTGTCATGTTGTATGCCTTGGGCGCCTGGACGCTTGCATTGGCGGGATGTGGTGACCGGAACGACGCGGCGGCCGTCACCATTGCGCCGATGAAGGTGTTCGTGATGACCGTCGGCCGCCAGCCGGTCGACCTGAACGTGGACCTGCCCGGGCGGATCGAACCGATTCGCACCGCTGAAGTGCGGGCACGCGTTGACGGCATCGTCGAGAAACTGCTGTACACCGAAGGCAGCGACGTACAGGCCGGCGATCCGCTGTTCCAGATAGACCCCAGCGACTACAAGGCGCAGCTGGCGCAGGCTAACGCCATGCTGCAGCGTGCGCAGGCCGTGCAGAAGAATGCGCGCTCGGTCACGGACCGGTTCCGTCCGCTGGTGCAGCGTCAAGCGGTCAGCGCGCAGGAATACGAAGCCGCGCTGGCGGCGCTGGGGCAGGCGCAGGCCAATGTGGCCGATGCGCAGGCCGCGGTTACGTTGGCGCAGTTGCGGCTGGACCGCTGCACGGTCAGGGCGCCCATCGCCGGTCGCGTGGGCCGCGCGCTGGTCACCGAAGGGGCGTTGGTCAGCGCATCGGCGGCCACGCTGCTGGCGCAGGTCAACCAGTTGTCGCCGATCAGCGCCACGTTCACCAAGTCCAACACCGCCATCATGGACCTGACCGACTACGCGCGCTCCGGCGCGCTGGCGACGGCGGGCAATACGTTTCCGGTGCGGCTTACGCTGGCCAACGGCCGGGAGTTTGGCGAGACCGGGGTCGTGGATTTCGCGGACCTGAGCGTCGACCGGACCACTGGCGCGCAGACCATCCGCGCCCGTTTCGACAACGCCAAGCGTGAGTTGCTGCCCGGGCAGTTCGTCAACGGTCAGATACTTGTCGGGGTGCGCCAGGAGGGCGTCCTGATTCCCGCGCGGGCGGCGCGGCTGAACGGCGATACGGCCACCGTGTTCGTCATCGGGCCCGACAACACGGCGGTGCCCAGGCAGATCGAGGTGGGTGAGCAGATCTCAGGAAGCTGGCTGGTGCGCCGCGGCCTTGAACCAGGGGAGAAAGTGGTCGTGGATGGCTGGCACAAGATAAGGCCAGGCCAACAGGTTGACCCGGTCGAACAGCAAGCCGCGAAACCCTAGCGGAGTCGGTCATGGGCTCATTCTTCGTCTTGCGGCCGGTATTTGCCTGGGTGGTGGCGTTGTTCCTGTTGCTGTTCGGGCTGATCGCGGTGGTGCTGCTGCCGGTGGAGCAGTACCCGAACATCGCGCCGCCTTCGATCACGATCCAGGCGACCTTCCGGGGCGCCGACACCACCACCATCGACCGCACGGTCACCTCGATCATCGAGGAGGAGATGAACGGGGTCGACAACTTCCTGTACATGGCGTCGGTCAGCCGCGCCAACGGCACGTCGCAGATCACGGTGACGCTGCAGCCGGGCACGGACCTGGACGTGGCCCGCAGCCAGGTGCAGGACCGCCTGAGCCGGGTCGAACCCCGGCTGCCGCAGGAAGTCCGCCAGCTTGGCGTGGCGGTGACCAAGGCGTCGTCCGGCTTCCTGATGCTGCTGGCGCTGCAATCGGAAAGCGGCAACGTCAGCGCCGTCGAGATGGGCAATTTCGCGTCCAACAACATCCTCAACGAGCTGCGCCGCATCCGCGGGGTGGGCGACGTGCAGCTGTTCGGCTCGTCTTACGCGATGCGGATCTGGCTGGACGAACGCAAGCTGGCCAGCTTCCAGATGTCGGCCAGCGACGCGATGCGTGCGGTGCAGGAACAGAATGCGCAGACGATCGGCGGATCGCTGGGTGACCTGCCGCTGGCGCGCGGGGCGGACTTCAACGCGCAGATCGTGGCGCAGAGCCGCTTTTCCACGCCCGAGCAGTTCCGGCAGGTCATCCTGCGCGTCAACAACGACGGCTCGTTGGTGCGCCTGGGCGACGTGGCGCGGGTTGAGCTGGGCAACGAAAGCTACAACTTCCGGCTCAGCGTCAATGGCAAGGAGGCTGCCGGCATCGCCATCCAGCTGGCCAACGACGCCAACGCGCTGGACGTGGCACGGCAGGTGCGGCAGCGCATGGCCGAGCTGGAGCCCGTGTTTCCGGCGGGCGTCGGCTGGACGGTGCCGTTCGACACCACGCCCTTCATCACCACGTCCATCAGCTCGGTGCTGGTCACCATGGTCGAGGCGCTGTTGCTGGTCACGGCAATGGTGTTCCTGTTCTTGCAAAGCTGGCGCAGCACGCTGATCCCCACGCTGATCGTGCCGATCGCGCTGATCGGCACCTGCGCGGGCCTGTTCCTGTTTGGCGCGTCCATCAACCTGCTGTCGCTTTTTGGCATGGTGGTGGCGATCGGGGTGCTGAACGATGACGCCATCGTGGTGTCGGAAAACGTCGCGCGGATCATGCAGGACGAGAAGATTTCTGCGCCGGAAGCGACGCGCAAGGCGGTCGGCCAGGTGTGGGGGCCGATCATCGCCAGCACGCTGGTGCTGGTGGCGGTGTTCGTGCCGATGGCGATGTTTCCCGGTTCCAGCGGCGCCATCTACCGCCAGTTTTCCATCACGCTGTCCGTGGCGATCGTGGTGTCGACCGTGCTGGCGCTGTCGCTGGGCGCCGCGTTGTGCGCCACGCTGCTCAAGCTGCCGGACGGCAAGCCGCCCAAGGGCCGGATCTCGAAGGGCAAGCAGTGGGTCTTCGACAAGTTCAATAACGGCTTTGACGCGATGACACGCCAGTACGTGCGCGCGGTCGAACACATGCTGGTGCGGCCCCTGCGCTGGATGCTGATATTCCTGGGCGTCTGCGGCCTGACGGTGTTTCTGTTCTCGCGCCTGCCGGGCGGCTATCTGCCGCTGGAAGATCAAGGCTACTTCTTCGTGTCGTACACCGGCGCGCCCGGCACCACGGCCGACCAGACCGAGGCCGCCGTGCAGCAGGCCGAAAGCCAGCTGCGCCAGTTGCCAGCCGTGCGCAACGTGGCATCGGTGGTCGGGTTCAACTTCTTCGGCCAGGGGCAGACGGCGGCGCTGTCGTTCGTGGACCTGCACCCGTGGAGCGAGCGCACCGATCGGGCCGAGGCCGTCGACGCGCTGGTCGGGCGCAGCAACCTGGCGTTCCGGTCGATTCCGCAGGCGATGATCTTCGCGCTGAATCCGCCGCCCATCCCGTCGATGGGCAACGCGTCGGGCTTTTCCATGAAGGTGCAGGACCGCACTGCGCAGGGCGGCGCGGGTCTGGCCGCCACCGGCGCGGCCATGATCGCGGCCGCTGCGGCCAGCCCCGTGCTGACCGGCGTGCGGCTGGACGGCATGCCGCCGGGACCGCGCCTGTATGTCGAGATCGATCGGGTGCACGCGCGCGCATTGGGGCTGCAGGTCGCGCAGGTCAACCAGGCGCTGACGCTGGCGTTCGGGTCGAACTACGTCAACGACTTCCTGCTCGACGGTTCGGTGCAGCGGGTGTTCATCCAGGCCGAGGCCGACCAGCGCATGCAGCCGCAGGACATTGCCGCCTTGCAGTTGCCGAACAACCGGGGCGAGATGGTGCCGTTCTCGGCGTTTTCGCGGATGCGCTGGATCGACGGGCCGCAGCAGCTGGAACGCTACAACGGCTTTCCGTCCATCACCATCTCGGGCGAGGCCGCCGCCGGCCGCTCCAGCGGCGTGGCGCTGGCCGAGATGGAAGCCATTGCCGGGCGCGTCCTGCCGCAAGGCATCACCTATGAATGGACCGGCACGGCGTACGAAGAACGCCAGGCGGGCAACCAGGTGGCGCTGCTGCTGGGCCTGTCGCTGATCGTGGTGTTCCTGTTGCTGTCGGCGCTCTACGAAAGCTGGTCCGTGCCGGTGTCCGTGCTGCTGATCCTGCCGTTCGGCATTCTGGGCGCGGCCGCGTTCACGCTCGGGCGGGGCATGTCGGCGGACATCTATTTCAATATCGGGCTGGTCACGATCATTGGCCTGGCCGCCAAGAACGGCATCCTGATCGTGGAGTTCGCCTTGAAAGAGGAGCTGGAAGGGCGCGACCGCAAAGAGGCGGTGGTCGATGCCGCCCGGCAGCGTCTGCGCCCCATCATCATGACCAGCATCACCTTCGTGCTGGGCATGCTGCCGCTGGTGCTGGCCACCGGCGCCGGCGCGGCCAGCCGGCAGGCGGTGGGCACCAGCGTGATGGGCAGCATGCTGACCGCCACGCTGTTCGGCGTTTTCTTCACGCCGCTGTTCTACATGGTTGCGCGGCGCTGGTCGGGGCCGCGCAAGAATGCGGCCAAGCCCGGGTCCACGCCTGCTGCCAGCGTTCCGGCCAAGGCCGAAGAGCGGGGAGAGAACCCATGAGGCCGGCGCGCATTGCCATCTTGGCGCTGATGGGCTGGGGGTTGGCCGGCTGCAATTTCGCGCCGGAGCACCGCCAGCCGGAAGTCGCAACGCCCGCCGTGTTTCCCGGCGAGGTCCCGCCGGATGCGGTGGCGGCGCAGGACGTCACGTGGGAGCAGTTCTTCGGCGATCCGCAACTCAAGCGCCTGATCGCCCGGTCGCTGGAACTGAACCAGGATCTGGCCGCAGCCACGGCCCGGATCGAGCAGGCGCGCGCCTTCTACCGCATCGAACGCGCCAACCAGCTGCCGCAACTGGATGCCGGCGCGGCCGCGTCGCGCAACCAGCAGCCGCTGACCGTACTGGATCCGGCGCTGGCGGGGTCGCGGCAGACCGTGCAGTTCAACCAGTTCAGCGCCCAGGTAATGGTCTCGTCCTTCGAGCTGGATTTCTGGGGGCGGATCCGCAACCTGACCGCCTCCGCGTTGCAGCAATACCTGGCGACCGTGGAAGGGCGGAGGGCATTCCGACTGTCGCTGATTGCGAACGTGGCCTCGACCTATTACGACGCCCGGGCGGGCGAGGAAGGCATCGCGCTGGCGCAGCGCACGGTCGAAACCCGCAGCTATGCACTGCGCGTCGCCAAGGACCGGCTGGACGCCGGCGTGACCTCGCTGGTCGACTTCGAGCAGTCGGCCATCCTGCTGACGCAGGCGCAGACCCAGCTCGCTGAGTGGCAGCGCGCCACGGCGGCGCACTGGAACCGTCTGTGGGTGCTGGTGGGCGAAGACCTGCAGCGGGAGATGACCGTTGGGCCGCCGATTGAGGCCGCGGGCCAGTTCGATGCGCTCAGTCCCGGCCTGCCGTCGTCGCTGCTTGTCGTAAGACCCGACATCCGCCAGGCCGAGAACCGCTTGCGCAGCGCCAACGCCAATATCGGCGCCGCGCGTGCAGCCCTGTTTCCGCGCATTGCGCTGACCGGTTCGTTCGGCTATGCCTCCACCGAGCTGTCGGACCTCTTTTCGTCGCCCAGCCAGATCTGGAACATCGGCGCGGGAATCGGATGGCCGATCTTCGATTACGGGCAGCGGCGCGCGGCGGTGGATCTTGCCACGGCGCAGCGCGACGAACTGATCGCCAACTACCGCAAGACGGTGCAGACGGCGTTCAGCGAAGTGGCCACCGCGTTGGAGAACCGCAAGCGCTTCCAGGAGCAGGTGACCGCGCAGGAAACGGCGATCCAGGCGCAGCGCCGCCTGGCCGAGACTGCCGAGCTGCGCTACATGAACGGCATCTCGATCTACCTGGAAGTCGTGGACGCCCGGCGCGGATTGTTCAATGCAGAGCAACAGATGCTGACGCTGCGCGCGTCCCAGCTTCAGAACGGCGTGTCGCTGTATGTCGCGCTGGGGGGCGGGGATGAGCAGCCGCAGGTGGTGATGGCGGGATCGCCGCCGGGCGCGGGGGGGGCGGCAGGCGAACCTGCGGCCAAGGGTTCGCCCGCCATGTCTACCCCCGTTCCGCCGCCCGGCGTGGGAGCGCCCCAGTGAACGCCGGCAAGCCCGGCAGCGCCAGCCCGCGCCCGGGGTGGCGCAGGCTGCGCAAAGCCGTGTTCATCCTTGCCGGCCTTGCCGTGCTGGTCGTCGTCACGCTGATGGGGGTGCGCCTGTACGACATCCAGCAGGGCCCGCCGCTGGCCGCCTGGCACACGTATGTTCCCCAGGAGCTGGACGCCGAACGCCTGGACCACAGCACCTGGGACGATTACCTCGCGCACGAGGACGCGCTTTTCACGCTGGTCCGGCAGAACGTAGGCGACAAGCTGCTGCCGGAGGACAAGGTGGACAGCAACCGCTATTTCGCGGACGCCAAGGTCTACCCCGAACACTTCGCGCACGACTGGAACCGGTCCTTCGTCCTGACGCCGGCGGGAGAGCCGCAGGGCGTGGCCGTGCTGCTGCATGGCCTGACGGATTCGCCGTACAGCCTGCGCCATGTCGCCGCGCATTATCAGTCCGTCGGCTACGTGGCGATCGCCATCCGGATGCCGGGCCACGGCACGGTGCCGGGCGGGCTGACGGACGCGCACTGGGAGGATTGGGCGGCCGCGACGCGTCTGGCGGTGCGCGAAGCGCGGCGCCGGGTGCCCGCACCCAAGCCGCTGCACATGGTGGGCTTTTCCAACGGCGGGGCGCTGGCGCTGATGCACACGCTGGACGCGCTGGACAATCCCAAGCTCGACAAGCCCGACCGCCTGGTGCTGCTGTCGCCGATGGTCGGCATCACGTCGTTCGCGCGCTTTGCGGGCGTGGCCGGGCTGCCCGCCATCCTGCCCGCGTTCGCCAAGGCCGCGTGGCTGAGCATCGTGCCGGAGTTCAACCCGTTCAAGTACAACTCTTTCCCGGTCCACGCGGCGCGCCAGTCGTTCGAACTGACGCAGACGCTGCAGGACAGGCTGGTTGCGCAGCAGCGATCCGGCGGCCTGGAGCGTCTGCCGCCCATCATCACGTTCCATTCGGTGCTGGACTTCACCGTCAGCACGCGCGCGCTGATCAACGCCCTGTATGCGCGCCTGCCCGCCAACGGCAGCGACCTGGTGCTGTTCGACCTGAACCGCGCCACCAAGCTCGGGCCGCTGTTCCGCCGTGGCGTGGCCTGGCAGCTGGCGGGCACGCTGCCAGGGGAAAAGCGCAATTACCGGCTGACGCTCGTCACCAACGCCAGCCCCACGTCCAGCGCCATGATCGAGCGCGTCATCGAGCCGAACGCGACCGCGGTCGTGGAACGCGCCATCGGCATGGACTACCCGCGCGAGGTCTATTCGCTGTCGCACGTGGCGCTGCCGTTCCCGACGGACGACGCGCTGTACGGCACGCACCCGGACAACATCGAGGAATTCGGCATCAGCCTGGGCGCCATGTCCATGCGCGGCGAGGTCGGGGCTTTCGTGATCGGCATGGATACGCTGACCCGGCTGACCTCCAATCCGTTCTATGCCTATCTGGTCAAGCGCGTTGATGGGGTGATACCAAGATGATGTCTTTCGCACTGTCCGGCATTTTCGCCATCCTGCTGCTGGGGCTGTTGTACCTGGCCAGCCCGGTGTTCGTGCCGTTGACGTTCGCGCTGTTCGTGATCTGCCTGGTCGCGCCGCTGCGCCAGTACCTGGGCCGCAAGATGCCCGCGCCGCTCGCGGCGATCCTGGCGTTGGTGGTGACGCTGGTCGTGTCGGTGGTGTTCCTGTCGCTGGCGGCATGGGGCTTCAGCCTGGTCGCGCAGTGGGTCATGGCCAACGCTGCGCGCTTCCAGCGCCTGTTCACGGTAGAGACCGAAACGCTGCACCCGCACGGCGCGATGGCGATCCAGATGTTCCAGGACAGCTTCAACGTGTCATGGCTGGTGCGGGCGATCCAGGAAGTGGCGCTGCGGATCAACAGCATGCTGGGCATGATCTTCATCGCCTTCGTGTTCATTGCGCTGGGGCTGTTCGAACTGGACGAGGCGCCGGCGCGGCTGACCCGCCTGCTGGGCGAGGCAAGGGCGCAGCGCTGGATGGCGGTCGCACGCGAGGTGGCGAGCAAGCTGCGCTGGTACATGGTGATCCGCACCATCGCCAGCGTGCTGACGGGTGTGACCGTCTGGCTGTTTGCGATCTACGCCGGGCTGGAGCTGGCGACCGCCTGGGGCGGGCTGGCGTTCCTGCTGAACTACATCCCGTTTCTCGGACCGCTGGTGGCGACGGTGTTTCCGGCGTTCTTCGCGTTCGTGCAATACGGATCGTTGCAGACGAGCATTCTGGTGCTGGTGGTCTTGAACTGCATCCAGATCGTCTACGGCTGCTATCTGGAACCCCGGCTGGCCGGCAGCGCGTTTTCGCTGTCGCCGCTGATGGTGATGTTTGCGGTGTTTTTCTGGGGGTTGGTGTGGGGCATACCGGGCACGTTCATCGGCGTGCCGCTTCTTATCACGATGACCACGGTGTACGGCGCCAGCCGCAGTTTGCGCGTTACCCGCGGCTGAGCCGGCCGTCCCGGGCAGCATCCGGGACGGCGGCCGACCTGCTCACGTCTTTGCTCAATACTGGAGGTGCATGATGGAAAGCAGTACTCCCAAGAAGCTTGGATTGCTTGCCCTGACGGGCATGGTGGTGGGGTCGATGATCGGCGCCGGGATCTTTTCGCTGCCCCGGACCTTTGGCGGGGCAACGGGCGTGGTTGGGGCGGTGATCGCCTGGATCATCGCGGGCGCGGGCATGTACACGCTGGCCCGTGTGTTCCAGGCGCTGGCCGAGCGCAAGCCCGACCTGGACGCGGGCGTCTTTGCGTATGCCAAGGCCGGGTTTGGCAATTACCTGGGCTTTCTGTCCGCGTTTGGATACTGGATCGGCAGCTGCATCGGCAACGTGTCGTATTGGGTGCTGATCAAATCGACGCTCGGCGCCTTCTTTCCCGTCTTTGGCGACGGCAACACGGTCATCGCAATCGCTGTGGCGTCCGTGGGCATCTGGATGTTCCACTTCATGATCCTGCGCGGGGTGCAGCAGGCGGCGTTCATCAATGCCGTGGTGACCGTGGCCAAGATCATCCCGATCGTGGTGTTCATCATCGTGCTGTTCGTGGCCTTCAAGGTTGACCTCTTCCGCATCAATTTCTGGGGCGACATGAGCGGCTACAGCCTGTTCGAGCAGGTGAGGCGAACCATGCTGGTGACGGTCTTCGTCTTCCTGGGCATCGAGGGCGCGAGCGTTTATTCCCGCTTCGCGTCGAAGCGTTCGCACGTGGGGGTGGCCACGCTGATCGGGTTTGTGACCGCGCTGCTGCTGATGGTGCTGGTGTCTCTGCTGCCCTATGCCGCCATGCAACAGACCGACATCGCGGCGCTGCGCCAGCCGTCCATGGCCGGCGTGCTGGAGTCGGTGGTGGGGCCGTGGGGCGCCGTATTCGTCAGCGTCGGTCTGCTGATCTCGGTGCTGGGCGCGTATCTGGCCTGGTCGCTGATCTGCGCCGAAGTGATGCACGCGGCAGCAAAGACGGAAGACATGCCGCGCGCGTTCGCCCGCGAGAACAAGAACGGCGTGCCGGTCGTCGCGCTGTGGGTGACCAACATCATCGTGCAGCTTTTCGTCATCAGCACGTACTGGTCACGCGATGCATTTTCGCTGATGCTCAGCCTGACCAGCGCGATGTCGCTGATTCCGTACCTGCTGGTCGCGGGTTTCGGCTGGCTGCTCGCCAAGCGCGGCGAAACCTATGTCGGCGGCAAGGACCAGAAGCGCGATCTCACACTTGCCAGCATCGCGGCCGTCTATACGCTTTTCATGATCTTCGCCGGCGGCTTGAAGTTCCTGCTGTTGTCGGCGCTGTTGTATGCACCCGGGTCGGTCCTGTACTTCTGGGCCCGGCGTGAGCAGGGCCGGAAATTCTTCACCGGCTGGGAGTTGGTCGTTTTCATCGTGGCATGCGTCGGAGCCCTGGCCGCCATCGTGGGCCTGATCTACGGCTGGATTGCCATCTAACGTCTGGGAGCTAGTCATGGCTGATACCGAGGAATTTGGAGTCCATTCAGAAGTCGGGCAATTGCGCACGGTGATGGTCTGCGCGCCAGGACGCGCCCACGAAAGATTGACGCCCTCCAATTGTGATGCGCTGCTGTTTGACGATGTCATGTGGGTCGACAACGCGAAACGCGACCATTTCGACTTCATGACGAAGATGCGGGACCGCGGCGTGGACGTCGTGGAAATGCACAACCTGCTGGCCGAAACGGTCGCGATACCTGAAGCGAAGAAGTGGATCCTGGACAACCAGGTCGTGGCGAACCAGGTTGGCCTGGGCCTGCTCGACGAGATCCGCAGCTACCTGGACGGCTTGCCGGCGCGCAAGCTGGCCGAGACCTTGATCGGCGGGCTGTCGACCGAGGAGTTCCCCGAGTCGATCGGCGGCGAACAGCTCACGCTCATCAAGGAAGCCGCCGGCGTCACGGAGTACCTGCTGCCGCCGCTGCCCAACACGCTGTACACGCGTGATACGACCTGCTGGATCTATGGCGGCGTCACGCTCAATCCGCTTTATTGGCCCGCGCGGCACGAAGAGACGATCCTGACGTCGTCCATCTACAAGTTCCATCCGCGCTTTGCCGGCAAGGTGAACGTCTGGTGGGGCGACCCCACCGCCGACCATGGACTGGCCACGCTGGAGGGCGGCGACGTCATGCCCATCGGCAACCGGACGGTGATGATCGGCATGAGTGAACGCACGTCGCGCCAGGCCATCAGCCAGCTGGCGGCCAGCCTGTTCGCCAAGAATGCGGCAGACCGGGTGATCGTGGCGGCCATGCCCAAGCTGCGGGCGGCCATGCACCTGGACACCGTGCTGACCTTTGCCGACCGCGATTGCGTGCTGATGTATCCCGACATCGTCAACAACATCCAGGCGTTCTCCTACCGGCCGGGCAGCGCGCCGGGGTCGCTGGAGCTGCACAAGGACAAGGGGTCGCTCGTGGACGTGATCGGCGAGGCGTTGGGCATCAAGAAGATGCGCGTCGTCGAGACCGGCGGCAACGCCTATCTGCGCGAGCGCACGCAGTGGGACAGCGGCGCCAACCTGGTCTGCATCTCGCCCGGGGTCGTGCTGGCGTATGACCGCAATGTCTACACCAACACGCTCTTGCGCAAGGCGGGGATCGAGGTCGTCACCTTTGTCGGCGCCGAACTGGGCCGGGGCCGCGGCGGCGGGCACTGCATGACGTGCCCGATTTCGCGGGATCCCGCCTAGCGGCGCACTGCCGCGCGCGGCCATCCCTGAAAAGGGCGGCCGCGCGGGCGCGCAACCACCGGATCGCTTTCAGGAGAAGAACGTGAGCGGGGAAACTGCCAAACTTTCTCGCATGGCGCTGGCCGCCATGGTGGTGGGATCGATGGTGGGCGCGGGAATCTTTTCGCTGCCCAGCGTCTTTGCGCGCAATACCGGGCCGGTGGGCGGCCTGGTGGCCTGGGCCATTGCTGGCACGGGCATGTTGACGCTGGCGATGGTGTTCCAGTTCCTGTCGCGCCGGCGCCCCGATCTGGACGCCGGCATCTTCGCGTATGCCAAGGCCGGATTCGGGCTGTATCTGGGCTTTCTGGCCGCGCTGGGCTACTGGACGGCCGCCTGCCTGGGCAACGTCAGTTATTTCGTCATCTTCAAGGGAACGCTGGGCGCCGTCCTGCCGTTCTTCGGCGACGGCGATACCGTGGCCGCCGTGCTGGTGTCGTCGGTGCTGCTGTGGTCCACCCATTTCCTGATCCTGCGGGGCATCCGGCAGGCGGCGGGCATGAACACGGTCGTGACCATCGCCAAAGTCGTGCCCATCGCCATCTTCATTGTCTTCGCCGCGTTTGCCGTGGACCTGGACGTGCTGCGCGCCAACATTGCCGAAGGGCTCAGCGGCGGGGGCAAGGGCAGTCTTTTCGAACAGGTGCGCAACACGATGCTGGTCACGGTGTTCGTGTTCCTGGGCGTGGAGGGCGCCAGCGTCTATTCCCGCTACGCCAAGCGCCGCGAGGACGTAGCGGTGGCGACAATCGTCGGGTTCCTGCTGGTGCTGGCGCTGCTGGTGCTGGTGACGATGCTGTCGTATGGCGTGCTGCCGCGCGCGGAACTGGCCTCGCTGCGCAACCCGTCCATGGCGGGCGTGCTGCGGGCGGCGGTCGGGCCGTGGGGCAGCATGCTGGTCAGCGTGGGGCTGATGGTGTCGGTGGCGGGCGCCTACCTGGCGTGGATCCTGCTGGCCGCCGAAGTGCTGCGCGCCGCGGCGGGCGCGGGCATCATGCCGTCGTTTCTGGGCCGGGAAAACCGCCACGGCGTGCCGGCTGCGGCGCTGTGGCTCAGCAACGGCATCGTGCAGCTCTTTCTGATCGTCACGCTCTTCACCGAGGACACCTTCGTGCTCCTGAAGAACATGGCCAGTTCGATGAGCCTGATTCCGTACTTCTTCGTGGCGGCGTTCGGCCTGATGCTGGCGCTGCGGGGCGAAACCTATGACGGCTGGAGCCGGCGCCGCAAGATCGAGCTGGGGCTGGCGGTCGCGGCCACGGTCTATGCGGCCGGGCTGGTGTATGCGGGCGGTTTCCGGTATTTCGTCCTGTCTTGCGTCATCTACGCGCCGGGCACCATTCTTTTCCTGATATCGCGCCGCGAGCAGCGCGGCAACATCTTCGCGCCGTACGAGTGGCCGATCCTGCTGCTTGTGCTGGTGTCCTGCGGCATCGGCGTGTGGGCGATCAGCACGGGCAATACGGCGTTCTAGCCGAAAGGGGCAGGGGGGCAGCACGGCAATGAGCAGCGAACTGGCGATTGTCCTCACCATCCTTTGTGCGGCCGTCGTGCTGTTCGTCATCGGGCGGCCGCGGTCGGATGCCGTCGCGCTGCTGGTCATGCTGCTGCTGCCGCTGAGCGGCACGGTGACCTACCGCGAGGCGCTGGACGGGTTCTCGAATCCCGCCATCATCCTGATCGCGTGCCTCTTCGTGGTCGGCGAGGGGCTGGTGCGGACCGGGGTAGCGCAGGCCGTCGGCGATCTGCTGCTGCGGCACGGCGGCAAGAGCGAGGGCTGGCTGGTGTTGCTGGTGATGGGGGCGGTCGGCGCGATGGGCGCCGTGATGAGCTCCACGGCCGTCGTGGCCATCTTCATCCCCATCGTGCTGCGGATCGCGCGCAAATCCGGCATGGCGGCCCGGCGGATCCTGATGCCGATGGGCGCGGCGGCGGCGATCAGCGGCATGCTGACGCTGGTGGCGACCACGCCGAATCTGGTGCTCAATAGCGCGCTCGGTTATGCGGGCTACGAGGGTTTCGGCTTTTTCGACTTCACGCCGATCGGGATCGTCGTCCTGGCGGGCGGCGTCACCTACATGCTGTTCGCGCGCAAGCTCATCGACGCGGGCCAGGGGCCGCGCGCGCTGAACCGGCCCAGCCTGGGCGACTGGGCGACCAAATATTCGCTGCAGAACCGGGCATGCCGCCTGCTGGTGCAGACCGACTCGGACCTGGTGGGACGCCAGCTCGGACTGTGGGCGGGCGAACTCGGCAAGGCAGCATTCGTCATCGCCATCGAGCGCAACACGCGGTTCGCGCGGGCCGTCATGCGCGCGACGGCGGACGACGTGCTGGAGGCGGGCGACATCCTGCTCCTGGACAGGGATGCAGAGGGGTTCGATATCGACGGCTTTTGCAGCCGGCATCACCTGCGGCGGCTGGAGATGTCCGGCGTGTACTTCACGGATCAGGCCCGTGATGTGGGCATGGTGGAGGTCATCATCCCGTCGGAATCGCGGCTGGACGGCGCGAATGCGCGCGATTCCGTGGTGCTGGGGCGGCATGGACTTTTCGTCGTGGGCCTGTGGCGCGGCAAAGAGGCCAAGCGCGACCTGCCCGACGTGAAGATGCGCGTGGGCGATACGTTGCTGGTGGTCGGGCCGTGGGCGGGCATTTTTTCCCTGCAGGCCGAAGAGCACGATCTGGTCAGCCTGGCGATGCCGGTCGAAGCCGATTCGCTGGTGCCGGTGCCCAACCGCGCCATCCACGCGCTGCTCTCGCTGGCGACGGTGGTGTTCCTGATGCTGACCGACTGGGTGCCCAACGTGATGGCGGGGCTGATCGGCGCCCTGATGATGGGCCTGTTCGGCTGCGTGACGCTGGACGTGGCGTACCGGTCGATCAACTGGCGGGCGCTGATCCTGATCGTGGGCATGCTGCCGTTTGCGCTGGCGCTCAAGCGCAGCGGCGGCGTGGATCTGGCCGCGCAGTTCCTGCTGCACTATTCGGGCGATTGGGGCATCTACGGCCAGTTGGCGCTGGTGTTCGTGGCGACGGTGACGCTGGGCGTGGTGGTCTCCGGCACCGCGACCGCCGTGCTGATGGGCCCGGTCGCCATCAGCATCGCCGAAAGCCTGCACGCGTCTCCCTATGCATTTGCGATGACGGTGGCCATTGCGTCGTCGGCGGCGTTCATGTCGCCGGTGTCTACGCCGTCCAATGCGCTGGTCAGCGTGGCGGGCGGTTTCGGGTTTGCCGACTATCTGAAGATCGGGACACCACTTGCTGTGTTTTCGCTGGTGGTCAGCGTGCTGCTGATTCCGATCCTGTTTCCGTCCTGAGGGCGGATGACCCCATCCGGAGGTTCGATCATGTTTGTCAGGACTGGCATTGCATTCACGGCGGCATCGCTGCTTCTTGGCGCTTCGCTGGCGCATTCTCATAGCTTGCCTGCGGCGCCGGATGCCACGGCGCCGCCGCCGACCGCGCAGGCCGCGGCGGATTCGCGGATTTTGTTTGAAAACGTGCGCATCTTCGACGGCGTGTCCGGCGACCTGAGCCCGGCGAGCAGTGTTCTGGTTCACGGCAACGTCATCGAGAAAGTGTCGCGGGACAAGATCGCGGCAGACGGCGCCCGCGTCATCGATGGCGGCGGCCGCACGCTGATGCCCGGGCTGATCGACATGCATTGGCACAGCATGTTCGTGGGCGTGCCGCTGGCGGTGGCGATGACGCAGGATCCCACTTACCTGAACATCGTCGCGGGCGTCGAGGCAAAGAAGACGCTGATGCGCGGCTTCACCACGGTGCGTGACCTGGGCGGCTCGGCCTTCAGCCTGAAGCTGGCGGTGGACCAGGGCGTGATCCCCGGTCCGCGCATCTATCCGTCCGGCGCGATGATCAGCGTGACCAGCGGGCATGGTGACTTCCGCTCGATGGCGGACCTGCCGCGCACCCTGGGCGCGCCGGGCTCGCGGCACGATCTGTCCGGCGATAGCACGATCGCCGACAGCCCCGACGAAGTGCGCCTTCGCACGCGCGAACAGCTCATGCAGGGC
Source organism: Achromobacter sp. ACM05 (assembly GCF_019218915.1). Taxonomy (NCBI): domain Bacteria; kingdom Pseudomonadati; phylum Pseudomonadota; class Betaproteobacteria; order Burkholderiales; family Alcaligenaceae; genus Achromobacter; species Achromobacter sp. ACM05. The sequence continues at coordinate 234,893 of NZ_JAHUWQ010000003.1, forward strand.
GCGACGCAGATCAAGCTGACCGGCGGTGGAGGGGTGTCGTCACCGCACAGCCCGCTGGACGTGGTGACGTTCACCGAACCGGAGTTGCGCGCGGCGGTGGATGCCGCGACGGACTGGGGTACGTATGTGGCGGTGCACGCCTACACGCCCACCGCCATCCAGCGCGCCATCAAGGCGGGCGTGCAGAGCATCGAGCACGGCAGCATGATGGACGAGGAAACGGCCGAGCTAATGGCGCGCGCGGGCGTGTGGCTGAGCACGCAGCCCTTTCCGGACGAACTGGCCGACGCCTTTCCGCGAGGATCGGATCAATGGCAAAAGGCGCAGGAGGTCTTTGCCGGGACCGACCGGACCTACCAGCTGGCGATCAAGCACAAGCTCAAGACCGCGTTCGGCACGGACATCCTGTTTTCAAGCCAGTTGGCCGAGCAGCAGGGCCGCATCCTGGCAAGCCTGACGCGGTGGTACACGCCGGCGCAGACGCTCATCATGGCAACCGGCACGAACGCGGAGCTGCTGAAACTGTCGGGCAAGCGCAACCCCTACCGCGGCGATCTGGGTGTCGTGCGCGAAGGCGCGCTTGCCGACCTGCTGCTGGTCGATGGCGACCCGATCCAGGACATCAAGCTGATCGGCGATCCGGACAAGAACTTCCTGGTCATCATGAAGGATGGCGTCATCTACAAGGATGCAGTGCCCGTCCGTTGAGCGAGGCGTCCGCTGGCGGGGCTCGCGGAGTTCCGGCGCGTGACGCATGGCCGAGGCCGGCGTTCCCTAGACGGAGCCGTGGACCAGGCTCATTCAGGCGCGATGCCGGGTACACCCTGCCGGATGTTGCGGGAGAATTCGGCCGGGTCGGTGGTGGCGCGGGCGCGGTCCGTATAGCGGCCGCGGCGCCGGTACTCTGCGGCGCTGCCGGCCCCGCGCAGGGCGTCCAGCTTGTACAGGTATTCCGGCAGGTAGCCTGACAGAAGCTGGCGGTAATCCATCGGCAATCCGGGCACGATGCGCCGGGCCATCTGGAAGACGATGGTGGTGCAGTTTGCCGTGAGCGTGTGATAGAAGCGGGGTGTTGTCCGGAGGCGGTTGGCGGCGTCGACGTAGGCTACGAAGAGTTCGCGCTCCGCGCCCTCGGGCATGTGGATACGGTACAGGTAGCTGTCTTCGCCGCGCACGTTGGTGCGCACCCGCAGGCTGTCCGCTTCGGTCGAGGCGATCACGCTCAGTTCGTACTGCTTGAAAAATCCGCCGATCTCGGAAAACCGGTCGCCCTGCTTGCGCCGGATTTCAACCGAGAACACCACGTGATCGTCGTCGCCAAACCCGAACGACACCAGCGCGTGGGCGATGGCGGGACGGCCCCAATACGACAGGGCCACGTCCACCGATTGCAGCGTGTCCAGCGCATAACGACGGGTTTCCCAGCGGGGCGTGAAGTCGGTGCGCGAACGCCAGTCGAAGTTGCGTACGTTGTGCAGCGTGACGGTGTTGCCATTGACGACGCCGTGGGTTTGGCGGGCGACTTCGGCAAGCCAGGGGCGGTCGTTGGACGGGCGGATGCGCAGCCACCACACGAGCAGAACGGCTAGCGCCGCGCCATGCAGAACCAGGCCCGGCCACCAACGCGGCCATACCAGCCCGGCGATGGCCGCCAATGCCAACATCACCCACGCCAGCACTGCGACCAATTTCCATGCCGATGAAAGCGGCGCGCGGATCCACAATGCCAGCGCACCCCAGCCCGTTTCCAGCGCAATGGCGATGCCCAGCAGGATGGAAACCGTCATTGCGCTCCTTGGACGGCGGTTGCGCCGCGCACTGCAATCAGAAGGTGCCTACCGTGACCAGTTGGTCGGACTCGAACATGGCGGCCGGGGAGATGATGGGTTCTTCCCACGGAATGTTCTTGCCGTAGCGTTCCCGCATCTTGGCCTGCACGGCAGGCGAGGCGAGATCGAAGCTTTTCAGCGGCGCCAGCGCGCCGACCTTCACGCCCAGTACGCGCTGATAGATTTTCCACACCAGTTCGGAGCAGTAGATCTGATCGTCCGACCAGGCGAATACCAGATCGTAGGGCTTGCCGACGTAAGCGGCGCCCGCCTTCGCCAGCCGATCGCGCGCGTCGGGCGTCAGCAGGGAAGTGTCGCGCAGCCGCTTGACGACGTAATGGCCGCGCTCGCCTTGCGCGGTCCATTGAGAGAGGGGGGTGTAGCTGACGCGCGCCGCGGCCTCAAGCACGTAGGGCTGGCCTTGGCGCGTCACGATCATGCCCATGTGGCTGTAGGGCGAGTGCGTGGCTTGCTGGATGGCCAGGCTTTGCGCTGACCGGGACTGCTGGAACACCATGTCGCCCGTCTGGATGTCGGGCGCGGCGGCGGCGGCCATGGACAGCGTTGACAGCGCCGCCAGCGCTGCCGTACAGACCTTTGCCGCCAGCCTCACGGGCGCGCCCGCCCGGTCGCAGGCGTCTGCTTTTTGGCGCGCGGTTTGGCCGCGGGTTTTTCTTCCTTGGGCGGCGTGTCGAACTCTTGTTTGTTGCGTTCGCCGCGTGGCGTGTTTTCGGGGTGGGGTTTGGGAAATGCCCAGGGCTTCGTTTTCTGATCCATTGCATGTACTCCTTGCACAGGCGGAACAGTAGCATTAGCCGGCGGCCCTGGGTAAGTGAGGGTTGACGTCAATATTCATCACATCGTGATATGAAGGCGGAAAATGTCCGCCGCGCGTCATTTGGTCTTGGGTATTTCGCCGACCCAGATGCGGTCGAACTGCTCGCGGACCCGGCGCGCCCAGTCGTCGATGGCGCTTTGCACGTCGGCGGCGGTGGGCTTGCGGTTTTCCGGCAAATTGCTGCCTGTGACTGCGCCCAACGACGCGATCAGCAATTGGTTGGTGGTGGCATCGCGCGCCGATGCTTCGATCAGCAGCCGCGCCGACTGGTCGCGCAGGCCTGCAGCCTTGGCAGTCTGGCCCAGCACATAACCAATGGGCACATACTCGCCGGGCCGCGGATCGCGGTCGTTGCGGAAGGTGCCGGTGATGGCGGCGCGCAGCCGCACCGAGCGCGGGGCTGGCGCGGAGATCAGCTGATAGCCCGCCTGCGTGAACTCCCGGCGCAGGGCCGCGTTCATGTAGGCCAGCACGCGCTGGCGCATCTCGGCGTCGTCACGGAAGTCCAGCTCGTCCGGCCGGTCGCCCGGAATGTAGGTGACGTCTTCCATGAGCAGCTTCTTGTCGAACTGGCTGCCGATCGGCGGACCCGGCCTGACCCAGATGCGGCCGCCGCTCCAATTGGGATCCTGCTGAAGCTGGCTTTGCGGTTCGCCGAGCGCGGTGGAATAGTCCTTGGCCTTGGGCAAATTGGTGCAGCCGGCCAGTCCGATGAGCGCGCAGCAGGCCGCGCGCAGTGCGAGGTTGGGCTTCATGGCTTTTTCCCTTGTCAGAAAAACGGCGCCCGCGGCAGGCAGGCGCAAAACCGGCACGATCCTTGCTGGGAATTATCTGCCTGAACCGCGGCGCGGCGCGGCAATTTTTTCGCTCGCGCAATGCATCGCTGCGTCGCCGCCACATCATCCATCTGGCCACGCGAAAACGCTGTCTCGCTGGTGTTTGCCAGCGCTACGATTGGCCTGTGCACATAGAAGGGGGAGAGTATCTATGGACACCGCCAACGAATGGTATGCCGCCGTCAAGGAATGGCAGCGGGCACGTGACGAACTGACCGACGCAATCGCTGCAATCCAGTGGCCCAATCCCACGGCAGGGTGCCTGGAAAACTACGACCGCGCTTTCGCGCATGAAACGCAGGCTCGCGAGCGCATGAACGCGGCGTACGGTCGATCCCGGCAATAGGGCAAGCCGGGCACGGGCGGTGTTCCGGGTGTGCGCCGCGCATGGCTCCATGAAAGGCAGGTTGTGTGGCTCTTTCAGTGGTGCCACGCGCGCGGTATGTTGTCGGTTTCCGTCCTACTGATCGCGCCTGCCATGTACCTGCCGTCCGCTTTTCGCGAAGATTCGCTGGAAATCCAGCACGAGTTCATCCGCGCCCACCCGCTGGGGGTTGTCTTCACCAGCGGAGAGGGCGGATTGATGGCGAATCACATCCCCTGTCTGCTGTATCCCGAAGGCGAGCATGGCGTCCTGCGCCTGCACGTGGCGCGCGCCAATCCGCAGTTGGCCGAGCTGGCCGCGGGACGTGAGTGTCTGGTGGCTTTTCATGGCGCGCAGGCTTACATCACGCCGTCCTGGTACGCGACCAAGGCGGAAACGCACAAGGTCGTGCCGACCTGGAACTTCGTGGCCGTGCACGTGTGGGGCACGCCGGTGATCCAGGGCGATCCGGCCTGGCTGCGCGCGCAGCTTGAGGCGCTGACCGACAGCCAGGAAAAGGCGCGCGTCCAGCCGTGGCGCGTGGACGAGGCGCCCGCCGATTTCATTGCCGCGCAGATGCGCGCCATTATCGGCGTCGAGATCCCCATTGCCCGTATCGAAGGCAAGTGGAAGGTCAGCCAGAACCGCAACGCGGCGGATCGCGAGGGCGTCGCCGAAGGGCTGGTCAGCGAACGCGGCGACGCGGTCATGGCCGGCCTGGTGGCCCGGCGCGGCAAAGGCGCCTGAGGCATCAGGGCGCGCCGCGCTTGGCGTGCGCGCCCCGGCCGGCCGCAAAGCATGCGATGGCCGCGGCTTGCAGCAGGGCGGCCGCAGCCAGGAAGCCGGGAAGCGTCAATCCCGAAGGCTGCAGCCACGTGCGCAGCGCGCCGAATGCCGCGGGCGCAAAGGCATACGCGCCTTGCGACAGCGCGACGATCAGCGGCACCACGCGTGCCGCCTGCTCGCGGCCAAATTCCGTCTGCGCGATCAGCGGCGGCAGCGACGTGGCGTTGCCGATGCCCGACCCGAACAGCACGACGCCCGTCCACAGCGCCCACGCATGGTCGGCGGCCAGCATCAGCACCAGCGATCCCGCAATCTGCACGGCGTATGCCGCGCAGGCTATCTTGCGGCGGTCGGCCCCTGGCGGCATCAGCCAGCCGACGAGCGAGCGGCCGGCGATGGCGCTGGCCGTTGCCAGTCCCATCGCCAGGCCTGCCGTCTGCGCACCCAAGATCGGCGCCAGCAGTGACAGCAGGTGCGCGATCAAACCGATCTGGGCGAACAGCCCCAATGCCATGCCGGCGGCCAGCGTCACGAACGCCCGGTCTTGGCGCAGCTTGATCGCAAGTGTTGGCGTGGGCGGTGCGGCGCTTTCTTGCGCGGCGCGCGATGGGGCGGTGGCCGGGGGCGTGCCGCTAGATTGGATGCCGCCCGACGATGAGCCGGCCGACGATGAGCCGCCCGACGGGACGCCGCCCGACGGCACGCCGCCCGACAAATCTCCGTCCGGCGCCTGGCCGATTTGCTGTGGGGTCACCTTGAACACCTTGTGCGACAGCACGGCAATGACGGCGACCATCGCAATGCCAACCCACAGGGCTGCCTGCGCGAAGCCGGCCTGCGCAATCAGGAACACCCATAGCGGCGAAAAGATGATGCCGCCGACGCTGGCGCCGTTGTACGCCATGCCCAGCGCGGCGGGTCGCCGCCGCACGAACCACGGGGCAATCAGCGCGTTGACGGCTGCCGCACCCAGCGTGACCCAGCCCATTCCGCTGACCACTGCGGCGGCATAAAGCTGCCACGGCGCCTGCGCCACCGCCCATCCCGCCACGCCCAGCGCCAACAGCGCCGCGCCGCCTGCGGTCGTGCGGGCGACGCCGATGCGCCGGTACAGACGCGGCAGATTGGCCACCACCACCGTGCCCGCCAGAAAATGCAGGGTTACCGCGCCCGACACCAGCCCGACGCTCCAGCCGGTGCGCTGGACGACGGCATGCAGGAAGACCGGCGGCCCGTAAAAGCCGACGCCCCAGCCGAAGATGGCGAGCATGAAGGTGGCGTAGAGGACTTTCCAGCCGAAAAAGGAAGGGGAAGCAGGCATGGGATGGCGAGGATGTTGTTTTCGTTGAGTCGAAGTATGCTTACGTCCTGCACACAACACTTTGGTCCATACCGAATCATGGATTCCGAGTTCGCCGACATCAACTTGTCCGCCGTGGCGGGCGCCATTGCCGATCCCGCGCGGGCGCGCATGCTATGCGTGCTGCTGGACGGCCGCGCGCGCACCGCCACGGAATTGGCCGCTGCCGCCGACATCGGCGCGTCCACAGCCAGCAGCCATTTCCAGCGTCTGCGCGATCAGGGTCTGGTCGAAATGGCCGTGCAGGGCAAGCATCGCTACTACCGGCTGGCGAGCGGCGACGTCGGCCACGCGCTGGAGGCGCTGTTGGTAGTGGCGGGCGCCGACCGCGCCCCGTTCAAGCCGACCACGCCTTCCGCGCTGCGCGACAGCCGCACCTGCTATGACCACATGGCTGGCACGCTGGCCGTGCATATTCACGATGCGATGCTGGCCCGGCACTGGTTGACGCCGGACGGCCGCGACTATCTGCTGACGCCGCTGGGCGAGGCGTCGCTCGCGCAGGTGGGCGTTGATGCCCCGCAAGCGCGCCAGCGCCGCCGCCGCTTTGCCTGCGCGTGCCTGGATTGGAGCGAGCGGCGCTCGCATCTGGGAGGCGCACTGGGCGCCGCGCTGCTCGATGCGCTCTTGGCGCGCGGCTGGATCAGCAAGGATCTGGACTCACGCGCGTTGCGCATCACGGCCAAGGGCGAACGCCAGTTTCCGGCCTTCTTCGGTCTTGCCGGCGACCAACCCGCCGCCCAACGGGACGCGCATGCAGCAGCCTGATCGCTTCCTCCGCGCCTCGCCTCATCCATACCGCCCCATACGGCGGTGCACCCGCACACAATCTTTCAAGCCGCGGATGCGGCTTTTTTTACGTCCCGTCCCTCGCGGACAGCTTCTCAACCCTGTACAGGAGGTGGCCTTGCCTACGCTGGCCCTGCACGCGTTCCGTCACGTCATGTCGATCGTGACGGAATTGCGCATCGACGTTAACCATAGTCCCGAAGAGGTCGACAAGGAACTCGATGCCATCCACAACCGCATGAATCGTCCGATGGACCGCCTGCATGGATTGCCGGAGGTCAAGACCGATATCCCTGGCATCGTGCTTCGCTACCGCGAGGCCGACGGCGAGTATTACGTGTATGTGGTGGACGTGCGGCGCGGCCGGCTGGCGGGTTATACCGTCTTCAACCGCCTGATCGAAGTGGGGCGCCGCGCCGATCCCTACGTGCGCGCCCCGCATTCCAAGTACGCCGCCCCTTACCAGGGCATGGGACTGGCCACCGCGGTGTACCGCTGGGCGCTGGATGCGGGTTTGTGCATCCTGAGCGGCGCCCGCCAGTCGGTGGGTGCGCATCGTTTGTGGATGGGGCTGGCGCGCGATTATGTGCTGGGCTTCGTGGACCTGCGCAGCAAGCAGCTTACGTATCTGGGAAGTGAGGTCAGTCCGGCCGTGCGGGACGACCTGCATACCCGCATGATCCTGCTCGGTAAAGGCTGGCGGCTGGACGATTACATGCGCGTGACAGGGATGAAAGTGTCCCAGGATGCACTTTCGCAACAGGGCCTAGGGTAAATCCCCGGAAACCGCTATTGATGCTGCACCGCTAAATGGCGGTGCAGCCCCGCAAGCCGCGTCTACGCTGACTCTTGGCAAAATGGCCATTTTGTTTCCCAGCGGTTGAGAAACGGGGACGCGCTTGCGGCAGCGCAACAGTGTTTCTATTTTCTGCTTGGGTTACAAAACTTATCCGGATTGTCATCGAATCACGGAGTATGCTCGACGGCAGATAGAGGACTACCGAAGTGCATCAGAACAACTTGATCTACAAGGGATACCGCCTCACGGCCAAGGTTTCCCGGGGCAGCGGCGCTATCGAAGTTCCGGCGCAATCCAGCGGCCCTGTCTTCATCGCATCGGTGATGGTCGTGCAGGCAGGCGCCATCCTTGAAGGCGGCGACGAATACCCCGTACCGCAATTTGCCGGCGGCGGCTTTGTCTACAGCCCGCGCGAGGCCGTCCATGCGGCCATTCTGCATGGCCGCGAAATCGTGGACGGCCTGACCAATCTGCCGTCCTGACCCGCCTGCCTTTTGGCGGCTACGTCGAAAACACTTCGCGCCAGTCGCGCGTCTTGGCCAGCGTCTGCACGGTGGCGGACTGCTCCAGGATCGTCACGGCCTTCTTGAATTCCTCGGCCGACGCGCCGTCTTCCAGAATCACCATGCGCGAGTTGCGCGCATCGGCCATCTTCACGTCCGACATCTTGCCGTGGGTCTGATAGACCTGCGTCCAGTCCATCTTCTTGCCCGCCTTCAGGGCGATGGGCTCGATGTAGGTGAGGGCGGTGCTGCCCGCCGCACGCACCGCGTACGCGAAGTCCGCCGTGTGACCGCTGCTGCCCTTGGCGCGCGCACCTTTGACCATGCGGTTCACGCCCACGCCTTCGGCCAGCGCGCGTCCCACCTGGGCGCGGAAGCGCAGCTGGCTGAAACGCGGCATCCACTTCGCGCACTGAAACGACAGGGCCATCGCCAGCTTTACCGCGTCCCATAGCGCTTCCTGCAACTGTTCGTTCGGGCCCGACGCCACGATGGCGCCCGACCGGTCGAAGTGGGCGAGGGTGACGCCCGGCGTCTCGTTCAGGATGTCGATGCGCTTGGCCGCTACCTCGATGCCGAAGCTCGACGCGTGCATCGCGGTCTCACAGGCGTCGGTCAGGTAGAACGACGACTCGTCCGGATGCGCGATGAAAAAGGCCGCGTGCTGGCCGTCAAGGCCCAGCGTCATGGGAGACACGGCGCGGATGGCGTGTTCGCCCGCCGGCAGGACGGTCCAGCCGGAGGCTTCCAGAAAATTGCTCATAGGATCAGTTCGATTTGGCGGCCTTTGAGGGGATGCGCAAAGCCGCCGGCCAGCGTCAGGTTCGCTCGCGGCAGGAAATACTGCATCAGCGCCGCGATGGTGTCCAGCGCGGGCACGACGGGCTCGGCATAGCCTTCGCCTTCCTCGACCCAGATGTGCTCATGGCTGCGGTCGGCCAGCGGCTTGCGGTACTGCGGCCGGTCCGCGCCCACCAGGCTGGTGTGAAACGAGTCGTCGGTGTCCACCCCGTACACCCGGTGCGGCCCGACGAACAGGCTGGCACAGAACGCTTCCGTCAGAAAGATGGTGGCCTGGCCGTGCACGGCGGTGCGGGCGCCCCGGTACATGACGCGAAAGATCACGTCCTCGCGCACGTCGCCCTTGATCTTGCAAGGGCTGCTGAACTCCATCCACTGCGCGCTGCCCGCCGCCGGCTTCGGGACCCAGACGATGGGCTTCGCGGTTTCCTTGGGTTCGGCAAGAATCTCTTGCACCTCATCAACGGTGATTAGCGGTTCGAACTTGTTGGCCATGGAAACAGATAAAGGGTCTTGGAGGGCGCGTGGGCAAACCTGCGAGTGGCGTGCGCTGCGCCCGCCGCGCCGCGGAGATAAACACGCGCGCGCAGCATTGCGAGGGGGCGTAATCTTACAAGATGAAGACGGTAGGGGTGGGCTGACTGTATGGATATACAGTCAGGCGGGCGGCCGGCCTGGAATGATGACATGCCGACGCCGACGCCGACGCCGATGCCGGTGCCGGTGCCGGTGCCGGTGCCGACGCCCAGCGCGACTCCGCCGTCACAGCGATGTCGCACCAAACGTGTCGCACTGCTTGATGCTGCCGCTTTCCAGGCCGCGCTTGAACCACCGCACGCGCTGCGCGGAACTGCCGTGCGTGAAGGCATCGGGCACCACGTAGCCCTGGCTCTGCTTCTGCAGCCGGTCGTCGCCGATGGCGGTGGCCGCTGCCAGCGCTTCTTCGACGTCGCCGCCTTCAAGAATGTTGCGCGCCGCATCGGCGCGCTGCGCCCACAGGCCGGCAAAGCAGTCCGCCTGCAGCTCCAGCCGCACCGACAGCGCATTGGCCTGCGATGGGTTGCGACGGCGCAGTTGGTCAACCTGGTCCGAAATGCCCAGCAGGTGCTGCACATGATGGCCGACTTCATGCGCGATCACATACGCCTGCGCGAAATCGCCCGGCGCCTTGAACCGGTTCTGCAGCTCGTCGAAGAACGACAGGTCTATATAGACCTTGCTGTCGCCCGGGCAGTAGAAGGGCCCCATGGCCGATTGGCCGGTGCCGCAGGCCGTCGGCGTGGCGCCGCGAAAGAGCACCAGCTTGGGTTCGACGTACTGGCGGTTCAGTTCCTTCTGGAAGATCGCGTTCCACACGTCCTCGGTTTCGCCCAGCACCTTGGACACGAAGACGGCCTGCGGATCGTTGGCCGGCGGGGCCGTGGCGGGCGCCTGCTCCTGCATCGCCGGCCCCTCGGCCATGTCCAGGACCACGCGGGGATCCACGCCGAAGTACATTGCGACAAGGGCAAGTACTATCGTGCCTATGCCGATGGTGCCGCGGCCACCGATTCGCGGGCCGCCCGACCGGCGGTCTTCCACATTGTTGCTCTGGCGCGAATTTCCAAGGCGCATATTCGTTCTCCGGGGCGGATCGGCGATACCGCCATTTTGCATCGCCGCGCAATTGAGCGGCCTTCAAGGATGTTAGGATAAACCCATGGCTTTGTACTTCTCCGTCCACCCAGCAAATCCCCAGCCGCGGCTGCTCAAGCAAGCCGCGCAATGGCTTAATGACGGGGGCCTGGTGGCTGTGCCCACCGACTCCAGTTATGCCGTCGTCGCCCGCCTGGACGACAAAAGCGCCGCCGACGGGCTGCGCCGCCTGCGCGGACTCGACGAACGCCACCACCTCACGCTTCTATGCCGCGACCTGGCTGAAATCGGCCACTTCGCCCGCGTCGACAACAAGCAGTACCGCCTGCTGAAAGCCGCGACCCCTGGTCCCTGGACCTTCATCCTCGAGGCCACCAAGGAAGTCCCGCGGCGCGTATCGCACCCATCGCGCAAGACCATCGGCATCCGCGTGCCGGATCACGCCGTCCTCCTGGGCTTGCTGGAACAGGCGGGCTCGCCGCTCCTGTCCACGACGCTCATTCCCAAGGATGAAACCGAGGCGTTGAACGACGCCGAAGAAATCCGCGAGCGCTACGACCACGATCTGGCCGCCATCATCGATGCAGGCGCCTGCCCGCAGGCGCCCACCACGGTGATCGACCTCACGGCCGACGAGCCGGTTGTCGTGCGCCTGGGCCGCGGCGATCCCGCCACGCTCGGACTTGTCTGATTTCACCCCTCGCCTCGATGCACGAGACGTGCCGCGCGCGGGCGTGGCTCATCTACAATCCGGTTCGCCATGAATGACATCATCCAAACCATTGCGGTCTACGCGATACCGGTTATCTTCGCCATCACCCTGCACGAGGCCGCGCACGGCTACGTGGCGCGCATGTTGGGCGATCCGACCGCCTACCAGGCCGGACGGGTCAGCCTGAATCCGGCGCGGCACATCGACCCCGTCGGCACGCTGCTGGTGCCGGTCGCCATCCTGCTGGCCTCCAAGCTGATTGGCGGCTCCATGCTGCTCTTCGGCTGGGCCAAGCCGGTTCCCGTCGACTTCGGCCGCCTGCGCCGTCCCAAAAAGGACATGGCCTGGGTGGCGCTGGCCGGTCCGGCTGCCAATATGTTCATGGCCATCCTGTGGGCGCTGTCGCTGCGTCTGTTCATGGAAAGCGGCCTGCACGAAAGCTTCTGGTTCGAAATGGCTGTGGCGGGCGTCAACGTCAACCTCGTGCTGATGGCGCTGAACTTGCTGCCCATCCTGCCGCTGGACGGCGGACGCATCCTGTTCAGCCTGCTGCCCAATCGTCTGGCCTGGCAATACTCGAAAATCGAGCCGTATGGCTTGATCATCGTCATTGTGCTTTTGGTCACCGATGTGCTCTGGTTATTGATGCAACCGGTGCTCGGGCTGGGAACGACAATCGTTCAGTGGTTTCTGTAAGATTCCCCCCAATATCCGTTAAACTCAGCGGTTTCACTGAATCAGGCCCTGGGGCAATCCCGCCGCGGGGTTTTGGAGCCCGAATCTATGGCATCCCCTGCTACCGCCGCAGGCGTTAATTTCCAGGGCAGCATGGTGGCCCTGGTCACCCCAATGCAACCCGACGGCAGCCTGGACTACGCTGCCTACCGGTCGTTGATCGACTGGCACGTCCAGGAAGGCACCGACGCGCTGGTGGTGGTGGGCACCACCGGGGAGTCGCCCACGGTCTCCATGGAAGAACACGCGGAACTGATCCGCGTTGCCGTCGAACACGCCGCCGGCCGCATTCCGGTCATTGCTGGCGTGGGCGCCAACTCCACCGACGAAGCCATCCACCTGACGCGCCACGCCAAGGCGGTCGGCGCTCACGCGGGCTTGTCGGTCGTGCCTTACTACAACAAGCCGTCGCAAGAAGGCCTGTACCGCCACTTCCGCACCATCGCGGAAGCCGTCGACCTGCCCACCATCCTGTACAACGTGCCGGGCCGTACCGTTGCCGACATGAGCAACGACACGATCCTGCGTCTGGCGCAGGTGCCGGGCATCATCGGCATCAAGGACGCCACTGGCGACATCGCCCGCGGCGGCCTGCTCCTCCGCGAGGCGCCTGCCAGCTTCCAGGTCTTCAGCGGCGACGATCCCACCGCGGCCGCCCTGATCCTGCTGGGGGCGCGCGGCAACATTTCCGTCACGGCCAACGTGGCGCCCAAGCTCATGCGCGACCTCTGTGCCGCCGCCCTTGCGGGCGACGTGCCGAAGGTCCGTGAACTTAACGCGTTCCTGGCGCGTCTGAACAAGGCTTTGTTCGTTGAAGCCAACCCCATCCCCGTCAAGTGGGCGTTGGCCGAAATGGGCCGCAGCGCGCTTGGCTACCGACTGCCACTGGTCGAACTGAGCGCGCCGCATCACGCAACGGTGCGCAACGCGCTCCAGGAAACGGGACTGCTCTAAATATCGTGAGGAAACGTATGAACAAGCGTCATGCCGGTTTGTCGGCATTGATGTCTCTGGTGTTGCTGGCCGGGTGCTCCGAGGTCAACCAATTCCTGGGCAATGAAGAATCGGTCGACTACAAGAGCGCAGTGAACCAACGCGGAGAGCCCCTGAGCATTCCGCCCGACCTGACGCAAGCCAACAGCGACCCCCGCTACCGCGCGCCGGCATCCGGCTCCACCACCTTCTCTGAGTTCCAGCAGCAAGGCGTGGCCCAGGCCAGCGCCCCGAAGACCAGCAACGTGCTGCCCAGCCGCTCCGACATGCGTGTCGAGCGCGACGGCGACCTGCGCTGGCTCGTGGTGGACCGTCCGCCCGAGCAGGTCTTCCCCCGCCTGATCGACTTCTGGACCGAAAGCGGCTTTACCGTCGCCACCAACAACCCCGGCGCCGGCCTGATCGAAACGGACTGGGCCGAGAACCGCGCCAAGATCCCGGAAAGCTGGCTGCGCCAAGCCCTGGGCGCCGTGCTGGAAACGGCCTGGGATAGCGGCGAGCGCGAAAAATTCCGCACCCGCGTCGAACGCGTCAACGGCCACACCGAAATCTATGTCAGCCACCGCCAGATGCTTGAGAAGCGCGTCGGCTCCGACGGCGCTCAGGTGCAGTGGCAGAACGGCAAGGAAGACCCGGGCCTGAACGCCGCCATGCTGGCGCGCATGATGGTTTACCTGGGCACCGACGTCGACAACGCCCGCAGGCTGGTGCAGCAGGCGGAAGCCTCGCCGCAGCGTCCGGCTGTTCAGCAGGACGTCCGCGCACAGGGCGCGTCGCTCATCGTCAGCGAATCCTTCGACCGCGCCTGGCGCCGTGTCGGCGTGGCGCTCGATGGCGGCGGCTTCGCCGTCGAAGACCGCGACCGTTCGGCTGGCGACTACTTCGTTCGCTATGTCGACACGGACACCGGCGAAAAGATCGAACAGCCCGGCTTCTTCAGCCGCATGTTCTCCGGCGACAAGAAGGCGCAGGCGCCCCAGTACCGCATCCACCTGGTGGGCAACGGCGAACAGACCACCGTCTCGGTACTGGACGCCAACGGTTCGCCTGACAACAGCCCGACGGCGCAGCGCCTGCTGAGCGTCCTGAAGGACAAGATGTAATTGAAACCACCTTGCCGCGCACGCTCAGCGTGCCGCGGCAAGGCACAAAAAAACCCTGGCATGACATGCCAGGGTTTTTTTTGCGTCTTTCAGTGCGGGGGTTCGTGCCTGAAGATTTACGACGCGGGGGTGGTCGAGCCGCCCGGGGTGGTGGAACCGGTGCCGGGGGTCGTGCCAGGGGTCGGCGCGGGCGATGCCGGCGGTGTGCCACCAGGAGCGGGCGTGGTCGCGCCGGGAGTGGGGTTAGCCGCCGGTGCCGGGGCATCTTCCTTCTTGTTGCAAGCGCTGAGCGCAACGGCCAGCACCGAGGCAATAATCAAGGTTTTGCTCATCATTATTTGAACTCCTGTAGATGACGACTCTTGAAACCCCGTTAGGGGAAACCAGAATTCAGGCTACAGGAAGGTTCATGCCGATCGCGTGTGAAAGTTAAAGCGGTGGCATCCCAAAAGCAACAAACCTTTCAGCTTGGTGTTATGTCTTTCTTGATGTGACCCGGCTTACAGACCTGATTTCTTTCTGTGCGACACGGATACTTTCAGGTTTCCAGATACTACTCGGGGCGGTAATGAATCCAACCCGAGTCCAGCCAATCCGCCAGGCAGGCGCGCGCATCCTCTGACAGACGGGCGCAAGCGGGATGCGCACAATCCAGGCTACGCGCATCGGCCAAGAGGCGCAACGCCACGTCGGCGGGCGTCATGGCCGTTTCCCCGTTGATGAAAAGCTGCTTGCCGCGATACAGCATGCGGCTGCGGCGATCCAACACCAGGCGGCCGGACGCGGGCCAATCTTCTTCCAGATCGACATCCAACCCCTCGGGCGCATCGAACACGCTGAGGTTGCTGGGCTCGGTCAGCCAGCAGCCCAGGAAGCGCGAGGCCAGGGCATCGTCAAAACGCAGCTTCTCGACCGTTTCCAGCGTGGCGGCCACCAGCCCGTCCGGCAGCGCCGCGGGCGTGTCCACCGCCGGCTGGGCCGGGTCGCGGTAGACCGCCGACAGCTTCGGGCCGGGCAGGGCGGGTTCACCGTACGGACCGCCCAGAAGGCCCACGCGGGCCATCACCTGGTCCGCAGCGGCTTCCAGGAGCCCGCGCGCCAGTGTCGCCTGCGTCGGCGCCCGGAAACCGATGGAGATCGTCATGCAGCCGTCGCCCATGGCAATGCCGTCATGCGCGGCCTGCGGCGGCAGGTACAGCATGTCGCCCGGCGCCAGTACTGCCTTTTCCTCGGGCTGGAAGTTGCTCAGGATCTTGAGCGGCAGACCCGGCTCCAGCGACAGGTCCTTCTGGCGGCCGTAGCTCCATTCGCGCTCGCCCGCGGCCTGCAGCAGGAACACGTCGTAGCTGTCGAAATGCGGACCGACGCCGCCGCCGTGGCTGGCGACGCTGATCATCACATCGTCCAGGCGCGCGTCCGGAATGAAGCGGAATAAGGCCATCAGTTCGGCCGCGGCATCGCTATGCAGGTCCACGCTCTGCACCAGCAGCGTCCAGTCACCCTCGTTATCCTTGGGCAGGCGCGCGAAGGGGCCGTTTTCCATCTGCCATTCACCGTTCTCGCGCCAGATCAGACGCGATTCCACGTCGTCGCGGCGCGCGAGCTTCTTGATGGCCGCGATGGTGACGGGCGGCTTGAAAGCCGGAATGGCCTGGCGGATCAGCAACGGCTTCTTCTGCCAGTAACGGCGCATGAAGTCGTTGGGGCTTTGATTGCCCAGGAGCGGCAGCGGTTGGTCGAGGTTCATTGGAGGTGCTTCTTCAAGCGGTAAAGGGCATCCAGCGCTTCGCGCGGGGTGAGGCTGTCGGGGTCAATGCCGGAAAGTTCCTCGCGCAGCGAGTCCAGCGCTTCGATGGCGTCCGAACGTTCGGCTTCGGCGTACGCCTGCGCGTCGGCCTCGGCGGCGGCCGAGAACAGGCCGAGCTGCGGCGTCGGGGCGCCTTGCGCTTCCAGGCGTTCAAGTTCGCGTGTCGCCTGGCGGATGACCGCGGCGGGCACGCCCGCGCGCTGCGCCACCTGAATCCCATAGCTGCGGCTGGCCGGACCTTCGCGCACTTCGTGCAGGAACACGATGCCGCTTGCCGATTCCGCGGCGGCCAGGTGCACGTTGGCGGCCGTGGCCTGCTCGGCGGGCAGACGCGTCAATTCAAAGTAGTGCGTGGCAAACAGCGTCAGCGCGCGGTTGTGCGACAAGAGGCGGCAGGCGATAGCCCACGCAAGCGCCAGGCCGTCATAGGTAGACGTGCCGCGCCCGATCTCGTCCATCAGCACCAGACTGTTGGGCGTGCTGGCCGACAGGATGGCCGCGGCCTCCGTCATCTCCATCATGAAGGTCGAGCGTCCGCCCGCCAGATCGTCGGCCGCGCCGATGCGCGTGAAGATGCGATCGATCTTGCCGATCCGGGCGCGCGACGCAGGCACGAAGCTGCCGATGCGCGCCAGCAGCACAATCAGCGCCACCTGCCGCATGTACGTCGACTTACCGCCCATGTTCGGGCCGGTGATCAACAGCATGCGCCGCGCCGGATCCAGGCGGCAGCCGTTCGGCGTAAAGCGTTCGATGGCGCGCTCCACCACCGGGTGGCGGCCGGCGTCGATGTCGATGTCGGCCTGCTCGGACAGCTCGGGCGCGATCCAGTCGTGACGCTGCGCGTGCTCGGCCAGGGCGGCCAGCGTGTCCAGTTCGGCCAGCGCTGCGGCGCAGTCGGACAACGGGCGCACGTGTTCGGCCAGCACGTCGAGCAACTGCTCGAACAGCCATTTTTCGCGCGCCAGCGAGCGGTCTTGCGCCGACAGCACCTTGTCTTCCCAGGTCTTGAGCTCGGGGGTGATATAGCGTTCGGCGTTCTTGAGCGTCTGGCGGCGGCGGTAGTCTTCTGGCACCTTGGCCGTCTGGCCCTTGGTGACCTCGATATAGAAGCCATGCACGCGGTTGAACTCCACGCGCAGATTGCTGATGCCCGTGCGCTCGCGCTCGCGGGCTTCGAGCTGGACCAGGAAGTCCCCGCCATCGGCGGCCAGACCGCGCAATTCGTCCAGTTCCGCATCAAAGCCAGCCGCCAGCACGCCGCCGTCGCGGATGGCCACGGCCGGCTCGGGGGCAATCGCCCGCACCAGCAGCGCGGCCAGCGCGGGATCCACCGACAGGTGGGAGATCAGTTCGCCGATGCGCGGCGAGGCCGACATGGGCTCGACCAGATCGGCCAGCGCCGGCAGGGCCTGCAGCGCATCGCGCAGGCTGGCCAGTTCGCGCGGACGCACGGACCGCAGCGCCAGTCGCGCCGCGATGCGCTCGATATCGGGAAAGGCGTTCAAGGAGGCGCGCAGGGCTTCCAGCAGTCCCGCCGAACCGAACGTCTGCTCGACGTCCATACGGCCGGCCAGCAGCGCAGAAATGGCCTGCTGCCGCGCCAGCGCCTGCTCATTCTCGCGCAAGGGGTGATGCAGCCAGCGGCGCAGGAGACGGCTACCCATCGGCGTGCGGCAACCGTCCAGCAGCGAGAACAGCGTGGGCGAGTCTTCGCCCGACAGCGTCTGGGTCAGCTCCAGGTTGCGGCGCGTGACCGGGTCCAGCAACACGAACTGCCCGGGCCGCTCGGCGGACAGGCTCTGCACGTGCGCCAGCGCCTGCGACTGCGTGCGCGCTGCATAACGCAGCAGGGCGCCCGCCGCGCAGATGCCGGCTGGCATGTCTTCAATATCAAAGCCCGCCAACGTGTCGGTCTTGAAATGCGCCAGCAGGTGCGCGCGCGCGCCGTCGCTTTCAAAGTGCCAGTCCGGCACCCGGGAGCGCGCGCCTTCGAACGGAAAGTCGAATTCGGCGCTGTCGGCGCAAATAATTTCCGCCGGCGCGATCCGGTGCAATTCGGATTCCAGCTGGGCAGGTGCGCATTCGGTCACGCGGAACTCGCCGCTGGCCAGATTCAGCCAGGCCAGTCCCGCTCGCGGGGCACGCGCGCTGCCGCTGACGAAAATGGACGCCAGCGCGCGGTCCGCCTTGGCGGGCAGGAGCGCGTCGTCCGTTAACGTGCCAGGCGTCACAATGCGCACGATACGGCGCTCGACCGGGCCCTTCGAGGCGGCGGGATCGCCGATCTGTTCGCAGATGGCGATGGACTCGCCCATCGCGACGAGCCGCGCCAGGTATTGCTCCATGGCATGCACGGGCAGCCCGGCCATGGGAATGGGCACGCCGTTGGACGAGCCCCGCTTGGTCAACGTGAGGTTAAGCAACCGCGCGCCGCGCTCGGCGTCTTCGTAGAACATTTCATAGAAGTCGCCCATGCGATAGAACAGCAGCAACGGCCCGGCCTCGGCTTTGAGGCGCAGGTACTGTTGCATCATGGGAGTATGTTGTGAATCAATGACTTGCGACATGCTTATATTAGACAGTCTAAAACTCAGGCGGTTTTCTTTGCTTGGCGGCTGAACGTGGGGCCATCAACTACAGGCACTTCACGCAGCCGGATGTATCGGTCAGTCATGGCGGCGGTCGTGTGGCCAGCCAGCAATTGCGCGTCCTTGCCTTGGCGCTTTGCGTCCGTCAGGGATTTGGCGCGCAGGTCATGAATGTTGGCGTCTTTGACACCGGCAGCCTCCACTGCCTCCTTCCATCGGTCCCTGGTGGCTCCATAGGAAGGTGCGCCCTTAGTATGGGACCGGGTGCGGAACAGAGTGGGAGCCAGCACATTACCATTCAGAGCGTTTGCCCGAGCAATCGCGTCCCGTAGCTCTGGCGTCCAGCGGACCAGCAGTTTCGCGCCAGTCTTCTGCTGGTCGAACGCTATGCCCTCGTCGTTGATGTCCGCTCGCTTGATAGCGATCACATCCCCGACGCGCTGCCCGGTAAGGTACAGCAAATCCATGATGACCTGCATCCGCGGGTTTGCTTTCGCGTAAATGGCGGCGTATTCGTCGTCCGTGATGTAGCGCTGGCGCTTTCCCTCGGCATGACGGCGGATCCCGACGCAAGGATTGCTGTCGACCAGTTGCCATTCGACGGCATAACTGAAAACCGTCTTCAGGAACGACAGCACGCGGTTCGCCATGTTTGGCGTGTCGGACATGTCCATCTTGAGCGCGGCAACGTGCTTCGGCCGGATCTGGTCCGGAGCGAACTCAGCGAACGTCTCTTTGATCCGCGCAGCAGCGATCTTGTACTGATCGATGGTGTTTTTCGATAGCTTCGGAGACATGTGCGTCAGGACCTTTTCCACAAGCTCCGGCATGCCTCCACGCGGGTTATCGAACCGACGTGCGTACTCGGCCAAAGCGGCAGGCAGATCCGCCGCCAGGCGAGTCCACTTCCCGGCTTTGACGTAGTAGTAAGCGCCGTGCTTTTCATAGACGCAGGGCGGCAAATGCTTGTCAGATTTGCGCGGACGGCCCATTTCTCAGCCTCATTTGCGGTTCCCGAGACGGGATTGTATCGGGGTGGCCCTTGTCCACGTATCGACGGTAGACCAGTAGGGAGCCATCGGGCCTGACCTGATAGCGGATCCCCAGCGCTTTGAGGACCTTCATCTGGGCCGGGCGACGCTGGCGAGCGGTGATCTCGCCGATTTCCTGGTCGGTAAGGGTCAGCATATCGCCTCCAAAACCAAGCCCTGCATCAAGCAGGGCGTTTTACCAGTCGGTAGCCAAGCTTCTCCGCCGCTTCCTTGAGCATGCGAAGGGCCATTACGTCGGATTCCTCGCCACGCTGCCAAGCTCCAGACGCCAGGGGCACGAATTGGTAGCTATTGAAGATGCCAAGGTCCAGGCAGTCGGCATGGTGGCACTGGATGATCCGCCCGTAGGAAAGATCAACTTCCCGCGGATGGATGGGAGTGCCCATCGCGAAGTTCATCTTCCTGGAAATCTTCATCCCAAGGTCCGGGTCGTTGGTCCACTGTCCAGCCTGATCGTTGTAGAGCATCACAACGGTGCGGTATCCCATCTGCTTTCTCCAAAACAAAGCCCGCGCTAGGCGGGCATCCATTGTTGCTGCGTCGTTTTGAGCATCTGCTCAATTGCATCATTCATCCGGTACTTCTTCTCCGTACTTGCTGGCGACGTAGGCGCGCATGGCGGCGACCAGGGGCGTGGGCCCGAGCCAACCGCGCCGGGCGGTTTGCATCTGCTCGACCACTCCGACCCAGTGCAGTAGGTTGCCCTCGTCAACTTGGGCATAAGCACTGATTCGCTCGGCCTGGATGATCGGGCCCCCGTGCTGCCAGTCGACCGACGGCCAGAAATGAAGGCCCGCGTGACCTAGATTGAGTTCCTGCCTGAGCTTGATAGAGTCAAGGAAGTTCTCGGTGATCCAACCGAAAATCATGTCTTCAGAACGGTCATAGAGCGTCCAGCAGTCGGAGCGGTAGGGGCGTAGCTCGATGTCCTTCCAATGCCCCCCGTTTAGGATGTTGGCTTGCGCTACCCAGTAGTCCAGTTTGATGCCTTCCAGTTCAGATACCTTCACACTACCTCCTTGTCCAATTCCTCGGCCCGCACAGTCACCCGCTCAACCGCAATCTGATTGCCGCTGGTGAACTTCTCCCGCAGCAGCATTCCATCCCTCGCCAGCGCCACCAGCTCGTCGCGCTCTCCAATACTGAGCGTCACCGCAGAGCCATAGGGCTTGCAGTGCGCCTCGCGGGTGGCTATCTGCTCTAGTTCGTCTTTGGTCATGTTTGTCTCATTAATGATTCACAGTAACGGGCTATGCGCTATATATGAGTCAAGTGCCTCCGTCCTTGTGGTCGGGGTGGGACTGGGCACCGTCACCAAGGGGGAATAGTTGATGTTGCCGCTGAGCGTCCTCGATGCGACGACATGCGATGTCGAAGTACCGCTCGTCCAGCTCACACCCTACAAAAGGTCGGCCAGCCTCAACGCATGCGACCCCGGTGCTCCCACTACCCATGAAGGGATCTGCGATCAACCCTTCGGGCAGCTTCCGAAGTAGCCGCTGCAGAAGCGCGACAGGCTTTTCGTTCGGGTGACTGCGACCATTCTTCGCCATGCTTTGGACGGGCGGGCACATAAGTACGGCGCCTTCGTCCCTGGATCCGACGAAGCCCTTTCCGAGGACGTAAATCTCTTCGGTGCTAGGCTTCCATGGGATATCCAGTGCACCCATGCCCAGGGCAGGGCCCTTGTCCCATATGAGAACGGCGCGCGTACCTTGGGGACGTGGGGCTTTCCAGCTTCCGAAAACGAGCATGGGTTTTCCCTGGAGTCTGGCCAGGACGTAATCGCGCATGGCAGGCGAGCTATCGCCCTTAATGCCTTCTTCGCTCCATAGCGCATCCGTTGCGAACCCGCTGCGGTAACTGATTCCGAAAGGCGGATCAGTGAGCACGCCGGCCGCTTCCTGCAAGGCAGCCAAGTGATCGGTGCAGTCTCCGCAGTAAAGCGTCGCGGTACCAATCTGCTCAACCCGCATCGCTGCCTCCGTTCTTCTGCGCGCCCGGTTGCGCGGACAGGGCGGCGTCACGTAAACGCGTTGCGCGGTTGTAGCCAATCACCAATTGGCGGGCCAAGTCCGAAGCGCTCAACGGAGGCTCAAATGCGCGCATAAGCCAATCTGCCGCGCCTTGCAGCGGGTCCGCCTCGCTGGCCTGGGGCGCGGCATAGTAGGGCACGGTGTAGGCCGTGGCGTATCGGGAATGCGCACGTTTGAGCGCGTCGCTGATCGGCTCGCGGCCGTCCGTTGTCCCCCACGCCACCGGCTGCGCCTCCCCGGCTACAGGGGCGCTTGCCGCAGACACTGCGCGCCGGCACTCGTCCATGCACTTGGCCCAGCCTTCCGCATAGCCATCCTCGAATAGCACGGGCGATTGCCCCTTAGACGGTGGCATGGTCGGCCACTGGATCGGACCGGCTACAGGGGCGCTTGCCAGGGGGTAGAAGTCGGCAAACCTCATGCCCGCCATCCAACCATGACGCGCCATTTCGGCTTTCGTCACTTCGCGCTCAATCGGGCCATCTTTCTTGAGCCAGTCCGAAAAATGCTCGTACTCGTCGGGCCGCTCATCGGCTACAGGGGCGCGCAGCTTGGGTAGCAGGGCGGATTCGATGGCGCGGGCGAAGCGCAACGCTTCGTCGTCGGTCATGTTGCTGCGACGTTCCAGACTCAGGATTTGCCCAGTGGTCAGCACGGCATCCTTCGGCGCCGGGGCAGGGGTGTTGTTGGTCATGCGAATAGCCTCTCTTGTCGTTGAGCGTCTTCGATGCGCCTGCAGGCAATGTCGAAGTACCGGGGTTCCCGTTCAATGCCGATGAAGGCCCGGCCGAGTTGAACGGCGGCTACACCTGTGGTGCCAGACCCCATAAAGGGGTCCAAAATTGTTCCCGGGCATCCCGCCTGTTGGATTGCCCACGTCATTACTGGCACCGGCTTCTGGGTTGGGTGCTCACGGATCTCTTTGTTCGCCATGTCCTGCTGAAGCATGCCGTTCCACATCCATCGGATGAGACGCACGGCCTTCTTCATGTTGGTCCAGGCTAATTCGCAGTCTGCGAAGTCCGTTTCCCCATTCACCTTGTCCCAGACCAGCCAACAACTGGAAGGCGGCAATTCGAAGTAGTTGCCGCCAAAGAGCACCTGCAAATCTCCTGCAGCCAGCACGAGCTTCAGTAGCTCACGGTCTGGTGGCGCGCTATCCCATTCCAGCGCTGCCCCGAAGTCGGTGGAAGCGACGCCCACACCCGTGGTGTTTCGTGATCCCTTCCATTTGTTGGCCCCAGCGGCTGAGCCTCTGGTGCGGTTTTTGCCGGCTGCCTCACCAATCCCGTAGGGGGGGTCGGTGATCACCGCTTCCACCCTCGGAATCGTCGGCAGGATCTCGCGGCAGTCGCCCTGGTACAGAGTGGCTCCGCCGATTTGCTCGACTCGCATGTCTCACCCCTCCTGCTGCTGAGAGGCTGCAATGGCGGCGTCGATGGCGGCGCGCAGGCGATCCAACGCCCCTTCGGTTGACGTGCGCGGTTGCTGCCAGACGAGCGCATTCTTTCGGCCGTTCTCAAGATCTCGAATAGCCCATGCGTTCTGAGCGATCCAATCCAGGCGCGCCGCATCCCGCGCATCGCCAGCAGCGGGAGCTTTGAGTACCAAAGTCGCCATCCCGCGAATGTGTTCGCAGGCAACAAGCGGGGCAGCCATGACGTTGCCCGGAGTGGCCCATTCGATGGCCTTGCGAGCAAGGGTCGCGCGCTCGTCCTTCGCATCGTCCTGTGCGCTGGCGGGAGGGGTGGGCGCAGCTTCCAGCATTGCCACCACAGCCGGGCCGAAGGTGTCAGCCTGCTCGTTATCGTGGAATACTCGGGCGAAGGCATCGCGCATTTCAGGCGTGGGCTCCGCGACCGGCACCAGCTTCCATTGTTGTGTCATTTGTTCACGCTCCAGGGTAGAAGAAGGATGCAATGCGGTTGGCGATGTACAGGAAAAACACACAAGCCAGCGCCAGGCCGATCACGAAGCCCGGGAGGCCCCAGGCCATCACAAGGCTCTCTACCGGGTCTTCATCGTCGTCGCGAAATTCGTCCGTAGTCATCACATCCCCCTCAGGAGCGCACGCTCCTTGTATCGGTCATATGCGTCATCAAGGTCCACGGTCCGCGCCACAATCTCGGCACGGCGCTCCATGTACTGCTTGTCGGTCGTGAAGCCGTCAACGCGGTCTGCGTCGGCTTGCTCGAGTTGTTGCGCGATGTCCATATCTGCTCCGAATGGTGGTTCAGCGTTTGCTTAGGTGGCGTGCGAGGTGCCGAGCCAGTTCTCGGCTTATGGGGCCAAGAAGGGTTGCTTCCAGTTCCTCTGGACGCATCTGCATGAAGGCGCGCTCGTCTATGGCGTAGGCGACATTGCCGTCATCCAAGCGCACATAGAAATGCACCGCTCTGGGGGAGTCTCGGAACTCAATGCGGGCAAGTAGCTGTCGCAACTGGATAACCTTGTTTTCCAGGAACATCGGCGAGTTCTCGTAGGAGCAGGCAAATGATCGCTTCTGCTCAGCCATCCGAAAATCGCCGCCAAGCGGGTTAGGGTGGTAGCCCCTCTCTATGGGAGGCAGTGCAACGTCGTTCCCCAGGACTTTTCGAGCGTGGTCGATAACTTGCTCGGCATTGCTCAGCTCACGGCGAACGTGAGTCAACAGTCCTTGATCACTTACACGAGCGGCTTCCAACTGCGCGATACGTTCTCGCGCTCGCCGCTTTTGATTGCGGCCATATCGCTTGCTCATGTGAACTCCGTTAGGCGGGGACGTACTTGCGGATGCGGGAAACGCCAGGCGCGTAGTACCGTTGTTGGTATTGCCGCGCCTCTCGGCGGGTTCGAAACATTTCGTCCATCCCCCACTTGTTCGCATAGAACGATTCAACGACCCAAACTGGGCGGTCCATAGTCATATCTCCAAGGAATAGGGTGGCAGCCCCCAGCGGATGCTGCGGGTTCCAGGTAGGTTGTGCTGGGAGCTGCCGGGGATCAGAACGGCGGGGGATCGTCGTCGCCGTAAGCGGGTTGGCGGGCCGGTGCGGTGGGCTTCTGGGCCTTCTCTTCCTTCGGCTTGACAGACAGGCTCATGAACTTGCCTTTTTGGCCCTCCTTGATCCAGGCCGAAAGCCAGTACTCAACGCCATCAACGGTGATAGAGCCGTTGTAATCAGGATGTTTGGATTCGGTCTTGCGGTCGTTTTTGAACAAGATGCCGCTGTTGTCGTAGCTCACTGAGTAACCTCCGCTGGCTCGTTCTGAGCCTGTTCCTTCATTTGCTTGATTGCCGCCCGACACTTGCTGTCAAGCAGGCTCCAGATAGCAGTCTTGAATTCCACGCTGCCTTCCGTGGTGTCCCATTCTTCGTAAGCCTTCCAGCCGTCATCAGCCACATAGGCTTGCTGAATGGCGTCAGCAATTTTTCTTGCTGTTTGGCGTTCCTGATTGCTGAGGGACGCCATGGCCCCGTCAGTCGGCTTGGCCTTATTAGTGGCCTTCGCTTCCTTCACCGGCTCACTGGAATCGAGAGCGTCATGCTCGACAATCTCCATGGCGGTGCCCCACAGGTATCGCCTTTGATACGTTTCCACTGCACCGATGTTCTGGACTTCGTGGCAGCCCTTGAGGTTGGCGCTTCCCATTGGGGACGTGAAGACGATTTGGCCGCCGCCGTCCGTATCAACCACAGTCAGACTGGCAACATCGGCGGTGAAGCTCACCACACCGCACAAGCCCAACTCGTGGAAGATTTCTTGGGTGGTCGGCAGGAAGTCGCCCAGCTCGAAGTAGAAGTAGCCCGCGAACTTGTTATGCCCGGACTTCTTCAGTTCGGCCTGCTGCAAGCGCAGCCTGGCCTGCATGAGTTTCTTGTGAACGCTCATAGTCGTGTTCCTGTTCGTCTAGTTGTTGCTGATAGGCCAGCGCGGCGGCTTCGTCATCGTGGCCCATAGCTTTCACCTGCTGCGTATCGGGTGCCGCCGTCCTTCGCCCAGCGCTCGGCGGATTCTTGGTCGGCTCGGAACAACTCCCCGTAAGCCACGGCAAGCAGGGTTGCTACAAGGACGGCGGCAGAAAAAATGCCTACTTTCTCGTAGGCATCGGATTGGAGGATCTTGCGGAGTAGGCGGGTCATGTCTCACCTCTGGCAGCCAGCATGGCGTCGGCCTGCCTATAAGAGTGTTTGGCTATTTTCTCCAGCGACCACGTCAGCATTTCAGGGGTGGGGTTTGCATTGAATCCCTGCATCGCCTTGGCCGCGAAGTAGTCGCGCACGCTTAGGCCGTTGAAGTCGGGATCGTCCTGCAAGCCAGGGACCGGAAAGGCGTTGCCGCCGTCTTTGTCAGTGTTCATCTATCCCTCCAATTCAATCTTGATCGCGTGCTTGATATCTCTCTGAAGATGCAAGCACCACTGAGAATTGCTGTTCATCACCGTCTGCAAAATAGCCAGATGATCCGCATGCCCGAGATTCTTGAAAAACTCAGCTTCCTCCAGCCGCTTGGTCCACCACATAGCGTCATGCCCGTCTGCGTCCCAGCTAGCAGGGTTTCCCAGCGTCTGGCATACGTCCTGCACGGTGGCGGTGAGGACTTCGTATTGCTCGTCTCCATGCCAACGGTCCATGTCAGTCTCCTAGTCGGTGCGGATGGTGTTTCCTTTGAAGAACAACTCGCCGCACACGATGCCGGTGACTTTGGATCCGTCGCGGCCTGTCGCAATGAACCCGGTGTGTACGCTGTCGTCTTTGCTGCATCCAAACCAGCGATACCCAGTGATTTGGATATCGGTATAGCCAGCAGCTTTCAAGGCCCGGGTTGCGTCGTCGGCATTCGTGCATCCAGCCAACAACGCCACGACAAGAATCAATGATTGCTTCATGTAAGCTCCCAATCAGAAAAGTCCTACCACCCCACTACGCACGCGAGCGGGATAATTAGGGTTGCGTAGTACCAGCGCATGGCCCAGGCGTTGTGCAGCATGTGCTTGAGGGCGGCTAGCATGGCGAGTCTTTGTCGGGATTGGGAACTCGGGCAAGCGGAACGTAGAGGGACTTGTATATTCTGGCGGGGTTAGACAAACAGAATGGTGGATCACCCCAGTAATTCCGCTCGACCATCATCCACGCCGCTGGCTCCTGCGCCGCCATAGCCGCACGGGCGGCTCGCTCGGCGTAGTCGTACACATCGTTGATCTCGTCTCCAGAGAGCGTTTCAAGCAGGCTGTACGGAAGATCTGGCAGCAGTATCTTGTTCTTTCTCATGAATGCTCCTTTGTTAGGATCACGTTGATCTGGGCCAGTTCTTCGGTGGTCGCGCTATCTAGCCGGTCAAGTATCTTTGCCTTGAGCAACGCTTTGTTTTGGCTTTCTCGGAATCCGTCTGACACCTGTTGGATCTGGGCTCTAGACCATCTATCTGCGCCGATTAGCTGTCTGGTTTCTTTGCTGTAGCGAGAGCCACCGACAATGATCTGCGTCTTGGTGACCCTATCGACCGTAGCAATGCGCGGCTTAACCCACGTTCCAGTGACAAGAACTTCGCTACCATCGGTCAGCGATTGCAGCCATTCACGGTCTTCCATACGATCTCCAATCAGGTAAGCCCCCGCTCTCCCCCGGCATACCCTGCACGGGAGAATTAGGGGGAATAGTGGGGGCTTGAGGGGTGAGGGTGCCGGGTGCGAATCCGGCTTGCGTAGTAAGTCTGCCTAGCGCGGGTGGATCCACTTCTAGCCCGCTGCCCATCGCCTGGGCGTACTGCATACCCTCAAGGCAGAGCGCTCTTTAGGCCATGCGTCCATGGCAACCACCGCATAACGTGGGTAGAACACTCTGCCTTGATAGCCCCCGCTGCTTTCCCGGGGTGGTCAGCGGCACGCTAATTTTCTCCGCCCGTCATCGCAGTTAACGATTGCGCCTCGTGATAACAGCCGGGTTTGGCCCGGACCGGCTAGCACGGTACTGCTGCCATCAAGGGAGGCGGCTCACGTGGCCACGTTGCTAACGTCTGCATCCCGATTGGCCGACATGCCTGCCGGTCAAAACGTCCAGATCTCGCTAAGCCACCTCGCTTGAGGACCCCGGGTTTCGTCCGGGAGACGGCCGACTGTTGCACGGCGCCAGGGAGATTTGGGTGGGGGTGGCCGGGAGCTACCCGTATGTCAGCGGCGGGGAGGCCAGTGGCTTTTCATCCCCGTTACTCCTGGCTCGTCGGATTACAAGATCCGGTGCCTGCTGATTTCCTGCTCACCCTCGACAGACCGCACTACGCCCCGATGCAAAGCCTCGGTCCCGCCGTAGGGTGCGGTATTTTGACCATCTACACCTTCACGCATTGATGAAAGAAAGCAACGTCGCTAACACGCTGCCGTAATGCGGTCTGTCGAAAGCCCCGGACTCTTACCCGGTCCGGGTTAGGTACTGCGATCTAAGGTATGTTCGCGGTCTGCCAACCGCTGTCTATTTAGGGTTACTGGTCACTAACCCCACTCCACTTTCCACACGCGCGGCTTAGGCGGCTCACGGTAGGGGCCTCTGGCAGGAGGCGACCACCAAAGCGGGCGCGGGTCTGACCACGCCGCCAGGATCAGGAAGAACAAGAACATTTACTCGTTCCTTATGTTGGTTCAGGGCTTGCGCGGCCCTGAGCGCGTTACTTCACCTTCACCAGATTGCCAAAGTCGTCCATCACGCCAAGACCGTACGAGTACCAGCCGTCAAGTCCAAGCGATACCCAGTACGTAGCGTCGGCGTGGTCCCACATCTGGTACCAGCTGGCCATGGCGTTGCTGGCGGATGCTGCGTAGTGGGTGGTGGTCATGGCTATGCTCCGGTGGCTTTGGCGATGGCTGCTCTTGCTGCATCAAGTTTTGATGCAGGATCGTCGCTCCCGTGATCAATGCATCCGATCAATGCCGCAAGCGCATCTAGGAGATCCGGGGCGGCGGCGATCAGGCGGGCGTTCGCTTCCCAGTTCCATACCTGCGCGTGATTGGGCCACGTACAGACTCGCCCGTGGTCTTGATGCCAGATGCAATCCTTAGCCGCGCTCAGATGCCACGGCCCCGGCGTATGCGTTGTCATATCTTCTCCTTTGCCATTCGGGCTGCTAATAGGGAGGGGCAACTATGTCTAACTGATGGCCTTGGTACTCGGGATAGATTTCAGCGACCCAAGATCACCGCCAAAATGCTCGCGGACAATTACCTTTTTCAATTCGCGCATCGTCACGTCGCGGTTCTGGTCATCCAGGATCTGTGGGACCGTCACCATGATTCGTCGCATCTTCGGGCTTTTCTGGATGGTCAGTGCCATGCTCGTTCTCCTTGTTAATCGGTATGGATCCTGAAAGAAGCGGGCCGGGCTTGAGTACCGGCTTGGGGTTGGCAACCTTAGCTGTGCGGCCGCTGGACACCCCTAGTCCGCAATTAGCGTGTCCTTCCACGCCGCCGCTTCTTTCAGGATTCACGTGTCTGCGTCCTGTCACGGCGCAGGCAGATGGACCGCTTACGCCCGGTCAGTCGGCAAAGTCACGCAATGCAGATCGTCGCAACGCACAGGGCTGGCCGAACCGTCGGGCCCCACACTGTCCGGGTCACTGCATCCTGAGGTTCAAAGGAGATTAGGGAAGCGCCTTTGCTGCCGGTGATAACTGATGCGCGCTCTACCGGCTTACGCGTCCTGGCTATCCCGACTACGGGCCGCCCAGGCTGCGGTATTGATCGTTCATTCGTCAGCCAGCACTCAATGAGTGGGCTGGTGAATGTGGCCTCAACCGAGGCCATATCCTCTTCCCTTGCTCGCAGCGTCCACGTCTCCCAAGGGGTACTCGTCGTGGCGATCCGGTCCACCAGGTTGCAGCCCTGGCTAGGCAATTCCCGCGTGGCTCACCACCACTCTTACGGTCTGGGCATCCGGGCTTTCTCTCTCGGCGGGGCCACCGCCTGTACACCAGTTCTCGCCTTCCCCATGCAACTTCGTGCTTGCTACGTCTCCCTCTTGAGGCGATGCCCTGACTGCTGGCTGAGGGTCCGTGGGGGTCTTGCTTCGCTGTTTGATAGCGTGAAGCCAGTGTAAGCGTGCTAACTCTTAATGTCAAGCGTGCTAACGCTAAAAACGTAAGCGTGCTTATGATGAGGGCGAAAAAAAGCCCGCACTAAGGCGGGCGATTTGGGGTCTACGCTTCAGCGCGCTAGGTAAATAACAGCGATCACTACTCCAACTAAGAACAGCATCATCCAGCCGGAGGGCTCGTATTTTGGTGGAGGCAACTTTACCGGCTCGCCGTCCGCATTGGTTTGAAGGGAAACGGGGATCAGCTTGCAGCCGCAGTGCTTGCACACCTTTGCCTCAGCCAGAACAAGCTCGGCGCAATCCGGGCATTTAACGTGCGTCGACGGGTTGGGACGGTCCGCTTTCGTTGCCAGGTTGGAGCTAACCAGAAGGAAAATACCAGCCAGCAGAGGGCTGACAAGGCAGGCCAGGAGGAACCAGCCGAAGCCGGATCTGCCGCGGCTGGAGGCGATCATGCCGACGACCAGGGCAAACATCAGCCAGAAGAAGACGATGGTAAGCATGAGCGTCTATCGTTTAGAGATCCAGATCACGACGGCTAGCACTAGAGCAACGCAAACCCAATAGATCACCTTGCTTGCGCCGGTATCAGGAATGTCGCCAATGATCGTCTTTAACGTGCCTGGCTCTGGATCCGAGTATTGCGGCGCCAAGCGGCAGCCGCAATGCTTGCAGACCTTTGCTTCCTTGAGGATAAGTTCGGCACAGTCAGGACACTTCACATGCGTAGCTTTTGTCGGCCTGGCTTCGGCCTGCCTCGATAGGTCGGCACTGACGGCCAGGAAAATCGCCGCCAGCAGCGGACTAATGAGGATGGCTAGCAGAAACCATCCGAATCCGCTTCGCCCCTTATTTGAGGCCCAGATTCCAACAGCGAGGGCCAAAAGTGGCCATAAAAGGATGAGTTCCATAGCGCGCTCAAAAAATGATCAGTTTCAGTCAGTTTAGCTTTTCGTAAGCAGTAACACGGAAGCCAAATCAAAAGTCGCGGCTACACCACACCTTGAGCACGCGCCCAAATACTTCAAAGTCCATCCCGGATGTAATGTCCCAGGAATCGTATTCCTTGTTTTCCGACTTAGCGCGAATGACCATGCCGGACTCGGTTGGGATACGTTGTAGCCTCTTGATGAAACCCTCGTTTTCGACCCGGAAGAAATAGACCGCATCAAACTCCACGGTGACTATCCCCGTGTCGATGATGAGCGGGTCACCGGGGTTGAACATGGGCTGCATGGAATCGCCAAACCCCGTCACTATTGCCAAATTTGTCTCGGCGGAATACGTCTTGACGTTCTTTTGAAGCCACTCAGGGCTGACCTTCAAGCTGTCAATGATCCCCGGCTGATCCCTGAGCTGCAATCCATGTCCCATCTTTCCCCCCGTGTCGAACCGTGGGATCCGGATAGATTCATCCAGATCGGCGATTTCTGATCTTGAGTGTGCGCTCCGGAGTGAGGAAGCGCGCATCTTGTGCCCCATGCCTTGGGCCAACCAAAGAGCGCTAAACCCGCTTTGCTCGGATAGCCGTTCAGCCACCTCCACTTTGCCGATGGTGTTGATGATTTTCGAACCTTGGCCTAGCCATTGGGCCACAGCCGATCGGCTAACGCCAGCGACTTTGGCCACCTGATTGGTGTCCCAGCCGGTCGCGACCATTAGTTCCTGAATGCGTTCTTTTAGGGTGTTCATCGTAAGCGTGATTACAACTTATTGGTGCGTTAGCGTGCTTGCTTTTTGCTGTAAGCGTGCTAACATAGAGCTTATGAAAAAGACCGACGCTATTCGCTTGCTAGGCGGCACCGTGTCAGAAGTCGCGCGTGCTATTGGCATCAAGTCCCAGGCCGTAACTCAGTGGCCCGAGGAACTACCTCGCCGTATCGAGGACCGCGTGATTGCAGCTATTGCCCGCCGGTCGATGCGCCCTGAGTTGCTTGGCCTCCCACCCAAACCGCGTAAGCGCAGTAAGGCCGAGTCCGCTGTTGCTTCGTAGAGACAGAGTTTTGTTGTTGTTTTCCATGCGGTGAATCTTAGTTGCACCGCACAAGGGCCGAAAGGCTGAAAGAAATCAGATTTCAAGGTGACGTATGACCTGCCGCTATACCAACACTGACTGGCTCGACGTTCTGTACAACTGCGTGCGCAAGACGCCGGGCGGTGTGGCTGACGCGGCTCGCTTTCTGACGGAGCGCCGCGGCAAGTCGATCCACCCGGAAAGCCTGCGCGCCAAGCTCAAGCGCTCGGAAGGTGACGCGATCAGCGTGGAAATGGCCGGTCTTCTGTCCGAGTGGATGGAAGAGAAAGAGGGCGGTGTCGACTACGCGCATGACTGGTTCTTGGCGTTTGCTGCTGAACAAGGTCTGGCCGTGGATTCGGTTCCGCCGGCTCCGACTGGCGGCTGGGCGTGCGAACTGACGGCGATTCAATCCAAGGTAATGCAAATCGGTGCAATTGCCGGCAGCGTCCTGGGCGTCACTGTCGAGACCGTTGCTGACGGCAAGATTGAGCAGTCGGAAGCAGACAAGATTGTTGAGTTTGTCCGCGATCTGCGCACTATGTGCCATCGCCTCGAGCGCAACGTCCTGCGCGCTGCGAGCAAGTAATGGAACGCCAGGTGTTCATCCTCTCTAGCCCCTTGGTCCGCCGTAACGCGGCCTATGCCTGCGCACACGCGCCGGATGGCTACAAGGTGGAGATCAAGGCGAAGACTCGCTCGAAGTTGCAGAACGCCTTTTCCCACGCCTGGTACGAGGAAATCTCTCTGGCTCTTCCGGAAGACGACGCGCTGGGTTGGAAGTGCTATTGCAAGCTGCATCACGGCGTCCCGATCCTGCGCGCTGAAGATGAAGAGTTCCGCGCAGCGTATGACGGCGCCATCAAAGGCTTGTCCTATGAGCAAAAGCTGCTCGTGATGCGCGTCTTCCCCGTCACTTCCCGCATGACCACCAAGCAACTGACCAAGTACGCCGAAGCCGTCCGTGACGACTTTGCGAGCCGCGGCGTTCATCTGGATGTGGAGGCAGCATGAGCCCGGAACATAAGTACTACTTCTTTGTGCTGCTTTCAGCAATCTATCTTTCCAGGTCTACGCCGAGGTGGCTTTGCTGGGTCGTTGGAGTCGGGTGCCTGATTTATGGCTCGTTCGTTAGGGACGGGGTTTAACGATGACGTGGAATTCCACCCTCAAGCGCAGCAAGTCTCTCCGGGCCAAGTCGGATCGCGGCCAAGGCCTCGGTCAGAAGGTTGCAGCTCACCTTGGTTTCCTGCGTCCGCCGGGCATGAAGGCCAGCACGGTAATGCGTTCAGAGAAGCACCGCCGCAATGTGGCCAGCTTGGATTGCGTCGTGTGCGGTCGGTTCGGGCCTTCTCAATGTGCCCACGCCAACTTTGGTAAGGGGCTGGGCCTGAAGGCATGCGATTCCCAAACCTTCCCCGCTTGCCCGGACTGTCATCGATTCCACGACAGCGGCGGGATCAGTAAAGAAGCGCGTCGCAAGCTCGAGGTCGTTTACGTAGACCGTACCAGGGCCGAACTTATTGCACGTGGTTTGTGGCCTGCCGATGTTGAGGAGGCCTACAAGACCGCCTATGAGCCGATGAAGAGGGCAGCAGCATGAACTTCTACAAGCACTACATCGGTGACTTCCAGCGCGACACCGGGCACTTGTCCCTGACGGAGCGCGGTGCCTACCTAGCGCTTATGCACCACTACTACGCGACTGAGGTCCCATTGCCAAACGATCACGGCGCTCTGTGCCGCATCGCTGGCGCCTTCACTAAGGCAGAAAAGGACGCCGTGAAGGCTGTGACGCGGTTCTTTACGGTGGTTGAGTCTGGCTTGATGCACAGCCGTATCGAGGCGGAGCTTGAAAAAGCTGGCAAGCAGGCGGACACGAATCGTCGCATCGCTCAGGAACGTGAGGCTAAACGCAAAGAGGCGAGATCGTCTAACGAAACTAGCACGAATCGTGCGACGAATCGTGGAACGAACGATCAACCTAACCAGACACCAGACACCAATAAAGAAAAACATTCGTCGGCTCACGCCGACCATGCCGACCGGTTTCAGGAGTTCTGGGATACCTGGCCGGTAACGCAGCGGAGAGCGGCAAAGGCTGAGTGTGCGAAGAAGTGGCGGTTGCGAAAACTTGACTCCGTTGCAGACCAAATCATTTCCCACGTGGCGGCGATGAAGGGCACGAAGCAGTGGCAGGACGGCTTTGAACCCGCGCCGTTGACCTACCTGAACCAGCGGCGCTGGGAGGACGGGGTGGTGGCGGACGGAGGCTCCCCGGATCAGCCCTGGGAGGGTGCCCTGTGATTGGCCACGAAACCCTACTCGCGCTGCGGATGCGAGGCTATCGACCGGCAGCTGTCTTTGTCTGCCTGACGGAGCCGCGGGATTACACGGTCTTTACCCACCCGGACATGGTCATGTCACTCGGTGGATTGCCCGAGATTGACGTGTTTCCGGACGACGCGCTCAAGACGGTAGACCTGCGCGTTCTTGCTGGGCTGAGCGTCCATCTTTCCGGCCCTGAGGGGCGTCACGTGAAGGCGCTATTCAAGCGGATCCTGGACTTTTCCCCGGCTGATGTGACGGCATGTGCACTGGATTCGACTGGAATTCTTCGATACGAGAACGGCGAAATTCGCCGCCTGGAGATTGCATGAACAACGTAGTCCAAATGATTACCCCCGACACCTTCGACTTCAAGGCCTACATGACCGAGTCGGAGCCGCAGGCCAAGGTGATCAGCGCAGACACCTGGACCGATGATCTGGTCGATTCAATCCGGAATGGAAATGTCGTGACTGGAGCGACGTTGCCGTGGGCCAAGACGCATGACCACCTGCGGTTTCGCCCGGGCGAGGTGACGGTGTGGCAGGGCATGAATGGCCACGGCAAGAGCCAACTCTTGGGGATGGCGTGTCTTGGTTTTGCCGCGGCTGGCGAGAAGTTGTGCATTGCGAGCTTCGAAATGAAGCCTCTGTCGACGCTGAAGCGGATGCTGCGTCAGGGCGCCATGAACGACCGTCCTAGTGAGGCAATGGCGCGCAAGTTCGGAGAATGGCTGAAGGGCAGGGTGTGGCTGTACGACCAGCAGGGCACGGTGAAGCCTGAAATGGTCTACGCAGTTATCAGGTACTGCGCGTCAAAACTCGGGATTAAGCACATCGTGATCGATAGCTTGATGAAGTGCGTGCGTGGCGAAGATGACTACAACGCGCAGAAAGACTTCGTAGACATGCTGACATCCCTAGCGCGGGATCACCAAGTCCATATCCACCTTGTGCATCACGTGCGCAAAGGCGAAAGCGAAGAAAAACCCCCTGGAAAGTTGGACGCCAAAGGCAGCGGCTCGATTTCTGACCAGGTGGACCAGTTCCTGACCGTGTGGCGGAACAAGGCGAAGGAGAAGGCGCTGGACCAATGCGCCCGGACCGGCACACCGCTGCCTGACAAGTTCGCCAATGCCCCTGACGCAATGCTGATTTGCGACAAGAACCGGCACGGCGAGTGGGAGGGAAGTATCGCGCTTTGGTTTCACCCCCAATCGCTGCAGTACGTGGCCGATAGCCGCTGCCAGCCAATCAACCTCATTGGAGCGTGAAGATGCCTCCGAGAAACTACACCTACCCCTCGATCTTGGAGGCCCTCGAAGAGCGCGGCGACATGACGCACCGTGAATTAGTGGAAGACTTGAAATGCAGCCCAGTGACCGTTCACGACAACCTGCGCAAGCTTCGTGACGACGGGAAGATCCATATCTCCGACTGGCTGCCGCCCAAAGGGAAGGGACCTCGGACACCCGTCTATTCCTACGGGTACGGACGAGACGCCAACAGGGTTGTTCAAAGCAACGAGGATCGAAACCTCAAGAAGCTGGCCTGGGTAAAGGCGCGTGCGATGCGTCAAAAGCTGGCGGAGTGCCAAACCAATCCATTCTCGACCCTGATTGCCCAGGTGACGGCATGAGTACTCGCGTTTACATGTATCTGCAGTTCCTAGGCGCACTGCTCGCGCTAGCTGTCTTTGGTCAAGTTTGGTGGTCCGCCACGATACTCGCCACCCAGATTTTGATTTTTGGCGCGGCTGAAGTTTGCGATGCCATCAAGGAGGCTGGAAGGAAATGAACGTCCTCGAACTCCCATTCCCGCCGAGCCTCAACACCTATTGGCGTCACCCGACCAAGGGAAAGCTGGCTGGCCGCCATCTGATCTCCGAGAAGGGCCGCGAGTACCGCCAAGCCGTGATTGATGAGGCCAGCCGGTACCAGCTCGCCAAGCTGGCTGGAAGGCTGTCGGTCCACATCGACGCATTCCCGCCTGACAACCGCCGCAGGGATCTGGACAACATGATGAAGGGATTGCTCGACGGCCTAGTTCATGCCCAGGTCATTGAGGACGACAGCCAAATAGACAAGCTTTCCATTGAGCGCGGCGTCGTCTGCAAGGGCGGACGGGTGCGTGTCTTCGTTAGTGAATACCGCAATGGATGCGGAGATTAGGCCCCTTATTCACCGCAGATCCTGCGGAGATTATCAAAGACTGACTAAAGGACAACCATGGCACTCCCGAGAAGCATTGAAGACTCTAACAAGCAGATGCGTACAGCGGCAATCGAACGCTTGCGTGCGGAACATGGCGTAGTGCTGGATAAGAAGCGCCGCGGATCTGAAGGAATTGCCGACGCCATTCGGACCATTGAACCCTCATTGCAGTCGGAGGATGCGATGGTGTTGATCCGGGCGTGGGTTGCGCTCAAACCTTCCGAGGTAGTCCCAGGTCGCCTCGCTTATGGAAGTGGGCAGCCCTACACCTTGGACAGCACGATGAGGAATGCCGCGGCGAGGCTGCAGGCAATGCGTATGCCTAGCCCGGTCAGCATGTCCAGCAAGGTCCAGTACAGCCCGGAGTTTGCGTAATGGGCGCCCTCCTGCCGAAGTGGGCGATGGGTGACCCAGCCTTGGTGTGCGAGCGGCTGGAAGAACTCCGACGTCGACCACAGAAGCCACGGCTCAGTCGGCAGGAGATCGCAAGACAAGGATTGGAGCAGCTATTCAGCGAGGATCACATGACGAAAGACGAAAGCGAACAACTGGAAGAACTGCTCATGACCTGGTACCACTGGGAGAAAGCCCAGCGGGACAACTTGGGCTACAGGGCGGTCGCGCCTGGGTTTCAGGGCGTATCCGACCTAGATGGTTACGGCGATACGGACGAAACCGACGCAAAGATAAACAGGTACATTGGCCAGCAAGTTGCACTGTGCGTCGCCATGCTAGACCTTGAATTGAGGGTGGCTATTGGCTTCAGCATGAAGAACAAGGACGCGCCCAACAAGGTCTTCATCAATCCTCGGTGCAGCAGGGAAGAGCAGCACCGTCGCTACCAAGAGGCCAAGGACAAGCTGCTTCCGATGCTGCGCCGGCGCGATCTCATCAAGCAGCCGGTGGGAGCGTAGTGATGGCCACACTTGTCCGCGGCATAAGCCGAGAGCAGTTGGCCGAGATTCGGGAGCAGACCAACTCCCGAGGATTGCCTGACCCCTATAGGGCATGTGCCGTCCAGGCCAATAGTGCGCGGGTGCGCGGGATCTCGTGGGAATTGACCTTCGCGCAATGGTGGGAGATTTGGCGCCCTTACTACCATTTGCGCGGGCAGGGGAAGAATGGCCTGTGCATGGCGAGAGAGCGTGACGACGGGCCTTACGCAGTCGGCAATGTGTACCTGACCACGAATCTCGGCAATGCGCTTGACTATCACCAGCGATGCTCGCGAGCCATTGAGGCAAGACAGAAGTTGAAGGAGAAGAAGGAGATTGCCTATGCCAGGCGAGGCAGCACAGCAGGCGCGGCCCATGATGGGAAGCTGTCTCAGAGAACGTGGGAAGCGAACAACACGTCTAAATCTACTTGCAATTACAAGGATGATGACATATCCTATGAAGTATCGACGCCCTAATTGCGTCCGCAGTAAACACAAGCCTCGGCACTCGCCGGGGCTTTTTTGCTTTGGATCGGGAAACCATGTCTGACCATATCAACGTCTCCTATGAGCACTCGCCCTCGGAGTTCGGTACTCGAGCAGAAGTCCGCTTTGAAGGCGTTCTCACCGAGGATGAGGTGAAGACTGCCATTTCCGACTTCATCGAGAGGAAGGAAACGGGTTCGCTGATGAGCCAGCACCCGCTGTACCAAGCAGCGAACACTGTGCAGCGCGATCTGGAGTGGATCTATGACGGGCAGATGAAGCTGGCAAAGGTGAACCTCAAGGTAACTACCGAACCCCGCTTTCAAATGCCGGAGGCGACACCGCGCGAAGCTGGGGACGAAGTAATTCGAACGGTGGTTGAGGACATTCGGCGGAATGGCAAGGTGGCTCAAGCCATCAAGCAGATAGTAGGCTGATATGGTCCAGATGGTGCAAGACCGTCGCGGGTTCCCTGGAAGCCTGAAGCGTGACCAAGAGCGGCGCGCCAAGCAGAATTACCCGCTCCCCGTGGGCGGTGGACAAATGGCCAGAATCTCTGAGCAGATGGCCAGGATAGAAGGCAAGCTCGACGCCCTGATAGAAGCCCTGGCAGATGAAGGTGAAGAGATGGATCAGCCTGATCTGACGCTGGATGGTGAGGCAGTAGGCGGCGAGCGGGACGACTCCCAGCCGCTATGACCTGGCCATTCCGAAAGCAGCCAGTAGTTGCTGGCTCCTTGTGGGTTAGCAAGATGACAGGCTTCGAGAAGGAAGTAGTAGAGATGAAGGACGGATGGGTGCGATACCGCTTGGTGTCCAGGTCGGTAATCCACCAACCTTTCGAGGTCGCTTCAGTTGGGCAGTTCCGCAGTTGGCATAAGCCGCTATGAGCAGCGCGTTAAGGGTTCCCGCTCCGCCACCGCCTCCAAGGCGGCTGCTGTACAGGGTTCTTATGGCAGGGCCGCCAATGCGGCATGGGTACTGCGCTAGGTGTGGTAGCCATACCGTCGCGAAGAAGTGGTTTGGACCACTGTTCTGCATCAACACCGAATGCGACGGCTCCAAGGAGGCAGGCTCGAAATGAGCAGCCAGCCCTGGAGCGCTTGGTACAAGACCTGGCGCTGGCAGAAGCTAAGGGAACGCCACCTAAGAGCGAATCCTCTCTGTGTGATGTGCCAGGCAGAGGGAAGAGTGACAGAGGCAAAGGTGTGCGATCACATCGAGCCGCACAAGGGCGATCCGGAGAAGTTCTGGAACGGCCCCTTTCAGTCGCTGTGCAAGACGCACCACGACTCAGACAAGCAGGCGCTCGAGAAGTCCGGGCGTCGGAAGGTACAGATCGGTGTCGACGGATACCCCACAGGGACATGACATGGACAAGCAAGTGATGGCCAAGGCGTTCAACATGTGGATGGACGACTACACGAAGAACCCCGAGCGGTTCGAGGACATCAGCAAGGCGGCTTTGGCCCACTTGCACGAACGTCTGGAAGGCAAGGAGCCTACCTACGGGGAAGAGTGCGCGGCGATCCTTGAGGGGTATGCCGGGCAGGTCTGACCCCGGGGGGGCTGGTCAAAACGGGGACAGGCTCGTCAACCACGGCCGGCCGCTCACCTTCCTTTTCGCATCCACAGTTGGAAACATGAGGCATGGCAAACCCGCGGCTACCCGCACTTAAGGCTTCCGTGAGCGGGGCAGACGTCAAAAACCCCGGGCGGCATAAAGACCGCAAGGCACCTAAACGGGTACGGCCCCTTGGCGAACCATTCGCCAGGATGACCGAGGCGCAAGTCGAGGCTTGGGAAGAGTTCCGCGTGGAGCTTCCCTGGCTGAACTCGTCTCACCGGGCATTGCTGCAGGCGGTATGTGTGCTGCGGGCCAGGCTGAATACTGACCCTGATATCGGGGTGAATGCTCTTACAACCTACAGCGCGATGCTGTCCAAGCTTGCCGCCACTCCGGTCGACGAAACAAAACTGAACCATGGCGACGACGAGGAAGAAGACCCGCACGACGAGTTCTTTGGCCGACCGCACTAAGGAGTACGCGGAGGCTGTAGTCGCCGGGGTGATCGTAGCCGGTCCCCATGTGCGCAACAGTTGCAAGCGGCATTTGCTGGATCTGGAGAGGGGTGGGGAGCGGGGTTTGTACTTCGACCACGCCGCCGCCGAGTACGCATTCGATTTTTTCGAGGGCGTGCTAAAGCTGTCAGAAGGTCAGTTCGAAGGCAAGGATTTCGAGCTTCACCCAAGCCAGGCGTTCATCGTCGGGTCGCTGTTCGGTTGGAAGCGGGCTGATGGGACGAGGCGGTTCCGTCGAGCCTATATCGAGCAGGGGAAAGGCAACGGTAAGTCGCCGTTGGCTGGTGGGATTGGATTGCTTGGTCTGACCGCTGACGGTGAGGCTGGCGCACAGATTTACGCTGCCGCGGCGAAGAAAGAGCAGGCTGGCATTCTGTTTGCCGACGCCGTGAAGATGGTGAAGGCGTCGCCCAGCCTGAAGAAACGTCTGGAGTTCTCGGGCGGGGAAGGGCGCGAGTACAACATTGCGTACCACCGGAATTCGAGCTTCTTCCGGCCGGTGTCACGCGATACGGGCAAGACTGGCTCCGGCCCGCGCCCATACTTCGTGCTGGCTGATGAAGTCCACGAGCTGCCAGATCGCAAGATCATCGAAATGCTGGAGCGGGGCTTTAAGTTTCGCCGGCAGCCGTTGCTGTTCATGATCACGAACAGCGGGTCGGATCGGAACTCGGTAGCCTGGGAAGAGCATGAACACGCTGTGAAGGTGGCCGCTGGGCATACGGAAGCAGTGAACGACCCGACCTTTGTCGGTGACGTCATTGATGACCGAACGTTCAGCTACGTGTGCGCGCTGGACGAAGGGGACGATCCGTTGCGGGATCCAAGTTGCTGGGTGAAGGCCAACC
This sequence comes from Achromobacter sp. ACM05, assembly GCF_019218915.1. NCBI lineage: Bacteria > Pseudomonadati > Pseudomonadota > Betaproteobacteria > Burkholderiales > Alcaligenaceae > Achromobacter > Achromobacter sp. ACM05. Next base: position 275,431 of record NZ_JAHUWQ010000003.1, read on the forward strand.
CGCTCTTGGGAGTGACGATCACAGATGAAACGCTGGGGGATATTGTCCACCAGGCCAAGGCGATTCCCGGGCAGCTAAACGGGATCCTGCGGCTGCATTTTTGTGTATGGACCGAAGCGGAAACCGCGTGGATGACTCGGGCCACGTTGGACCCGGCGCTAGCGGACTTCGATCCAGAGGAGCACGCAGGAAAAGCGGTCTTCACAGGGCTGGACCTGTCTCAAAACCGGGATATCACCGCGAAGGCCTCTGTGGTCCAAACGGGGACGACCGAGGACGGCAAGCCAACGTTTGATGCCTGGGTTGAGGCCTGGACGCCGGGGGATACGATCCTTGCACGCGAGTTGCGGGACAAGATCCCCTACACCGTGTGGCGCGATCAGGGGTTCATCCACGCACCACAGGGCGAGAACATCAACTATCGGCATGTGGCGCAAGCGCTTGCCGAGGATGCGCAACGGTTCAAATTGCCCTTCGTGGCATATGACCGGTACGCATTCAAGCGGTTTGAAGAGGCCGTGCAGGAGATCGGCCTAGATCTGGAGTTTCTGGAACATCCTCAGGGCGGCACCAAAAAGGGTCAGCCCAGTGAGGAAATGAAGAAGACCGCTGAGGCGAGAGGCGAGAAGGCGGAAGGCCTTTGGATGCCGGGGTCGCTTCGCTTGCTGGAAGACGCCTTGCTGGAAGGGCGGATCCGGCTAAAGCGAAACCCGGTTCTTATCTCCGCGATGATGTCGGCGGTCACCGAAGAAGACAAATGGGGCAATCACTGGCTGGCTAAAACGCGGTCGATCAACAAGATCGACGCCGCGGTAGCGCTTTGCATGGCATTTGGTGCCGCGAATACGGCAGCCACGTCGAAGCGCAAGCTGGTCCTAGCAACGGCAGGCTGACATGTGCCAAGGCTGCATTAACCGGCAACGGAAACTGGTCGCGTGGCTGTGTCGGCGCGGCATGACAAGGATGTGCGAGAAGGCTCAAGCCAGGCTCGCCAAAATGGAAGCGGGGAAATCATGAGGGCCTACAGCCTATTTGAGGTCAAGGCGATCAGCGACGAGTTGCGGGTGCTTAGCGGCACCGCCACCACTCCTACCCCTGATCGTGTTCGTGACGTGGTGGAGCCTCTGGGCATGACACGCCGTGGCCCAATCAACCTGTTCCTGTATCACAAGCACGATATGCCTGTCGGCCAAGTTGATTTTGGCCGCCCTACCAAGACGGGGATTCCGTTTGAGGCTTCTATCCCGGACGTCAAGGAAGAAGGCGTAGTGCGGGAACGCGTTAACGAAGCCTGGCACTCGGTCAAATATCGCCTGCTGCAAGCGGTGAGCATTGGATTTTCGCCCCTTGAGGATGCGGTCGAGATGCTGAAGACGGGAGGTCTGCGCTTCCTTAAGTGGGAAATGTTGGAGCTCTCACTGGTCGGCGTGCCCGCGAATCCTGACGCCCTGGTGCATGCATTCAAGTCATGCGACGTCGCTTCAATTCGAGGTGAGATGGGCCTTGAGGTAAAGGCCTCCGCAGAACGCCGCGCTTTGATCGAAAAGTCGCTGCGAAACGGGGTGCCTCTTATTGAAGTCCCCCGAGGCAAATCCGAATCATTGAACGGGGCCGTTCGGCTGAGCCGCCTCTAGCTTTCCGATCCGCCGCCTGCCGTTGCAAGCAGGTCGCACCGATCAAACCACATACGCAACCGCCCTCGAGGCGGTTTTTTCATTTCTGAAAGGAATTCGTCATGAAGACGTTTGCTGAACAAGTTGCGGCGCTGAAGGCGACCCGCCAAGAGAAGGACGCCGCCATGCGTGCGGTGGCCCAGAAGTCGGTCGACGAAGGTCGCTCGATGGACGAGGGCGAATCGGAACAGTTCGACACGCTGCAGAGCGAAATCAAGCGCCTTGACGCCGATATCGGCCGTCTGTCGCTGCTGGCCCAGACGGATGCGGCCTCCGCAACTCCCGTTACCGCACAAGCCAAGGCGGCCGCTCCTGCCGCTGGTGGTTCCATGCCCGTTCAGGTCAAGAACACCGAGAAGCTGGAACCCGGTATCGGGTTTGCCCGTGTAGCCCGCGTGAAGGCTCTGGCCCACATCGAGCACATGGACCCCGCCCAGATCGCCAAGTCGATCTACCCCGACGACGAGGCCCTGGTCAAGTCGTTCACGAAGGCCGCAGTTCCCGCTGCCAACAGTGGCAACGCTACTTGGGCGGGAAATCTGATCCTGGAAGGCGGTGGTTACTTCGCCGACTTCGTGGAATACCTGCGCGCCCGTTCGGTGGTCGGCCAGATCAGCGATCGCCTGCGCCGCCTGCCGTTCGACACCCCCGTGATGATCCAGGGTTCGGCCGGCGCGGCAAAGTGGACCGCTGAAGGTGCCGCCAAGCCGCTGACGCAGTGGACCTACACGAAGACCAAGCTGGAGCCCCTGAAGGTCGCTGCAATCGCTGCCGCCACGAAGGAACTCCTGAATCGCGCTTCGGTGGCTGCCGACGCACTGATCCGTGACGAGTTGGCCCGCTCGGTCAACGCCGCCATCGACGGCACGTTCGTGAGCGCTTCGGCCGCAGTGTCTGGTTCCACCCCGGCCGGCATCCGCAACGGCGTGACGCCGCTGACCCTGACCGGTGACGGCAGCGTCGAAGGCATCCGCTGCGACGCCGCGGCGATGCTGAAGGAGCTGGTCGGCGACAACCTGAGCGTGGCGGGTGCGTTCTGGGTCATGCCGGAAACCGTGGCCATCGACCTGTCGTCGGCGGTCAACGCCATGGGCGCTCCGGCTTTCCCGGGCGTCACCCCCACGGGTGGGACTTTCATGGGCCTGCCGGTCTTCACGTCCCAGTACATCCCGACCGATTCGAGCGGTTCGGTGGTGATGCTGATCAAGGGCGACGAGATCTTCCTCGGTGACGAAGGCGGCGTGCAGGTGTCGATGTCCGACCAGGCCTCCCTGGTGATGGACGATGCGCCGACCATGAACAGCACCACGCCCACCGCGGCGCAAGTGGTGTCGATGTTCCAGACCAACAGCGTGGCCTTCCTGGTCGAACGCTTCATCAACTTCGCCAAGCGCCGCCCGCAAGCGGTCGTCTGGGCGAATGCGAACTGGAACCCCTGCGTCTAATCAGCCGTCAGGTTCAAGGGGCTTCCGAAGGGAGGCCCCTTCTGCAAGACGAAAGGACTGACATGCAAAAAGTGACCTTCACCTACAAAAACGGGCGTGAACGGATGCTGTCTGCTCGGGATGCCGAACTGCTGCAGCGCCTGGGAAAGGGCACCTACCTGACCCGAGACATGGCGGCAGCTCGTCCTGTTGCTGTCGTGGCCCCAGTTGGCGAGCGTAAAGACATCGACCTGGATGCGCTGGATGGTGACGCGCTGCACGCACTCGCCCGTGATCGCGGTGTGAAGGTGCATCACAAGGCTGGTGCGGACAAGGTTCGCGCCGCCCTGCGAGAGGCCGCCGAGTGAAGATCCTCGGGGTAACCTTCGGGCGTCAGAAGGCTATGGAAGCCGTGGGCGGTACGTGGCGCAATGCCTGGCGGGTCATTAGTGAACCGTTTACTGGCGCCTGGCAGCGGAACATTGAGGAAAAGCAGGGCGACCTGATCACCTATCCGACGCTCTATGCGTGCATTTACCGCATCTCGTCGGACATCGGGAAGCTGCCGTTTTCGCTACGCAGCCGAGATGCTAACGGCGTGTGGACCGAAGTCAGCAATCCGGCGTATGACCCGGTGCTTCGCAAGCCCAACGGGTTTCAGACGCCTGCTCAGTTCCGTGAGTACTGGATAATCACCAAGCTGACCCAAGGGAACGCCTACATCCTGAAGCGCCGCGATGGCCGTGGAGTGGTGACGGAACTGTACGTGCTGGATCCTGAGCGCGTGCTGCCGATGGTGTCGGATTCGGGCGCTGTGTTCTACCAGCTGCAGACCGACAAACTAAACAGCCTACCTGAGGGCTACCCAGCGGAGAATCTGATTGTTCCGGCCAGCGAGATCATCCACGACCGCTGCATGACGGTTCACCACCCTCTGATCGGTGTCCCGCCGCTTGCCGCGGCCCACTGGCCGGCGCTGAAGAACATGAAGATCATGCGCTCAGCAACGGAGTTCTTCGCAAACAATGCGCAGCCTGGCGGTCTCTTGACTGCTCCGGCCGGTATGTCCGAAGACGACGCAAAAGCCGTGCAAGACTACTGGAACAAGGAATTTTCGGAAGGAAAGTCCGGCAAGGTGGCCATCATCGGCGCGGACATGAAGTTCACCCCGTTCGCCATGAAGAGCATCGACGCTCAGATGATCGAGCAGATGCGCTACAGCGACGAGCAAATCTGCCAGCCGTTCGGGATTCCGCCGTTCAAGGTCGGGATCGGGACCATTCCGTCCGGTCTGGGCGTCGATGGCGTGAACCTGATGTACTACAGCGATGCGCTGCAGGCCCCCATTCAGCATATGGAAGACCTGCTGGATGATGGTTTGAAGGTTATTCGCCCGCTCGGTATTGAGTTGGATACGGAGCCACTGTTGCGCATGGACGAGGCGAAGAAGGCTGAGATCAACACGAAGCTTGTAGGCGGAATGATCAAGACTCCTGACGAAGGGCGCCGGCCGTTCAACCTGGCTCCCACCGCGGGCGGTGACACGTTGTGGGGACAGAACCAGGATTACCCGCTGGGCATGCTGGCAGACCGCAAAGAATGGGATCCCGCCATGCAGCCTGCCGCCACGCCCGCTCCTGCGCCCGAACCGGACCCTGATTTAGAAGAATTGCGCGCCTTTGCAGGTACCCACAAGGCTATCGCCGCAATGAAGAAAGCCCTGGAGCCTACCTATGTCGTTTGACCCTGAACTGTTCGGCCAAGCCATGGGCGACGCAATCCGGGCGGCGGTTGAGCCACTGCGCGAAGAAGTTGCCCGTCTTAAGGAGCAACTGGCTGAATCGCGCCTCGAAAAGTCGATCAAAGGCCTAGTAGCGGATGCGGTGAAGGAACTGCCGGCACCCGCTCCGGGAAAGAGCGTGACTTTGGAAGACGTTCGCCCGGTTCTGGACGCAGCACTCCAGCAGATCCGAAAAGAAGCAGATGAAGCTATAGCCGAGCCTCTGCGTTTAGCTGAAGCAGCGCGAGACTCATTGTTCAAGGCGGTCGGTGAACTGCGGCAGCCCGAAGACGGCAAAAGTGTGACCTTGAAGGACGTTCAGCCCATAGTTGACGAGGCCATCAAGGCAATAAGCGATGAAGCCCAGCGGCGCGTTGACCAGGCCGTGAAGGATCTGCCCGAGCCGAAGCCCGGTGTGGGTGTTGCTGGTGCGATGATTGATCGCGACGGCTGCTTGCTACTGACCCTGTCCAATGGAGAGGTCAAGTCTCTGGGCGTTGTGGTGGGCAGCAACGGCGCCGACTTCACCGAGACTTCGTTTGATTACGACGGTGAGCGAACGCTGACGATTCAGGGAAAATCAGGATCGATCGCCAAACACTTGCCGATTCCTCTTGACCGTGGCTACTACCGGGACGGAATGCCAATCCAGAAGGGCGACATTGTCACCCACGACGGTAGTGCCTGGATCGCGTTGAAGGATACCAAGGAGCGGCCAGGCCACGGCTCTAAGGAAGACTGGCGTCTCCTTGCCCGCAAGGGTCGGGACGGGGAGTCTATTGTGCGCAAGGTCACTACCGGCCCGGCAGAGCCGATCAAACTGAAGGGCCAAGCATGAGCCTCGTGAGCGTCGAGGAAGCTCGCATGCACCTTCGGGTTGACTCGCTGGACGACGATCCGTGGTTTGCAACGTGGATTCCCGCTGTCGAGAACGCAGTTTTCACTTGGCTGAAGGACTCGTGGCGTGCCTATGAGGCATCGGGCGACGTCGACAGCGCTGGCGATCCGATCCCTGCTGAGGATTCGAACGGCGACCCGATTCCGAAATATGCGGTGAAGGCCGCAGTCTTGGTTGAACTGGCCCAGCAGTACCGGTTTCGGGATGGGTCAGATGCAGGCGCTGTGCCCGCCCATTGGGGGCATGGATACGTGCTGGGCGCTGGCGCGACGAGCCTGCTGTCTGGTCTGCGGAAGAGTACGGTGCGATGAGTCTGGAGGCTGGGCGCCTGCGCCACCGAGTCTCAATTGAGCGCATCGAGCGTACCCAAGATCCGGTTACTGGCGCGATTGCTGAGACGTGGACGGAAATCGCCAAAGTCTGGGCTGCTGTTGAGCCGCTTTCCGCTCGGGAATTTGTTCAGTCGGCTGCGGGACAGGCTGAGGTGACGGCGCGCATCACGATCCGCACCCGTGACATTCTGGCCACCGATCGAATCATCCATCGTGGCACGGTCTACAACATCCGCGGCGTGCTTGCCGACAAGGATAGCGGCCTGGAATACATCACCCTGCCGGTAGCGGCTGGGGTAAACGAGGGCTGAGTTGGAGTTTGTGTTGCTGGCGCCGGGTCCGAGCATGAGCCGTGATCTGGCCGAGTCCATGCGCGGTGAGCGCGTCGGGGTGGTCAGCAATGTGTTTGAGCTGGCCCCGTGGGCTGACTTCCTGGCTGCTAATGACCGGGCTTGGTGGCGCGCTTACCCGGACGCGATGAATTTTGCAGGTCGAAGGTTTTCGAGCAGTGAGTTACCCGGGGTTGAGCGGTGCCGCCCAGGTAATACGCAATGGGCGAGTGGAGTTCTGGCGCTGCAGGTTGCGGTGAACCTGGGGGCTACGCGGATCCGGCTGTACGGATTTGACATGCACGGGTCGCATTACTTCGGTGAATACACCAACGGCCTGGTTAACACGAAGCCATACCGGCGAGCGGTACACCTGCAGCAGTTCCGGGACTGGGCGCGTTCCAACCCGAAGGTCGAGGTAGTGAACTGTACGCCCGGGTCGGCGTTGGACTGCTTCCCAATGGAGGCGGCTTGATAGTACGGGGCATGAAGGGGCTGGGAGACAACATCTACCAGCGCGCCTTTGTGAAGCGGTTGCAGGGACCGGTATACCTGGAAACTCCCTGGCCGGAGCTGTACGAAGACCTGCCTGGGGTGAAGTTCGTTAAGGCGGATACGCCGCTACGTACGCAAGCCAAGAACATGGCGCTGCAGCAGGCTTCGCGCTGGGAAGCGCCGCCCAGGGAATCCGTGGTCACGGTGCAGTACGGATCGGCCGGCATCGTTACTGGGATGCGTCGATGCTTCGGCGTGGCGCCTGGGTCGTTTGATCTGCCTGATTTCGGCCCGTCACCAATTGCAGGGCGGTACATCGTGGTCCGTCCGGCGACAGTGCGGGCCGAGTGGGTCGCAGAAGCGCGCAACCCGCTGACGATGTACATCGCTGAGGCGGCAGAGGCAGCCCGGGCGGCTGGGTACCGGGTTATCTCGGTGGCTGACCTGGAGCAGGGAAAAGAGTGGGCGGTGGGAAAGCTACCACCAGCCGACGAGACGTACCACGGTGGGGAGTTCAACGTCCGGCAGCTAATGGCGCTGGTGCGGAACGCTGCGACGGTGATTGGCGGGATCGGTTGGGTTCTCCCGGCTGCCATAGCGATGAAAGTCCCCGCTTGGGTGATATGCGGCGGGCAGGGCGGGTTCAACGCTCCGGAACTGATCACAGACGAGAAGTACATGGACCTGAGCCGTATTCGGTTCGCGGTCCCGGACAACTTTTGCCGCTGCCGGCAAAGACAACACAACTGCGACAAGCGAATCAAAAACCATGCGAGTGACTTTGCCGACTGGCTTCGAAGACTGCCTGATCTGGTGGCCTGAGCGCGGCATGGGGTTTCATCCCCGCGCTGCGATGGACTACACGACCAGCTATTGGGAAGAGTTCCGCCAGCGCGATGCGTCGTCGATGGGAGAAATGCTGACCGAAGCACGGCTGGCGATGGTCCGGCGCCACTATGCGGGCCAGGTGGTAGACATTGGTATCGGTGGCGGTCGGTTCGTCGAATACGCCGCGGCTCAGGGCTACGACGTCAACGTCGAGGCCAACGAATGGCTGCGGCAGCGCGAGGCCTTCTGCGATCCCTACAGCCGCCCGGTGGACGCAATTACGTGCTGGGACAGCCTGGAACACATTCCGGACCCTGCTGCGCTGTTGGCCCAGGTTCGGGAGTGGGCGTTTATCTCCATCCCGATCTTCGAGGAAGGGGACGGCGTGCCTGGCAGCCGCCACTTCAAGCCGGGTGAGCACATCTGGTACTTCAGCCATCGCGGTCTGATCGACTGGATGCTGGTCCATGGGTTTGCCTGCATGGAGCATAACGAAGCAGAGACGGAGCTTGGTCGGGAAGGCATCCGGAGCTACGCGTTCATGAGGATCAAATGAAGGTCGAGGTCAAGCTTTCGGGCGTCGATGGGGTAATTGAAACCCTAAAGAGCTTACCCCCAGAGATCGTGTCGAAGCGAGGCGGCCCGGTGAAGCTCGCGTTGGCCAAAGGTGCCCGGCTAATTCGCGACGAGGCCAAGAAGAACCTGCGCCGCGCCATTGTCATGAACGGCGATGAATCGACGGGGCTGCTTGAGAAGAATGTCATTTCCAGTCGAGGCAAGCCGCCCAGCACTGGAAAGGGTGAGAGGTACTTGGTGCGTGTGCGCCGCAAGACCTACCCGGGGAAGAAGGGCAAGCCCGTGACGACCCGGGCCACGGCAAGCTTTATGGAGTACGGGACGGAAGACCAGCCGGCGACTCCGTGGCTGCGGCCCGCAGTGCGCCAGCATGGGGAAGCGGCGATCAACGTCATTACGCAAGACCTGAACAAGCGCATAGAAAAGGTGGTGTCCGAAATGGGTGCCAAGAACCGGAACAAGTGATGCTGCCCGCCGTATTCCAGACCCTTCAGACGCCCGCCGTGCTGGCAATCGTCGGCGGTACACCCGTTCGCATCTTTCGCCACGGCGCAGCGCCACAGGACACCGAAAAGCCCTATGTCACGTGGTTTGAAGTCGCTGGGCAGCCGTATGACCAAATCAGCGGCACGCCGTGCGGAGACTTTGACAGCGTGCAGATTGACTGCTGGTCCAAGTCGGATCTACAGGTTGAGCAGTTGGCTTCTGCGGTCCGGGACGCGCTGGATTTGGCAGGTATCGCCAATCGCCTTGTCGTGAACTCTCGGGAGCCAGAGACGCGGCTATACCGGATCGGCTTGGAAGCCGATTACATCACCTCCCGCTAAACCTCATTTTCCTGTTTCGACTGCCCGCCTAGAGCGGGCTTTTTTATGGAGTTTTGAAATGCCGATCCGCTCTCAAGGTACCGAGCTTTTCTATGTTCGTCCCGGCTCCTCGCCGGTTCTGGTCAAGTTGCACTGCCCGACCGGCATTACGGGCCTTGGTGGTGCGGCGGACCAGGTTGAAACCACGTGTCTGTCGGACACGGAAGACAAGCAGTACGTCCGTGGTCTGGGCAACCCTGGCCAAGTGTCGGCTCCGGTGAACTTCGACCCGCAGCAGGTTAGCCACGAAGACATGTTCGATCTGAAGGCGTCCGGTGAAACCCTGCAATGGGTCATCGGTATGTCTGACGGTACGACGCTGCCGACCTTGGACTCCAATGGTGACATCGAGCCGCCCGTTGGCCGATCCAGCATTCAGTTCACTGGCTACATTGCGGACTGGGGTCTGGATTTCGCTGGCAATGACGTCGTTAAGGGCACGCTGACGATCCAGCGTTCCGGCTCTGTCATCTTCACGAAGAAGGGCTAAGCATGCTCAACAAGTCGTACTTCACTCCGGAGACGGTGTTCGAAAAGGACGTTGATCTCGGCGACGGCAAGCTTCAAAAGCTGCACTTTCGCAAGTACAGCGGGGCAGGATTCGCGGCTTACGGTTACGCCGTTCGATCTCAGGATTCCGTGGAGCAAGGCAGGGCAAAGGCCATCTTGATTGCAGACTGTTATTGCAATGAAGAAGGTCAACGCCAATTGACTCTTTCCCAAGCGTGCGGGTTGAGACCCGAAGCGATGAATGCCATGTTTGTCGCGCTGCTTGAGGTCAACGGGTTCGTCGTTGACAAGAAGCCAGACGAGGAAGATCAGGACGATCCGGGAAACACGTAGAGGCCGGCTCCGACGATTGGTTATGGGCTGTCCTCGCTATGAGGCTCGGGGGCAGAACGATCCAAGAGTTGATGTCGGCCATGACACAGCATGAGTTTAGGTACTGGAAGGCGTTCTACGAACGGCATCCTTTCGACGACCTGCACGTGTTCCACCGGCCTGCGGCGTTGATTGCGCAGAGCATGGGAGGAGGCGATTTCGCCCAGAAGGTCGACTTGCTATCGAACCCGTTCGTCAAAGACTACTCCGATGCAGATTTGCGCACTCTCAAGGCGTTCGGCCTGAAACCTTAAGGACAAACAATGGCAACGGCAGGGTCCATAACAATCGATCTCAAATTGCTCACGGGCGCATTTGAGACCGATGCCCAACGTGCGTCCAAGATCTCGGAAAAGCGCTTCAAGGAGATCGAGAAGCAGGCGAAGGCAACCGCTACGGAAGTGAGCAGTGCATTTGCAGGACTTTTGAGCGGGGCGCTGCTGGGCGTCGGCGTCGGCACGATCTTCAACAAGTTCATTGAAGAGACGAAGAACGCCCAGAGCGAGCAGGCTCAGCTTGCAGCCGTTCTGAAGTCCACCGCTAACGCAGCAGGATTCACCGCGGCTGAACTGAACAAGATGGCCAGCGGTATGGCCGGGTTTGTCAGTGAGGGCGACATTAACCGCGCCCAGACCCGCCTGCTGTCCTATACCGGGGTGGTTGGCGATGAGTTCCCCCGGGCGCTTCAGGCCGCTATCGACATGTCGGTGCGCCTAGGCATGACCGTCGAGCAGTCCGCGGAAACGGTGGGCAAAGCGCTCGACGTGCCCAGCAAGGGTCTCGAATCGCTGTCCAAACAGGGCTTCCGGTTCACTGAAGAGCAGAAAAAGCTTGTTGAGTCGCTGGAGTCCACTGGACGTGTTGCCGAAGCACAAGACGTTGTACTCAAGGCGCTGGAGTCTTCCTATGGCGGCGCCGCGCAAGCTGCCCGGGAGACTTTGGGCGGCGCATTGCAAGCACTTCAGAATCAGATCGATGATTTGATGACCGGAGATGGCGGAAGCGTAGATGGGTTGACCGCATCGATTAACTCCCTTACCGACACGCTTGGATCTGACGAGACAAAGGCGTCGTTTGCTGCCTTCACGTCATTCCTTGCGGATATGGTTAGGGAAGTTGTCAACGCGGCTAGCGTCATCAACGCAACGTCGTTCACGACATGGCTGAAGTTTTCCGGATCGGAGATTGACAATCCTGATCGAGCTATCGCTGATATCGACCAAAAGATCTCGGAGTTCCAGCGGCAGTTAGAAGTGCTGGATCCAGAAGCGTCGCTCGCCAACAAGGTTAACGACTTCATCTGGGGAGATACGCAGGACCTCAAGGATCGCATTGCTGAACTTCAGAAGCAGCGTGAAGGACTGTTGATTTATCTGAAGAACCAGCCTAACCCTTACGCTGGAGTGGGAGAGACTGGCGCTCCCACGCTGGATCCCATCGTAACGACCGGTGGAACTCCTCCCAGCGGCGGTGGAGGCGGTGGAGGCAGGATTAAAGAGCGTGTCGATCAAGGCCAAAAGCTGATCGACCAGATGAACCAACAGATCGCGCTCACCGGGAAGCTTACCGAGTACGAGAAGCTGCTGGAGCAGGTCCGACTTGGCTCTGTGACATTCAAAACTCAAGCTCAGCAGGACGAGGCACTTGCCTCGGCTCAGACGCTGGACTTTATCAAAGAGCAGAACAAGGCCTACGAAGAAACACAGGCGCATCTCAAGGCGATGTCCAAAGTGTCGCAGGATACCGCGACGGAAATGGACGAGTTCGCCCGAGAAGCGGCTCGAAGCATTCAGGATTCTCTGGGCGATGGGTTGTACGGCCTGTTGTCTGGGAACTTTGATGATATTGGGCAGAAGTTCGCGCAAACCCTCACTCGCATGGCTGCGGATGCAGCTGCCGCCAACCTCGCGGGAGCGCTGTTCGGAGATTATGGAAAGACGGGCCAGATCGGCGGATTGCTGGGCGGGTTGGCGGCTGGGATCTTCGGCAACAGTATCTCGGCGTCTAGCTCCTATGTCAGCGCTGGGCCGGCCACGGGTAGTTGGGAAGGCCTGTCCTACTTCGACGAAGGCGGATACACCGGTTCTGGTGGGAAACTTGACCCGGCTGGCATCGTTCACAAGGGTGAGTACGTGTTCGATGCGGACTCCACTCGCCGCCTGGGCGTCGGGTTTCTGTCCCGACTCCGGGGTTACGCCGAGGGCGGTTATGTTGGTGCATCCGGGATGCCCGCTTCCGCAGGTGGATCCACCCGCGTTGAGATCATCAACAATGGCACTCCGCAACAGGTATCCAGCGCCAGCAGTTCGTTCGACGCTCAGGGCGAAGTGATCCGCATCGTTGTGCGAGATATCCAGCGCAACGGCGATACCGCCCGGGCGATCAAGGGGATGGCGGCATGAGCACATTCCCGAGCTACGCGAAGATTTTGCTGTCCGGCTACGCGGAGGATTCCGACTACGGAGTTCTTCGAACCGAGATGGACAACGGCATCGCCAAGCAGAGGCCGCGGCGTTCACTTCCCATCGTTACGCGCACTGTGGTGATTCATGTTGATTCGCTAGCAGACAAGAACGCCTTTGATGCCTGGCGCCGGGTTGATCTGTCTGGCAGCGCGGGATGGTTCGACTGGCTCGATCCGCTGGACGGTGTGGTGAAACAGACTCGCATCGTTGGCGGGAAGCTGTCTTGGACCAGTCCTGGCAAAGTCTGGCGGGCAAGTGGCCAGATTGAGACGGTGGGTTGATATGCCGGCAAATTACTCCAACGCGGCACGGGAGAACCTGCTATCGACCAGTCCGGATGAGCCGTTCCTTGTTGCTATTGAAATCCTTCACACGGATCTGACGACCCCGGCACGGTTCGTTAACGACACCCAAAACATCCTCATTCAAGGCAGTGAGTTTTTTGCGACTGCATTTCGGGTCGCTCTGCCGGATGACAAGGACCAACAGTTGCCTCAAGCGCGATTGGAGGTCGACAACGTGGGACGAGAGCTAACGCAATGGCTTGAATACAGCCGTGGCGGTAAAGGAGCCCGATGCCGAATCATTCAGGTGCTGCGCAGTGACCCGAATGTGATTGAGTTCGATATGACCATGGACTTGACCGGTCTAGTGATCGACAACATGACAGTGAGCGGTCTGCTCGGGTTCCAAAACACGTTGGGACAAACGGCGGTTGCCGTGCGGTTCGATCCGCTCACTTCACCGGGTCTTTGGTAATGCATTGGTCAGATAAGTACGTCGGCGTGGCGTATGTCCCCGTGACAGGTGATTGCGCCGCATTGGCGGCCAAAGTTGCCGAAGCGGAATTCGGCACGGTGCCTAATTTGCCAACTTCTCACGCGTTGACGCTGCGCGATCAGACGACGCAAATCCTCCAGCATCGCGACGAACTCGCCGACCGGATTGACCAGCCCTTTGATGGCTGTCCCGCTCTATTTATTGGGCGCGGCCGACTTTGCCATATCGGGGTGATGTGCTGGCTTGCGCATGAATGGTGGGTGTTACACGCGGACCAGACTGCCGGCTCAGTCATCAGGCAACGCCTCCGTGACATGACTCGGATTCACTTCAAACTGGAAGGCTTTTACAAATGGAAGTAGTGGATACGCAGCCTTCTCTCGTCCACCTGCCGAACCCGATCACGCCCGCCGGCAAGGTAGTCAGTTATGCGTCGTTCCTGCCCGGTGAAACCCTCGAAGCTTATTTGTCTCGGGTTGGCGTTCGCGTACTAGACGCGCCTATGCACGTTTGGCACAACGGATACCCGGTCCCCGCTAAGCTGTGGAAGCGGTTGATTCCTAGGACTGGGGATCAGATTCTGATCCGTGCCAAGATGGAGGGCGGCGGCGGGGCTGGCAAGATCCTTCGGACAGTTGCGCTCGTAGCTTTAGTAGTTGTCAGTGCCGGTTACGGCGCTGCGCTAGGCGGCGCTCTTGGGTTCACTGGAGCAACAGCCGGTGCCATCGGCAGCAGCATGATAATGCTGGCCGGGACGATGCTTATTAACGCATTGCTCCCAATGCCGATGCCTACCGCAGCGAAGCTTGGTGTTGGAGAAAAGTACGAATCTAGTCCCACCTACGCCATCCAAGGAGGCCGTAACCAGGCACGCCCTTGGGAGCCGATGCTTTTGGTCTTTGGACGCCACCGGGTAGTACCGGATTTGAGCGCGATTCCGTTCACGCAGCAGCAGGGGGACGATCAGTATCTGAATCAAATCTTCAATTTTGGGCTTCAGAACTGGGAAGTCATCATTGAAGATCCGAAGATTGGCGAGACGTCGATCTACAACTATTCCGGTGTGCAGGCCCAAGTTGCTGATTTATATGGACGAGTGAGCCTGTTTCCTGGGAACGTCGACACGCTTCAGGGGTTCACGATATCTTCCGCCGATGGATGGCGTAGCAGAACCACGTCGCCTGGCGTCACCACTCTCTCGGTCGAGCTGGCTTCTCGCCTTTTCCGGGTGAATGATGATGGGTCTATGGCGTCTAGGTCCGTCGACGTTGAGATTGAATACCGCTATGCCAGTGGCGGTCCCTGGAACCAGCTTGGGTACATCGACGCTGTATATGCGACCCACTACTGGTCGAAAGTCGTCTATCCATCGAGGGTACAGATTGGATTTGGTTCCACCAATTTTGGCGACCATACGGACGGAGAATCATGGTCAGACATCGATCCTGTCACCGGAGCACTAATCTCCGGCCAATGGCAGTGGAAACCGCATCCCTTTCAGTTGGGGCAGCCCTGGGTTGGGGTTGCTCCTGATCCACTGTTATCCCCGGCGGCGCCAGGGTTCAGGATGACTGGTTCTCGGCAGGAGCCAACCCGTAGAGAGGTGACTTGGAACGTCCCGCCTGGGCAGTTCGAAATCCGCGTGCGGAAGGTGACCGGCGATATCAATGATTCCCGGGAATCGAATGAAACTGCTGTTTCCCAAATTCTCGCCTTTCAGCAGGATGAGGCGGACTACACCGGACAAAGTCGATTTGCGTTGCGAATCAAGGCGACCGGTCAACTAAACGGCCAAGTCGATCAATTTAGCGCGGTTGCTGTCGCTCGGTGCAATGTTTGGAACGGATCGGCATGGGTCTTTGGGCCGACAAGCAATCCGGCCTGGTGGTTCCTTTGGTACGCAAAAGGGCGCCTTGCTCCGAACGGATCGAGAGTCTTCGGGTGCGGGCTGACGGATGCTCAGATTGACATTGAGGGTATCAAGGCCTGGGGCGCGTGGTGCGATGCAAACCGCCTGACGTTCAACTATGTGTTGGATCGGAAGATGAGTTCAGCCGACGTGCTGGACATGATCGCCCGAGCGGGACGTGCAGCGAAGACCCAGCACACCGGCAAACTTGGCGTCGTTTGGGATGCCGCGAACCTTCCTGAAGTGGCCACATTCGGGCCGTTCAACATCAAAGCTGGATCTTTTCAGATTGCATATCTCAACGAAGGGACGGTCGACGAGATCGTTCTGAACTTTGTTAACGCGGATCGCAACTGGCTGATGGATGAGGTGCGTGTACGCGTTCCCGGCGCGACTACGACTACCAATCCGCTGCAGCTAGATCTGGATGGTTGCACGAATCTGGACATGGCGAGCCGCGAAGCGAATCTGCTTGCAGCGTCTCAGGTCTGGCACCGCCGGCGGGTTTCGTTTGAGACCGACATCGAAGGTTATGTGGCGTCTAAGGGTGACGTGATCCGCCTGACGCACGACTTGACTGTTTGGGGATACTCAGGTCGCATGATGCCGGGTAGTAGGGGTGCCGTCGGCGGAGCACTCCCTAGAGTTGTGCTTGATTCCGCGGTTCCGTCCGATGGCACAGGCGTGGCCTTGTTGCGTGATCCTCGAGGCAGAATGAAAGTCGTATCGGTCACTTCGGCAGTGGGCGATGTGACCGAATTCACCATCGTTTCGGACCTTGCCGGGTTCCCGATGCCGGGGGATCCAGGCTTTGAGGATATCAACTCGCTTGATTGGGTGTGGCAGTTTGACCCGCTTCAAACTCCTGGGCGTCGTTTCAAGATTACCTCTGTGGAGCCGTCCGCTGATGGGGTGAAATTTACGGCAATCGACGATGACCCGGGCTATTACGCAAGTGAGAACAATCCGTATCAGTACACGCCGCCGAGAGATGGAGGGTTGCTCAACGGCGTTGTGTTCAATGTGACGTTCTCCGAAGCAATTCGGAGCGTCGCTAACGATGACATTGACGTTCAGATCAACTGGTCTATTTCTGCTGCCACTAAGGTTCAAGTTAACGTTTCAGTGGCGGGCGTCGCGCTCCAGCCCATCATCACGACCGAACGCAACATCACGGTTTCCGCGAAGACGGGCGACCTGATAGTGGTCACCGTCCGGCCGGTCAATCTGCTTGGCCTCGGGGCGCCGTTTCGAAGCCAGTACACGGTAACAGGCCTTCTGGCTCCCCTGCCAGCGGTTACGGGGTTGACAAGTGTGTTCCGCGATGGGCTGACAACCCTTATCTGGAACCGGGTGACGGATATCCGACAGCCGGACTACGAGGTGAGGATAGGTAGCTCCTGGGCAAACTCGCGAACGGTCGGCACCACGCAGGGCTTGGATATGCTTGCGGTCGGCAACGGGCTTTACTTTGTGGCGGCGCGCTTCAGGTTTGGCTCTCAAACGATCTACGGCCCCGCGGACAGTCTTCAGATCACAGGAGCGGTGCTAGTCCGAAATGTCCTTGCGACTATCCACGAAGATCCGGCATGGACTGGTTCGCTAGAAGGCGGGGCGTTCATCCACGATGGCGAACTGACGCTGAGGGGGATGGGCGACATTCTGTCTGCCCTAGACGTGCTTAGCCTCGAAGATGTCTTGTGGTTCGGCGGGGTGGAATCCGGAGGCATCTACACCACCAACGATTCGAACATAATCGACATCGGGTACGCGACGCCTGTTCGAATCGACTTCAGTATTGATGAGTACGCGCTCAATTTTGGCGAGGATGTGCTGTCGATTGTGGATGTCCTAGAGGAATCGGACATCCTCAACGATTCGAACCGCCAACGCTATCAGGTAATACCGCAGATCCAGTTCGCTCAGGACGATGGGGTGTTCGGCGACTGGCAGGACTACATACCCGGCACAGTGAACGCGCGGTATTTCCGCGTCCGGCTCGTTCTTCAGACCGACGATCCGCTAATCGTGCCGTTCGTGCGTCACTTCTCATGGACTGTTGATGTGCCGGACCTGGTGCAGACGGGGACCGGTCTCACTGTCCCAGCCGCGGGTATGCGCGTCACTTATGGCAAAGCATTCCACGCTAAGCCGAACCTGCAAGTCACCGAGTTGGACGCGGTAAGCGGGGATCGGGTCGAAATTCGGCAAACCACGGACCCACTTTTAGGTTTTGACGTCCAGATTTTTAACAACGTGACGCCCGTCGAACGGGTAATCAACTGGTTGGCACAAGGGTACTGACATGACGCAAGAAGCTATCGTAATTTCAACAACGCCGCCCCTGCCTGGCCTCAAGCTAGTACAGGATCTGAACGCTGCTCTGGAGACAGTCGCGACTGACTTTGCGGGTAGCGTAGATCCGGCGGCCTTCGCCGGGCCTTACATGACTTGGGCCGATACCGGCAACATGCTCATCAAGCGGCGCAACGACGCGAATTCGGCGTGGGTCGTTGAAGGGGCGCTTTTAAGCTATGGCAGCGCCTCTCTGACGTTCAAGGCCGCACCATCGGCCGCCTCGGATGATGTGGTGGTTCAGTCCCAAACATTTGGCGTCGGGCAGACGCTGCAGGATGTCACTGCAAGCCGTGCCATCGCGACCACGTACACCAATTCAACTGGCAAGCCCATTGTCGTTTATGTCTCCACGACAGGGACAACCACTAGCAGTGGAATCGTGGGCCGAATAAACGGATTCGATGCGGCATACAGCACACGGGACGGTTCCACGGGGTCGCTGGTTCTCAATATGGTGGTTCCTGCAGGATCTACCTACGTGGTGCAGAACATCGGCAGCATCACGGGAACGATTTGGAGGGAGTTGCGCTAATGAAAACTTTTATCGACACGGAAACGGGAAGCCCTTGGCAGTTTGCTGAGAGCGACGATATTCGCTTGATTGATGGCGTATACCGTTTCTTCGACGTAAGCGGAAGCCTTCTGATCAGCGTTCCCGAAACTCTTGTCCCCGGAGAGGCCCCACAACCGGTGGATCCTAGCCCTGTGCCTGTCACGGTCTTTTCCTCGCTGGACTACCTGCAAAAGTTCACGACTGAAGAGTACGCCGCGGCTCGTCAGCATGACAACCTGGCCGTCCAGTTCGGGCTTGACATGCTAATTGCCGCCCAGTACGTCGACCTGGATGACCCGCGTGTCGCGATGACGCTAAATTTACTTGTCGATGAGGGCGTTGTAACATCGGCGCGCCGAGATGAATTGCTCGCGCCAACAGTAGGTTAGCCCCAAATTTTTGGGGTGAACTAGCCTGCTTGAACGCTCGGAAGCCCTGAATGAACGTGTCTGGAACGAGGAAGATAGATGGCCTGACCTCGCTGCGCTTTTTTGCTGCGGCGTTGGTCGTGTTCGGGCACGGGATGAAGACTTTTGGTATTTCTATCCATGTCTTCGACCTCCGTAATGCGGTCTCGTTCTTCTTTGTTCTTTCTGGGTTCGTCCTGGTCCACTCCTACGGGACCATAAACGCGAAGAAAGATTACTGGACCTTTCTTTCAGCGCGCATCTCACGTCTATGGCCCGCCTATGCGTTCACGGGCCTCATAGCTATTCTCGCTCTGACTCCCATCAATACGGCTTACGACTTTCTTAGGGCGGTCGTTAACCTATTGATGCTTCAGTCGTTGGTCCCGTCGAGCTGGTTCTATTTCTCTTTTAACGGGGTGGCCTGGAGCGTTTCGGCGGAGATGATTTTTTATCTCGCGTTCCCTTTCGCTCTGCTGCTCTTACGACGGAGTTTTTGGTATCTGCTTGGAGTTGCCGCTCTAGTGGTCGTTGCGAACGTCTCTGTTGCCGCGATGGCCGATATGAGCGTGAGTGAGGGAGTCCCGGTCTCAGCGTGGGGACTTCTTTACATATCGCCACTCTGCCGAGTGGCTGAATTCTTCATTGGCATGGCGGCCTATCCCTTAGCAACTCGCTTCGTAAGCGCCTTGAAGGGACTGGACGTGGTTCGAGCAACGACGCTGGAAGCGGCTGTTTTGGCAGCTATGGTGGCCGGCATGGTGTTCACCGCCTGGCTGGCGAGGTCCGTTCTCTGGACCTCTCACCCTCAGCTGGCTCTATGGATTTTGGTAACAGGCCCAACGGTTATTTTTGCAGCGAGCCTAGTTGTTTTTTTTGCAGAGCGAGGCTTCGTTTCGAGGGTTCTCGGGTTTCGACCGCTTGTCTACCTCGGAGAAATCAGCTTTTCCCTTTACTTGCTGCACCAGCTCGTGCTGCGGGTCATGCTCGCCTATTTCGATCCATGGTTGAAAGCCAACTTGATGACCGCTTATGCAGCCTATTGGCTTATCTCAATCGTTGGCGCAGCTTTGATATTTGAATTCATCGAGCGCCCGTTCCGTTCGCCGTTACGGAGCTTCTTGAACCGCCGCGTTTTCGGGGGACCCAGCGCGAGAGCTGCGTAGAGGATACTTTTCGACCAAAAGCGAGCCGCCTTCGGGCGGCTTTTTCGTGCCCGCTTTGGCGGGCTTCTTTATGCCTGCAAGGGAGGCAAATCATGGCAAGGGTGAGCGAGAAAGAGGCAGGCGGGCGCAACGTACTGGCGTTCCTGGACATGCTGGCGGTGTCCGAGGGGACCGACGACCACCGGCAGCCGACGAAGGATGACGGCTACGACGTGCTGGTGGGAGGCAAGCTGTTCGCGGGCTACGACGACCACCCCAACGTGCTGGTAAAGCTGAACGCCTCGCTGTCGTCCACTGCGGCGGGGCGCTACCAGATCCTGTACCGCTATTGGCCGCACTACAAGGCGCTGCTGCAGCTTCCCGATTTTGGGCCGCTGTCCCAGGACCGCTACGCCGTCCAGCAGCTCAAGGAGCGGCGCGCGATCGCTGATATCCAGGCCGGCCGGTTTGATGAGGCCGTGTCGAAGGTGCGCAACATCTGGGCCTCGCTGCCTGGCGCCGGGTACGGCCAGCACGAGCAGAAGATCGAGCGGTTGCGCGAAGCCTACGTGCGCGCCGGCGGCACGCTCGCGGGGGCATGATGCAGGAGAACCTGGGATTCATGCTGTCCGTAGTGGGTGCGGATGCGGTGAGCGCAGCGGCGGCCGGCGAGCCGCTGACGCTTTCCCAGATCGTCGGATACCTGGTCGCGGCGCTGCTTGGCGGCGGCGCCATGTGG
This sequence comes from Achromobacter sp. ACM05, assembly GCF_019218915.1. Classification (NCBI taxonomy): domain Bacteria; kingdom Pseudomonadati; phylum Pseudomonadota; class Betaproteobacteria; order Burkholderiales; family Alcaligenaceae; genus Achromobacter; species Achromobacter sp. ACM05. The sequence continues at coordinate 295,870 of NZ_JAHUWQ010000003.1, forward strand.
AAGGTCTTGCCCATCTTGATGGCTCGCATGGCTGTGTCCATGGCCGGTGCGAAGTCCGAGAAGGACGCAATCGAACGGCTTGAGGCTCAGTTGGCGGTCGAGCGCCAAGCAGCCGAAGCGGCTCGAGCTTCCGCAAATGAGGCCTACAAGCAGCGCAACGACCTCTATCTAGATCTTGCCAAGGTGCAAGCCGAGCTGGCTGCGCTGAATGAGCGGACGGCCTATCAAGCCCAGACGATAGAGCGGCAGAACACATTGATTGCCGAACTGACCGCTCAGGTGCGTGCATTACAGGGAGAGGTACGTGGAAAAGCTGCATGAATGGTGCCTGTGCAAGCACCCGAAATTGGCGCGCGCACTTCGTGGGCTGTATGCCATCGTTCTGGTGGCGACAATCTTCGGCGGCGGGTACTCGTTGGGCAGTCTGGTCACGTGGAAAAGTGCCTCATTGGCACTATCGGAACAGGCTGAAGTGAATCGTCAGCAGCGCGAGGACTATCGTCAGGCGCTGGCTGCCCTATCCGCCACTGTTAGCCGAGCCGCCGGGACGGCAGAGCAGGCGGCTGACAGAGTGGACCAGGCCGCTGAAGCTGCCGAAGGGGCTATCAAAGCTGCCAGGGGGGCCGCAACCAAAGCCAGTACGGCAGCGACGAAGGCCACAGCCGCGGCAAAGTCGGCCAGCACGGTCGTCAAGAAGGTGGATGAAGTCCTGTCACCGCCGCCAGCGCCGCCCGCAAGAGTGCCTGACTGGTTGAATACGCCATGAATCCGCTGTTGCGAACCGCGCTTCCCTATCTGATTGGTGCCGGGGTGCTGTTGGCCGTCGGCCTTGGTGTGCGGTGGTACGGCGCGAGTCAGTACCGAGCGGGAGTCAATCAAACGCTGCTGGAAGCGGCTGCAAATGCCCGCCAGATCGAGGCGCAGTACCGGCGCCAGGAACAGGAAATGGTGGCTGATTACACGGGCCGCCTGGAGAAAGCCAATGAAGACGTCCGCCTTTCGAACGCCGAGCGCGATCTTGCTAACGATGCTGCTGGCAGCTTGCGCGACGTCATCGCCACCCAGCGTGCCAGAGCCGCCCAGGCTGCCGCCCGCGCCGGCATCTCTGAGCAAGCCGCTACCCGAGCCTGGGACGTTCTCAAAGCGTGCACGGACGAATATGCAGCGCTGGCAAGAGACGCTGACGCAGCCATCGACGGATTGAGGGAGGCCGACGCTTGGGCGCAGGCGGCAGCGAAGATCCGACCCTAGTCAAGCTAGGCGCAAGGCTGTGCGACTGGCCCGGGATGGACGACTAATCCCATTCCTCTATATCTGCTATGGCCTCGGATTGGCGAGCTAGCGCTTTTTTCAATTCGTCTGAGAAAGTGTGCCACATACCTCGAACTTCCTCGGTAACGTAGTTCTTCCATTCATGCGCTTTCCCGCAATCACCCCAATCCGGGGACTGATAATCGTCGGGCGTTGTGTAGGTTTCGAGCATACTTATTCGATCTCCTTGGGCCCGCGATCCTTGGATAGATTGATCTCATCATCTGCCCCAATCTCCCGCACCCATGACCCGCACCCATCGTCTGGATGCGCGGGGGCTATCTTGTAGTCTGGTTCACGGCGGCAGTACGGCCTGCGCCCCTGGTCGGTTGTTTCACCGTGCCAGTGGGTACAGGTCCAGCAGCCTCCGGGGCGCTCGGATAGGGGAGTGAAGTAGGACATTTCTTGCGTCTAATACTCGCAGAATCGACTAGGAAACATGCGGGCTTACGGGGTGCTAAGCGGGCACAGAATATTAGACGTGTATCGCAATTACCTGTTGAAAGTCAAAGCGTTAGGTGAACTATCGCGCATGATGTTGCATCATGGGGGTATGGCCCGCGTGGGCGTCGGCGGCGGTGTTTTGCAGTGCGGAATTCATGCCCGTGATTGTATCGGGGCGGGGAAGGGGTTGCTGAGCTGGGGCGGGACGATCTGGCGGCGGGTTGCGATTTTTCGGATGGGCGGGCGGTTCGTGTGCACGGTGGCTGGAACAGAAATCCCTCGATTTTTGACTCCGTCGAACTCCAGCGGGCAATGAAGGGCCAGATTGAGATCGAGCGTACGTTCACAACCATGCCGGGCGATCTAGCCGATACGCTTGCAGATACGATCACCTTCGCGGATGCGTTTGCGCTGTTCGGGTACGATTGCTCGCTAACCAAGCGAGGCAACAGCATTAACCAGCAGAAGGGAATCAGCATGCTGCGCGATTTGGGTTGGTCCTTCTACAGCATCCTTGCGCTGATTTGCGGTATTGCTACTGCCTGGTTGCACTGGTGGGTGGTGATGCACGAGGGACTCTGGCCGTACATCATCTTCGAATTGATCCCCGGGCTTCCCGGCGTGGCTTCCGGCGTCTATGCCATACACCGAGATGGCAGCAAGGTAGCGTGGGCTGGTGTGCTGCTGTCGTTGTCGCCGCTGGCGACTTGGCTCAGCATCTGACAAGCGACTTGTTAAACATTTCCGTCCAGTGTCAGGCACATTCAAGCGTCAGACGAGCCAGCGGCCGCGCCGTGATCTGCAGCGACCCTTACCGTTGGCAAGCCCCGCCGATCCGCATGCCGGCTAATACAATTGGCGCGTTATCCAGACGGTCTGCCCATCCGTGACCACAAGCGAAAAGTTGAAGACCTGGGCCAAACGAATCAAGCGTGACGGCGTCACGCTATGGTTTGCCGGCAAGGACCCGCGAACGCCCTGGTACGCGAAGGCGCTCGGCGTGCTGGTCGTGGCTTATGCCTTGAGCCCGATCGACCTGATTCCGGATTTCATCCCGGTGCTGGGATACGTCGACGACGTCCTGCTGCTCCCCGTCCTGATCTGGCTGACCATCAAACTCCTTCCTTCGGATGTCATCTCGGATTGCCGTCAGCACGCTGATGAATGGATGCGAGAAAAGGGTGCAAAGCCCCGGAGCGTCCTCGGCGCGATATTGATCGTTGCGGCCTGGGCAGCCTTTGCCGCGGCGGCATGGCTGTGGTGGTCCGCCAGAGACTAGCCGCCGGCGTCACGATCCCGCCAACTTGCAGCCTTATTGCCCCGCCGGGCACAATCCCCCCTCGTGGCGCACGTGGACGCCGCAGGAGTTTCAACCCCCATGTCCGATATTGCTGTTCCTGCCGAGCTGGACGCCACCGAGAGGGTGACCATTTCCAGCGGCGACCACCAAGCCGAATTCGCCCCAGACGGGGGCGGGCGGCTGACGCGTCTCTCCACCGGCGCTCACGACTGGATCGTGCCCCTGACCGCCACCGAATGGCCCGCCGGCAAATGGCCTCGCGCCGGATCCTATCCGCTCGCGCCATATTCCAACCGCATCCGCGACGGCGTCTTCACCTTCAACGGCGCCCGATACGCGCTGCAGTCCGTGCCGAACCGCCCGCAGGCGATTCATGGAGCCGGGTTGTTCCAATCCTGGCAGGTCCGCAATCTGACACCCGATAGCGTCGACCTCGTGCTCGACCAACCTGCTGGCGTACTGGGCTGGCCCTGGCCGTTCGAGTGTGTGCAGCGCTGGCGCCTGGACAGCCGCGGGCTCAGCCTGAAGCTGTCCATCACCAACCAAGGCGACACCCCGATGCCATGCGGTATGGGCATCCATCCGTATTTCACTGCCCAGCGCGTGTCGCTGCACGCCCGACGCATCTGGCCGTCGGATGAGAATGGCCTCCCCACCGGCAGCAAAACGACGACAGTGCGTGAATTGCGCCAGTCCGCCGAGGGCTGCGACACGTACCTGTCGCAGTGGCAGGGCCGCGCGACGCTGCATTGGCCCGATGGGCACGAACTGGCGCTGCATGCCGATCCGGCATTCGCGCATCTGGTGGTGTACACGGCCCCGGGCGCGGATTTTCTTTGTGTGGAACCGGTCACCAACGTGGCCGACGCGTTCAACCTCGCTGCGGCTGGCGAGACCCGCACCGGCATGCAGGTGCTGGAACCCGGCGAGCGTTTTGCCGCCACGCTGCTATTAGGCCTTGCGCCGGCTCGCAAAAGGTAAATGGCAGCTTGGTAACCGCCGCACCCTGCGGCGATAATCCGCACAAATCAAGAATCAGGAGTCGTACGTGAAAAAGCTCAGCACCGAACAATTGCAGGCCGCTGTCGAGACGCTGCGCCGGACGCAGGCCAAGCTGGCTCGTGCGGGCAACCTGCCGCTGGAGCCGACCATCTATGCCAGCGCCAAGGGCTTTCGCCGCAACGTGCCCGATTACGTGTGGTCCTGGTTGTCCGGCCTGCTGGCGCCGCACAAGAGCCTGTCCGCCTGGATGGACGCGCATCAGACGGGTTGGCGCGAAGGCAAGACGCCGGCGGCCGCCGTCTATGCCCGCACGGAAAACGGCTGGTTCCAGTGGCTGATTGCCGAGCTGGAAGCCGAAATCAACGATCCGCACGCACGCGCCAAGCGCGAAGGCCGGGCCTGACAGGCCTGTTCACGCCCGGCGCGCCGCGCTGGCGCACGCGATCCCGCTCGGGATCGCCGCGTTTCTAGAACCCCTCCAGCACGATCTTGCCGCGCGCCTTGCCGCTTTCGATGAAGGCATGCGCGCGCCGCAGGTTTTCGGCGTTGATCTTGCCGTAGTGCTCGCCCAGCGTCGTGCGCAGGGTGCCGTTGTCGATGAGGCGGGCGGCCTGGTTCAGCAGCTCGTGCTGGGCGATGAGGTCGGGCGTGTTGTGCAGCGGGCGCGCAAACATGAATTCCCAATGCAGCGACGCCGATTTGCCCTTGAGGAGCCGGACGTCCACGGCGGCCGGGTCGTCGATCAGTGCGATCTTGCCCTGCGGCGCAATCGCCTCGGCCATCTGCGCAAAGTGCTTGTCCGTGTGCGTCAGGCCGGCGATATAGCTGACGTTCTCAAAGCCGATGCGCTTGAGCTCCTCGGTCAGCGGCCGCGTGTGATCGATGACGTGATGCGCGCCCAGTTCCCGCACCCAGGCCTGGGTTTCGAGGCGCGAGGCGGTGCCGATCACCGTCAGGCCGGTGAGCTGACGCGCCAACTGCACGAGGATCGAGCCAACTCCACCGGCCGCGCCAATGACGAGCAGGCTGCGCTGGCTGGGCGCGGCGTTGTCCAGCACGCGCAGGCGGTCGAACAGCAATTCCCATGCGGTGATGGTGGTCAGGGGCAGGGCGGCGGCCTGCGCAAAATCCAGGCTCTTGGGCATGTGGCCGACGATGCGCTCGTCCACGATGTGGCGCTCGCTGTTGGCGCCCGGTCGGGTCAACGCGCCGGCGTACCAGACGCGGTCGCCGGGCTTGAAGAGGCTGGTCCGGGCGCCGATCGCCCGCACCACGCCCGCGGCGTCCCAGCCGATGATTTCGGGCTTTCCTTCCTGCGGCTTGCGGTTGGCGCGGATCTTCACGTCGACAGGGTTGACCGAGATGGCGTGCACGTCCACCAGCAGGTCGTAGTCGCCCGGCACGGGCTCGGGGGCGGTGATGTCCTGCAGCGCTTCGGCGTGGTCGGCGGGCAGGTTCTTGAAGTAGGCAATGGCTTTCATGATGGGGTTCTGGTGATTCAAGGGATCAGATGATGGAGCGGACCACGCCGCCGTCCACGCGCAGGGCCGCGCCGTTGGTGGCTGACGCCTGCGTCGAGCAGGTGTAGACGACCATGTTCGCCACTTCTTCCACCGTGGCAAGGCGGCGCAGCAGCGAGGTCGGGCGGTGCTGGGCGATGAAGTCCTGCTCCATCTGTTCCTGCGAAACGCCTTGCTCCTTGGCCATTTCCGCAAAGAAGTCGGAGACGCCTTCGGACCGCGTCGGGCCCGGCAGCACGGCATTGACGGTGACATTGGTGCCCGCAGTCAGCTCGGCCAGGCCGCGCGACACGGCCAGCTGGGCCGTCTTGCTGACGCCGTAATGGATCATCTCGGCGGGAATCTGCACGGCGGATTCGCTGGAGATGAACACGATTCGGCCCCAGTTGGCCGCCAGCATCCGCGGCAGGTAATAGCGCGACAGGCGGATGCCGCTCATGACGTTGGTGTCCATCATGGCCTGCCAGTCGTCGTCGGTGATTTCGGTGAAGGACTTGGGCGTGAACGTGCCGGCGTTGTTGACCAGGATGTCGACGTCGGGATGCGCGGCGCTGACCGACGCCGCGCCGTCCGCGGTGGCCAGGTCCGCCTGCACGGTGGTGACCTGTGCGCCTGCCACCTGCTGTGAAATGGTCTGCGCGGCCTGCGCCAGCTTGCTTGCATTGCGACCGTGCAGGACGACCTGCGCGCCAGCCTGCGCCAATCCGGTGGCGATGGCCAGGCCGATGCCACCGGACGATCCGGTGACCAATGCCTTCTTGCCCTTCAGTTCGATGTTCATGCGGTGACTCCTTGCGTGTCGGGGAATGGATGCATGATTACCCACACCGCAGCGATGAAAAACCGGCTAGCATCGCAGGCAGTTTCAATAATTTTTTGAAAATGAGGCCGGAATTGGTCCGATTCGAGGATTTGAGAATCTTTGTCGCCGCGACGGATCTGGGCAGCTTTTCCGCCGCCGCGCGCGAGCTCGACCTGACGCCGGCGGTGGCCAGTGCCGCGCTCAAGCGGCTGGAACAGGAACTTGAAACGCGGCTCTTTGTGCGGTCCACGCGCAGCCTGCGGCTGACCAGCGACGGCGAGCGTTATCTGGAATACGCGCGGTCAGCGATCTCCACGCTCGAGGCTGGCAAGAACGCCATGGCGCGCGACAAGACGGACATCGCCGGCACCTTGTCGGTGTCGATCCCTTCCGACCTGGGCCGCCACGTGCTGCTGCCGTGGCTGGACGAGTTTCAGCGTCAGCATCCCCGCGTCAATTTCCAGTTGCGCATCAGCGACCGGCTGGCGGACCTGTACCGGCAGCCGGTCGACATCGCCGTGCGTTACGGCACCCCGAACGACTCAAGCCTTGTCGCGCTGCCGCTTGCCGAACACAACCGGCGCGTGGTGTGCGCCGCGCCCGCCTATCTAGCGCGACATGGCGTGCCGCAAACGCCGGCGGATCTGCGGCGGCACAACTGCTTGTCGTTCGTGCTCGGCGAAACCCTGCATGACCGCTGGACATTCGAGCATGACGGCACCAGCCTCACCATTCCGGTCAAGGGCGATCGCGTCGGCGATGACGGCGACCTGGTGCGGCGCTGGGCGCTGGCTGGGCACGGCGTGGCGTACAAATCACGCTACGACGTGCTGACGGATCTTCGTGCGGGCCGGCTTGTCGAACTGCTGACCGGCTACGTCAGCGAACCGTCACCGCTGTACCTGCTGTGCGTGCACCGCATGCTCCTATCCCCCGCAGTGCGGCGGCTGCGGGAGTTTTTGCAGGAGCGCTTCAAGGCGTTCGAGGCCGGTTAGCGGCGCGTTAATTGGGGGGCCGCGGTAGGGATACGCCGCAGCCGTTCGCCAAATCAATGCGCCGCGTGATGCCCGCCCGCTGCCTGCTTGTTCGCCGCACGCGTGCGCGCCGCCTTCTTGGCAGCGGCCGAGCGGCCAGCCGCACCCTTGGTCGCCGCGGCCTTGCGAGCCGCAGCCGAGCGGTCCGCAGCTGTGCGCTTGCTCGCCGTCTTGGTCGCGTTGCGTGACAGCGCCGACTTCGATGCGGGCTTGGTGCTTTCCTTCTTCAGGGCCTTGGTTGCGGCCTTGGAGCGCGTGCTCGACTTGGCATGGCCGTCGTGCGCCGCGCGCGTGTCCTGCTCGGCCTTGCGTTTGGTTTCGGCGCTGGCCTTCTTGGGCGTGGCAAGCTTCACACCAGCGCGGCGCGCCTTGGACAGGCCGATCGCGATGGCCTGCTTGCTGGACCGCACGCCATGCTTGCCTTCGCGCACGTTGTCGATTTCCTCGCGCACAAATTCGCCGGCCTGCGTCGACGCGGACTTTCCCTCCCGCTTGTCGCGCTTGGCGCGTTCGATGGTCTTTCGTTCAGGCATGGTGATCTCCTTTGCTTCGCGTTGCAAAAGCGATTCCGTCGCCGGTCGAGACCGCGCGACGGAACTCGTAACACCACTCTATCGCTGCGCAGGTATCCTGTGTGTTCGAATGGATTGCCGGTCGTAAGCGCCGGAACACGGCCAAGCACCGACGATTCACGACTCACCTCACAGCGGAGACGAGCTATGTCGAATCATGTCTATAAGCAGATCGAGTTGGTGGGCTCTTCCACCAAATCCTCCGACGATGCGATCGCGAAAGCCATTGAGCGCGCGTCCGAAACCTTGCGCAACCTGGATTGGTTTGAAGTGACCGAAGTGCGCGGTCACATCAAGGACGGCAAGGTGGCGCACTGGCAGGTGGGATTGAAGATCGGCATGCGCCTCGAAGGCGATTCCTGATCCCGGTGCTGGTCATTCCTTGACCGCACCTTGCAAGTGACTGTCACATAACGGGTTTCTGTACTTGTTGTGCGACTGTTCAGAGGCTTGTCCACATTCCATGGGGACAAGCCTGTCTGCTTTTTGCAAGAGGCCTGCCATTCTCGATGCGGCCCGCATCTCGGTTGCCTAGTGAGCGTTTCTTGCCCGCGAGCTGCAAGTCCCTGACCTGCAAGGCTTTTTGCAGACTCCCCCTAGGCTGTCCTCAGGCTTATCCACATTTGGCGGGGACAACACAGGCCCAAACAAACTGCGTTTGGGCCTTTCGTGACCACGCCCCGCAGGGCGTTGATATGCAACAGGATTTTCAACCTGTGCGCACACTGTCCTCATGCTTTTCCACAGAAGGCGGGGACAAATTCACATTGGAGTGCGCGACACCTGGCTTTCTCGGACGCTAGTGCCAAAAACCGGGGATAACTCCATCAGAAATCGCCCATAAGGATGATTGCGCATTTATTGACCGCGTCCTGCAAGTGCTTGGCGCGTCAGGGAATTTTGCACCTGCCCCAAGGCTGTCCTCACCTTTCTCCACAGTTGAAGGGGATAAGTTTCTCTCTGGGTGTCTGACACCCAAGTTGGTCTAACAACGAAGCGGCGCGGATAAAAAAAACCCCTCGACGAATCGAGGGGCTTGATCGCCCGGAGGTAGGTCGGGCGATCGGCGCCGGCACGCTGCGCGTGGCCGGCGTCGGCGGCAGATCAGGTGTTGAATTTCTTGACCCAGTCGACGTAGCGGTCCACCCAGCCCTGCAGGAATTTGCGGGTGCCTTCGTTGGTGATGTTGAACTGGTCGTCGACCAGGCCTTCGGAATACTGCAGGAAGACTTCTGGCGTGGTGAGGGCGTTGGCGCCTTCGGCGGCGAGGATGTTGCGCAGGTGTTGCTGCATCATGGCGGTGCCAGCGGCGCTGGGCGATGCGCCCACGATGCCTACGGCCTTGCCGGGCCACGAGTTCTGGCCCCACGGGCGCGAGCCCCAGTCGATGCCGTTCTTGATGGCGGCCGGGACCGAGCGGTTGTGCTCGGGCGAGACGAAGAGGATGCCTTGCGCGTCGGCGATCTGCTGCTTGAGCTTGGCGGCGGGCGCGGGCAGATTGTTTTCGTTGTCCTGGTTGTAGAGCGGGATGTCGCCCAGGCTCACATACTCGAACTTGAAGTCGGCCGGAACCAGCTTTTCCAGCGCACGCGCCAGGCGCAGATTGATCGAGGCGGCGCGAAGGCTTCCGACGAAGACTGCAATCTTGTATGTGCTCATGAGCGTGTGCTCCAACGAGGGAAAAAGGAACAGCCAGTGTAGACCTGCACGGGGCCGGGCTCAATGCCGATTGCGCATATTCATATGGCGTCGTCAGCCGCGAGTCATGCCAAGGCCGATGGCCGCGTCAGGTCATCAGACTGACATGCGCCGCCACCACGCGCCAGCCTTGCGGCGTCCGCATCCAGGTCTGGCTTTGGCGTCCGATGCGCGTGCTGCCTTCGCGTTGGAATTCCAGGTTCGCGGTGGCGAAGTCCTGGCCATAGGTGGTGATGGCGGTGCGCAGGACCTCTCTTGCAAGGCCTTGCGGGGAACGCTGTGCGCGGAAGGCGCGGATCTCGTCGTAACCGTAGAGGTTTTCGCCTGCGCCGTAGCGCAGCGTGTGCGGGCTGTTCCAGAACAGGGTGTCGAGCACTTGCACGTCGTTGGAAACCAGTGCGGCTTCGTAGCGTTCAACGGCGGCCGTGACTTCGGCCAAGACGTCGGGCAGATTGATGTCCATTGCTGCTTATCTCCGATATGCACCGAACTGGTGCGTCGTGTAGGGGTTATCACCAATATGGGGTGTGTTGCGGTGCGCAATTACTCGGGCCTTCTGGCTGAATGACACCGCCAAGGGGCAAATGCTGCGCCGCAAGGCTGGCACACGGATTGCTAGGGTTAACGTGCATAACACGCTGCACGCTGCCCAGGAGTTCCGCCATGTCTCATTCTGCCGTTCCCGGTCCGGTCACCATGCTGGTGACGCGCCACATCGCGCCCGAGCGCTATAGCGATTTCCTGTCCTGGATGCGTCAGGGCGAAATCCTGGCGGCGGGTTTTCCGGGGTTTCTCGGATCTGGCGTGCTGCAGCCGCCGGAAGGCGGCGATGAGTATCAGATCGTGCTGCGCTTCACCGACGAGGCCAGCCTGAACCGGTGGGAAAAGTCCTTGCCACGCCGCATGTGGCTGGAGCGCGGTGCAACGCTGGTGCGCGCGAGTCACGAGCATCGGGTGAGCGGCACGGCTGGGTGGTTTGCGCCGAAGGCCAGCACGCCGCCGCGCTGGAAGCAGGCGGTCAGCATTTGGCTGGCCTACTTTCCGGTGCTGCTGGTGTTCTCGGTGTTGGTGAGCGAGCACTTGAGCATCCTGCCGGTGTTCTGGCGTGTGTTGATCACGAGCGTGATATTGACGCCCATCATGGTGTTTGTCTGCATTCCCGTCATTACGCGCGTGCTGCACCGCTGGTTGCGCGCCAGCTGAACCGGGCCGGCATGGCGGCCGCCCGAGGAGCGGCCTGAAAGCCCGAAAGCCCAAAAGCCCGAAAGTCCAAAAGCTCGAGAGCCCGAGAGCCCCAAAGCCCAAAAGCGTTAAGGCCCCCAAAGCTCGAAAGCCCGCGCGCCCCCAAGCCCGAATTTTGGCAACCCCCGCAGGCCCCCCGCCCGCCCGCCTTCACGCCGCCTTCGCGCGGCGTGTCGCGTACAGCCGGTGCAACGTAATCTTGCGCACGGCCTCCTGACTGTCCTTGATATGCGCGCGCAGCAGCGCCGCGGCGCTCGCGCCGTCGCGCGCCAGTACGGCGGACAGGATCGCGGCGTGTTCCCGGTACGTGGTGCCGATTCGATCGGGCTGGGTGAAGTCGAGCCGGCGCACGATGCGGATCCGCTCGGTTGCCGCCCGATGCACCCGTGCGATCTCTGGGTTGCCGGCGGCCGCCACCAATTCGATGTGAAAGCGCTCGTCCAGGTCGGCCAGCCATTCGCAATCGCTGGACCGCTCGCTCTCATCGACCAGCCACGTCTCCACGAGCGCGCGCAGCGCCAGCAGCGGATCGGGCGATTGCCCGGGCGTGCACAGCGCATGAACCGCTGCCGCTTCCAGCACGCTGCGCAGCTCATAGAAATGATCCAGCGTTTCAAAATCCAGCGGCTTGACCAGCCATCCATTGCGTTGCCGCACCTCCAGATAGCCTTCGCGCTCTAGCCGGAACAGCGCCTCACGGACCGGCGTCCGGCTGACCTGAAGCCGGTCCGCGATCTCCGTTTCGGTGAAGCGGTCGCCCGGCGCCAGCCGGAACTCCAGGATGTCACGCTTGAGCGTGGTGTAAGCGGAGTCGGCCAGCGTGCGCGGCATGTCGATGGCGGCGAATGCGGATTCCATGTCGAAGCTCCAGGCGTTGCGGTGTAGGAAACGTCAAACCGGCCGTGTGCGTGCCGCGCCAGCCTGCTCCAGCGTGTGGGCCGCACGCAGGCAATCGGCTTCGCGCCAGGGCGCGGCGATCAGTTGCACGCCCAGCGGCAGGTGGCCGTCTTCGTCCAGTTCCGGCCACGTGGGCGCCGTGCAGACCGGCAGCCCGATGGCGGAAATGGGTTGCGTCAATAGCCCCATGCTGGCGCGAGCGGGCAGTTGCTTGCCCGCGAGTGTCAGCCAGTCCGCGCCGATGGGCGTGGCGCTGACGGGCGTGGCGGGCGCGATCAGCACATCGTATTGGTCGAAAAGGGCCAGCGCCTCGAGGTAGGCGCGATGGCGCACGCGCTGCGCCTGCTGCACCCAGGCTGCTGGGACGAGGCTGCCGGCGACCAGGCGGTCGCGCGAGTGCGGTTCGTAGTAGTCGTAATGCGTGACGAGCCGGCGGCGGTGCAGCGCGCCGCCTTCCGCCGCGGTGATGATGAAGGCGGCGGAGCGCGCCTGCACGGCGGCCGGCATGTCGACCACGTCAGTCGCGCCCAGGGCGCGCGCGGCGATTTCCACGGCGCGGCGCGCCTGCGGACCCGCCCATTCCGAAAAGTAGCCGCCCAGCACCGCGACGCGCAGCCGTCCATTGCCTTCCGCGATGGCCGGCAACGTGGGCGCCGCCGGGCGCTGCGCGCAGGCGACGTCCGCGGCATCGGCGCCTTGCAGTGCGTCGTAGGCGGCGGCCAGGTCGCTGACGCTGTTTGCAAACGGACCCAGATGATCCAGGCTGCCCACGAACGGGAAGGAACCCGTGCGCGGCAGGCGGCCAAAGGTGGGCTTCAAGCCAAAGACGCCGCACAGCGAGGCAGGCACGCGGATCGAACCGTTGGTGTCCGATCCCAGGGTCAGCGGCACCAAACCGCCGGCGACGGCGGCGGCGCTGCCGCCGGACGAGCCGCCCGCGATGCGCGAGGTGTCGTGCGGGTTGCGGCAGGCGCCGTAATGGGTGTTTTCCGTGGTGAAGCCGTAGGCGTGCTCGTCCATGTTGAGCGCGCCGATCAGCACGGCGCCCGCCTCACGCATGCGTTCGACCAGCAGCGCGTCGCGCCGAGCGGGCGGGTTGGAGGCGTTGACGCGCCCGCCGGCCAGCGTGACCTCGTCGGCGATATCGAAGAGATTCTTCACGGCGTACGGCACGCCCGCCAGGGGCGGCAGCGTTTCGCCGCGTGCGCGGCGCGCGTCGATGGCCAGGGCTTCCTGCCGCGCGCGGCTTTCCGTGACGGCCGTGAAGCAGTTGTAGCGGGGATCGCGCTCGCGCACGCGGGCAAGCGTGGCGTCCAGCACGGCGGCGGCGCTGCGTTCGCCGCTGCGGACCTGGCGGGCGATGTCGTGAGCGGGGCCGGTCACGGACGGAACACCGAAGCGGATTCCAGTTCCACGGGCAGCGCCTCGTCGGCGAAGGTCGACGCGATGTCGTGGATGCGCGAGAACTGCTGCACGACCTGCTCGGCGGCGGACTCGCGCAACGCATATCCCGACAGCGCCAGCGCGCTGCGCACGTATTGGTCGATGGTTTCCTGTGTCATGGCGAATGCTCCCGGTATTGGCTTGGGATTAATAGCGTGGAATCACTTGCGCACTTCGCGCTGGAAGATTTCCAGGCTCAGTTTCTTCATCTGGATGAAGCTTGGCTCGGACAGCGTCTCGACCGTGCGCGGCCGCGCGTCCGTGTAGTCCAGGATCTCCGCGACGCGCGTGGGGCGCTTGGTCAAGAGCAGCACCTGATCCGCCAGGTACACCGCTTCCTCCAGGTCATGCGAGACAAGCAGCATGGTCGTGCCGGTCTGCAGGAAGACTTCCTGCAGCTTTTCGCGAATGAACAGCGTCATCTCGAAATCCAGCGCGGAAAACGGCTCGTCCAGGAACAGCACCTCGGGTCCGGGGGCCAGCGCGCGCATGATGGACGCGGTCTGCTGCTGTCCGCCCGACAGCTCGTATGGATAGCGGTTCAGGTCGAACTTCACGTCGAACGACGCCACCAGTTCCTCGACCCGCGCATCGACCTGGGCCTTGCTGCGGCCTTCCAGGCGCAGCGGGTAGGCGATGTTGTCGATGGTGCGCAGCCACGGGAACATGGCTTCGCGGTAGTTCTGGAACACGTAGCCGATCTTGGTCTGCGCCAGTGATTTGCCGTCGAACAGGATCTCGCCCGAATCGATGGGGATCAGGCCGGCGATCATGTTGATCAGCGTGGACTTGCCGCAGCCGTTGGGGCCGAAGACCGAGACGATCTTGCCCTTGGGGATGTCGAGGTTGAAGTCTTCATAGAGCGGCCAGCCGGCGAAATACTTGGTCAGGCCGCGGATGGTGATGTGCGTGCCCAGCGGGCCGGGCTGGAAGGGCGCGGCGGGCGGCGCGGGGGCGATGACGGGGTTGATGACGGTGGACATTTATCGGCCGCTCCAATGAACCACGCGCTTTTCCAGCACGAGAAAGAGAATGTTGAGCACATAGCCGAGCGCGCCGGCCGCCAGGATTGCGGCGTACATTTCGCGCACGTTCAGCACTTGCTGCGCATTGATGATGCGATTGCCCAGGCCGCTGTCCGAACCGATGAACATCTCGGCCACGATCACGATGACCAGCGCCATCGACACGCCGCTGCGCAGGCCGACAAACGTGGGCTGCAGGCTTTCCCAGATCAGCACGTCCTTGAAGATCTGCCAGCGCGACGCGCCCATCACGCGCGCCGCCATCACGCGCTGCTTGCGGGCGTTGATGACGCCGTACGCGCTGTTGAACAGGATCACCAGCACGGCCGCGAAGGCAGCGATGGCGATCTTGTTCATGTCGGTCACGCCGAAGATCATCAGGAACAGCGGGATCAGGGCGGAGGACGGCGTGGACCGGAAGAAGTCCACCAGGAACTCGACGCTGCGGTAGGCCTTTTCATTGCTGCCGAGCAGCACGCCCAGCGGCACGCCGATCACGCCGGCCATCAGGAAGGCCTGAACGGTGCGGTTCAGCGACGACAGAAAGTCAGCCAGCAGCGGGCCGCCCGCCATGCCCTTGACCAGCGCCACGATGGTCGCGCTGGGCGTGGGCAGCAACACCGGACTGACAAGCTGCAGGCGGACCACCAGGTCCCACACCACAAAGAGCGCGAGCGGGCCGATCAGCGGCAGCAGGCGCGAGGTGTCGAACTTGCGCGGCGGCTTGGACATGGCCGGTTGCGCCTTGGCGGGCTGCGTCTTCGCCGGCGCGGTGGCAGAGGCCTGGGAGGGAGCGGGCGTGGCGCCCGTAGCCGTGGTTGCGGTCATGGATCAACCCTTGTAGAGCATGGTCGAGACGTCGACCTTCTGCGCGAAGACGCCCTTGTCGGTGAACAGGTCGAAGAACTTCTGGAAGTACTGCACGTCGCTGGGCGTGAACTCGTTGTGCAGCGTGTAGGCGGCCAGCGGCACTTCCTCGGTCATCGGGCCTTCGATGGCGGTGTAGCCCTTCAGGAAGGGGCGCGCCTCTTCAGGCTTGGTGCGGATCAGTTCGATGCCGCGCGCATAGGCGGCGATGAATTTCTTGCTTTCCTCGGGATGCTTCTTCAGGAAGGCGGTGGTCAGCGAAGCCGAGCCGCCGAACCACGGCGCCATCGGATCGCCCAGGACGTACTTGGCGATGACGCCGGTCTCCAGGACGCGGGTCGTGCCGTTCAGGCGGCCCACCGTGCCCGTGGGTTCCAGCGTGTAGCACGCATCCAACTGGCCGGCGGCAACCGCGGCGACGTGCTGGCTGATCGCCAACTCGACCACGGTTGCCCCCGTTGCGCCGGCGCGCTCCAGGACTGCTTTGGCCAGCGTGGAATTCTGGATGCCGGGACCAGAACCGACCTTTTTCCCCTTGAGGTCTGCGATGGATTTGATGGGACTGTCTTTTGCGACGATGAACTCATCCAGCACGTTCTTGGCGTTGCTGGGATTGGACGCAAAAATCTTGAACAGGCCGGGCGAAGCGATCTCGCCGATGGCCAGGTTGGCCGAGCCCGTGCCGTTGGCGCTGCCATCGGCGCGGCCCGCAAGCATGGCTTCCATGACCTGCTGCGCGCCCGCGAACTTCAGCGCCTCGACGTTCAGGCCGGCTTCCTTGAAATAGCCTTTCTCGATCGCGGCGTAGAACGGCAGGCCAGCGGCCACGGGCCAGAAGCCGATGCGGATGACCGGACCCGATTGCGCGCGCACCAGCGCCGGGGCGGCGAGCGCCGCCGCGCCCATGGCGGCGCCCTGGATCAGGCGGCGGCGGGTGGCGTTGAAGGCGTAGGGTGCATTGCGATGGATCATGTAAGGCTCCTGGGCTGCTTGATTGGGGGCGCTTGTAGACAAGCTTGCATACCAGTCATCAAGCAATAGCCGTGCCAGGTTTTGCGCGGGGCGGCTTCTCCCATGACGCCGGGTCACGCCGCCTCAGGCTGGTGCTCGGCATGAACCAAGTTGGTGCAGGGCGCACCACATAAGGGGACATAACGTGTCCTCTTGCCGTGTCCGCTCGCCGGCAACGACGCGTCCCGCCCCGGCTGCGTTGGCAGTAGCATCGGCGCATGAACACGCGTTTTGTCGAAGCCTTTCTGTGGTCCGCGCGGCTGGGAAGTTTTCGCGCCGCGAGCGACCGCCTGCATATCACGCAGGCGGCCGTGGCCAACCGCATCGCATCGCTGGAAGAGGACATCGGCGCGCGCCTGTTCGAACGTGATGCCAAGGAACTGAAGCTCACGGCGGTCGGTGCGCGGCTGCTGGATTATGGCGAGCGCCTGCTCGAGATCCGCCAGCAGATCCTGTCGCTGGGCAAGCGCGGCGACGAGGTCGCCGGGCTGGTGCGGATCGGCGCCATCGAGACCGTCGTGCATACGTGGCTGATCGGCTTTCTGACGAACCTGCGGTCCACGTATCCCGGCATCGAGGTCCAGCTGACGTCCGAGACGGTGCGCGCCCTGCATCGCGGGTTGCGCGAAGGCACGCTGGATATCGCGTTCCAGACCGACGTGCTGAACGACACGGGCATCATCAGCATGCCCTGTTTGCCGATGGAGATGGGCTGGGTCGGGCCGCCAGGCAGCGAGGACACAATGTCGGCGCACGATCTGCTCGGCGAGCCGGTGCTGACGATGAGCCCGGGATCGCAGCCGCACGAGGCGCTGAAGGCCCTGTACCGCGAAGTCGGCATGCCGCAGGGCAAGGTGCATTTCGTCAGTTCGATCTCGGCGCTGGCGCGGCTGGTGCGCAGCGGCTTCGGCCGTGCGCTTGTGCCGTTGCCGCCCATGTACGAGTACGTTGCGCGCGGCGAGATCCAGGTCATCCGCACCGATCTGCCGGTGCCGCCGCAGCTATTGATGGTGAGCTATCTGGAAAGCGGCGGCTCGGACGCGATCCGGCTGGTGGCGGAACTGGCGTGCCGCGCCTCGGATCAGTTCACGGCCGCCGTCGTGGCCCCGGGTATGGGATCAGCCCACTAACCGAGCTTCAATGCGCCTGCGGGTCGAACTTGCGTACCAGCACGGCCCACTTGTCGTGCTCGCCCTTGATGAACGTGGCGAATTGCGCTGGCGTGCCGCCGACAGGCTCGGCGCCTTCGCGAATCATCTGTTCGTTCAGTGCCGGCAACGAGGCGTTGACTTCGCGGTTGACCAATTCCACCACCTGCTGCGGCGTGCCCTTGGGCGCAAAGAAACCAAACCACGAGCCGGCGTCAAAGCCTGGATACCCCGACTCGGCGATGGTCGGCAGTTCGGGCAGGGTGGCGGACCGCTGCAGCGTGCTGACCGCCAGCGCGCGCAGCTTGCCCGAACGGATGTGGCCGATCACGGACGGAATGGTGGCGAACATGAAGTCGATGCGGCCGGCCAGCAGATCGTTGACCGCGTCCGCGCCCTTGTAGGGCACGTGCGTGGCGTTCACCTTCAGTTCGTCCATCAGCATGTAGCTGGACAGGTGCGAAGACGTGCCCACGCCGGTCGAGCTGTAGTTCAGTTCGCGCGCGCCCTTGACGTATTTCAGGAAGCCCTGGATGTCCTTGGCGGGCGAGGAGGGCGGCACGACCAGCACGTTGGGCACTGTGGCGATCTGCACCATCGGGACCAGGTCGGTCAGCGGGTCGTAGTTCAGCTTGTTCAGCGTGGGATTGACGGCGATGGGGCCGACCGAGTTCACGATCAGCGTGTGCCCGTCGGGCGCGGCGCGCACCACGTATTCGGTGCCGATGTTGCCGCCCGCGCCGGGCTTGTTTTCCACGACGAAGGGCTGGCCCAGCTTCTGTGTCAGCGTGTTCGTGACGCTGCGCGTAAGCGTGTCGGTGGTGCCGCCGGGCGAGAACGCCACGATGACCTTGACCGGCTTGTCGGGGTAGCCGGCGGCGCTGGCGGCGGGCGCGATACAGGCGCCCGCCAGCGCCGCGCAAGCCAGCAGGGCTTGGGCAGTGTTCATGAATGTCTCCTCGCGTGGTCGTTGTCGTGTGGGATATCGCGCCGTGCCGCCACGCCGGCCGGCGCTGGAAATGTTCAGGGGGATTCCGGGCGCGGCCTCAGTCCCGGTAGCCGGGGTCGATGCGGTCCAGCTTGCGCAGCAGCGCGGGCCACTCCATGACGCCATAGGGGCGGCGCGTGCCGGGCTGGTAGTTGTTCCAGGTGGCCTCCAGGACGGGCGGCGGCACGGCTTGCAGCGGGGCGCCCGTCGCCATCGCCGCCAACTGCGAGCGGCAGGCCAGTTCCAGACGGTGCATCCAGTTGAAGGCCTCGCCCACGGTGCGTCCCACGGTCAGCGCGCCGTGATTGCGCAGGATCAGCGCCTCGCCCTGGCCCAGGTCCTCGAGCAGCGACGCCTGTTCCTCGGTGCCCAGCACCACGCCCTGGTAGTCGTGATAACCGATCTTCAGGAAGCGCATGGCCGTTTGCGTCAGCGGCAGCAGGCCGCACTCCAGCGACGACACGGCCATCGACGCCCAGCTGTGCGTGTGGATGACGCAGTCCACCTCGTGCCGGTGGGCGTGGACCGCGCTGTGGATCACGTAGCCGGCCTTGTTGATGCCGTAGTCCAGATCGCCGAAATCGGGCTTGGACAGAATGGTGCCGTCCACGTCGACCTTGATGAGGCTGGACGCGGTGATCTCCTCGTACATCATCCCGTAGGGGTTGATGAGGAAGGCGTTGTCCTCGCCGGGCACGCGGGACGAGATATGGTTGGCCATCATGTCGGCCATGCCGTAGAGCTCGACCAGGCGATAACAGGCGGCAAGGTCCACCCGGGCCTGCCATTCCGCTTCGGAGCAGTGCGCCCGCATGGAGGAAATGCCCAGCCGGCCGGGACGAGAAGGGGAAGTGGTCATCGGATTTCGTGAAGGTTGATCGTCGCATGCACCGCGCTGCGACTTGATGTGGATCAATTTATCTTCAGAAAATCCGACCGCCTAGGCATCCCGAGGCTATGGGGGCATCACGAATCCAGAAGGGTTGCCCCCGGCCAGCCGCCGTGCCGGACCAGTCCGCGCATGGCGTCCAGCAGCACCACGCGCGCGGCCAGCGCGGCGGGCGACAGCTCGTCGTCACTGATGCAGTAGATGTGGTTGCGGCGGAACAGATAGGGATCGTCGATGGGATGCATGCTGAGCAGGCCGGTCTCGACGCGGGCCACGGCCGCGCCGGGCTGGATGGTCGCGATCGGATGGGCCTGCACCAGGTCCATCAGCGTCGTCAGGCCGTCGACCTCGACGCCGATCCAGGGTTCGATGCCGGCCCGCTCGAAGGCCGCTTCGACCCAGGCGCGCAGCCCATGCGCCTTGCTGGTGACGGCGAGCGGCAACCCGGCCAGATCGGTCATACGGACTGGCTCGCCATCGGGGCGCTCCACCATGCCGCGCGGCGCCAGCAGGAACAGACGCTCGTCCAGCACGGGCACCACGCTGCGGCCCTGCGCGGTGTCGTTCTGGAACAGCACGGCCAGGTCCAGCCGCCGGGCGTTGAGCAGGTCGCCCAGATTGCCCGAAAGCCCCTCGACCAGATGCAGGCGCACGTTGGGATAGCGCTCGGTCATGGCGGCGTAGAACGGGCGGGCCAGTAGCGACGCAGTGGTGGGCGCAAAGCCGATGCTGACGGTGCCGGCCAATCGCGCCTCGCGCGCGGCCGCCACGGCGCTTTCCGCGTGGCGCAGGGTCAGTTGGGCCTGGCGCAGGAAAGCGGCGCCGGCCGGCGTGGTGGTCACGCCGGTGGGGCTGCGCGTCAGCAGCCGCGTCGCCAGCTCGCTCTCCAACCGGCTGATCTGCTGGCTGAGCGCCGACGCGACCACCCCGAGGTCGCGCGCGGCGCGGCCGATGCTGCCCAGCTCGGCGACGCGGACGAAGTAACGGAGTTGGCGCAGTTCCATGAGGCGGTTTCCAGGCTGAAGAAAACGGGGCCGGCGGGGCCCCGGGTGACCTGCCGGAGCATACTTTTTTCGTTCAAAAATATGTCAGCTATCTGAACAACGCCTGAATATCAAACGAAAATTGTTTACACTCGCATCCACAAAATTCAAGCCGGAACGGGCCGCCGCGGGGGCGGGCCGTCCGAATTACGGGAGAAAGACGATGCGCAAGTTGCTTTTGGGTGCGGTGCTGGCCGCCGCGGTGTATGGCGGAGTGGCGCAGGCCGCCGTCGAACCCAAGGCCGTGGTCGCCACGTACTCCGACCTGGCGCTGGCCGGCTACGAGGATTCGCTGACGGCCGCCAAGAAGCTGCGCGACGCCATCGACGCGCTGGTCGCCAAGCCCAGCGCGGAAACCCTGAAGGCCGCGCGCGAGGCATGGATCGTGGCGCGCGTGCCGTATCAGCAGACCGAGGCCTACCGCTTCGGCAACCCCATCGTCGACGACTGGGAAGGCCGCGTGAACGCGTGGCCGCTGGATGAAGGCCTGATCGACTATGTCGACGCCTCCTACGGCACGGAAAACGACCAGAACGCGTTCTACGCCGTGAACGTCATCGCCAATTCCAAGATCTCGGTGGGCGGCAAGACGGTCGACGTCAGCAAGATCACGCCCGAGCTGCTGTCCGACGTGCTGCACGAGGCCGACGGCAACGAGGCCAACGTGGCCACGGGCTATCACGCGATCGAGTTCCTGCTGTGGGGCCAGGACCTGAACGGCACCGGCGCCGCGCCCGCGGACCGCAAGGGCACGCCGCAGGAGCGTCACTCCGGCAATCGCCCGCATACGGATTTCGATCCGAAACAGTGCACCGGCGGCAATTGCGAACGCCGTATTGAGTTTTTGAAGGCGGTAACGGATTTGCTGGTGACTGATCTCGAAGAAATGGTGGGCAACTGGAAGAAGGACGGCGCGGCGCGCAAGGCGGTCGAAGAGGATCCGAAGGCCGGCCTCATCGCCATGCTGACCGGGCTGGGCAGCCTGTCGTACGGCGAACTGGCGGGCGAACGCATGAAGCTGGGCCTGATGCTGCACGATCCCGAGGAAGAGCACGATTGCTTCTCGGACAACACGCACAATTCGCACTATTACGACCAGATCGGCATCCGCAACGTCTATCTGGGTTCGTACACGCGCATCGACGGCAAGAAGGTGACTGGCGCCAGCCTGTCCGAACTGGTCAAGGCCAAGGATTCCAAGCTGGACGCCGAAGTGCGCGCCAAGCTGGACGCCACCGTCGCCGCCATGCAGGCCATGAAGACGCGCGCCGAAACGGTCGAGACCTATGACCAGATGATCGCGGAAGGCAACAAGGAGGGCAACGCGGTGGTGCAGGCTGCCATCGACAGCCTCGTCGCGCAGACGCGCAGCCTGGAACGCGTGATCGCGCTGCTGGACCTGGGCAAGGTCGCCATCGAAGGGTCCGACAGCCTGGATAAACCTGACGCCGTATTCAAGTGAAACTCGCATTAGCCGCCGTACTGGCGGCGTCGGTTCATGCCGTCGCCGCCGCCGCGCCCGCCGCTCCCGGCGGGCGTGACGATCTGACGCCCGAAGACCAGAAACGCGTCACCGCCATCACGGCGCCCACCAGCGATTTCTCGAAGGTCGAATCCTTCGAGACCATGCAGGCCGGCGCCACGACGACCAACAAGCTCATCAACGCCGACATCTTTTCGCAGCCGTCGGCCAACATGAGCTTTGAAGGCCGCCAGGAGTTCATCGTCGGCAACGGCCTGTTCCGCAAGGATTGGGTGTCCGCGCCTTCGTCCACGCAGGCGTCCGACGGCCTGGGCCCGCTGTTCAACGCGCGCTCCTGTCAGGCCTGTCACACCAAGGACGGCCGCGGCACGGTGCCGGGCTTCGATCCGCTGGAACGCACGGATGCGGTCGCGCTGCTGCTGCGCCTGGCCGTGCCGGAAGGCGCCGATCGCGGGCATCCCAAGCTGGGCGCCGACGAGATCGCGGCCTTGCCGGAACCCGTCTACGGCGTGCAGTTGCAGAATTTCGCGGTCGCGGGCCTGCCGGCCGAAGGCCGCATGGAAATCGAATACGAAGCCGTGCCCGTGGCGCTGCGCGGCGGCGAGACCGCCACGCTGATGAAGCCCACGTATCGCATCGAGAACCTGGGTTACGGGCCGATGCGCGCGGACACGCAGATCTCGCCGCGGCTGGCGCCGCCGATGATCGGGCTGGGCCTGCTGGAATCGATTCACGAGTCCGACATCCTGGCGAACGTTGGCGCGGACAAGCGCGACGGCATCGTCGGCAAGGCCAACTGGGTCACCGATGCGCGCACCGGCGCGCGCGTGCTGGGCCGCTTCAACCTGAAGGCGGGACAGCCGACGGTCGAGCAGCAGAGCGCTGCCGCGTTCTCCAACGACATGGGCCTGTCCACGCCGCTGTTCCCCAAGCATTCCGGCGAATGCACGCCCGCGCAGACGCAATGCCTGGACATGCCGCACGGCGCGCAGCCGCGCTTTGGGCCAGAGGAAGTGCCGGGCAAGCTGATGGACTTCGTCACCATCTATTCGACCAACCTCGCCGTGCCCATGCGGCGCGATGCAGATGACGCGCGCGTGCTGGCGGGCAAGAAGCTGTTCTACGAAGCCAATTGCGTGGCCTGCCACGTGCCCAAGTACGTGACCAGCCGCAACGCCAAGCAGCCGGAACACCGTTTCCAGCTGATCTGGCCGTACACCGACATGCTGGTGCACGACATGGGCGACGACCTGGCCGACGGCGTGAGCGACGGCATGGCCACCGGCCGCGAATGGCGCACCCCGCCGTTGTGGGGCATTGGCCTGACCAAGACCGTCAATCCCAATGCGACCTGGCTGCACGACGGGCGCGCCCGCACGCTGCTGGAAGCCGTGCTGTGGCATGGCGGCGCGGCCAAGCCCGCGCGCGACCGCGTCGTCGACATGACGCCCGAAGAACGCGCGGACCTGATCCGCTTCCTGGAGTCCCTGTGATGGCCCGCCATTTGTTCATGCGCGCTGCGGCTGCGGCATTGATGCTGACGGCGCCGATTGCCGTGGTTGCGGCACAGGCCGCGCTGCCCGCCGACCTGGGCGAACGCCTGGCGCGCGACTACGCCCGGCCGGCGGTCGCGAAGATGACGGACGCCGCTGCCGCGCTGGAAAGCGCGCTGGGCGGCTGGTGCGCCAAGCCAGATGCGGCCGGCGCCGGGCGCGTCGGCGATGCGTTCAAGACGCTGGCGCACGCATGGTCGGGCGTCGAGATCCTGCGCTTCGGCCCGCTGGTGCAGGCCAACCGCTTTGAACGTTTGGCCTTCTGGCCCGACACGCGCGGCGTGATGCCCCGCCAGGTGCAGGCGCTGATCGCGGCCAAGGATGACGCGCTGCTCAAGCCCGGCGCGCTGGCTGGCCGCAGCGTCGCGGTGCAGGGCCTGCCCGCGCTTGAGTACGTGCTGTACGGCGAGCCCGACCTGCTCAAGCAGACCGGCGAGCCCAGCTTTGCGTATGCCTGCGGCTACGCCACGGCCGTATCCGCCAATGTCGCCACGATCTCGCGCGACCTGGGCGAGGCCTGGGATGCGCAGGGCGAATTCGGGCGGCAGTTTGCCAAGCCCCAACCGGGCAATGACCTCTATCGCAGTTCGCAGGAAGTCGCGGCCGAGGCCATGAAGGCCCTGTCCACCGGCCTGCAGTTCGCGCGCGACGTGAAGATCGAGCCGGTGCTGGGCGATTCGCCGCAGGCCGCCCGTCCGAAGCGCGCGGCGTTCTGGCGCAGCGGCCTGTCGATGAGCCTGCTGGCGGCCAACCTGGATGCGCTGAAGGCGTTCTATGTGGCGGGCGGCTATCCCTTGCCCGCGGGCGAGGAATGGATGGATGCGTCGGTGCGCGGCGAATTGTCCAGTGCCGCAGAGACGCTGCGTGCGGTGCCTGCGCCGCTGGACGAGGCGCTGGCGGGCGAGGAAGGGCGCCGCCTGCTGGTCCTGGCGTCGCTGACGCTCAAGAACGCCAAGGCCATCGTTGACGAGAACCTGGCGCCTGCCCTGGGCGTCACCATCGGCTTCAACGCGCTCGATGGAGATTGACCGGCGCCGCTTCCTGGCGCTGGCCGCGGCGCTGGGCCTGTCGCCTTCTGCGGCGCGCGCCGCGCTGCCGGCTGATGGCGGGCCGCTGTACCTGACCGCGCGCAAGCGCGGCGGCCGCGACGAAGCCGTGGTGCTGGACGGGACGGGCCGCGATCGCCTCACGATCCCCATGCCCGCGCGCGGCCACAGCTTTGCGATCGACGCCAGCGCGCAGCGCGCCGTGGTGTTCGGCCGCCAACCCGGCTTTTTTGCGCTGGGCTTTTCGCTGGAAGGCGGCGAGCCCGCGCCCTTGCCGCTGCCCGATGACCGGCATTTTTTCGGTCACGGCGCCTTCGTGCAAGGCGGCCGCCTGCTGGCCGCCACGGAAAACGACTTCGAAGGCGGACGCGGCGTGCTGGGTCTGTACGACGCCACGCCCGGCGGCGGCTACCGGCGCGTGGGCGAGTTCGATTCCGGCGGCATCGGACCGCACGAGGTCGTGCTGATGCCCGACGGCAAGACGCTGTGCGTGGCCAACGGCGGCATCCTGACGCACCCTGACTACGGCAAGCTGGAACTGAACCTGGACACCATGCGGCCGTCGCTCGCGTATATCGACGCGGCTTCGGGGGAACTGCTGGAGAAGGTGGAGCTCGCGCCAGCGCTGCACCGGCTGTCGATCCGGCACCTGGCCCTGGCGGCCGATGGCGCGGTGTGGTTCGGTTGCCAATACATGGGCCCGGCCGCGGATCGTCCGGCGCTGGTCGGCCGCCATCGACGCGGCGCGGCGCTGGAACTGTTCGACGGCCCGGCCGAGACGCTGCGCAACATGCGCAACTACGTCGGCTCCGTCACGGTCGACGCCGCCGGCGGCATTGTGGCCACGTCCAGCCCGGTTGGCGGGCAGGTGATCTACTGGGACGCCGCCAGCGGCAAATGCCTGGGCGTCACCGCACTCGCCGACGGCTGCGGCGTCGCGCCTGCCGTGCAAGGGGGCTTTCTGATCAGTAGCGGATTGGGCGCGATGATCCGCGTTGACGCGCAAGGCAAGGAAAGGCCGGTCCTGCCGCCATCGCGTGACATGTCCTGGGACAACCATTTCCGCATCGTGCCGGCGTAACGCCGCTTTGCCTGCCGGCGCGGCAAGACCTATGCTGCATGTCTGACCGATTTCGGATTCGGGTGTCAGACACCGGAATCAGTCTTACGCCGTACGCCGCGGCGGCACGCGCTGCTCCGCTTTACAAAGCCTGACACTCCCGTCGGGCGCTGCGCCGCTTTGTGCCAGCCGCTTCTGATACATTCTGCCGTCGATTTTTTTCGCAGGAGGTTCCATGGATGAGGCCGTAAAAGAGTTCTATATCTGGGCCCCGAGGCTGATGGATATGGGCATCAATCTGCTCGTCGCCTTGCTCATTCTCGGTATTGGCTGGTGGGTGTCGTCGTTGCTGGGCAACTGGGTTCGCCGGGCCGCTACGCGGTCGCCGAAGATCGATCCCACGATCGTGCCCATGTTCTCCACGACCGTGATGTGGGCGGTGCGCATCTTCACGGTGATCGCGGTGCTGGCGCGCTTTGGCGTGCAGACGGCAAGCCTGATCGCCGTGCTGGGCGCCGCGGGTCTTGCCGTCGGTCTGGCCTTGCAGGGCACGCTGCAGAACATTGCGGCCGGGATCATGCTGCTGATCCTGCGTCCGATCCGCGCCGGCGAGTACATCGCGCTCAGTTCGGGCGCGGACGGCACGGTCGAGGAAGTGGGCCTGTTTCTGACGCGCCTCGTGCAGGGTGACGGCATCCACATGACGCTGCCCAACAGCACGGTCTGGAACGCCACGATCACCAACTACAGCCGCAACAAGACGCGCCGCCTGGACATCCCGGTGCCGGTTCGCTATGGCGATGACCTGGATGCGGTGGTCGCCAAACTGCAACAGATCGTGGACGCGCGTCCCGATGCGTTGAAGGACCCGGCCCCGCAGGTGAAGGTGTTCGACTACAAGGAAAACGGCGTCACGGTGAACGTGCGCGTGTGGGCCGAGTCGAGCAAATATTGGGAGCTGCGCTGGAGCCTGTACCAGGAGATCCGCCGCTCGCTCGAAGAGGCCGGTTTCCAGGCCCCGATCCCGCTGCGCGAGATCCAGAACCCCAAGACGGGCGCAGCCGCTACCTGAGTGCGAGCCTTGTTTTGTCAGCCATGAAAATGGGCGCCTCGTTGGAGGCGCCCATTTTTATTCGACGGCAAGATGGCGTGAACCAGCAAGGCGTGACGGCATGACCGCTTCTGGATCTTCGGCTTCCCGGGGTGACGGCTTGATGCGTGACGTCGTCCCCGCGTCGCCCCGGCAACCTGCCAATCAGGCCGGCATCGCAAGCCGCGCCAGTTCCGTCTTGATCCAGCCCGCGATCTCGCGCTGTCGCTGCGCGGGCATGCGGTCGATGATGGCGGTGACGCTGACGGCCAGCAGAGGCGCGCCCTGCGCGTCCAGCAGCGCGCAACCCACGCCCAGCGCGCCACGCACCGCGTGGTTGCCCACCACCGAATAACCGCGCGCGCGCGTGTTTTCGATAAGGCGGAACATTTCCTGGGGCGTCATGCCGCCGTACTCGTCCAGCCTGCCCGAATTACGTTCGACGATGCC
Organism: Achromobacter sp. ACM05; assembly: GCF_019218915.1. NCBI lineage: Bacteria > Pseudomonadati > Pseudomonadota > Betaproteobacteria > Burkholderiales > Alcaligenaceae > Achromobacter > Achromobacter sp. ACM05. Next base: position 322,788 of record NZ_JAHUWQ010000003.1, read on the forward strand.
GCGCGCGATGTCGTCGGGCAGGGCAGCCAGCAGCGCCATCCCGCCCGAGCCCACACCCAGCGGCTGGCGCTTGCCCGCATAGGTGGCAAGGATCTGCACGGGATAACTGCCGATTTCGCGATGCAGGCTGATCGAATCGTCTTCCTCGCGCACCACCAGGAACACGGCGTCGCCGGTGCGGTCGGCCAGGCGGCGCAGCACGGGGAGCAGTTGGCGCACCCGCGGATCGCGGGAACGCGTGTCCGGATCGACGGCAAGCTGGGCACGGTACTTCTTGGTGCCCGCAACCGGCAGCACGAGCCCCGCGTCGAGCAGGGCGGCCAGCAGCCGGTAGATGGTGGGCCGCTGTATGCCGGTCAACCGGGCGATATCGGTGACGCTCAGGCCGTCCGGACCCTGGTCGCGCAGGGCGGCCAGAACGGCGAGGCCGCGTCGCAGAGTACGTGGGCCGGCGGCCGCGGCATCGCTGTCTTGCATGCAGATCTCTGAAAACTAAGGGTTATCAACGTACGGACGAGGGAAAACCATCGTCCGTAGGGTGGACTCTACCTTGATGGCCAGCGCATGTATAGCGCAGAATGCGTTCATCCAATAATTCAAATCGTCCATCTAATGGACAGTACCTGCACGGAGACACTATGACTACAGGTCACAAGCCTGGCATGCGGCGTTTGGCCGCCACCCTTCTGGCCACCGCCGCAAGCGCATTTGCAATGGGTTCCGCCCACGCCGCCTATCCCGACAAGCCCGTCCGCATCGTGGTCGGTTTCTCGGCCGGCGGCACCACCGACGTGATCGCCCGCATCATGGCCAAGGAACTGACCGAGTCGCTCGGCCAGTCCTTCGTGGTTGAAAACAAGCCGGGCGCCGGCAGCAACATCGCGACCGACCAGGTCCAGCGCGCCACGCCGGACGGCTACACGCTGCTGTTCGTCGCCGTGACCAGCGCGATCAACCAGACCCTGTACAAGAACGTTTCGTTCGACCTGACGAAGGACTTTGCTCCGGTCGCCCTGGGCGCCAAGGTCCCGAACATCCTGGTGGTCAATCCCCAGGTGCCGGTCAAGTCCGTGCAAGAGCTGGTCGACTACGCCAAGAAGAACCCGGGCAAGCTGGCTTTCGCCTCGTCCGGCAGCGGCACCTCCATCCATATGGCGGGTGAGCTCTTCAAGATGAAGGCGGGCATCGACGTCCTGCACGTGCCGTACAAGGGCAGCGCCCCGGCCATGACCGACCTGATCGGCGGCCAGGTGCAGTTCATGTTCGACAACATGCCGTCGGCTTGGCCGCACGCGCAATCGGGCAAGCTGAAGGCGCTGGCCGTGACCACCGCCGACCGCTCCAAGAGCGCGCCGGATCTGCCGACCATGAAGGAATCGGGCTTCACGGACTTCGACGTGTCGTCGTGGTTCGGCCTGCTTGCCCCGGCCGGCACGCCGCCGGAAGTCATCAACAAGCTCAACGCCGCCATGCAGCAGGCGCTGGACAAGCCCTCCGTGCAAACCAGCTTTGAAAAGCTGGGCGCCGTGGGCGTGAAGACCACGCCGGCCGAATTCGGCCAATTCATCAAGTCGGAAGTCGAAGGCTGGGCACCCGTGATCAAGGCCTCGGGCGCCACGGTGGACTGATCGGCGTCTCTGCCGGTTACACGCCGGCAGTTGGCACAGTAAAAAGGGACGGTCATGGACCGTCCCTTTTTCATGCGTTGCCCGCCAAGGGCGAATCCAGCCGGTTCCTCGGACCCGCTATTTCTTCTTGGCCGCGTTCAGCATCGCCGTGCAGACCCCGCGCATCATGTCGACCTCGTCGCGGGTCAGCGCCAGGCGGGAGTACAGGTGGCGCATGCGCGGCATCAGTTTCTTGGGATGGGCCGGGTCGAGGAACTGCACGCCGACCAGCGCTTCCTCCCAGTGCGCCAGAAACGCCTGGACCGCCTCGCTGGAAGCCGGCTCCGCGCCACGCGAAGGCTCCTGCGCGGTGGAACGCGGCAAGAGTTCGGCGCCCTGGTCCACCAGCAGCGCATAACGCAACTCCCAGGCGGCCAATTGCAGCGCCTGGGCGACGTTCAGCGAGCTGTACTCGGGATTGGCAGGGATGTGGCAGATGCGGTGGCACAGCGCGATCTGCGCGTTCGTCAGACCGGCGCGCTCAGTGCCCAGCACAACGGCGGTCACGCCCTCGGCCGTGTCCGCCAGGTGGGCGCAGGCCAGGTCGGCTGCCTGCCGGATGTCGCAGGGCGGGGGACCCAGGTCGCGAACCCGCGCGGTTAGCGCGAATGCCAGCGTGACGGGCGCCAGGGCTTCTTCCAGCGACAGATAGATGCGGGCGTTCTCAAGCACGTCCAGCGCGCCGCTGGCCAGCGCCACGGCCTCCGGCTGGCTTGTTACATCCGGGAATTTGGGGTCCACCAGAACCAGTTCCGAGAAGCCCATCGTCTTGATCGCACGGGCCGCGGAACCGACGTTTCCGGGGTGGCTGGGGTTCACCATTACGAAGCGAACACGTGAAAATGCTTGAGTCATTTAAAATGGCACGTTTGGCTTCGTGCCTTCCTGGTTTTTTGAGTCGATTTCCCCGCGGGGGCGACGGCGTGCCGGGGGGCGGCAAGCGGCCTATCATCAAGCCAACTCATCGCATACGTACGGAATTTTATGCACCCGATGCTCAACATCGCCATCAAGGCGGCCCGGCGTGCCGGCACCATTATCAACCGTGCCAGCATGGATTTGGAACGACTCAGCGTGGCTCGCAAGGGGCCGCGCGATTATGTCACGGAAGTCGATCGGGCCGCCGAAGAGTCCATCGTCGAAACGCTGCGCGCTGCCTACCCTGACCACGCCGTCCTGGGCGAGGAGTTCGGTCTGCAGGGTCCGGACCAGGCGGAATTCCAGTGGATCATCGACCCGCTGGACGGCACCACGAACTTCATCCACGGCCTGCCCAACTATGCCGTGTCGATCGCGCTGACGCAGCGCGGCCAGGTCACGCAAGCGGTCATCTATGATCCCTCGCGCAACGAACTCTTCACCGCCAGCCGTGGCAGCGGCACGTTCCTGAACGACCGCCGCGTGCGCGTCTCGGGCCGCACCCGCTACCACGACGCGCTGCTGGGCGCGCACTGGCCCAACGCCGGCGATCCCGAACAGGGCTCGCAGCGGTTCCGCCAGATGGCCGAAGGCGCCACCGGCGTGCGCCGCCTGGGCTCGACCGTGCTGGATCTCGCCTACGTGGCCACCGGCCGCCTGGATGGGTTCTGCGGCGTGGGCCTGAAGCCCTGGGATGTGGCGGCGGGCAGCCTGATGGTGCTGGAAGCGGGCGGTCTGGTCGCTGACTTCGACGGCGAACAAGGCTGGATGGACAGCGGCAACGTCCTGGCCGCCAGTCCCAAGATCTTCACGCAGATGCTCTCGACGCTGAACCCGCCCTCGGCGGCCTGATCGGCGCGGCGGGCAATAAAAACCGGCCTTCATGGCCGGTTTTTCGTGGTCAATGCAAACCGGCCGTGAAGGCCGGTTTTTCATGGTCAAAGCAAACCGGCCCTGGCGGCCGGTTTTTTCATGCGGCGCGCAATCAGGCTACGCCGGTCTGCGCTACCAGTTGTCCATCTGGCAACACCATCCACGCCTGCACGCCCAGGCTGCGCACCAGCGTCGCGGTGCGTTCCAACGGCATGTTCGAGAACGCCGTGGACAGGGCATCGGCAGTTGTGGCGGTGGATGCCATGACCGACACGCTGCGATAGAGCGGCCGCGCCCGACCGGAGTGCGGATCGAACAGGTGCGAATACTGTCCCGCGGCATCCAGCGGCGTGCCGTAGCCGCCAGAAGTGGCAAGCGCCTGGTTGCTGATCGGCACCTGCGCCAGGATCTGGTCCGGCGACATGGGGTCGGCCAGCCCGACGCGCCAGCCCGTTGCGTTGGCCGTCGCATCCAGTCCGCGTATCTCGCCCATGTCGACCAGCGCGCGTTCCAGCCCGGCGTTGCGAAACAGGTCCGTCACGCGGTCGGTGATGTAGCCCTGCGCGATGCCGTTGAGCGTCAGCGCCATGCCCGGCTGCAGGTCGATGCGCTGCGGGTCGACCTTGATGTTCTGGTACGACACGCATCGCAGCGCCCGGGCGATGTCCGCCTGGGCCGGACCATCCTGGGACGCGTCAGGCCGCGCGAAGTGATCTGCGTACACGCGCCACAGCGGCTGCACGGACGGATCAAAGAGGCCTCCCGTCAGGTCCGCGTAGTGCCGGCTTTCGCTGAGCAGGCGGACGAGGTCGGAGGGAGGATCGACCAGAAACCCCTGGCGGTTCAGGATCGACAGCGCACTGTCGTCGCGGTACAGGCTGAACACGCCCTCGAGGCGACGCAGTTCCTGCAACGCGCGCTCGATGAGCTGTTCGGCGGCCTGGCGGTCGGGATGGTACAGCCGCAATTCCGCGTCCGCGCCCAGCGCCACGCCTTGCCAACGCGTCGGCGAGATGGCCGCGTGCGCGCGGCGCAGGAAGCTGGGAGCGAGGGCCAGCGCGGAAGACGCGGCGATGATGCCGAGGAAGCGGCGGCGGGCGGGAGGGTTCATGGCGATATCAACTGATTAAGGCGCGATTGGCGCGGGCACATGAGGCAGGTCGGAGGGCTTGGCGCTATTGCGCAAACACATAGTCCTCGGGCACGTCGGCAAAACGCACGACACGCCCGCCGTGGGACTGGGCGAAGGCCAGCGCGCGCGTTTGATCCGAGAACGGAATGGCGTCTTCGGCGCCCATGCCGCCGATGAAGCTGGAGTTGATAACGTAGAAGGCTTGCCGAGCGTCGACCCACGCTTTCAGATCCGCCGCGCCATCGGGGCCGGCGGCTGCCATGTCGTTGACGTAGATGGCGGCCAGGCCTTTGGGTTCTTCGGGCAGCAGCGTGTAGGCGAAGACCTGCTTGATGGACGAGAACCACACCGGCGCGGCGCGGCCCTTCACGAATATCTGGCCCTTCGGCCCTGCATGGTCCAGCAGCATCATGCCGCAGTAGTGGCCGACGGCGTCGGCGGAGACGGCCTGCGGCGCGGGTGGCGGCGCGGCGGGTTCGTCGCCGCCGCAGGCCGAGACCGCCAGCACGATGGCCGAGAAGGCCGCCATTGCGGCCCAACGTTTCAGCGTCATAGCTGTTTCCTCCGGAAGCAGAAGGCGGCCAGCAGAAACGGCACCGCGATCCACAGCAATTGCGCCGCCACCAGCAGCGGCACGGGCATGTGGGCCTGATCGCTGACGCCGGCCATGCCCGCATACATGGAAATGTTCTCGAACCCGGTCAGGTTCAGCAGGCGGTAGACGTCGGACGGATTGGCCAGCAGCAGGGCATTGAGCATGCCCGGCGTGACGTGGCGACCCTGGTCCGCCGCCAGCACGCCCAGGAGGCCCATGTCGTAGATGACGACAAAGAACAGCCAGACGCCCAGCGCGATGCCCGCCGCCGTGGCGCGTTCCCGCACCAGCGTGCTGATGAGGTAGCCCATTGCCAGAAAGCTGGCGCCCAGCAGGACGCTGGCCCCGATCAGCATGGCGAAGGGCCGCCACGCGCCGGCGTCCATGCCCCCGTAGACCCATTGCAAAGCCAGCCCTGACGACCCATATCCCGCACCGGTCGCAATGGCCAGGATGGCCAGGTGCCCGATGAACTTGCCCATGATGACCTGCCAACGCGACACCGGATAACTGAGCAGCAGCGCCATGGTGCCGCGGTCGACCTCGCCGACGATGGCGTCATACGCCAGCAGCATTGCGATGAGCGGCACCAGGAAGATGGAGAGGCTGGACAGGCTGACCACCGTGACGGTCAGCGGATCGACCTTGACCGCACCGGTGGGGGCGCTGCCCAAGAGGCCGAGCGCGAGCGCCAGAGCGGCCAACAGGAGCGATGTGGCAAGGACCCAGCGATTGCGCAGGCCGTCGCGGATTTCCTTGCCGATGATTGTGCTTACGGCGTTCATGCGTCTTCCCGTTCAAGCAAATGGGCGTAGATGTCGTCCAGCCCCGGGACCTGGATGTCCAGGTCGCTGATGGGCGCCCCGATGGCGCCGATGCTACGGATGGCCTCGACCTTGTCCGATTCGTGGCACAGGCGTTCGTAGCGGTTGGCGTCGACCTGGCGCCAGGCCGAGGAGGGCGGGGCGGATGCGTTGTCCGGCCCGAGCGTGACGCTGATGCGGATGGGCAGCCCGGTGTCGCGGCGCAGCGCCGACATGCCGCCGTCGGCGATCTTCACGCCCGCTTTCATGACGACGATGCGGTCGGCGTGGCCGGCCAGCTCCGACAAGGCGTGCGTGCTGAGGAGAATGGTGGCGCCGCTTGCGCGCAGTTCGTGCACGATCTCGTAGAACTTGAGACGCGACGCCGGATCAAGGCCGGTGGTGGGCTCGTCGAACAGCAGGATGCGGGGCGCGCCCAGCAGTGCCTGCGCCAGCGCCAGCCGCTGGCGCATGCCTTTTGAATACCCGCCCACGCGGCGGTGCGCCGCGCCGGAGATTCCCACTTTCTCGAGCAGTTCGTCGTTGCGCGACACGGGTTGGCGCTTCAGGCGCGCGTAAAAGGCCAGGGTCTCCGCGCCCGTCATCGCGGGATGCAGCGCCACGGTTTCCGGCAGGTAGCCGATCCGGTCACGCAGGCGCGCGGCGGCCGGACTGTGCGCGTCCTGGCCGAAGAGCGTGACGCGCCCGTGCGTGGGTCGGATGAGTCCGAGGATCAGCTTGATGAGGGTGCTTTTGCCCGCGCCGTTGTGCCCGGCCAGCGCCACGCATTCGCCTTCGCGCAGGTCCAGGTCCAGGACGCTGATCGCCCTGTGGCCGCCATAGTGTTTGCTGACGCCCGCAAGCGTCACCAGTGGGTTGCTCATTGATTGTCCTCGGCGCGCTTCGCGCCGTTTATTGCGACGGGGTTGGCGGCGCTTTTTGCATCAGGCGATGCACCGGGCTTCGCGTTGGCCATCGCACCGCCATAATCGATCCGTTCCCGCACAGGTTTCATCAGCGGCCTACTGTCGATCACGCCGCCTGGCAGGATCGCGGGGAACTGCGATTGCGCCCAGCGCACCACCGAGATGGCGGGGCTATTGAGCAGAATCCGCGCGGCGGGCGCGCGCCACAGCAACTGGTCCACCACGTCATTCGGGCGGTAGGCCGTGTCGGCGATGCCGTCGCCGTCCAGGTCGAAGGCCGTGTTGTCGCTCCAGTAGTTGCCGCGGCCGTTGTCCGACCATTCCATCACCCGCGTGCCCACATACTTGACCTGGTTGCGGTTGTTGATGAAGGCATTGCCTGAGATCCGGTTGCCCTCGGAGCCGGCGGTGAAGTGGATGCCGATGTCGCAGTTGGAGAAATGGTTGTCCGCAAAGCGGTTTTTGTTGGCGTTGTAGATGAACACGCACTTGCCCGCGCCATCGACGGTGTTGCCGGAGATGTCGGAGTTGTTGGCGTAGTTCATCATCAGCCCCTGCTCCACGTTGTTCACCGCCACGTTGCCGGTAACGACCAGGCGGTGCGAGTACATGATGGCGTAGCCGATGTCGTTGCCGGTGGACACGTTGTCGCTGATCTCGCTGTCGTTCGTGTACATGTAGTGCACGCCATAGCGCAGGTCATGGAAACGGTTGCCGGTGAACCGGTTCTGCTTGCTGGTGTTCACGAAAACGCCGTCGCGGCCGGCGGAGATGTCGTTGTCCACCACCGCGCTGCCCGGCGTGTTCCATAGCGACACGCCGTTGCCGCGCTCGGCCACGCGCAGTTCCTGGTTGCCGACGATGCGGTTGCCGCGCACCATCGCGTCCTGCGGGCCCCATACATAAACGCCGAACAGGTTATCCAGGATGTCGTTGTGTTCGACCACCGCGCGGTGCGCGGTGCGGTCCAGAAAGATGCCCGCGTCCATGGCGGGCAGGTCCAGCCCGGAGCGCGTGACGGTCAGGTTGCGCAGCGACACGTCCGCGGCCTTGACCCACAGCGTGCGTCCTTCGCGGGTGCCGGCGATGATGGCGGAGCGGTCCTGCGGTCCTTCGATGACGAGGGGTTTGTCGATGACGATGGCGCCGGGGTAGGTGCCGGGCGCCAGCCGCAGCGTGTCGCCGGGCTGCGCCGCGGCCACGGCCTGCGCCAGGTCGGCGCCTGCGGCGACCTCCAGGGTGGCGGCCGCGGCCGCCCCGTGCAGGGCCGGGCCGAAGCCGGCCAGCACGAAGCCGGCCGCGGCCCACGCCGCGTTTCGCAAGGTTGCGATGGCAGCCATGGATCGTTACGCAGACTTCTTGGGGTGCACGATCATCTGGCCGGACATTTCCATGTGCAGCGCGTGGCAGAACCACTGGCAGTAGTACCAGTAGATGCCGGGGCGATCCGCCTTGAACGTGATGGACGACGTGGCCTGGGGTCCGATTTCCATGGCGATGCCGTGGCCTTCGAGCGTGAAGCCGTGCGTCAGGTCTTCGATCACTTCCATGTTGGTCACGAACACGGTGACCTCGTCGCCCTGGTTCACCTCGAACTGCTTCAAGCTGAACATCGGCGCGACGGCCATCATGTACACGCGGACCTTGTTGCCGTCGCGCACGACCTTGGCCGCGTCTTCCAGCGACACGCCGTCCTTCTTGGCGATCTGGCGGGCGTCTTCCCACATGGGGTCGTCGCGCTTCCAGACGCTGATCGGGTTGATCTTGGAACGGTGCACCAGGCACATGTCGTGCGGCTCGGCAAAGCTGGGGCCGTCATGCACGAGCTTCATCTCGTCGCCGGAGATGTCGATGAGCTGGTCGTTTTCGGGTTTGAGCGGACCCACGTTCAGGAAGCGGTCTTTCGAGAACTTGTTCAGCGACACCAGCCACTTGCCGTCGGCTTCCTTGGTTTCGCCCATGGTCGAGTGGTTGTGGCCCGGCTGGTAGTGCACGTCCAGCTTCTGTAGGATGGGGTCAACCTTTTCGCCCTTGTACGCGCGCTTGGCCTTGTCGATGTTCCACTTGACCATCTGGCTGTCGATGAACAGCGTGGTGTAGGCGTTGCCGCGGCCGTCGAACGCGGTGTGCAGCGGGCCCAGCCCCAGTTGCGGTTCGGCCACGACGCAGTCGCGCGGCTTGATCTTGTCGGCGAACAGGTCGTCCAGCTTGCGCACGTCGATCACGGTGACCGTGGGCGAGAGCTTGCCGTTCAGCATGAGGTGGATACCGTCGGGCGCGGCATTGCAGCCGTGCGGCGAATTCGGCACCGGGATGTAGCGCGTGTACTTGGACCCGTGGCGGCCGTCGACCACCGGCACGCCGCCCATCGTCTTGAAGTCGCCGTCCTTGACCGCCTTCTCGATGCGCTTGAGGTCGAAGACCACGACCCAGTCCTGCTCGTTGGCGGACATTTCCTCGACCGTGACGCCTTTCTCGGAGTTGTAGCAGGTGGCGAACGAATACTTGCCCTGGTAGTCGGCGTCGCCGTTGTCCAGGTTGCCGTCGACCAGCACTTGCCACGCCACCTTCATGGTGTCGCCATCAATGGCCGAGTACACCGAGAAGAAGTTCTTCTTGGGATCGTCCAGCACCTTGCCGTCGTTGGGCAGCGGGATGATGTGCTCGCCGTTGGCAAACACGTAGCCGGTGCGCGGATAGCGCTGCGGACGCAGGCCGTGCACGCCCGACACGTTGGGCAGTTCAACGATCTTGTCCGTCTTCATCACGTCCAGGCGGATGCGGGCCACGCGGTTGTTGGCCTTGTCGTTGATGAAGAGGTAGCGGCCGTCGTAGGTCTGGTCGGTAAACGACAGGTGGGGGTGGTGGGCGTCGCCGTTGGGGAACACGCCGCCCTTGTCCTTCAGGTACTCGCGGGTTTCAGGCGTGAGGCCTTCGGTCAGCACCTTGCGGCTTTCGTTGGTGCGGCCCCAGCCGGTGGCGCTGCAATGGTTGAACACGGGGATGCGCACGAGTTCGCGCATGGACGGCAGGCCCAGCACGCGGACTTCGCCGGACTGGCCGCTGGAGTTGAACGCATAGTATTCGTCGAGCTCGCCCGGCGCGACATGCCCGAGCACGGCGCCGTTGCCTGATTTGCCCTCTTTGCCGTGCGCGGTGGACATCTGCGCCCCGGCTACGAGGCCGGCCGCGCCGGTGATGGCTGCGGTGCCCAGGAAGCTTCGGCGGGTGAGGCCGGCTTTTTCGGGGGTCTTGTCGGACATGGATAACTCCTAGGTAGGGACGGCGCAGAGCGCCGCGGTACGAAACCGTGTTTCACGATTCCCGGTTGGGGCGATTTGCCGAGTTGGGCGTCGGCATGCGGTGCAGAACGACTTCCTGCACCGACGGCTCAGGGGGCGGAGCCGGGCGCCGCTCACGCTTAGCCTGCTTCTGGATCAGGTGAGGGCACTTCTGTTTGTGGTGGTAAAGCATTTGGCAGTGCAGGCACTGGATGCACTCGTTCGGGTTGATTTCGCCGGAGGGGTCGATCGCCTGAACGGGGCATTCGATGTTGCAGCGCTGACAGGGGTTGCCGCAGTCGCGGTAGCGCTTGAGCCAATTGAAGATGCGCAGGCGGGCGGGGATGGCCAGCGCGGCGCCCAGCGGGCAGAGGTAGCGGCAGAAGAAGCGTTCGATGAAGAGGCCCGCGGCCAGCAGCGCCACGGCGAACAGCACGAAGGGCCAGTGGCGCACGAAGTGCAGGATGATCGCGGTCTTGAAGGGTTCGACTTCGGCCAGTTGTTCGGCGACCGCCAGGTCGTACAGCGAGAAGCCGAAGAGCAGCAGGAAGATCACGTACTTGAACGTGGACAGGCGCTGCGCCACGCCGTGGCGGATCTTGAGCTGGCGCACGCCAAGCCGCCGGGCGATGCGGTTGGTCAGTTCCTGCAGCGCGCCGAACGGGCACAGCCAGCCGCAGAACGCGCCGCGGTTCCAGAACACCATGGAGATGGCGGTGGCGCACCACAGGATGAACACCAGCGGGTCCATCAGGAAGTACTCCCAGCGGAAGTCGGTGCGCAGGGCCGAGAAGAACGTCAGTACATTCACGATGGACAACTGCGCCTGCCCGTACCAGCCGATCCAGAACAGCGCGAAGGCCAGGAACGCGAGGCGCAGGCGGTCGTGCAGCAACGGGCGCGACGTCAGTTGATCCTGGAAGAAGAAGATGCCGACCAGCACCGTCAGGGCGACGGTCAGGATGGCGATCTGGCCGGCCTTGCCTTGCCAGATTTGCTTCCACAACGCGGGCGGGGCGGTTTCGACGTCGGGCGAAACCGCGGGTGCAGTGGCGGGTTGGCCTGCTGCTGCGGGTGCGGTCGGCGGCGCGACGGCGCGGGTGTAGGCCGTGGGCAGGTCATACGGAAGGTCGAATGTGACGAACGCCTTGTCCGACACGCTGAGCACGCGCTGCACCATCAGTTGCAGGCGCCACGGTTTGACCGGGTCGAGCGAGGCATCCTCGGGCACGACAAAAAGGGCGACTTCGCGCAGCGCCGGCGCGCCCTTGGCGTTGACGTCGGCCAGCCGCTGGTGGTTGCGGTCGCGGAACCGGAAGGCGCTTTCGTCCTGGATGACCTCGATGCGGTCGAAGATGCCGCCGCGCACGTAGCCCGAACCCTTGAACGAATAGAGACCATTGCCGGCGACCAGCACGGCCTGCTGGCCGGGCTTGAGGCGTTCTTTCAGGCGCTGCCAGCCGATGTCTCCCAGCAGGCTGCGGCCGATGGACGGAGCGCTGACCAGTGCGGCGTACAGGTCGATGAAGGTGTCGTCGGGACCGCCTTCGCCGTGTTCGGCGGCGTCCTTGCGGCCGGATCGCAGAAACGCCTGGTTGACGTCGTCGGGCGTCAGGCGCAGGTTCTTCACGGCGCCGGCGTCAAGCAGTTCCTGCCAGGTCTGCACGGTGTCTTTGCTTTCGTCGATGACGCGGGTTGCCACTGGCTGCGCGGCCTGGCGCGGCGCGCCCGACTTGTCGATGCCGTGGGCGCGCGCCACCGCGATGGCGGACCGCGTGATCGTGTCGCCGATCACCATCAGTGTGACCGTGGCGCCGCTGACGATATCGACGGGCGGCGGCGCGCCGTGCCGGGGCGGGGAGTCGACGAAGTTCAGGCCGACGTAGCCCTGGATGAAGTGATCGACCTTGGCTTGCGGGATGCCGATCAGCACGATGGGCTCGTGGTGTTCGACCAGCTTTGCGCCCATGATGCGGCCGCTGTCGGAAAGCCCCACCAGCACGTCGATGGGTTTGCTGGAGTAGCCACGGGTGTTGACGACGTCGGTGGTCAGGTAGACAAGGCCCAGTGGCTTGTTGCCTGCAAACACGCGGGCAATTGCGGGCTTGCCTTCGACGGGGCCGGTGCGGTCGGCGCCGGGGAACACGTCTGTGATGGGTGTGCTGGCAAGAAAGTCAGGCAGGCGCTGCGCCTGCGCGGTTTGCGCTAGGAACAGACAGGAAAGCCATAAAACAAAGAACGCGGCCTGAATGTGTTTGGTGAACCGGTGGGGTACTTCGGTACTGCCGCGCATGCTGAACTCTGTTCGTCGTGTTTGCTTACGGGCATCCTACGAACATGCACCCAGGACCGGATTGCGGTTTGTCAATCTGCCAGAGTCGAAGGCCTAATAGCCCTACGAAATGTAGGGGAAGTTCCTGAGTTTTGAGGGGTATCCGCAGGGGGTGTTGATGGATGTCAAGAGAGCGAGGGGAAGGCAGTCCTACACTGATCCGCGGCGGCAACGGCGTCTGCATCTGGCTGGCGTACGTGCATCGACCGCTGTGTCATCGGAGAATTTCATGCTGGCAAAAGCCACCCTCGCCATCCTTCTTTCCGCCTCCAGCCTGCCCGTGCTGGCCGCGCAATGTGAAGCCACCGTCGAAAGCAACGACGCCATGCAGTTCAACGTCAAAGAAATCGTGGTCGACAAGAGCTGCAAGGAATTCACGGTCAACCTCAAGCACGTCGGCAAGATGGCCAAGGTCGCAATGGGCCACAACTGGGTCCTCACCAAGGAAGCCGACAAGCAGGCCGTCGCCACGGACGGCATGGGCGCCGGGCTGGCACAAGACTACGTCAAGGCGGGCGACACCCGCGTCATCGCCCACACCAAGGTCATCGGCGGTGGCGAATCCGACTCCGTCAAGATCGACGTCTCCAAGCTCGCCGCTGGCGAAAACTACGCATTCTTCTGCTCCTTCCCCGGCCACTGGGCCATGATGAAGGGCACGCTCAAAGTCGGCGGCTGATGCCCCGACGGGTCTGTTGAGACAAGCAAGAGCCGGCCGGGGGGCCGGCTTTTTCATGCCCGCAACGTTTGACGCGCTGCGCGTGTAAACCGGGACACACGGCCCGTTTCAGGCGCTTGCAAGCCTTAGTCCATACGGCCCAAAGCCTCTGTCCATCAGGCTTACGGAGGGGATGCGTCACCGGCATGTCATGGATTTTCCATGTACGATTACCGGTCGTGTAACTTCTGGAGCTCCTGATGGAGTGGCTGCTGGACCCCGCTGCGTGGGTCGGCTTGCTTACCCTGGTCGTCCTTGAGATCGTCCTGGGCATTGATAACCTGATTTTCATCGCCATCCTGGCGGACAAGCTGCCGCCCGCGCAGCGCGATCGCGCGCGCATCATGGGCCTGAGCCTCGCGCTGATCATGCGCCTGGGCCTGTTGTCCGTCATGTCATGGCTGGTCACGCTGACTACCCCCCTGTTCAATATCGGTCCGCTATCGCCCTCGGGGCGCGACCTGATCCTGATGGTGGGCGGCCTGTTCCTGTTGTTCAAGGGCACCATGGAACTGCACGAGCGCCTGGAAGGCAGCATGCACACCGGCTCGTCCGGCCCGCGCGTCTATGCCAGCTTCTGGGTGATCGTCACGCAGATCGTGGTGCTGGATGCGGTGTTCTCGCTGGACTCGGTCATTACCGCCGTCGGCATGGTGGATCACCTGGCCATCATGATGATCGCGGTCATCATTGCCATCGGCATCATGCTGATCGCGTCCAAGCCGCTGACGCGCTTCGTCAACGCCCACCCGACGGTGGTGGTGCTGTGCCTGGGCTTCTTGCTGATGATCGGCTTCTCGCTTCTGGCCGAAGCCTTCGGCTTCAAGGTGCCCAAGGGCTATCTGTACGCCGCCATCGGCTTCTCGGTCGCCATCGAAGCGCTCAACCAGGTGGCGCGCCGCAACCTGCTCAAGCTCGACGCCCGGTTTCCCATGCGCGAACGCACCGCCTCGGCCGTGCTGCGCATGCTGGGCAAGCGGCCGCCGGCCAGCGACGAACCCGACCTGCCCAATGCCGGCAGCCCGGCAGTACAGGCCTTCGGAGTCGAAGAACGCAACATGGTCAGCGGCGTGCTGACGCTGGCCGAGCGTTCCATCCGTTCCATCATGACGCCGCGCACGGACGTTTCCTGGATCAATATCGACGACGATCCCGACAACATCCGCCGCCAGCTCACCGAGGCGCCGCACAGCTTCTTCCCGGTGTGCCGCGGCTCGCTGGACGAAGTGCTGGGCATCGGCCGCGCCAAGGATCTGATCGCGGACCTGATCACCGAGGGCCGGGTGCGCCGCAACCGTCTGCGCGATCCCATCATCGTGCACGAGTCGATCGGCATCCTGCGCCTCATGGACACCCTCAAGCGCTCGCGCGGCCAGCTCGTGCTGGTGGCTGACGAGTTCGGCGCCATCGAGGGGCTGGTGACGCCGATCGACGTTTTCGAGGCCATCGCCGGCGAATTCCCCGACGAAGACGAGCTGCCCGACATCGTGGCGGACGGCGACAACACCTGGAAGATCGACGGGGCGGCCGACCTGCACCACGTCGAGCAGGTGCTTGAAACCGAAGGCCTGGTCGACGACGCCCAGGACTTTTCCACGCTTGCGGGCTATCTGCTCTCGCGCTTCGGACACCTGCCCAAGCCGGGCGACGTGTGCGAATACCAGATCCATCACCAGCATTTCCGCTTCGAAGTCCTGGAAATGGATGGCCGCCGCATCGCGCTGGTGCGAGTCGAGAAGCGCCCCGAAGAGCATTTTCCTGACGAAGCAACCCTAGCCAACGACTAACAGAGAGAGACCCCAGCCCGTGACCGAGAACTCGCTCTATCTGATCAAAGCATTCATCCTGGGCATCCTGGAAGGCCTGACGGAATTCATCCCCGTGTCCAGCACGGGCCACCTCATCCTGGTCGGCGACTGGCTCAATTTCGATTCGGGCGACGGCAAGGTGTTCGAGGTGGTCATCCAGCTGGGATCCATCCTTGCCGTGATGTGGGTCTTCCGAGCCCGGCTGCTCAAGCTGATCCGCGGCACGCTGACGGGCGTGCCCAGCGAGGTGGCCTTCACCCGCAACCTGATCCTGGCGTTCCTGCCGGCGGCAGTGATCGGCGCGATCTTCATCAAGACCATCAAATCGGTGTTCTACCACCCGGCGGTGGTCGTGGTGACGCTGGTGCTGGGCGGGCTGATCATGCTGTACGTCGAACGCCGCACGCGCCACACGCCGGGCGATGCGCCGGGCGCCGCCGACGACACCGCCTCGGACGAGCGCGCGTCGGCCCACACGCTGGAACAGATCACCTGGAAGCAGGCGCTGGGCGTGGGCGTGGCGCAGTGCTTTGCGATGATTCCCGGCACCTCGCGGTCGGGCGCCACCATCATCGGCGGCATGATCGCCGGCATCCAGCGCAAGACGGCCACCGAATTCTCGTTCTTCCTGGCCATGCCGACCATGCTGGGCGCGGCGGCCTACGACATGTACAAGAACTTCGGCCTGCTGACCCAGCACGACCTGTCGGGCATCGCCGTGGGCTTCATCGCGGCGTTCCTGAGCGCCATGGTGGTGGTGCGTGCCGTGCTGCGCTTCGTGGCCAACCACACGTACCGCGTGTTCGCCTGGTACCGGATCATCTTCGGCGGCATCGTGGCGGCCTGGATCTTCACGCGCTGACTCCTCCCGCCACACGGCGATCGCAGAAAGAAAAAGGGCCGCTTTCTCAAGCGGCCCTTGTTTTGTCCGGCATGGGACGGGTGGCGTCTACGCTTCCGTTTCCAGGTCGTAGAACTGCAGCCCGTCGCGGTCAATCACCAGCCAGCCGCCGCGCGGCGGCGACACGTGATCGCAGTCCCAGTCGGGCAGCACCCAGCGCTCGCGCTTTTGGCCGTCGACATCGAGCACGTGGCGGTTGGGGCGATGCGTGTGGCCATGCACCAGCACGCGCACGCCCGTCTCACGGAAGATCGATTCGATGGCGTCCGCGTTGACGTCCATGATTTCCATGGACTTCGTCTGGTTGGCCGCCTGGCTCTCGCCCCGTGCCTGCTGCGCCATGGCCAGCCGCTCGGGAATGGTCTTGGCCAGGAATTCGGCCTGCCATTGCGGGTTGCGGACCATCTTGCGGAACTGCTGGTAGGCGGCGTCGTCCGTACAGAACTCGTCGCCGTGCGTCAGCAGGACCTGGCCGAAATCGGTTTCCAGCAGGGCCGGCTCGGGCAGCAGGCTGGCGCCCACGGCTTTTGCCAGTTCCTCGCCGATGAGGAAATCGCGGTTGCCGCGCCCCAGCCAGACCGGGATGCGGGCGGCCGTATTGCGCAGCGCCACCAGCACCGTGGCAAGCCACGGCGGGGCGGCGCGGATCACGTCGTCGCCAATCCAGGCGTCGAAGATGTCGCCGGGCAGCAGCAGGGCTGCCGCCTCTTCCTGTGCCGCCTGCAGAAAGGCCAGGAAGGCCTCCGAGGTGGCCGGCGTGGCCGGCCCCAGGTGCAGGTCGGATGCCAGCCAGACCGGGCCGGGCAGGGAGATCTTATTCAAGAACTTCGGCCTTCTCGATGATGACGTCTTCGTTCGGCACGTTCTGGTGGAAGCCCTTGTTGCCGGTCTTCACGCCCTTGATCTTGTCGACCACGTCCTGGCCTTCGGTGACGGCGCCGAACACGGCGTAGCCCCAGCCGTTCGGCGTGGGCGACGTGAAGTTCAGGAAGTCGTTATTGGACACGTTGATGAAGAACTGGGCGGTGGCCGAGTGCGGATCGCTGGTGCGGGCCATGGCCAGGGTGTACTTGTCGTTCTTCAGGCCGTTGTTGGCCTCGTTTTCGATCGGGGCGTGGGTCTGCTTCTGCTTCATGCCGGGTTCGAAGCCGCCGCCCTGGACCATGAAGCCGTCGATCACGCGATGGAACACGGTGCCGTTGTAGAAGCCTTCCTTGACGTAGGTCAGGAAGTTTTCAACGGACTTGGGCGCCTTGGCGGCGTCCAGGGTGATGACCATGTCGCCTTGGTTCGTTTGAAGCTTGACGCGGGGATTGGTGCTCATGGTTTTGGTGCCTTCGGAGGTGGAGGGAGAAGAAGAGGCTGCGGGGGCGGCGCTGACGAACGCCGGAGCGAATGCAGCCAGTGCGAACGAGCACGCCGTCAGGCGCAGCAGGTGAAGAGGGGAGTAACGGGACATCATTTGCCTTGTTTATCCTTCAACATTGTTTCAACTTCGCGGACCTTTTCCCGCATGCCAGGCACGCCGTCGCCGGCGGCCTCCTTGTAGGTTCGCAAGGCCTGCAGCAATTGCAGGTCGCCGAGGTTGGCGCGGGCGGCGGCGTAGTTCGGGTCTGCGCGCAATGCCATCTGGAGGGCATCCTGCGCACGGTCGAGTTCGCCGCGTCCAGCATATAGAGCTGCCAGATTGTTCCAGGGTTCCGGCAATTCCGGGAACCGCGTGGTCATATCGTTGTAGATGTCGATGGCTTCGTTCGTGCGGTCCAGGGCGGCGAGGGCGCGCGCATGCTGGAACATGAGCTGCACGTCGGTGCCGCGCTGGTCCTTGATCTCGGCCTGGCGCTTTTCGATCATCGCCAGCGCTTCCGCGTTTTCGCCACGGTTCAGCATGCGCTCGATGTGCGTCGTGATCTGCGACGCGGAGGGGATCAGCCGGGTGTCCACGCTGGGCTTGGCGGCTTCCAGCAGATTGGCCAGAGCGTCCCAGCCGCCTTCAGGCGGAATCGGGTCCAGGGTGGTGCGGGTGGCGTTGGGGTTTTCTCCCGCGCCGCCGCTCATCGACTGGGCAAGGGCGACGCCCGCCGGCGCGCCGGCCAAGGCCAGGGCGAGCAGGGCAACGCAAAAACGCGGCTTGATAGTCACGTGGGCTTTCCGTTAAAAGTCTTGGCCGGCTGGCGCTTACGCGCGCGACCGGGCCGCTTGCTATACTTGACGACCGCCATTTTAGCCCCGGTTGCGTTTTTGGCTCGACCATCGCGTTCAAGGCAGTAGGGAATAGGGGCCACCGGAAGAATACGGGCCATCGATCCCGCACGGACAGCACTGCACCGACAGCACTGCCGGGACAGCACTGCCGGGACAGACTGCCAGGACTGCACTGCCAATGGACAGCGCTGCCAATGGAACTGCACTGCCATCGGGGCGGCAATGTAAATGGGGCGGCGAATTGGGCGGCACGCGTTGACGGTATGTTCCGTCGACAGCAACTTTCCGAAACCGCCACGGAACACTAAACGAAACCTATCGCGCCATGCTGCAAATCTACAACACGTTATCGCGTACCAAAGAACCGTTCAAACCGGCCCAGGCCGGCCAGGTGCGCATGTACGTGTGTGGCATGACCGTGTACGACTTCTGCCATCTGGGCCACGCCCGCATGCTGGTGTCGTTCGACGTCGTGCAGCGCTGGCTGCGCGCCAGCGGCTTGTCGGTGGACTACGTGCGCAACATCACGGACATCGACGACAAGATCATCCGCCGCGCCGTGGAAACGGGCCGCCGCATCGGCGAAGTCACCGAGTTCTACATCGACGCCATGCATGCCGATGAGCGCGCGCTGGGCGTCGAATCGCCTGATCGCGAACCCCGCGCCACGCAGTACGTGGGCGAGATGCTCGACATCATCGGCAAGCTCGAAACCAACGGGCTGGCCTACCAGGCCGAAGACGGCGACGTGAATTACGCCGTGCGCGGTTTCCCCGGCTACGGCAAGCTGTCCGGCAAGACGCTCGATGACCTGCGCGCCGGCGAGCGCGTGGCGGTGGGATCCAGCAAGCGCGATCCGCTCGATTTCGTCCTCTGGAAGTCCGCCAAGGCCGAGGAACCCGCCGACACCAAGTGGGAATCGCCGTACGGCCTGGGCCGCCCGGGCTGGCACATCGAGTGCTCGGCCATGAGCAAGTCGCTGCTGGGTCTGCCGCTGGACATCCACGGTGGCGGTCCGGACCTGAAATTCCCGCACCATGAAAACGAGATCGCCCAGACCGAAGGCGCGTTCGGCGGCACGCTGGCCAACATCTGGATGCACTGCGGCCCGCTCATGGTCGATTCGGACAAGATGTCCAAGTCCCTGGGCAACTTCCGCACCATCCGCCAGACCGTCGCGCAGAATGACCCGGCGGCTGACCAGTCCGAGTACCAGGTGAACCCGCGCGAAGCGGAAATGGTGCGCTTCTTCATTGTGCGCAACCATTACCGCAGCCCGCAGAACTACACGCCGGACAACCTGATCGACGCGCAGAACGCGTTGGATCGCCTGTATCAGGCCCTGCAGAACGTGCCGGCCGACGATCAGGGCATTGACTGGAACGAGCCGCAGGCACAGGCCTTCAAGGCCGCGATGGACGACGACTTCAACAGCTCGGGCGCCGTGGCCGCGTTGTTCGAACTGGCCTCCGAGGCCAACCGCACCAAAAGCGCGCGCAGCGCCGGTCAGATGAAGGCCCTGGCTTCGCTGCTGGGCCTGCTGCAGCAGGCGCCCGCCACGTACTTCCAATCCGCCACCCGCTATTCCGCGGCCGCTATCGAGCAAGGCGCGCGCAGCACGCTGGATGCCGACGCCATCCAGTCCCTGATCGACGCGCGCGCGGCCGCCAAGGCTGCCCGCAACTTTGCCGAAGCCGACCGCATCCGCGCCGAGCTGCGCGAATCCGGCATCGAGCTGGACGACAAACCGGGCGGCCTGACGCAATGGCGCCGCGCGTGACCCCGCAGGATACGCCGGACATGTCCACCGCAGATCTCGAGATTCCCAAGCCTGAATACTGGGAGGCCGCCGTGGCGCACCTGATGCGCCGCGACCGCATTCTGAAAAAGATCATCCCCCAGCACCCGGAGGTCTGGCTGACCTCGCGCGGCACGCCGTTCATCACGCTGGCGCGGGCGATCATCGGGCAACAGATTTCCCCGAAGGCGGCCGATGCCGTCTGGACCAAGTTCATCGACGCCGTGGGCAAACGACCCACGCCCGTCGCCGTGCTGCGCGTTGGCCTGGATGGCCTGCGCAAGGCCGGACTGTCGCAACGCAAGGCCGAATATGTGCTCGACCTGGCCGTGCATTTCGGCGAGCGCCGGGTCCATCCCGAGAAATGGGCGGCCATGGACGACGAGGCCGTCATTTCGGAACTGGTCGCCATCCGCGGCATCGGACGCTGGACGGCGGAGATGTTTTTGATTTTCAATCTACAGCGGCCTGATGTCCTGCCGCTGGATGATCCCGGGTTGCTCAAGGCAATCTCGCTACACTATTTCAGCGGCGAGCCTGTCTCTCGCTTCGAGGCTCGCGAAGTCTCGTTGGCGTGGCAGCCCTGGCGTACCGTGGCGACCTGGTATCTGTGGCGCAGTCTGGAACCGACGCCGGTCCAATACTGACGCAAACCAGGCAGCCCATCTACGGAACCACACTACATGCGCAATACATTTCTGGAATTTGAACAGCCGCTCGCCGAGCTTGAGAACAAGATCGAGCAGCTGCGCTATGTGCAGGCCGATTCGGCGGTAGACATCTCCGATGAAATCGGACGTCTGCAGCAGAAGAGCCAGACGCTCGCCAAGGAGATCTACGCCAAGCTCACGCCCTGGCAAACGGCGCTTGTCGCGCGTCACCCCCAGCGTCCCTACACGCTGGACTACGTGCGCGAAATGTTCACCGACTTCCATGAACTGCACGGCGACCGCATGTACGCCGACGACCAGTCCATCGTGGGCGGCCTGGCGCGCTTCAACGGCACGCCGTGCATGGTCATCGGCCACCAGAAGGGCCGCGACACCAAGGAGCGCGCCGCGCGCAACTTCGGCATGCCGCGCCCCGAGGGTTATCGCAAGGCCCTGCGCCTGATGCGCCTGGCCGAAAAATTCGGCATTCCCGTCTTCACCTTCGTGGACACCCCGGGCGCCTATCCCGGCATCGGCGCCGAAGAGCGCGGCCAGTCCGAAGCCATCGGCCACAATCTTTACGCCATGGCCGAACTGAAAGTCCCGTTGATCTGCACGATCATCGGCGAAGGCGGTTCCGGCGGCGCGCTGGCCATTGCCGTCGGCAACGCCGTGCTGATGCTGCAATACGCCACCTACGCCGTGATTTCGCCGGAAGGCTGCGCCTCGATCCTCTGGCGCAGCGCCGACAAGGCCCCCGAGGCCGCCGACGCGCTGGCCATCATCGCGCCCCGCCTCAAGGATCTGGGTCTGGTGGACCGCGTGGTCAACGAACCCGTGGGCGGCGCTCATCGCGACCCCCGCGTCATGGCCCGCCTCTTGCGCCGCGCGCTCGGCGACGCCCTGCGCCAGCTTCAGGGCATGACCCCCGAACAGCTCGTCGAGCAGCGCCTTGCGCGCGTGCGCTCGTACGGCGCCTTCCAGGAAGTGCGCGCGTAAAGCGGGCAGGGCGCCGGCCCCTACCGGCGCCGCGGCCCCCGCGCCCTTGCACGCTCATGACTGACGTCCCGCCGCCCGGCAGCCATCCCCGGGCCGACGCGGGCGCCATTCCCTCCCTGCCCATCTCCACCGCGCTGGCCGCGGCGTTGCGCCAGATGCTCCAGGCACTGCCCGAGCGTCCGCGCCGCATCGCCGTGGCGTTCAGCGGCGGGGCGGACTCGGCCATGCTGGCTGTACATGCGGCCGCCGTCGCGCCGCTGCTGGGCATCGAGGTGATGCTTTTCCATGTGCACCACGGTTTGCAGGCGCAGGCCGACGAGTGGGCGCAACACGGCCAAGCCTTGGCCGCAAGACTGTCGGTTCCGCTTATCGAGGCGCGCGTGCAGGTCGAGCCGGCCAGCGGCAAGGGCATCGAAGCCGCCGCGCGCGATGCGCGGTATGCCGCGCTCGCCCGGTTGGCGCAGGAGCACGCCGTCCACCACATCCTGCTCGCCCACCATCGCAACGATCAGGCGGAAACCGTGTTGCTGCGCCTGCTGCGCGGGACCGGGCTGTCGGGCATGGCGGCCATGTCTCCAGTGACGCAGCGCGATGGCGTGTCGTACGTGCGCCCGTGGCTTGAGCAGGATCGCAGCGCAATTCTTCAGGCGGCAGATGACGTAGAGGCAGCCATCGGCTGGCGCGCCGTGCAGGACCCCACCAATGCCGATCCGCGCTACACCCGTGCCGCGCTGCGTGAATTGCTGGCGCCCGTGCTGGATGCGCGCTGGCCCGGCTGGCGCGGCATCGTCGCGCGCCATGCGCGGCACATGGCCGAAGCGGCAGAGATTCTGGACGAAGTTGCCCGTGAAGATTTCGCACGGCTGGATCCCGGTGCCGATGACGCCAGTTTTTCGTTGCAGGCGTGGCGCGGACTATCGCCCGCCCGTCAGTCGCAGGTGTTGCGGTATTGGCTGGAGCGAAATGGGGCGCGGATGCCCACCGACGCGCGCATGGCGGACCTGCTCAGGCAGTTGCGTGGCCTGCACAGCCTGGGCCATGACCGGCAATTGCGAGTGGAGCAGGCGGGCCACGTGATTCGATGTCACCGCGGCCGCGTGTGGGTGGAGCGCCGGGGCCAGGCCGGTACGTAAATCAGTATGTAAGGCGGTATGCAGGCCGGTACGTAAGCCGGTTCGTAAGCGGGATCGGACGCCGGATCGGAAGCCGGTTTGCGGCAGGAGGTCAGCTACTCCGATTTGGGGCGGTATCGACAAGCCCAACACCGTATTCACCCCGAAAATGGACATAAATCTGCGCAAACTGCGCAAATTTTTACCGTCGCGCTAAAATATATGGTTTTGCCCGTCAACACTTGCGGCGGGTGTCCAGCCAGAGTACGAGATGTCCCTGATCGTTCACAAATATGGCGGTACTTCGATGGGCTCGGTCGAGCGCATCAGAAACGTGGCGCGTCGCGTCGCAAAGTGGCACGCCGCCGGCCACCAGGTTGTTGTTGTTCCGTCCGCCATGGCGGGCGAGACGAATCGTCTGCTGGGCTTGGCGCGCGAGCTCTCGCCCCAGCCCGACGGCCGCGAACTCGACATGATCGCCGCCACCGGCGAGCAAGCCAGCAGCGGCCTTCTGGCCATTGCCTTGCAGGCCGAGGGTGTGTCCGCGCGCAGCT
This sequence comes from Achromobacter sp. ACM05, assembly GCF_019218915.1. Classification (NCBI taxonomy): domain Bacteria; kingdom Pseudomonadati; phylum Pseudomonadota; class Betaproteobacteria; order Burkholderiales; family Alcaligenaceae; genus Achromobacter; species Achromobacter sp. ACM05. The sequence goes on from NZ_JAHUWQ010000003.1 coordinate 346,060, forward strand.
ATGCCGGTTGGCAAGTGCCCGTGCGCACCGATTCGTCTTTCACGAAAGCCCGCATCACGTCCATCGACGACGCCCGCGTGCGCGCTGATCTGGACGCCGGCCGTGTGGTCATCGTGACGGGCTTCCAGGGCATCGACCCTGACGGCCACATCACCACGCTGGGCCGCGGCGGCTCCGACACCTCGGCTGTAGCCGTGGCGGCCGCCATCAAGGCCGACGAATGCCTCATCTACACCGACGTGGACGGCGTCTACACGACCGATCCACGCGTCGTGCCCGAAGCGCGCCGCATGTCCGTCGTTTCCTTCGAGGAAATGCTGGAAATGGCCTCGCTGGGCTCCAAGGTCCTGCAGATCCGCTCGGTCGAATTCGCCGGCAAATATCGTGTTCCGGTCCGGGTCCTGTCCTCGCTGACCGACCCCCTTATCCCGCTCGACGAAGAAATGGTCTCGGGCACGCTGATTACTTTTGAGGAAGACGAAAAAATGGAAGCCGCCGTTGTCTCCGGCATCGCCTTCAGCCGCGACGAAGCCAAAATCACCCTGCTGGGCGTTCCCGACAAACCCGGCATCGCATTCTCCATCCTGGGTCCCGTCGCCGCCGCCAACATCGATGTCGACATGATCGTGCAGAACCAGTCCGTGGCCGGCACGACCGACTTCTCGTTCACCGTGAACCGCAACGAATTCACGCGCGCCGTCGACCTGCTCAAGCGCGAAGTCATCCCCGCCGTCGGTGCCCGTGAACTGTCCACCGACGAAAAGGTCGCCAAGGTCTCCATCGTCGGTATCGGCATGCGCTCGCACGTCGGCGTCGCCAGCCTGATGTTCCAGACGCTCTCGCAAGAGGGCATCAACATCCAGATGATCAGCACCAGCGAAATCAAGACCTCGGTCATCATCGACGACAAGTACATGGAATTGGGCGTGCGCGCACTGCACAAGGCCTTCGGTCTGGACCAGGCGCCGGCCACCAAGGTCTGATGAATCAGGTCCGGCACGATTTTTTTGCGTGAACGCCCCGATCGCGGGCAAGAGCCAAAAAAATCGTGCTAGAATCTCGTTCTCTTTTCGGAGACGTGCCCGAGAGGCTGAAGGGGCTCCCCTGCTAAGGGAGTATGTGGCTAAAAACTGCATCGTGGGTTCGAATCCCACCGTCTCCGCCAAAGACACTTGCACCAGTGAACCAAGGTTGCCTCAAGACCCGCATAGCTTATTGCTCTGCGGGTTTTTTGTTTTCTACGCGGTAATTGTGCGCGTTTGACCACGCGTAGCCGTCGTCCTGGTTGTAGTTGTAGTCCTAGTCTCGATACGGTTGCGGTGATCTACGTCCTTCTTCCGATCAACGCCCGCGCCTGTTCCACCACATCCGCGTCGTTCGGCCGGAAATCCACCTGCACTGCTTGCGCAAGGCGCACGAAGTGCGATTGCGAACTGCGCGCGTACGCCGGGTCGTAGTGCCTGTCGATCAGTTCGCGCGCCAGGTCTTCGCGGCGGCCTTCGTCCACCAGCGTTATCCAGCCCTTAATGGTTTCTCGGCTGTGCAGTCCCACCATGCGCTGCAACTGCGCCTTGAGCCAATCCGGCGTGTCGAACAGCCGCGCGTAATCCTGCTGCAGGAAGCGCGTGCGGTCGTCGCGGCTGGCGCGGACTTCGACACAGTCACCCTGATGCATGGCGTGCAGCAAGGATGCGGGCAGTTCCACCGCGCCGATCTTGCGGCTTTCTGCTTCGACGAACACCGGTTGGCTGGCGTCGAGTTCGCGCAGCCTGCCTGCGAGCAACGTGTCGAAGCGCTTCTGCGTGGGCTGCTCCGCGCCGGGCAATGCGCCCAGTAGCGAACCCCGATGGGAGGCAAGGTCTTCCAGGTCCAGCGTCTGCGCGCCTGCGTCCCGCAGCGCGTGCAGCAAGCGCGTCTTGCCGCTGCCGGTAGGGCCGGTCAGTACGACGAAGCGCAGCGGTTGTGGGAGCGTTTGCAGACCGTCCAGGGTGGCGCGCCGGTAAGTCTTGTAGCCGCCGTCGAGTTGCCGGGCGCGCCAGCCGATCATGTTGAACATCAACGTCATTGAGCCCGACCGCTTGCCGCCTCGCCAGCAGTAGATCAGCGGACGCCAGCCTTGCGGGCGGTCGGCGAAGGTGGTTTCCAGATGGCGGGCGATGTTGCGGGCGACGATGGCTGCGCCCGCGCGGGATGCTTCGAAGGGAGATACCTGCTTGTACATCGTGCCGATCAGGGCGCGTTCTTCGTTGTCGAGCACTGGCGCGTTGCAGGCGCCCGGAATGTGATCGTCGGCGTATTCCAGCGGGGTGCGCACGTCGATGATTTCGTCGAAATCATGCAGTCTGTCCAGACTGACAAGCAGGTGTTTCACGCGGACCGCCCCTCGGTAAGTCGATCTGCAATTCTCGCACGCTGCGCTGCGGTGTCGAGCTGGATCCCATTGAGGATGGATAGAATGGCAGCCCTCGCCAGGATGGGTGTCTGACACCCTGGGAGGGCGCAGTTTCATGCATGTAGTCCATCGATGCGGGTGTCACACACCGAGGTCCCACCTATTCGCGAAGCGTCATCACCTCAACGCAAGGCACTGCGTAAGTCGCTACAAGCATGTAGTCCATCGATGCGGATGCCAGACACCGAGGCCACCTAATCGCGAAGCGTCATCACCCCAACGCAAGACACTGCGTAAGTCACCGCAGGCCGCCCGCGCGGCCGAACGGGGACGGGCAACGCAAGATGCTTCTGGCCCAAGAACCTCTGCGCAAAAACGCCAAGCACACAGACCGCCCCAGCGCCCGACAGGTTTCAAATGCTAGAGTCCGGTGCGGTGGCGGCCCGGGGTGCGCGGGGCGTCGATAAGCCCGAGGGAATCCGTAGGAGTCGCCGAAGGCGAGGACGAGGATGACAAAGGGGAAGTCCGGAGCGAAGGCTCCGGACCGCAATCGTGGCCCCGCGCACCCCGGGACGCCACCGTGCCGGACGCCTCAAGAACCCACACCGAAAAAAGTAGCAATGGACTTTTCCTTCAAGTGCACCACCTGCGACGAGTTCCACCACGGCCTGCCGAGCTTCGGCGCCGATGCGCCCGCAACGTACTACGCCGTACCGCCCGAAGAACGCGACCATCGTTGCGATCTGGGCAGCGACGATTGCGTAATCGACGAGCAGCACTTCTATGTGCGCGGCTGCATCGAGCTGCCGATCGCGGGCCACCCAGAACCCTTCGTGTGGGGCGTGTGGGTCTCGCTCAGTCTGCAAAGCTACGAGACGTGGGTGCGGATGTCGGACGAGGCAAAGCGTTCGCACACGCCGCCGTTGTTTGGCTGGCTTACGACGCGGCTCGATCCGTATCCCGACACGATCGGACTGAAGACGCACGTGCATCTTCGGGACGACGGCATCCGGCCGTACATCGAGCTGGAGCCCACGAGTCATCCGTTGGCGGTGGAGCAACGCGAGGGGATCACGACCGGCCGCGTTGCGGAGATCTATGCGCTGCTGGTGCACGGGCAGGCGGGCGCGGCGTAGAGAGGGCGATTCGCCCGACGGATCGCCGCCCGACGGATCGCCGCCCGACGGATCGCCGCCCCGCCAGCCCGTGTCAGGCGCCGAACGTCAGCGCATTCGTCAGATCGCCCATCGCCGCTTGTCCTCGCGCCGTCATGGCGTCATCGCGCGCCTTCAAACCATCGAGCATCGGCAGGTCGAAGAGCCGCGTGGCAAGACGCAGGATGGATCCCGTGTCGTAGATCGTGTGGTCCACCGTGCCCTTCTTGGCAAAGGGTGACACGATCACCGCCGGGATACGCGTGCCCGGGCCCCAACGGTCGCCTTGCGGCGGCGCAACGTGATCCCACCAGCCGCCGTTCTCGTCCACGGTGATCACCACCACCATGTTCTCCCACTGCTTGCTCTTCCTCAGGCTGTCCACGATGTGCGCGATGTGGCGATCACCCGAGTCCACGTCCGCGTATCCCGCGTGCATGTTCAGGTTGCCCTGCGGCTTGTAAAAGGTCAGCGGCGGTAGCGTGCCCGCTTCGGCGTCGGCCAGGAATTTGTTGGTGGAATTGAGATCACCCAGGCCGCCGTCGCGGATGTGCGCCGTGCGGGCCGCCGTGCCCGGCCCCGTGCTCTTGAAATAGTTGAACGGCTGGTGATGCGCCTGGAAGTTCGGCGACGACGGAAAGCCCGTGCTGGCTGTCGAATCGACGGCGGCTTTCCAACCGCCTGCGTACCAGGCCCAGTCCAGGCCCTTCGCACTCATCAGATCACCGATGTTGGCGTGCGTTTGCGGAACCATCGTTTGCGGGCTGGCTGGATCCGCCAGTGTCGGATCGGTGGCATCGCGGCTGAACGACGGCCAGTAGGGCGGGGCCATCGTATTGACGCCATAGCCGTCGGGCGTGAGCGCGCTGGCGCCGAACTGCGGGATGCCGGTCAGCGCGCTGGCGGGTGACGTGGCCTTAGGTTCCAGGCGCGGATCGGTGGGGTCCGCGCTTTGCAGTTGCGCGATCTGCGTCTTGGCGACCGACGTGGCGGCGTCGGGATAGAAAGGCGGACGCGCCGCGACCAGGTACTGATGGTTCAGGAACGAACCGCCAAAGGCGCCCTGAAAGAAGTTGTCGCACAGCACGAATTCCTGCGCCAGCTTCCACAGCCGCAGGTTGTACGCCGAATCGCTGTAGTGCCCCATGACGAGCGCGCCGGAATCAGCCCACGCGACGAACTTGTCGTTCTTGCCGCCGTTGATCTGCATCTGGTTCTGGTAGAACACGTGCCAGAGGTCGCGCGTCACCACCCCTTGCGGCAGCGGCTCGCCTTGCGGTCCCTGCAACGCGAAGGGCGCGTTGGGCAGGTTATTCATGTAGGCCGCGGCCTGATCCACCTGATAAGTAATGTGGTTGGCCTGCTGCGACGTAGGCACCATGCCGTTCCAGACCGGCGGCAGCACGGGCAGCGGCGTGCCGTCGCGATCGAGCTGCGTGTAGTCGGCCGGCGTCAGCGCGGACAGCGGCTTTTCCACGCCGGGGAAGTTGGCGAACAGATTGTTGAAGCTGCGGTTCTCGGCAAAGATCACCACCAGCGTCTTGACGTTGTTGCGCAGCTGCGTGGTGAGGTCAGGAGCAGGGGCGGGCGTGGGTTCCGGCGCAGGCGCTGGGGCGGGCGCCGCAGGACTGTCATCGTCGTCGTTGGAGCATCCGGACAGCGCGCCCATCGCGGCTGCGCTCGCGCCGAGTGCGGCAATGCCGGTCAGAAAGCCGCGGCGCGTGGCGCGCACCGGCGTCGTGCTGGGGGCGTCCTGGGAAGGTTCTCCAGTGCTTTTGTCTTTGTCGGACATGAAAGGTCTCTTGAGCTTGCGGATGACGTGGCGCACTGTCATTGCGTCACGAAGATCGCCGGATGACAGCCGGCATCGTTAACGGCCGCTAGGCTAAAGAGACAACGTTCTATCGATGTGACCATCCGCTGTCGGGAAGCTGTACGCAGTCATCCGCGCGCCTTCCGACTTGCGCATCCCGTGAAACAACGCTATTATTCAAGGCTTGCTTTTTCAAGCGCCCGTAGCTCAGCTGGATAGAGTACCTGGCTACGAACCAGGGGGTCGTAGGTTCGAATCCTGCCGGGCGCGCCAAGTTCTTTTTTGTGTTGTTTGCGTTTTACGCAGACTTGCCAGAAAGGGAATAAAAAGCAGGCGTAGTGAAGTACAAGTTGCCGCAAGAAGTTCTGCGATAAGTTTTACTGCACTACAAACATGGCACGATTATTCTGATATAATTTTGCCTCTTTGCCGGAGCGCCCGTAGCTCAGCTGGATAGAGTACCTGGCTACGAACCAGGGGGTCGTAGGTTCGAATCCTGCCGGGCGCGCCAAACTTCACGGTCTAAACACCGCGATGTAAAAGCGGCAAAGAAAATGAAAAGGCCTTTGATCTTGAATCGAAGGCCTTTTTGTTTTGCGCGTCAAATTGGTGGAGGTACATCGGTGGGCATCAATAGGTGGGCATCAATAGGTGGGCATCAATAGGTGGGGCATCACACCGATGCGCATCAAATAACTGCGCATCCCGCCGATACATCCAATACAGCCCCATCGCATCAATGCGCAGCCTCTTCCTTTTCTTTCGATTGCGGCTTGTCGTCCGCTTCATCGAAGCCCCAATCTCCGAATAGATACCAATCTTCGCCGAGCGATTCCGCCGGGTGCATGGTGCGGCCCGAGCCGTTGCCACAGGCCATGGAGTCGGTGGAGCAGTATCGGTCGCAACCCCAGCAGATGCGTTCGGGATGTTTGGGGTGCAGGGGAAATTTCTTGGCCATGCTGTCTGCCTGATGTGTTCTTGTTGAACTCAGCGTACTGCTGCCTGGCCGTGTGTTTCATTGACATCCCGCAAAGGCCAGGGCGCTGTCTGTGCCAGTACGCCATTTAAACGGGGCCGATTTGCATGGCGCGGTTCTTTCGTGTTATAAACACGCCTCTTTCGGGGCGCCCGTAGCTCAGCTGGATAGAGTACCTGGCTACGAACCAGGGGGTCGTAGGTTCGAATCCTGCCGGGCGCGCCAACTTATTCGAGGTCATGCTTCACAGCATGGTTTCAACCAGAAAGACGCAGCAATGCGTACGCGAAGAGCGGCTTGATGATTTCATCAAGCCGCTTTTTTTTCTCCGCGTTTTTTGCCGCAGATTTTGCGCCTTCTTGGCAGCTGCGACGCCCGCGATCACCACACGCGATATACGCGCCCCGTCTGCGCGCCTTCGACGCTGCGGCTGTAGGCCAGCGCGACACGGCTGGCCGGCGCCGCTTCGAAACCCTGGAAGTACGGACCATAGTTGTCCAGCGATTCTTCCAAGACCGTGGGGCTGACTGCGTTGATGCGGACGCCTTGCAGTTCTACCGCTGCACCACGCACGAAACCGTCGATGGCGCTGTTCACGGCGGCGGCATTGGCGCCAAAGCGGATGGGTTCATCGCTCAGGATGCCGCTGGTCAGCGTGATCGAGCCGCCCGCGTTGACGTAGTGCTGGCCGATCAGCGCCAGGTCGACCTGGCCCAGCAGCTTGTCATGCAGGCCGATCTTGAACTGATCCGCCGTCATCTCGGCAAGCGGCCCGAAATGCAGGCTGCCGGTAGCGGAAACGATCGCGTCTACCTTGCCCACGCGTTCAAACAGGTCGCGAATGCTGTCGCTGCGGGTCACGTCGACCTGGTACTGGCCGCGGGTCTTGCCCACTGTGATGATGTCGTGCCGCTGGCCCAGCTCGCGGGCGATCGCGCTTCCGAGGGTGCCGCTTGCGCCGATGAGGATGATCTTCATGAGGTTCTCCGGGAATGCCGATAAAGCGCGCCGGCAGGACGCCGACGCATGGACGCATTCTGCGCGCCGTATTCCGCCCGAAAAATCCTAGAATTGTTGGATCAGTCAACACTCGGAGTGTGTAATCCATGGATCGCCTGCTCAGCATGGAAGTCTTTGTGGCGGTGGTGGAACTGGGCAGCCTGTCTGCCGCAGCAGCGCAGCTGGATATGTCGCCTGCGATGGCGGCCAAGCATGTCAAAGGCCTGGAAAACCGGCTGGGGCTGCGGCTGATGAACCGCACGACGCGGCGCCAGAGTCTGACCGAGGCGGGCCAGGCTTACTTCGCGCGCTGCAAGACAATCCTTGCCGACATCCGCGACGCAGAGCAGGGGGCCGAAGCGCTGCGCTCGGCGCCGCGCGGGCATCTGCGCATCACCTCGTCCGTATCGTTCGGATCCTTTGCGCTGGCGCCGGCGATCGCCGAGTACCTGTCGATCTACCCGGACGTCAGCGTGGAGCTGTCGCTAAGCGATATGGTGGAGGACGTGGTGGCGTCGCGTTTCGATGTGGCGCTGCGCATCGGCGAGCCTGCGGATTCCGGCCTGGTGGCGCGCCGCATCGGCCTTTACCAGATGATCATCTGCGCGGCGCCCGCGTATCTGGCGCGGTACGGCACCCCAGCCGTGCCGGGCGATCTGTCGCGGCATCAGTGCCTGGATTTCTCGCATTGGAGCCGGCGCACCGGCTGGCGGCTTGGCACGGACGAGGGCGGAGAAATGGGGTATCCGACGGGGCGGTTCGTGTCGAACAACGGGCAGGCGCTCCGGCAGGCCGCGCTGGCGGGCTTTGGCATCGTGCTGCAGCCGGAGCTGCTGCTGGCCGACGACGTGCGCGCCGGCCGCCTGGTGCCTATCCTGCAGCCTTACTGGCCGGTGGCCCGGCCCATCACGCTGCTGTATGCGAAGGACCGCCAGGCTCCGCCGAAACTCACGACATTCGTGGATTTTGTCGTGACGCGTTTCGGGCGGTAGTGGCGGGCTGTCGGGGCGGGCTGTCGTGGAATGCTTTGGCGGCGGCCGTCAGGCGCGTCGTCGGTCCACTGCGGTCAGGGATGTGCCGCTTTTGAGAAGCTGGTAGGTCTGGCCGCCCAGCCACGCAACCTTTTCACCGGAACTGGTGCGGCAGACGCAGTGCGTCTTTGGATCGAAGCGTGGCGTGCCCAGCGCGGAATACGCGCCAGGATCGGAAACGAAGCGTTCAATGCGATACAACGTGCCATCCGGCGATGTGGCGAGCACGTCGGTCAATCGTCTTGCGGTGCCGAGCATATTCAATACCTCCATGCGCGGGCCGTCAGGTGTCGGCGCCAAAGTCGTTTGAACAATTCATGGCGCGGGCGCGGGGCAATGCCGTCGCGCGCTGCGCTAATGAAACTGTCCTCCTAACAATGAATCATCGAGTTGTTCCGGCGAAACGCCGAGGGCTTCGGACACGCGGTCAAGAATGACCTGCCTGGGCCGCGGGCGGGGCCGTTCCAAATCGATATAGATGGAGTGATCGACGCCAAGCCGGGCAGCCATGTCAGCAGTGCTGATGTTCAGGTGCTCGCGCCAGGCGCGGATCAGGCTCCAATCGTTGCCGGTTTTTAGACTGACTACAGCGGGCGGCAGGCGCGCTTGAGCCCCCGCAAATGTCTTGCGAGAGGCACGCGGCGCGGTGGCCGGCTTTTCATCGCTCGGGGCGGAGACGTTGTGCCGCGACTCGCCTCGAGGTGTGGTGTGCGCGGTGACGGCGAGAAAGACGGCGCCGCCATTCAACTGGCGGTATTCGTCGTTGCCCACCCAGCACAGCGTTTCGCCGTTATCGAGCTTGCATTCGCAATCCAGATGGGTATTGCTTGGCATGCCTTCAAGCAGGGCGATGGTTTCCGTGGTCGTGGCGTGACGCACCACACGGTGCAGCACACCGTCTGGCGAACGTACGAAGACGTCGGGAAGTCTCCAGGAAAACGGAATGATCATCTCCACAAGCGAAGCTCATTACACCACTGTATAGCGCGGTTGTAATGGTGAAAGTGAGGGTTTCCCCGCGAGTGTGGCGCAAGTGTCATAGACGTGTGATCCGGTTACGACGGATCCTCACCAAACCTCGCTGCGGCAAGCACCTTGGGCATCATTTCGGCCGCGGCGCCGCGCAGGTTGTGGTGGGCCAGGCCGTCCAGGGGCGTCGCGGCCGGGTTGACCTGCACGACCGTGGCGCCGCCTGCGATGGCCAGCTGGGGCAGTTCTGCGGCGGGGTACACGAGCGACGAGGTGCCGATGCTGAACAGCAGGTCGCACTGTTGCACGGCAAGGGTGGCGTCGCGCCAGGCCTGCGCGGGCAGGCTTTCGCCGAACCAGACGACGCCCGGCCGCACCGGGGCGCCGCAAGCCGTGCAGGCAGGCGGCGGGATGCGGCGGCCGGCATCGGGTTCTTCCGGTGTTTCCGTGGCAAAGGACTGGGGGGCGCCGCAGCGCGAACAGCGCGGCGCATGCAGGCTGCCGTGCAGATGCGTGACATCGCGGCTACCCGCGCGCTCGTGCAGGTCGTCCACGTTCTGCGTGATGACGGTCAGTTGGGGGACATGGCGGGCGAGCGTCGCGATGGCATGGTGTGCGGCGTTGGGCGAAGCGCGCAGGACCTGCGCGCGCCGCCATTCGTACCAGCCCCAGACGATGTCGGGATGCGCTTGAAAAGCTTCGGGCGTGGCCAGCGCCTGTGCGTCAAAGCGCGACCAGAGCCCGGTCAAGGCATCGCGGAACGTGGCGATGCCGCTTTCCGCGGAGACCCCTGCGCCCGTGAAGACGACGACGCGGCGCGCGTCGCGCAGCGCCTGCGCCAGCGGGGGCGGAATATCGTGATGCGTGTTTTTCATTTCCAACCTTGCAGACAGTCCGATACGCTGCACGCGCCGCCACGGGGATGTCAAGCGTGGTTGCGCGATGTTCGGCCGAGCCGGAAGCGGCAGACGCGTGCGTCGCCGTCCTGAATCGTGGATACTCTTTTTTCATTCTGGGATTTGATCCCGCCTGGAGACCTGCAATGCCTGAATCGACCACCGGCCTGGAACGGCTGCGCCGCTTTATCGCCACCGCGACGCGGCTGGCCACGCCGCAGGCGCTGGAGCAGAGCCCCGAACTTGAGGCAGCGTTCTCGGACCTGGTGAGCCACGACGATTGGCTGCCCGAAGCCTGTACCGCCCCGCACCCGCAGTTCTATCAGCAGTACCTGCTGCACTGCGATCCGCTGGAACGCTTCTCACTGGTGAGCTTTGTCTGGGGCCCCCGCCAGTTGACGCCCGTGCACGATCACGAGGTCTGGGGCTATGTCGGCATGCTGCGCGGCTCGGAGATCAATCAGCGGTTCACGCGGGACGTCGACGGGCGTTTGGCCATGGCGGGCGAGTCCACGACGCTGCGGCCCGGCGATGTGGAGCGCCTGTCGCCGGCCGAGGGCGACATCCACCGGGTGTCCAACGCGTATCCCGACCGCGTCTCCATCAGCGTGCATCTGTACGGCGGCAACATCGGCGCCGTGTCGCGCCATGTGTACGACCCGGTCACCGGCGTCGCCAAGCCATTCGTCTCGGGCTATTCGTCGCCCACCCAGCCCAATTTGTGGGACCGCTCTGCCGCTGTCCGCGCCACGCTGGCCTAGCGCGGGCATTGCGGCAAATCCGCTGTTCCCGCGGCGTGTCTCGTGCTATGTTCCCGTCCTAAATATTAGGAAAAATCACGAATGGACAAGACGCTGCTTAAAGGGCTGATGGTGCTGGAAGCGGTGACCGATGTGGACAATCCGCCGCGCACCATCGACGCGCTGGCCGCGCGCGTGGGCCTGACCCGCAGCAATACGCATCGCACCCTGCAGACGCTGATTCACGCCGGCTACGTCATCAAGGACGACGACGGCGGCGGATACCGTGGGGCCGTGCGCCTGTTTGAACTGGCGGCGAGGCAGTTGGCGCAACTGGACGTGCGCAAGTTGGCCGCGCCCTACATGCGCACGCTGGCGGACCAGACCGGCGAGACCGTGCACCTGTCGGTGCTGGACGGCTTTGACGTGGTGTACGTGGACAAGATCGACAGCCCGCAGCCCATTCGCGCGTACTCCATGGTGGGCGGCCGCGCGCCCGCCTACGCGGTGGCGACCGGCAAGGCGCTCCTGGCCTACCAGCCCGAAGGCTACGTCGAACGCTACGCGGAGCAGATGGTGCGGCACACGCCGTCCACCATCGTGTCCATGCCGCTCTTGAAAGACGAACTGCGTAGAATCGCGCGTGCCGGCTACGCGATCAATCGCGGCGAATGGCGTGAAGGGGTGGGTGGGCTGGCCGTGACCGTGTTCAACAGCCTGGACCAGCCCGTGGCCGCGGTCGGCATCTCCGGGCCGCTGGATCGTCTGAGCGCCGCTAGGATGAAGCAGCTTGCGCCGGATGTGGCGGCCTGTGCGCAGTCCATCTCTCAGGGGATGGGATATCGCCGGGGATTTCTGGATCAGTAGCGGGCGCGGCGCGCAGGGTGGCCGCGATCCGTCCGGCCTGATCGCGCGCCAGCCGGGCATTTACGTCCATGGACGTGGTCCAGAAGTACGTGCCGCCTGCCAGGCTGCCCAGCACCGAGACGCCCGCCACGATGTGGCCACCGGCGTTCTTCAGGCAGCCGGTGCCGTAGTCCAGCGCCAGGCCGCCATGCGGATCGGCCTGCGCGTGACCGTCGCGCAGCAACTGGGACACCAGCGGATCGGCCGTGCGCTGCGCGTCCACGGAAAAACTCGTGGCATTGATCAGATACTGGCTTGAGTGTTCGACGTGCGCACCTGCCGTGTGCAGCCGTGTGCGGAACAGGCCGGTGGCCGGATCGTGATCGCAGCCGGCAAAGCCGGCGGCAACGTGAAGCTGCTTGGCGCCGAACAATGCCTGCAACTTCAAGGCGTTGCGCATCGGGAAGGTCGCGCGCCGAGCCATCCATAGCGAACGCCAAGTCGACTGGAAGCGGCGCCGTTCGGTGTCCGGCAGCAGATGCCAGATCCGGTCCACCGCCCCATTGGTGGCGGCGGCCACCGCCTGCCACGGACGCGGCGCCGTGGCCGACCGGCGGATTTCATCATCCAAGGCGGCACGCGCGTCGCCGTCGATGCCCAACACATCATCGTCGTCCAGCGAGCCGTGCAACGCCATCACCTCGTCCCGCAGCGCCTGCCAGATGACGTCCAGCGTCAGCGCGCCGCCGTGCCGAGCCGCCAGTTGGAGCGCGCCGTCGGCGCTCAGCTGTTGCAGCGTGCCGGGCGCACGGTTGTGCGGACTGCGCACCGATGGCAGCCGCCCGTTGCGCGAGACGCACAGAATGGGGCCGCGGTGTCCGGCCTGCTGCAATGCAGCCACGGCGTCCACGGCGCTCAGGCTGGTGCCGACGACGCACACGGACGCATCGGGCGCGATGGCTTGTGCCAGCGCCGACACCGGATAAGGGCTGTTGAAGTAGCCTGCCACGCCATCCAGCGCAGGAAACGCCTGCGAAGGCAGGTTGCCGTTGGACAGCACGACGTGGCGCGCCACGATCGGCGCACATTGATCGGGCTGGACATGCACACGGCCATCAGGCTGCGGGACCACGCGGTGCACGCGGTCAGGCACATGCGCCAGCGTCACGCCCAGCGTTTCGGCTAGCCGGCGGCAGCGCTCGTAAACCGCGCGCATGTAGGCGCCGAACAGCGGACGCGGCAGGAAGTCGGCAGGGTCGATGGCCGTGACGCCGTAGCCGTGCAGCCAGTCCGCATCCTGTTCGCGCAGCCAGTCGACGAAGTCCAGCCGATGATCGGCGCGCGCGGACATGTTGCCTGCGGGAATGTTGAGCAGGTTGCTGCGCAAATCGTCCTGGTACGCGCCGCCCGGACCGGGGTCGGCCTGCGGTTCGAAGAGATGGACCGTCGGCGGGCGCACGGCCGGCGCGGCTTGCAGCGCCAACAGGAACTGATACAGGAAGCTGACGCCAACCGAGCCGCCGCCGACAATGGCGAGTTCGGAGGTGGCCGGCTGGGCCAGTGCGGTGGCGCGCGTCATTTCGCCGCCGACAGACGCACCACGTCGGCCCAGCGCGCGACTTCCTGCTTGAGCATCCGGCTGGTGTCGGCGGGAGAGGTGGCGATCGCGTCGGCGCCCAGCTTCAGCGCGGCCTGCTGCACGGATTCCATCGCCGCGGCCTTCTGCATGCCGTCCGACAGCCTGTCTACGACCGCGGGCGGGGTGCCTGCCGGCGCAAGCAGGGCATACGTGGTGGCAACCGAATAATCCTTCACCCCCTGTTCCGCCAGCGTCGGCAGGTCGGGCAACGCGGTGGCGCGCTTGGCCGTCGTGACGCCCAGCAGCCGGATCTTGCCGCTGGCGACCTGCGGCAGCAGCGCGGGCAGCGTTTCGATCACCATGTCGATCTGGCCGCCCAGAAGATCCGTAATGGCGGGACCGCTGCCGCGGTAAGGCACGTGCATGAGCCGCGTGCCGGTGACCGCCTGGAAGAGCTCGCCGGCCATGTGCTGCGAAGTGCCGGGTCCGGCTGACCCGAAGGTGATCGATCCGGGTTTGCTCTTGGCCAGCGCGATGAGTTCCTGCACGTTCTTGGCTGGAATCTTGCTGCTGTTCACGGCCACCGCCATCGGCATGCTGGTGGCCATGGACACGCCAACGAATGCCGTGCCGAAGTCGTAGCCCGGCTTGTCGGGCATGGCGGCGTGGATGGCATGGCTGCCGACTGCGCCCATCAGCAGGGTGTAGCCGTCGCCTGCGGACTTGGCGACAAATTCCGCGCCGATCTCGCCGCCCGCGCCGGCCTTGTTCTCGACGACGACGCTCTGTCCCAGGAAGTCTCCCAGATGCTGCGCATAGATGCGCGCGGCCGCATCGGTTGCGCCGCCCGGCGGAAACGGCACCACCATGCGGACGGGTTTGGTCGGCCAGTTGTCGGCCGATGCGGGGTTGGCCGACAGCGCCAGCACCGTGCTGGCCAGGGCAATACGCCACGACAGTCTCATGCAAGTCTCCTCGGTGGATGGGCCAGCATGCGACGGAGGCGGTTCGCGATTGCGGGGCGCCGGGGCCGCTGCAGTCCTCTTTTGTGAATCCTAAATAATAGGATTGACGTTTCAATAAATGGTTTACCTAGAATTCCACACGGTGCTATGCTGGTCAACAATTAACCGCGGCACCTAGGGATTGCACTAGGATTCCCCCGGACACCAGCGGCTTTCCCGGGCGGCGCGTCTGGATGATGCCATCGTTGAAGGCCGCGTCTTATACTGTTTTCCGCATCCCAAATATTGAATTTTCATAACGAGAGGTCAGACATGACACCCAGTTCGGCGCTAGCCGGCATTACGGTGCTGGAGATTTGCAACGTCGCGGCGGGACCCTTTTGCGGCATGTTGTTGGCGGACATGGGCGCGGACGTGATCAAGGTGGAGAACCCGGAAGGCGGCGATACGCTGCGCAGCTGGCCGCCCATCTCGGACGGCTACAGCGAGAACTTCGCCTCGCTCAACCGCAACAAGCGGTCGGTGACGTTGAACCTGAAGGACCCCGGCGATCTGGCCTTGGCGCGCGAATTGGCGTTGCGCGCCGACGTGCTCATCGAAAACAACCGGCCGGGCGTGATGGAGCGGTTGGGCCTGGGCTACGTGCAACTGCGCGAGGCCAATCCCCGGCTGGTGTACTGCTCGATCTCGGCGTATGGCCAGTCTGGACCGCGTTCGCAGGAAGGCGGCTTTGACCTGACCATCCAGGCCATGAGCGGCATCATGAGCGTCACCGGCGAGCCCGGCGGCGAACCGGTCAAATGCGGCGTGCCGCTGGCGGACTTTTCCGCGGGACTTTACGGCGCGTTCGCCATCGCATCGGCGCTGCGCGCGGCGCAGGCCAGCGGGCAGGGCACGCACATCGACGTGCCGATGCTGGGTGCCACGCTGGGCATCGCCGCCTTGCAGACGTCCGAGTTCTTCGGCAGCGGCAAGGATCCGGTCAAGCTGGGATCGGCCCATCCGCGCAATGCGCCGTATCAGGCGTTTCGCTGCAAGAACGGATACTTCGGCATGGCCGCGGGCAACCAGGCGTTGTGGAAGGCCGTCTGCGTGACGGTGGGGCGTGAAGACCTGCTGGGCGATCCGCGCTTTACCGATACCAGCGCCCGCGCTCGCAATCAGACGGCGCTGCGCGACATCCTGGAAGCGATCTTCGCTGAGCACGAAGCACAGGACTGGCTGGCACGCTTTCGCGCGGCCGGCGTACCGTGCGCGCCGATCAACACGTATTCGGAGGTGCTGGCCGATCAGCAGGTCGAGCACATGGGCTGGGTGCAGGCGCTGGAACTGCCGAATGGCGTGCAGACCCGCACGTTTGGCCTGCCGGTGCGGTTTGACGGCGAGACCACGGCGCTGCGCCGCCGGCCGCCCGCGCTGGGCGAGCACAACGACGAGGTGCTGGGACCGCTGCGCGTGTCTGCCAAGGGAGGCAAGCAATGAGCGTTCTGCGTATCGACCGGCAAGGGCCGCGCCACGTGCTGACGCTGGCGCGCCCCGAAAAGATGAATGCGCTGTCGGCCGACCTGGTTGAGGCGCTGATCGCCGCGCTGGACGAGGCCGAGGGCGCACGTGCCCAGGTCATCGTGTTGCAAGGCGAGGGCAAGAACTTCAGCGCGGGCTTCGACTTTGGCGATTGGCAGACGCAGAGCGAAGGCGATCTGCTGCTGCGCTTCGTGCGGATCGAGACGCTGCTGCAGCGGCTGGCGGCCTCGCCGTGCCTGACCGTGGCGCTGGCGCATGGGCGCAATTTCGGCGCGGGCGTGGACGTGTTCGGCGCCTGCAAATGGCGCATCAGCGCGCCGGATGCGACGTTCCGCATGCCCGGGTTGAAGTTTGGCCTGGTGCTGGGCACGCGGCGTTTCGCGTCGCTGGTGGGCGCGGGGCGCGCGCGCACGATTCTTGAACAGGCCGCCACATTCAACGCCGAAGACGCGTTGCGCGATGGCTTCGTCAGCCGATTGGCCACGACGCAGGAATGGCCGCAGATCGGCGAGGCTGCGCTGGAAACGGCGAGCGCGCTGACCGACGCGAGCCGCACGCAGCTCTACGCGGCCCTGTCGCAGGAGACGCCGGACACGGATCTGGCGCGGCTGGTGCGTTCGGCCGCGGCGCCCGGCCTGAAGGACCGCGTGGCGGCGTATCTGCAGGCGCGCTAAGCGCGTCCCATCAAGCAGGAGGAAGACAATGGCTTCAGGATTCAACCAGAAGAACAAGCAGTGCAGCCTGCAGGAATTGGCGGCGCTGGTGCCCAACGGGGCGTCCATCGCGCTGGGCGGCAGCTTTCTGCACCGCGGACCGTTCGCCTTTGTGCGCGAACTGATCCGCCAGGAAAAGCGCGATCTTGAACTGATCAAGCAGTCGCCGGGCTATGACGTGGACATCCTGTGCCGCGCGGGCGTGCTGCGCCGCGTACGCGCGGGCATCGTCGCGATGGAAGGCAACTTCGGGCTGGCGCCGTGGTATCGGCGCGCCGTGGAGCGCCACGAGATCGAACTTGAGGAACACGCTTGCGCCAGCCTGACGGCCGGGCTGCGCGCGGCGGCCTTTGGCGTGCCGTTCCAGCCCTGCGGCGGTCTGCATGGCAGCGGTTTGCCGGAGCTGAACGGCTGGAAATGCCTGGACGATCCGTACGGCAGCGGCGAGAAGACCTGGGTGGTGCCGGCGATACGGCCGGACTTCGCCGTGATCCAGGCGTCCGAAGTGGATGCGCTGGGCAACGTGCGCGTGCAGGGCACGGCGCACTGGGACCGCATCATGTCGCGCGCCGCGGGCAGCGTGCTGGTCGTGGCCGAAAAGCAGGTGGACAGCGCCGTGTTCGAGGCGCAGCCCGAGTCCACGCTGGTGCCGTATTTCATGGTGCAAGCCTTCGCGGTCGTGCCGCAGGGCGCGTGGCCGGGTTCGTGCTGGCCCGATTACGCCATCGACTATCCGGCGGTGGAAACCTACATGGACAAGAACAGCGATCTGCGCGCGCATATGGCCGCGGCGCCCGAAGCGCGGGAGGGAAATCATGGCTGAGCAATGGTCGGGCTTTTCGTACATCGTCACCAATCTGGCGCGATTCATCCGTCCTGACGAAATCACCTTCAGCGGCGTGAATTCCACCATGCCGATGCTGGCGTGCCTGCTGGCCAAGCGCGCGTACGACTGGGACTTCGTGTACATCAACGTGGCGGGCGGCGTGAACCCGCGGCCGTCGCACATTCCGTTGTCCAGTTCGGATCCGGTGCTGGCCGAGCACACCGCGTCGATCTTTTCCAACGAAGATTTCTACGACCTGTGCACGCGCGGCCGCATGGACCTGACCTTTCTGGGCGCCGCGCAGATCGACGGCGCGGGCTGCGCCAACAACTCGTGCATCGGCGACTGGCATGAACCCAAGGTCCGGCTGCCGGGCGGGGGCGGCGGGGCGGTGATGCTGCCCACGGCCAAGCGCGCCTGCACCTGGCGCACCGAGCATTCGCGCCGCACGTTCGTGCCCAAGCTGGACTTCATGACGTCGTGGGGCGGCTTTCATGGCGTGGTGACGCCGATTGCGGTGTTCATCAAGCGCGACGGCCGGCTGGCCCTGCAGTCGTGGCATCCGGAGTCCAGCCTGTCTGAAGTACGCGAACGCACCGGCTTCGAGTTCGACGCCAGCGGCGCGGGCCCGACCGAACCGCCGACCGAGCAGGAAGCGCGCGCCTTGCGCGAGCTGGACGCCGACGGACAGTTCGAACGCGACGCCGCCGTCGCATTGCGCTGACAGCGCCACGCATCAACGAGCCCGGTACAGGGGGAGTAATCATGACGATTGCCGATGCCACGATCGTGGCGGCGTTTGCGCGCTTGTGGGACCAGCCGGAATGGGCAGCGCGCCCTGCGCTGGTGACCGCCGAGGAAACGGTCAGCTACGCGGACCTGCGCCGCCGCGTGGGACAGGCGGCGGGTGGCCTGCGCGCCGCCGGCGTCGCGCCGGGCGATTACGTCGGCGTGGCGATGGAGCGCTCGCTGGCGCAGGTGGTTTCCCTATTGGGCGTCATGGCGGCGGGCGCTTGTCCGTGTCCGCTCGAGCCGCGACTGTCGGTCGAGGAAACCGCGCGGCGCGTGGTGGCGGTGGGCTTGACGTGGATGCTGGCGGATGCCGACAACGCCGCCACGGCCAGCGCCTGCGGCCTGCCGGAAGCTCGCGTGCTGGATGCCGCTAAGGTGGCGTCGAATGTGGCGTCGAATACCCCGGACTGGGCGGGCGCGGACATTGCGCCGCAGGCGCCGGGGCTGCTGCTCTTCACGTCGGGCAGCACGGGCAATCCGAAGGGTGTGCTGCTTTCCCATCAAGGCCTGGTCAACAACGCGCGCGGCGTGCTGGCGCACACGGGGCTGACGCCTTCGGATCGCCTGCTGCACGTCATGCCGCTGCATCACACCAACGCGCTGAACAACCAGATCTTCACGCCGCTGTTGGCAGGCGCCAGTGTAGCGCTGGCCGGCCGGTTCCGCGCGCAGGACATGCCCGGTCTGCTGGACGCTTTCAGGCCCACGATCATCACCGGCGTGCCGACGATGTATGCGCGCATGCTGGAACTGACGTTCGATCCGGACAGCCTCGCCGTGCTGCGTTTTGCGCGGTGCGGATCGGCGCCCATCACCGAGGCCTTGCATCGGCGGATCGAAGCCTTTCTTGGGTGTCCGCTCGTCGTGTCTTATGGGCTATCTGAGGCCACCTGCACGTCCACGATGAATCCGCCCGATGCGCGGCGCGTGGGATCGGTCGGGACGGTGCTGCAAGGACAGGACGTAACCCTGCGCTTGCCCGATGGCAGCGTGGCGCCGGCCGGCGCGGAAGGAGAGATCTGCATCGCGGGCGACAGCCTGATGCTGGGCTATCTGGGTGTGGACAGCGCGGACGCGGGCGCGCCCCGGCAGCTGCGCACCGGCGACCTGGGCCGCTTTGACGCGCAGGGCTACCTGACCATCACCGGCCGCATCAAGGACGTGATCATCCGGGGCGGCGAGAACATCTCGCCCGCGCTGATCGAAGGCGTGGTCACCGGAATGCCGGGCATCGCGGCCTGCTGCGTGGTGGGGGCGCCGGACGATGACCTGGGCGAGACGCCGGTGATCTTCGTGCAACGCAATGGCGAAACCGCCCCGGATGCGGCCGCGATACAGGCCGAGGTGCTGGCGCGGCTGGGCCGGATCTATGTGCCGCGCGACGTCTGCTGGATCGACCGGCTGCCCGAGAACGCGGTGGGCAAGGTGGACCGCAAGGCGCTGGCGCGCCAGGCGGCGGCGCGGGAGACGGTGCAGTAAACGCGAAAGGGGGGCGCGATGCCCCCCTTGCGTGTGCATGGCTCAAGCGTCAGTCATTCGACTTTGCCGATCCGCTTGACGGCCACTTCCAACGAGGCCGAATCCTTTTTCCAGTAGTCGTCGAATGCCGGCGCGTCCAGGTACTGCATCGGGCTGCCGGTGCCCGCAATGCGCGCCTGCACGGCCGGGTCGGCCGCGATCTGCTTGACGGCCTGGCGCAGCTTGTCGATGACGGCGGGCGGGGTGCCGGCCAGCGCGAAGACGCCGGACCACTGCACGAAGCTGGCGTCGTAGCCCTTGGACGTAAGCGACGGCACGTCGGGCAGGCTGTCCAGCTTGCCGTCGCCCCAATGCGCCAGCGGCCGCACGCGACCAGCCTGAATCAGCTGCATGACGCTGGACGGACCGGTTGCCAACGCGTCGACCTGGCCGCCGACCAGCGCCTGCACCGCGGGACCTGCGCCCGTGAACGGCACGTGCATCATCTTGACGCCCGCGGCGTTTTGCAGCATTTCCATCGGCACGTGCATCGTGCCGTAGATGCCCGAACTACCGTAGCTCAGCTTGCCGCCCTGTTTTTTAGCGGCGTCGATGAACTCGTCCAGCGTCTTGTATGGCGCGTCCGCGCGCACGACCAGCACTGTCGGGTCGGCCGTGATGCGGGCGATCGGCACGAACTGGTCGAGCTGATAGGCCGGCTTGCGTTCCAGCAGGCGGTCTGCGGCGGGCAGGATGGAGATCGACGACAGGCTCAGCAACAGCGTGTAGCCGTCGGGCTTGGCGCGGCCCGCCTGGCCAATGCCGATGGCGCCGCCCGCGCCGCCCTTGTTTTCGATGACGATGGGCTGGCCCAGCTTGTCGCCCAGGGCCTGCGCCAGCGGCCGGGCGATGGTGTCCGCGACGCCGCCGGGCGGGAAGGGCACCACCATCGTGACGGGCCGCTCGGGATACCCGGCGGCCGTCGCGGCCGTGGCCCCGAGGCATAGCAAGGCGGCCGCGGCCGCCCGTCTGGCTACATGCTTGCAGCGCAGGTTCATGTCTCACTCCTTAGGTTTTTTGCTGCGCGGCGCCGGTTTCTTGTGACCGGCGCTCGTTTACGCGGGCGTCAGACGAATCGGTTTTCGATGCGTCCAATGCCGTCGATTTCGATCCGGACGACGTCTCCGTGCTTGAGGAACTGCGGCGGGTTCAGACCCTGGCCCACGCCCGCGGGCGTGCCGGTGGCGATGACGTCGCCGGGGTACAGAGTGATGCCGCGCGAGCAGGTCTCGATCAGCGTGGGGATGTCGAAGATCAGGTCTTCCGTGTTGCCGTCCTGGCGCAGTTCGCCATTGACCCAGCAGCGCACGCGCGTCCGGCGGCCGTCCAGTTCGTCGGCGGTGACCAGCCACGGGCCCATGGGGCAGAAGGTGTCGAACGACTTGCCCAGGTCCCACTGCTGGTGGCGCATCTGCACGTCGCGCGCGGTGACGTCATTGACGACGGTGTAGGCAATGACGTGGCTCATGGCTTCGGCGCGCGAAATGTTGCGGCCGCCTTTGCCGATGACCACGGCCAGTTCGGCCTCGTAGTCGATCTTGTCGGAAATGCCGGTGGGCAGCGTCACGTCGGACCAGGGGCCGACCACGGTCTGCGGCACCTTGGTGAAAACGATGGGCCAGGATTCCGGATTGGCGTCGTTGTCCTTGAACACGGAATCGCGCAGTTCCTTGGCATGCGCGTGATAGTTGCGGCCGACGCAGAACAGGTTGCGCGGCTGCGCGGGCAGGGGCGCTTCGTGCTCGACCTGATCCCAGCGATAGGCCGGACCCGTTTTCGCGGGTAGGGCGCGGCCCTCGGCCAGCCATTGCACCGCCGTCAGCGCGCCGGCTGCCGCAAGTTGCGGCGGGAAGTCCAGCGCGGTGACCGTGCCGCCATCGTCCGACACCACGCCCACGCGCCGCTCGCCGTTGATTCGAAATACCGCGATTTTCATGCTTGCTCCTACGGCGGCCAGGGCCGCCCGTGATGACATACCAAAAGATACCAATCGGCCGATTCTCAGGCCCAATTGCTGGTGTTGGGCAGGATAAACCAAAATCGTGTCTTGGCGAATCGGCTAATTCGCGGATGGAAAAGAATTTATTGGCCTGTTTTGGTATCATTTGCGGCGTCATCATCCGGGGACATCCATGAACAAAGCCTCCGCCATGCGGGCGGTCATCATCAAAAACCTGCAGTCGGGCGAATGGGCGCCGGGCCACCGCCTGCCGACCGAACGCGCGTTAAGCGAGCAATTCGGCATCAGCCGGTCAACCGTGCGCCGGACGCTGACGCAATTGAAGGAAGAGGGCCTGATTTCGCAGCGCGTGGGCAGCGGCACCTACGCCAACCCGCCCTCGGCGCTGGCGCAGACCGAGGCGCTGCTGCGCGGCGAGGTGCTGTCCACCAGTCCGGCCGAACTGATGGCGGCGCGGCTGGTGCTGGAGCCGGCCATCGCGGCGCTGGTCGTGCAGCACGGCACGCCGGCGGATTTTGCCGCGATGCAGAACGCCTGTGATGAAGCGGAGGCCGCAGCCAGCTTTGAACAATTCGAAGTCTGGGACGCGAAACTGCACGAACTGATGGCCACGGCCACGCACAACCTCTTCATCGAAAAGGTGTTTGCACTGATGACCGCGGCGCGCTCGCAGGCGACGTGGGGCGCACTCAAGCGCAAGAGCCTGACGCCCGAGCGGCGCGCGGCGTATCAGGTCGAGCATCGCGAGATCGTCGAGGCGCTGCACGACCGCGACGCGGACCGCGCCATGGCGGCCGTGCGGCGGCATCTGGTGCATGTCAGAGAAAACCTGCTGGGGTAAGGGGGCAGGGCCTAATTCACCCGCAAATGCCGTTGCAGCGTATCCAGAAACACCTTGGCCCGCGCCGGCGTCACGCGATTGTCGGATAGGGCGTAGATGGTGGCTGGCGGCAGTTTCCAATCGGGCAGGATCTGTTCGAGCGCCAGTTCCCGCAGCGTTTGCGACAGCGCCTGATGGCTGGGCATCCAGGCGATCCCCAGCCCGGCGGTGGCCAGCTGCACGCCCAGCGCCGCACTGTTGGTGCCGATGTGGGTCGGTCCGCGAACATTCAGCAGGCTTTCGCCTGCCCCCAGCGTCCAGTCCGGCAGGCCGCCCGTGACGATGCGCTCGTGCAGGCCCAGGTCTTCCGGGCAGGTCGGGCGGCCGAAGCGGTCCAGATAGCTGCGGGCCGCCACGAGAATCCATTGCACCTGCGCCACGTGCTTCTGGATCAGCGCGGAATCCTCGAGCTCTCCCGTGCGCAGCATCAGGTCGAAGGGATGGCCGCTGCGGGCGGCGCCGGCCGAGCCTAGCTCCACCTCGAACGAGATCTGCGGATAGGTTTCGCGCAGTTCCTTCAGCACCGCCGGCAGGATCATGGTCAGTCCCGGCATCACCGACACGCGCAGGGTGCCGGCCAGATGATTAAGGCCGGAATGGATGCTTTCGTGCGCGGACAGGGCGGCTTGGACATGCGTCGCGCATTGGTCGAAATACTGCTGGCCGATCGCGGTCAGGCTGACGCTGCGGGTGGTGCGGTTCAGCAGTTTGTACCCCAGCGTCTGCTCCAACTGCGTCAGGCGCCGGGACAGCGTGGCCACGGGCAGGCCGAGTCCGGCGGCGGTGGCGGACAGCTTGCCGCGCTTGGCGACTTCCACGAAGTAATGGATGTCCTGCATCGAGATAACGTTTCTGTTCATGATGATTTCCGGGCGCGAGCCTTGATTGCCTGGGTATTTTCGGGGTGATCGCGCGGGGCGATTGTTGTCATTGCGGCAACATCGTGGTCCCTGCGCCGGGGCTACTGCCGCGCTGCGCGCCGGCCTACGATTTGGGCGTCGAACAAGCCAGCGCAAAACCCGATAACCCCATCGGGGCAGCGCCCAACCCACCCAGGAGTCACCATGAGCCAACGTCTCAACGCCTTTGCCCAGTCGCCCGAACTGTTCAAGAAATTTGTCGAATTCAGCATGCTGGCCAAGGCCGGCGCGATCGAGGAGTCCATCCTGACACTGGTCGACATTCGCGCCTCGCAGATCAATGGCTGCGCCTTCTGCCTGGACATGCACATCAAGCAGGCCAAGATTGCGGGCGAACGCGAACTGCGCCTGCATCACGTCGCCATCTGGCGCGAATCGAACCAGTTCTCGGCGCGCGAACGTGCATGCCTGGCCTGGACCGAAGCGCTGACCACGCTGGGCGTGCACGGCGTGCCGACCGAGGTGTACGAGCGCGTGCGCGGTGAACTGTCCGAAAAGGAAATCTCGGACCTCAGCTTTGCCATCATGGCCATCAACGGCTGGAACCGCCTGAACGTGGGCTTCCAGACGGTGCCGGGCTCCGCCGACAAGGCATATGGGCTGGACAAGGCCCAATTCAATTAAGGAACGATCATGAAAATCCTCGTCATCGGCGGCACGGGCCTGATCGGCTCCAAGCTCGTCAAGCTGCTTACGGAACGCGGTCATGAGGCCATCGCCGCCTCGCCCGCGACCGGCGTGAACACCATCACGGGCGAAGGCCTGGATGCGGCCCTGGCCGGCGTTGACGTGGTGGTCGACGTCGCCAACTCGCCGTCCTTCGAAGACAAGGCCGTGCTGGAATTCTTCCAGACCTCGGGCCGCAACCTGCTGGCCGCCGAGAAGCGCGCCGGCGTGCGCCATCACGTCGCGCTGTCGGTCGTCGGCACCCGCCGCCTGGCCGAAAGCGGTTACTTCCGCGGCAAGATCGCGCAGGAAGACCTGATCGAGGCGGCGGGCATTCCGTACACCATCGTCCATAGCACGCAGTTCTTTGAATTCCTGGGCGGCATCGTGCAGTCCGGCACGCAGGGCGAGGAAGTGCGGCTGTCGTCCGCCTACGTGCAGCCCATCGCGTCTGACGACGTGGCGCTCGCCATGGCCGATGCCACGCTGGGCGCACCCGTGAACGGCATCGTGGAGATCGCCGGTCCCGAAAAGGTCAGGCTGTCGGAACTGGCGCAACGGTACATGGGTAGAATCGGGGACACTCGCACCGTGCAGGCGGACGCCGGCGTGCGCTACTTTGGCGCGCTGCTCGACGACGACACGCTGGTGCCGGGATCCGGCCCCCGCCTGGGCAAGATCGACTTCGAAACCTGGTTCAGCCGTTCGGGCGCAAGAAAGTAGCGGCGGGCACAAGGACCCACATGAGCAAACTGCGGCCTCGTCCCCAAAGCCTCCTGGACAAGTACCGGGGCGGCGACTTCCGTCCCCTGTACACCACCAGCGTGACGGTGCGCGGCGGGGAGGCCGCGCACGGGCGCGCCTCCGGCATTGCCATCTCGGACGATGGCGAACTGATCGTGGAATTGCGGCTGCCGGTGGAGCTGGGCGGCACTGGCGGGGGAACCAACCCCGAACAGCTGTTTGCCGCCGGCTATGCGGCGTGTTTCCATGGCGCGCTGAGCATGCTGGCCGAGCGGTCGGGCCTGTCGATTCCCGAAGCCTCGGTCACAGCCACCATTTCGTTCGGGCGAGATCCGGTCGATGGCTTGTTTGCGCTGACCGCGGATGTCAACATCCACCTGCCCGGCCTGGAGAAGGCCCTTGCCGAAGAACTGGTGCGCAATACGGAACGCCTCTGTCCGTATTCCAAGATGGCGCAGGGCGGCATTGATAGCGTGGTCGCGCTGACGCAGTAGCGCGGCCTTCTTCACGCCTGCTTCGCGAGCAGGCTGTCCAATATCTGCAGGTCCATTGCGCGGATGTGTTCGGTCATGTAATCGATGAACACGCGCATGCGCGCCGGCAAGTGCTGGCGGCTCAGGAAACACAGGTAATGGCCGCGGTCCTCGGGCGCATATTGCGGCAGGCAGGCGACCAGCGTGCCGGCGCGCAGGTGGTCGCAGACCTGGTAAGCGGCCATCTGCGCAATGCCGTGACCATCCAGCACCGATTGCAGCACCAGATCGGCATCGTTGAACGTCAGCATGCCCGGTGGCGCCACCTTGCGGAGCTGGCCGGCCACCTTGAATTCCCACTCGAAAACGCGGCCCGACGCCAGCTTGAAGTTCACGCAGGCATGGTCGGCGATGTCGTCGACGCTGCTGGGCAGGCCGTGCGCGGCGGCATAGGCGGGCGAGGCGCACAGCATCATCTGCATCGGGATGATCTTTTTGGCGATCACCTGGCTGTCTTCCATGCGGCCGTTGCGGAAGGAGACGTCGACCCGGTCGGTGGTGAAGTCGGTGGGGCCGTCGTCCAGCAGCAGCTCGACCGAGATGCCGGGATTGGCCTCACGAAACCCCATGAGCAGCGGGGCAACGACCTTGCGGCCGAAACCCACGGTGGCGCACACCCGAAGCTGGCCCGACGGCGGGCCTTCGCGCAGATCGCGCATGTCGTCCAGGGCCTGGATGATGCGCTCGACGCCGGGGTGGCATTGTTCGTAAAAACGCTGGCCCTCGGGCGTGAGCGAGGTGCTGCGCGTGGTGCGCACGAAGAGGCGGGTGCCAAGCTGGTCTTCGAGTTTCTGGACGCTGCGGCTGACTGCAGAGCGGCCGATACCGAGCCGGTCGCCCGCCTTGGCAAAGTTGCCCTCGGCGGCGACGGCAATGAAAGCCATGACACCGGCATAGCTGGTGGCAAAGCTGTCGGCCAGGGAATCCGGTCCGTTCGAAGGGGTGTCGGAGGAGGGAGGGTAGGGTGTCGACATGGTGGCGGCGCCGCAAGTGGGTTGATCCTACAGCTAAGACGGCGCGCGCGGCAATCTTGTGACATCGAGGGCAAAAAAAGAAGGCCTTCCCCGGGGGGAAGGCCTGTTGGCGTTTGAAGGGCGGCGTCCGCCTGGCGTCTTCAGTCGACCGGCGTCAGGGCGGGCGCGCCTTGCTTTTTGATGAGGACGACCACGAACTTGGCCGGCTCGGTCTGACTGGCGTTGCGTCCCACGGTGTGGATGTCGTTGGGGCCTTCGTAGAAAGTTTCACCGGGCTTGAGCGTAACTTCCTTGCCGCCCTTGACCTGCATGACGATGCTGCCTTCCAGCACGTAGACGAAGGCGGAGGCGTCGTGGCGGTGGACGGGGTCGGCGCCGCCGGGCGGGTAGTCGACGACGAGCATCAGGGCTTCCTTGCCGGGGATGTCGGGAAGGGCCTTTGTCATTACTTTGGTGACGACGGGGTCGGTTGGCTTGGGGGTGGCTTGGGCGTGATGGGAGGCGGCTTGGGTGGGCTGGCTGAGCAACGTCGCTGTGGCGATGAAGGGCAAGACGAATTTTGTGAGCTTTGACATGGTTTGTCCTTTGAGGGGTGACGGGTCCATCGTAGGTTTGGTGGGGGCGGGGCGGTAGGTCCGTATAGGGGATCACGGTGTTGCCTGGTATGCACCAACGTTTGCAGGTCGGCCGAGGGTTAGGTGGCAGCGGGTCGCCCGACGCCGTGGTTTCCGTAGGTCGCCCGACGCCGTGGTTTCCGTAGGTCGCCCGACGCCGTGGTTTCCGTAGGTCGCCCGACGCCGTGGTTTCCGTAGGTCGCCCGACGCCGTGGTTTCCGTAGGTCGCCCGACGCCGTGGTCACCGGGGAGGCGAGCGCCCACGATTGCGGTCCGGAGCCTTCGCTCCGGACTTCCCCTTCGTCATCTTCGTTGTCGCCTTCGGCGACTGCCTTCAGATTCCCTCGGGCGCATCGACGGCGCTCGCCTCCCCGGTGACCACGACGCCGTGCTACGAGGGTCTTTGGTTTGGGGCGCTACAAGACCTGTGGTCAGGGAAGGAGATCTGCGGGGCCGCCGGGTTGCTGCCGCCCGGGCGGCGGCAACCCGGCATTGGGTTGGTGGGGCGTCGTGGCGGGGTGCGCTTCGCGCTGGCGGGGATTGGTTTGCTAATGGTCCGCCGTCACGGAGGGTGGGGCGGTGATGGGCGGCGCCGCGACGATTCGCCACAACCTGCCGACCTGTTCGCGCCGCCCATCGGGCACTGGAGTTCAAGTGGCGATTGGGGACGCGCCGCTTGAGGTAGGCGAGAACGTCTGCCGTTGCCGGTATCAGACGCCTGACGCAGAAGCAGCTACGCGCGAAGCGTCATCGCTGCCGGTGTCTGACACCTTTGGGAGTCGGACTTGGCATGACGCAAATTTCGCCAGGGTGTCTGACACCCGACGCAGAAGCAGCCACGCGCGAAGCGTCATCGCTTCGACGCAAGACGCAGCGTAAGCCCACGAAGGCCGCCCGCGCGGCCGCCCGGGGGCGGGCCCCGCAAGATGCTTCTCGTCCTCTCAAGTGTGTGCAAGAACCTTAAGAACTCAAGCCGCCCCAGCGCCCGTAAAGATCAATCAACTAGAGCCCGGTGTGGCGTGGGCCTGGGGTGGGCGGGGCGTTTAGATGCGCCCGACGGAAACCGAAGGGAGCCGAAGGCGGACGAGGTTGAGGACGGGGTAGTCCGGAGCGAAGGCTCCGGACCGCAATCGGAGCCCCGCCCACCCCAGGCCCACGCCGCGCCGGGCGTCTAAAGAACCCAAAAACCTCAAACCGCGCCCGCCTGAATTCATCAGGCACGCTTGAGCGAAGCAGCAATACGAGCCAGCTTATCCGGATTCCGTTGCACCAGCACCCGCGTCAACCGCTCGCCGTCGGTCTCATAAGACTGCACGGATTCCAGCTCGCCATCGATGAAGCGCAACAAGGTCCATTGCCCATTCACCTGCACCACCTCGACGTCCAGCGCGTCGCGATACCGGCGCTTGCCCGCATAAAACAGTTGCGCCAGTCGCTTGCCGCCAACCAGGCTGGCAAATGCCGTGACCTTGTCGCCGCCGTCGCCGATGAGCTCGGCGTCGTCGCTCAGCAACGCAAGCAGCCCGTTGAAATCACTGCGCTGCATCGCATCCGCAAACGCCTGCAACAGACGCTGCAGCGTTGCCCGCGGCACTGTTTCGCGCGGTGCGCCCTGGCGCAGTTGCTGCCGCGCCCGCCGCACCATCTGGCGGATGGCGGCGGGGTTCTTGTCCAGCGTTTGTGCGATGTCCTCGTAGTCCGCGTCGAACACATCGCGCATCAGAAACGCCGCGCGAGCATCTGGCGACAGTCGTTCCAGCATGAACAGAAACGCCACCGAAACGTCGTCCGCCATCTCGTGGATCTGCTCCGGCGTCGACGGCGCGGCCATCAGCATCGGCTCGGGTAGCCAGACGCCCACGTAGTTTTCGCGCTCGGCCTTGGCGGCGCGCAGGCGGTCGATGGACAGGCGCGTCGTGGCAGTGACGAGCCAGGCCTCCGGGTTCTGGATGCAGGCGCGGTCCGCGCCATGCCAGCGCAGCCAGGCTTCCTGCACCACGTCTTCGGCCTCGGCCACGGCGCCCAGCATCCGGTAGGCGATGGCGTAAAGGCGGGAACGGTGCTGGTCGAAGAGGGCGACAGAGTCGGTCATGGAGGGGGCCAGCGCCGGGACGAGGGGGGAGGGAGGCAGGTATTTTGCCGCAGGGGCCTGCCTGCGACAAGCGCGCGGGACGTCCATGGCGGTCTCCCATTTTGAGCCGCGAGAGCTACAGCACGATGTCATTCGTACACAGCGGCGGCAGCGCCGTGGCGCCGCGCATCTGCCTCAGGTCCCGTTCCACCATCGTGCTCAACTGACTGATCGGCACGTCGTTGGCATTGCCTTCGAACGGATTTTCGGTGCTCTGGCCCACCTGTTCCAGCGAGGTGTAGATCCACGAAATGATGACGCTGAAGGGCGCGGCCAGCCACGCCATCTGGCCCTGCATGAAGCCGCCCGCAGCGTCGCCGATCAGGTCGAACTGCGCGGTCAGGCCAAAAGGCAGCGCCACGCAGAACGCGCGCACGAAAAGCGTGTTGATGATCGCGTACTGGCGCGGATACGGAAAATCCTTGATGCGTTCGGCCTGCCCTTGCAGGTCGAGCAGGTCGCGCAGTCGCCCGTTCAGGTCAGCGTATTCCGACGCCGTGATCGCGCCCTCGTCCAACAGTTGCCTGGCCGCGCGGGCTTGCCCATCCAGCAGTTGCACCGCCTTGTTGTCTGCCGCCGCCAAGGCTGCGATTTCCGCCGCCGGCAGGTAACGGGCCAGCGCGGAATCAAGCGGCATGCGGCGCTCGGGGATCACGTAGTGCTTGCCGTATTCCGCATTCGGCCGGTTCTGCATGGACTCCCAGACCCGGGGCGCGCGAAGCTGATACCGCAGGGCCGTCAGCCACGCCAGATGCCGGTCGACCAGCCCTGCGGCGCGCCCGGCGTCACCCGCATAGTGGCCGCACAGCATGCCCCACGCGCGGCTGGCGCTGACGATGCCCATCCAGATCTTCTGCGCCTCCACCGTGCGCGTGTACGTCTGCACATTCTTGAAGCCCACGACGAACGTGGTCGCGGTGCCCAACAGCGTCACCACCGACAAAGGCAGCGTCAGCCATTTCATGCCAGCCACCTGGTACAGCAGCACGGGCACAAGGCTGAGGGCGGCGAGGATATAGATGGTCCGGCGCGTCCAGACCACGAATTCGCACAGGCGATAGGATTTTCCGAGGTGCATGATGTCGATTCCTGATTGCCTTCAGACGTCCGTTCAAGGAGCGGTCGGGTCGGCCTGGCGCGCCGCTTTCGAGCCCCACGCGCGCCGGGCATAGCGATACGCCAGGAACAGCACCGCCGCTGCGATGGCTACGACCGACGCGCGGCCGCCCAGCGCGCTCAGTGCTGCCAACAACGCTTCCACCCGCGCGGAAAATATTGCGCCCAGCATCAGCCCCGCCGCGGCCCACAACGCCAGGCCCGCGCAGTCGTGCCAGACGAACGACCGCAGGCGCTTGCCGCTGGCGCCGCACAGCGGTACGGCCACCATCGACAGACCGGGCATGAAGCGCGCGACGATCAACAGGCGCACGCCCCAGCGGTTGAAGAAGCGCTCGGTCCTGCTGATGCAGGCCTCGCGCGAGAGCGACAGGTTGCACACGGTGTGCAGCGTGCGCGGCCCGTAGCGTCGGCCGCCGCGGAACCAGAGCAGGTCCGCCAGCACGCCCGCCAGCACCGCGGCGGCCAGCACGACGGCCAGCGGCAAGGCGACGTGGCCCGCTGCGCCGGCCGTCGCCGCCTGGCTGGCGCCCACGGCGATGAGCGTGGGCATGACGGGAAGCGGCAGGCCGAGCGATGCGCCCAGCACGTTCAGGAACACGGCCAGCACGCCGTATTGCGCGATCCATTCATGCGGCAGCATGCGGCGCTCCCTGCGTATTGCGGTGGGGCGCGATGGCGGGCGTGGACATGTGGGGATCTCCTGGAATCGCCGCGCCGCGGTGCGTGGCCGGTCAGGACAGATCCTAGAGGTGGCGGTTGCGGCGCGGTAGACCCGCGCAGGGACGCACCGTGTTGTCCGGGCGACAACAATGCGCTGCGAGGATGCTGCGGGCCAGATTTATGCGCTGTCGCGAATCACGATGCGAAAGCCGATTTCCACCACCGATTGCGCGGGACGCTGGCCGTTCGCGCGCAGGCCGATCATCTCGGCCGCCTGCGCGCCGATGGCGGCCCCATCCACGTGCACGGACGTGATGGCCGGCGACATCGACGCGGCGATCTCCATGTCGCCAAAGCCCATCACGGCCAGTTGCCGCGGCACCTCCAGCCCCTGCGCCGCGGCCTCGGTCAGGACGCCAGCGGCCATCATGTCCGAACTGCAGAACACCGCGTCGATGCCCTGGCCAGAACGCTGCAGGGCGCGCAGGCCTTCGCGGCCTTGCGCGTGCGTCGTCGGCGCGGGCATGTAGTGCACCAGCGGTTCGGGCAGGCCCGAATCGACGGCGGCGCGGACCAGGCTTTCGGCGCGCAGCCGGGCGCGGTGGTCGTCGCCGCTAAGCACTGCCTGCCGCGTCTTGCCGGCGTCGCGCAGATAGTGGCTGACCGCGGCCCCGATCGCGTCATGCGACAGGCTGAGCAGCATATCGATGGGCGCGTCCGTCGCGTCCCACGTTTCGACGATGGGGATGCCGGATGCCTTGAGGAGCTGCCGGCCTTGCGGCGAATGCATCACGCCCGTCAGCACGATGCCGTCGGGGCGGCGCCCGATGATGGCGCGCAGCAGGGCGTCCTCGCGCGGTGAGTCGTAGCCGCTTTGGCCCACCATGAGCTGGAAGCCCTTGGCCTCGAGCGACCGCGTCAACGCCGTGAGCATGCCGCCGAAAAGCGAGCCTGTGATCGAGGGCACCAGCACCATGACCAGGTTGCTGCGTGACAGGCGCAGGCTGCCGGCCATCAGGTTGGGCACGTAGCCCAGCGCCTGGATCGCGGCATTGACCTTGTCGAGCGTGGCCGGGGAAACATGCTGCGGCGTATTGATGGCGCGCGACACGGTGATCATGGACACCCCGGCCGCCTGCGCCACCTCGCGCACGGTGACGTTGGCGCGCTCCGGGGAGCGGGAAGGCGAATCGGCGGACGGCATTCGGGACGGGCGCATCGTAAAGGGAACAGGAACGGACGTGAAACTGGGGTCAAGCCTACCTGCAGACGCCGGTCTTGCGGGCCGGAGGCGGTTAGGGTTTGTCCGGATAGTAGCCGGAGAGGGCGAAGAAATATTCTAAAAAGGCCGCGATGTTAACGTTAACAAAAGAAATGTTAACGTTAACGCCCATAAAAGAACCTATACCGGAGACAGTAATGACGAGCAACGCGCGCAAGTGGATTGTTGGTTTGACCCTGATGGCCGCAGCCGGCGTGGCGCACGCCTGGCCAGACAAGGCCGTCACCGTCGTCGTGCCGTTCCCGCCCGGCGGCGCGACCGATTCGGTGGCGCGCGCGCTGGCCAACAAGCTGGGTGAACAGCTCAAGCAATCCTTCGTCGTGGAAAACAAGGCCGGCGCCACCGGCACGATCGGCGCCTCGCAGGTGGCCCGCGCCGCGCCGGACGGCTACACCCTGATGGTCACGTCGCTGGCGCCGCTGGTGGTGGCGCCGCACCTGATGAAGGGCATCACCTACGATCCGGCCAAGGACTTCACGTACCTGACCGTGGCCGTGCAGACCCCCAACGTGCTCGTGGTCAGCCCGCAGCTCGCCTCCAAGGTCAACAGCGTGCAGGACGTGCTGGCGCTGCTGAAGGAAAAGCCGGGCGCGATCAGCTTCGCGACGTCGGGCGCGGGGTCGTCCGACCACCTGACTGCCGAACTCTTCTGGCAGAAGACCGGCACGAAGGGCCTGCACGTGCCGTACAAGGGCGGCGCACCGGCCATTTCCGATCTGCTGGGCAATCAGGTGGAGATGTCCTTTCAGAACGTGAATGCCGTGCTGCCGCACATCAAGTCCGGTAAGCTCAAGGCCATCGCCGTCACGGGTTCCAAGCGTTCGCCGGTGCTGCCCGACGTGCCCACGTTCGCCGAAGCATCGGTGCCGGGCGTCGACGTCTACGCCTGGCAGGCCGTCGTGGCCCCGAAGAACCTGCCCGCAGACGTGCGCGACAAGCTGTCCGCCGCCCTGACCGCCGCCCTGAAGGATCCGGCGATCAGCAAGCCCTTCACCGACATCGGCCTGGAGGTCGTCGCCAACTCGCCCGAAGCCTTCACGAAATTCCAGCAACAGGAAAGCGCCCGCTGGAAGCAGGTCATCGAGACCGGCGGCATCTCCGTGCAATGACGCAACGCGCCCGGCCGTGGCGGCCGGGCTTTTTCAAGAAGCAATCATGACTCTTCACGCATCCCTAGCCTCCCCGACGCCCACGATCACCGGCATGCGCGTCGTGCCGGTGGCCGGCCAGGACTCCATGCTGCTCAACCTGAGCGGCGCTCACGCCCCTTACTTCACGCGCAACCTGGTCATCCTGACCGACAGCGCGGGCAACACCGGCGTGGGCGAAGTCCCCGGCGGCGAAAAGATCCGCACCACGCTGGAGGACGCACGCGCCCTGATCGCGGGCAGCTCCATCGGCAACTATCAGCACACGCTGAATCAGATGCGCCAGGCCTTCGCTGGGCTGGACAGCGCCGGCCGCGGCGCCCAGACCTTCGACCTGCGCGTGGCGATCCATGCCGTGACGGCGGTGGAATCGGCCTTGCTGGACTTGCTGGGGCAACACCTGGGCGTGCCTGTCGCAGCGCTGCTGGGCGAGGGCGTGCAGCGCACGTCCGTGCAGATGCTGGGCTATCTGTTCTACGTGGGCGACTCAGCACAAACGCCGTTGCCTTACCAGACGGCGCCCGACGCCGAAGGCTGGCTGCGCGTGCGGCACGAAAAGGCGATGACGCCCGAGGCCATCGTCCGGCTGGCCGAGGCGGCCCACGAACGCTACGGCTTCCAGGACTTCAAGCTCAAGGGCGGCGTGCTGCGCGGCGAAGAAGAGGTCGAAGCCATCCGCGCTTTGCACGAGCGCTTTCCCGAGGCGCGCGTCACGCTCGACCCGAACGGCGGCTGGCTGCTCAAGGACGCGGTGCGCCTGTGCCGCGACCTGCATGGCGTGATGGCTTATGCGGAAGACCCGTGCGGCGCCGAAGGCGTGTTTTCCGGCCGCGAGGTCATGGCCGAATTCCGCCGCGCCACCGGCCTGCCCACCGCCACCAACATGGTGGCCACCGACTGGCGCGAGATGGCGCATGCGCTGTCGCTGCAATCGGTCGACATCCCGCTGGCCGACCCGCATTTCTGGACCCTGCAGGGCTCGGTGCGCGTGGCGCAAACCTGCCAGGCGTTCGGCCTGACGTGGGGCTCGCATTCCAACAACCACTTCGACGTGTCGCTGGCGATGTTCACGCATGTGGGCGCCGCCGCGCCGGGCCGCGTCACCGCGATCGACACGCACTGGATCTGGCAGGACGGCCAGCACCTGACCCGCAACCCGCTCCAAATCCGCAACGGTTATGTCGAGCTGCCGCAGACCGGCGGGCTGGGCATCGAGCTGGACATGGACGCGATCGAGCGCGCCCATCAGCTTTATCTGCAGCACGGCCTGGGCGCGCGCGACGACGCTACGGCGATGCAGTATCTGGTGCCTGGGTGGAAGTTCGACAACAAGCGGCCTTGCATGGTGCGCTGATCGGCATCGCGCCGGGCGGTGACGGGGCAGGGCGCGGGGCAGGGAACTACCTTGCCCCCGCACGCTCCAGTGTGTGGGACAGGCAATAGACGTCTGACCACGCCGGGCCACCACCCGTCATCGCGCGCATCTGGGCCGAGTTCAGAATGTCGCCGTCGCAGGCGGTCACCGCGTTGATCGCATAACCATTGACGACGTAGATCCAGTCGGCCGCGCGGTCTTTTCCGCCGCGTATTTTCTGTTCCGTGGTGGCGTTCATTGCCGGCGTGTCCGTCACGATCAGATGCGCGCCGGACAATCCCGGCTGCGCCGCCGCGGCCGCCGCATGCGCCTTCAGATACGCACGCAGCGCTTCCTCCGACCCCGGCAAGGGGGACAGGCGAATCGTCAGAGCATATCTGGCCAAGCCGCCGCCGACGCTCTCGACCACGCGGCATTGGCTGCGGATCATGTTGCGGTGCTGCGGCATGAGCTTCGTGGACCACGGCGTGGGGGCGTTGAGCCGCTGGAGGTAGCCGGGGGAGACCAGCGTTTCGTAGGCCTCCAGCTCGTACAGCACGAAGAATCCTTCCCCGCCCTGGGCGCTGGTCCAGCGCGTGCCGCGCAGAAACCCGGGAACGCCCATGCGCTCCGGGAAGTGCTCATGGGTATGCCAGTCTTCGAACTCCGCGCGCCAAGCCGGCGCAATGTCCCACCACATTGCGATCGCGGCCTTTCCGAGCATGGCCATGATCAGTTCTTGGCCCGCAAAGCGGCAAGTTCCGCGGTGACCTGCTGCATGACGTCGGGTCCGATTTCGCCCGCGAACTTGTCCACCACCGGTTTGACTGCGCCGCGCAGGCGCTCGACCGCTTCAGGCGTCAAGGTGTTGACCTGCATGACCTTGCGCAGATCGTCGATGGCCACCGCTTCCTTGGCCTGCGAGATCCGCCGTTCTTCCGCCTTGGCCTCGGCGGCCGCTTCCAGGATGATCTTGCGCTCGGCCTCCGACATGCTGTCCCACGTCTTGCGGCTCATCAGGAATGGCATGCCCGTGTAGATATGGCGCGTCAGCGACAGGTATTTCTGCACTTCGGCAAACTTGGCGGACAGGATCACGCCCACCGGATTGTCCTGGCCGTCGATGGCCTTGGACTCCAGCGCGCCGTAGACCTCTCCGAACGTCATCGGCACCGGGTTGGCGCCCAGCGTCTTGAACATGTCGATGTAGACGGGGGCGGCGATGACGCGCATCTTCAGGCCTTGCAGGTCCTGCGCCTGCGCGATCGGGCGCTTGCTGTTGGTCATGTTGCGAAAGCCCAGGTCCCAGATGCCCAGGCCGATCAGGCCGTGATCGGACAGGCCATTCAAGAGGCGCTGGGCAACGGGTCCGTCCGAAACCGCGTACGCCTCGCGTGCGTCGTTGAACAGGAACGGCAGGTCAAAGACCATGAATCGCTTGTCGATGCCGGCCAGAAGGCCCGTCGCCATCGAGGTGAAGTCCAGCGTGCCGCCGCGAACCGCCGACAGGTTCTGCGGGTCCCCACCCAACACCGCATTGGCGTAGATCGACACCTTCATCTTGCCGCCGCTTTTCTCGGCGACCAGATCGGCAAATTTCTGCGCGCCCTGGCCCAGGGGATGGTCCGCAGCCAGGCTGAACGCGAATTTCATCGTGCGCGCCTTGATCTCTTGTGCGGCGGCGGTTCCCGCCACGGCAAGGCAGGTCAGGATGGTCGCTGCGGCATTCACGGCGATGCGCAAGCACGTCTTCTTTGAATTCATCACAAGCACCTTCTTCGGTTGTCGTTGGCAAAGGTCCGGTTGATGCGGTTACGGCGGCGGGCCATCGTGTGAATACCCGGCTGCGAGCATAGGGCATAATTTTGAATCCGGTTCAAAATTTGATCGAATTCAAAAATTGAACGATTCCATGGATGCCACCCGGAGAGCGCGATGAGCGGGGCAATCGAAAAAACACTGGCGTTGCTTGAATACCTGGCTGCCCATCCCGACGGCGCGAATCTCGCCGACATTGCGGACGACCTGAATCAACTGCGCAGCGGATGTCACCGGACCCTGCACGAACTCATGAAGTTCGGCTACGTCCGGCAGACGTCGGTGCGGGGCGAATACGCATTGACGACCAAGCTGGCGTCGATGGGTTTGAGTTTCCTGAGCCGGTCCGGCGTGATCGACATCGCGCAGCCGGTCATCGACCGTTTTGCCGCTGCAACCGGTGAACTCGTGCGCCTGGCCATCGTCGACGGCAAACGCCTGACGCTGGTGGCCAAGGCGCAAGGCGCAAAATCCGGGCTGCTGTACGACCCGGACATGGGCATCGACCTGCGCCTGTCGTGCAGCGCGGCCGGCCACGCGTGGTTGATGACGTTGCCTGAAGACCAGGCCATTGCCTACGTCACCGAACAGGGGCTGGGAAAACCGCGGGATTTCGGGCCGAATGCCCCCACGTCGATCCGCACGTTGCTCGCCAGCCTGGACGCGCATCGGCGGCGCGGCTACAGCATTCTGCAGGACGTCTACGCGGCCGGCATGAGCGCGATGGCGGCTCCCATCCGCCGTCCCGGGCATCAAAGCACCGGCATCCTGGTGGTGGCTGGTCCGTCGCAACGCTTGACCGTTAAAGCCATGGAGAAATTCGGGCCGGCGCTGCTGCGCGCGGCAAGCGAGCTGGCGCAGGCCGGAGACGCCTCGCCGTTGCTGCGCTCCGCGCGCGTGGGCACCTGGGGAAACGGCCCCGCGCAGGGTGAAGAGCCGGCGGCGGATTAATCCGCGGACGCCTCGTCTCCGGAATTGCGGCCCTGCATCGGGAAGCGCGTCCGGAACATCGGCGATGCCAGGCTGGCCAGCGCCAGTTCCTGCGCAGCCGCCAGCAGGTCGGGACCCAGCGCTTCCATCCGCGCTTCGGTCAGGCGCATCGCCGGACCGGCAATGCTCAGTACGCCAATGGCCGCCTCGCCCTTGCGCTGCACGGGCGCTGCCATCGCGGTCATCCCCGGCGCGAACACTTCGTTGATCATGGCGTAGCCGCGCTTGCGTCCGGCCTGAAGCATCTTCGTCAGCGCAGCGATGGTGGTGGGGGCATTGGGACCGTATTCCTCCGGCGAACCGAAACCCTGGCGCGAGACCAGGTCCAGCGCGCGTTCGTCGGTCATCGTCAGCATCCACGCGTGGCCCGAGGCGCTGCACGACAGCCTGGCTTCTGAGCCCATCTCCGGGTCGTAGCGCAGGCCGTGACGCGCGCCCTGCGCCTTCGCAACCCAGGTCAGCCGCTCTTCGTTGTCCACGATGGCCAGCCGCACGAGTTCGCCGGAGATGTCCGCCAGCCGATCCACCAGCGGCTGGGCGATGTCGACGATGCCTGTCGCCGCAAGATAGCTCAACCCGATTGAAGCGACGCGGGCTGTCAGCGCGTAGTCGCCGTGATCCCGGATCTGGCGCACATAGCCGCAGCGGCAAAGGTCTGTCAGCAGACGGTGCGCGGCGCTCTGCGGAATCTCCAGTTGCTGGGCAAGTGAAGCGAGGGGGACGCCTTCGGGTCTGGAGGACAGGTACTCCATGACGGCGAGCGCGCGTTCGAGGACTCCGGCCATGTCATCTCAACAAGTAATGGGGTGATGGATGATAACCCTAGGTGGAAAACTATTCCACTCGGAATTACATTCCACTACCGAGTCTTGCCAGACATCGAAAAAATTCCAAATAACACCGGAGACAACGATGAAGACCAGCCTTTTCCGCATTGCATTGACGGCGGCCCTGTGCGCCAGCGCCATGACGGCCTCCGCGCAGGACATCCAGGAACGCACGATACGCTTTGGCCATCTGAACAACACGGATCACCCCGTCAGCGCGGGGGTGCAGAAGTTTACGGAACTGGTGGCGGCCAAGAGCGGCGGAAAGCTGAAGGTGAAGGAGTTTCCCGCCTCGCAGCTCGGCAATGAAATGCAGCAGCAGTCCGGGCTGCAGGGTGGCGTGCAGGAGATGTCCGCGCCGGCTTCCACGTCGCTGGCGGGCATCGTCAAAGAGTTCGGGCTGATCGATCTGCCGTTTTCCGTGACCGACTTCGGCCAGGCGGACGCGCTGCTGGACGGCCCGCTGGGGCAGGCGCTGATAGCCAAGCTGCCCGAAAAAGGCCTGGTCGCGCTGGGCTTCTGGGATCTGGGCTTTCGCAACGTCACGAACTCCAAGCATGCCATCGGCAAGCCGGAGGATCTGGCGGGCCTGAAGATCCGCGTGATTCCCAACCCTGTCTTCCTCGATACGTTCAAGGCGTTCAAGGCCAATCCCGTGCCGATGCCCTTTGCAGAGCTGTATGGGGCGCTGGAGTCGCGGGCGGTCGACGGCCAGGAAAATCCCTATTCGGTGATCCTGTCCAACAAGTTCTACGAAGTGCAGAAGTACGTCAGCGCGACCAACCACGTGTATGCCGCGAATATCGTGCTGGTCAGCAAGAAGTTCTGGGACAAGCTGTCGCCCGCCGAGCAGAAGATCCTGCAAGAGGCAGCTACTGAAGCGCGCGGGTACCAGCGCCAAGTCAGCCGGGCCGCCGCGCAGAAGGCCGTGACGGAATTGCAGGCCAAGGGCATCCAGTTCAACACAATCGAACCGGGCGAAAAGGCGCGCATGCAGCAGGTCGTCAAGCCGGTGATCGAGCACTTCACCAGCAG
Source organism: Achromobacter sp. ACM05 (assembly GCF_019218915.1). Classification (NCBI taxonomy): domain Bacteria; kingdom Pseudomonadati; phylum Pseudomonadota; class Betaproteobacteria; order Burkholderiales; family Alcaligenaceae; genus Achromobacter; species Achromobacter sp. ACM05. The sequence continues at coordinate 385,448 of NZ_JAHUWQ010000003.1, forward strand.
CTACGACCCCGCGATCGTCAAGCTCTACAACGACGAACTCGCCCGCATCCGCAAGTAACCCGCACCGGCATCCCCATCATGAAGATCCTTGTCCTGCACGGCCCCAACCTCAACCTTTTCGGCCGCCGCGAGCCGCACATCTACGGAACCACGACGCTTGCGGAGATCAATGACCGCCTGGCGGCGCTGGCCGCGGAACTGGGCGTCCAGTTGTCGACGCTGCAATCGAACCATGAGGGCGCGTTGATTGACTTTCTGCACGAGAACATCGACTCCGCCCAGGGCGCCTTGGTGAACCCTGCCGGGCTGACCCAGCACGGCGTGCCGCTGCACGATGCCATCAAGGCCATGCCGTTTCCCACGCTGGAGGTGCACATGTCGAACATCGCCGCCCGTGAGACCTGGCGCGCGCATTCAATCATTTCGCCGGCGGTGCGCGGCACGGTGCAAGGGTTGGGCCCCCAGTCCTACCTGACGGCGTTGCGTGGCCTGGTCGGGCTTTTGCAGGACGCCAAGGCATGAGCCCGGCGCCCGCGCATCCGACGCCGCAAGGAGGCTGGCCATGGTCGTCATAGACAGATTCATCGGCGCGGTCTGCCGTGTGCTGGAGTTCGCCATCGCCTTGCTGCTGGCGGCGATGGTGGTGCTGGTCTTCGGCAATGTCGTGGCGCGTTACGGCTTTAACTCCGGCATCACGCTGTCGGAAGAGCTGTCGCGCTGGATGTTTATCTGGCTGACGTTTCTAGGGGCGGTCATCGCCCTGAAGGAGCGCGGCCACCTGGGCATGGACATGGTCGTGGCCAAGCTGCCCACGGCGGGCAAGAAGATCTGCCTCGTCGCGGGACAGGTCCTGATGCTTTACATCGTGAGCCTCATGTTCAAGGGAAGCTGGGATCAGGCGGTGATCAATGCGGACGTCAGCGCGCCCGTGAGCGGCCTGCCGATGGCCATTGTCTACGTGGCCGGATTGGTGTTCTCGGTGATGGCGGGCCTGATCATCGCCATGGATCTGTACCGCGTGCTCGCCGGCAAGCTGCAGGACCAGGATCTGATCATGGTCCAGGAATCCGAAGAGGCGGTGCAGCTCAAGCAGATTCTCGAGGATGCCGGCAACGGCGCGCCCGGGAGAAGCGCATGACGATCGCCGTGTTCATCGGATCGCTGCTGGGGGTCATGGCGCTGGGTGTGCCGATCGCCTTTGCGCTGCTGGCCAGCGGCGTGGCGCTCATGTGGCATCTGGACATCTTCGACGCGCAGATCCTCGCGCAGAACGTCATTGGCGGGGCGGACAGCTTCCCGCTGCTGGCGGTGCCGTTCTTCATGCTGGCCGGCGAAATCATGAACGTGGGCGGGCTGTCGCGCCGAATCGTCGATCTTGCGCTGGCGCTGGTCGGGCACGTGAAGGGCGGGCTTGGCTACGTCACGATCATGGCGGGCTGCCTGCTGTCGGCGCTGTCTGGATCGGCTGTGGCGGACGCCGCCGCGTTGACGGCGCTGCTTCTGCCGATGATGGTCAGCGCCGGCCACAAGAAGCAGACCGCGGGCGGTCTGATTGCCGCGACCGGTGTGATCGGTCCAGTCATTCCGCCCAGCATCGGCCTGGTCATCTTCGGCGTGGCGGCCAATGTGTCCATTTCCAAACTGTTCATGGCGGCGATCGCGCCCGGCCTGATGATCGGCGGGGCGTTGTGGCTGACGTGGGCGTTTCTGGTCCGGCGCGAAAAGATCGTGCCTCCGCCGCGCAAGTCTCCGCAGGAAATTGCCACTGCGTTCCGCAAGGCGATCTGGGCGCTCATGCTGCCGGTGATTATCCTGGTTGGGCTGCGGATGGGCGTCTTCACGCCGACCGAAGCCGCGGTCGTCGCTGCGACCTACGCGCTGCTGGTGTCGACGCTGGTGTACCGCGAACTCAAGCTCAATCAGCTCTACGCAGTGTTCGTGTCGGCAGCCAAGACCAGCGCCATCGTCATGTTCCTGATTGCCGCCGCCATGGTCAGCGCGTGGCTGATCACCGTGGCCGATCTGCCGTCCAAGGTCGTGGACATGTTGCAGCCTTTCATGGGCAACAAGATCCTGCTGATGGCCGCGATCATGGTGCTGGTGATGGTGGTGGGCACGGCCATGGACATGACGCCGACCATCCTGATCCTGACGCCCGTGCTGATGCCGGTGGTGCGCGCGGCGGGCATCGATCCGGTGTATTTCGGCGTGCTGTTCATCATCAACAACTCGATCGGGCTGGTCACGCCGCCCGTGGGCACCGTGCTCAATGTGGTGGCCGGCGTGGGGAAAATGAAGATGGACGACGTGACGCGCGGCGTCCTGCCGTTCATGGCCGCCGAGTTTCTCGTCATGTTCCTGATGGTGGCCTTTCCGGCCCTGGTGATCATTCCCGCGCGGTGGTTTGGCGGGTAGGCGCCAACGCACCTCCCGCGCCGCTCGCCGGCGCAACCTGAAGCTCGATTCATTGGAGATTTTTCGCGATGTCCGATCTTGCTCAATACCGGCGCCCCTTCTGGGACACCCAGCCGGGCTACCGTTTCGATCCGTATGGATCCACGCGTTTGCGCTCGCCGAACGAACCGCTGATCGTCGTGCCGCAGACGCTTTCGGAGGTCACGGGGCCGATGTTTGGTGCGGCGTTCGTCAAACAGGGCGATAACGACCTGACCCGCGTCTCCACCGCGGAGGCGATCGGCGAGCGCATCATCGTGTCCGGCCGGGTGCTGGACGAGAACGGCCGGCCGGTGCCGGACGCGCTGATCGAGATCTGGCAGGCCAATGCCGCGGGCCGCTATCTGCACAAACGCGATCAGCACGATGCGCCGCTGGATCCGAACTTCAGCGGCGAAGGGCGAACCGTCACGGACGCGCAGGGGCGCTACCAGTTCAAGACGATCCGGCCGGGGGCGTATCCGTGGGGCAACCATTACAACGGATGGCGTCCGCAGCACATTCACTTTTCGCTGTTTGGCCGAGCCTATGCCACGCGTCTGGTCACCCAGATGTACTTCCCCGGCGACCCGCTGCTGGAGTTCGATCCCATCTTCCAGTGCGTGCCAGACGCCAAGGCGCGCAACCGGCTGATCGCTGCGCTGGATTGGGAGACCACCGTGCCCGAGTACGCGCTGGGCTATCGCTTCGACATCGTCCTGCGCGGCCGCAACGCCACCCCCATGGAGTAACGCATGCTCTATCCCACCAGTTCACAGACTGTCGGTCCCTATCTGCACATCGGGCTGTCCGGGTTGAACCGTGACGATCTGACGGCAGGGTGCGGCGACCTGGGCGCGGCGCCCGTCGTCATCGAAGGACGCGTAATCGATGGCGAGGGCAATCCTGTGCCGGACGGCATGGTCGAGATATGGCAGGCCGATGCGCGCGGTGTGTACGGGCATCCGGACGACCCCCGGCATGACGAGGGCGGCGCGGGCTTCGGCGGCTTTGGCCGGGTGGCGACGCAGCCTGACGGCGGCTTTCGTTTCACCACGATCAAGCCGGGCTGTGTGCCCGGCCCGGAAGGACAGATGCAGGCGCCGCATCTGGTGGTGTCCGTCTTCATGCGCGGCCTGCTCAAGCATCTGTCGACGCGGATGTACTTTCCGGATGAGCCCGGCGCCAACGAGCAGGACTGGATCCTGGCCAAAGTGCCCGCACACCGGCGCGGCACGCTAGTGGCAACAGCGGCGGAGGCGGGCGTTTTGCGCTGGAACATCGTCCTGCAGGGTTCGGAAGAAACCGTGTTCTTCGACATCTGAGCCGGTGTGCGACAAGGTCTACACGATGAGCAACCTTTCCGGGCTGACCGAATCCATCTATTCGGATGACGCGATCCTGTCGCTGTTTTCGGGCGCGGCGACCCTCGGCCAGATGCTTGCCGTGGAGGCGGCCCTGGCGCGCGCGCAGGCGCAATGCGGCGTCATTCCTCAAAGCGCCGCAACCGCCATCAATGAGGTCTGCCGGCGTGGCGAAATCCGCGACGTACTGGACGTGGACGGCATTGCCAGGGCTGCGGTGGCGGCGGGCAACATCGCCATCCCCTTCGTCAAGCAACTGACCGCGGCCGTCGCGCGCGTGGATGCCGAAGCCGCCCGCTACGTGCATTGGGGCGCGACCAGCCAGGACATTCTGGACACCGCGCTTGTCCTGCAGTTGCTTCAGGTGGCGGCCAGGCTGGACGCGGGGCTGGAGCGCGCCTCGCTGGCGTGTGCGCGGCTGACCCGCGCGCATCGGGACACCATCATGGTCGGACGCACGTGGCTGCAGCATGCGCTGCCCACGACATTCGGCGCCAAGACGGCAGGCTGGTTGGAGGCGCTGGAACGTAGCCGGCTGCGCGTGCGGCAGGACACGTCACAGATGGCGCTGCTGCAATTCGGCGGCGCCGCGGGCACGCTGGCCAGCCTGGGACCGTCGGCAAACGAGGTGGTGCAGGCGCTGGCCGCCGAGCTGGGCCTGGGCGCGGCTGCGATGCCATGGCATACGCACCGCGACCGGCTTGCCAGCCTGGCCGCGTCGCTGGGAGTGCTGACCGGCACGATGGGCAAGATTGCGCGGGACCTGTCGCTGATGGCGCAATCCGAGATCGGCGAAGTGAGCGAGCCATCGGGCCCGGGGCGAGGCGGATCGAGCACCATGCCGCACAAGCGCAATCCCGTGGGCTGCGCGGCCATCCTGACCGCCGCGATCCGCGTGCCGCCGCTGGTGTCGACGATGCTGGCGGGAATGATCCAGGAACATGAACGCGCGCTGGGCGGCTGGCAGGCCGAATGGGATGTGCTGCCCCAGCTTGCCGCGCTGACCGGTGGGGCGTTGCGCCATTTGGGCAGCGTGCTGGATGGGCTGCAGGTGTATCCGGACCGCATGGCAAAGAATCTTGCGCTGACCGATGGCCTCATTCTGGGCGAGGCCTACATGCTGGCGCTGGGCGCCCGGCTGGGCCGTCTGCCCGCCCATGCGCTGGTGGAACGGGCGTCGCGCGATGCTGTTGCGAACGGGCTTTCGCTCAGGGATGCGCTGCGCGAGGCGTTGGAAAGCGATGCCGCGACGCGGGGAATGCTCAGTGACGATGATCTGGATCGTCTTGGCAATCCGGCGAATTATGTGGGCGAGGCGCCGGCGATCTGCGACAGCGTGTTGGCGGCCTGGAAGGCGAGCGGGAGCGGCGCGAAGGCGGCTTGAAGCGCCTTGACGCGCCTGCGCATCGCAGCGGTTCAGAACGCTGAAAACCGCATCGCGCGCGTTGCGTTGTGATTCAGGACTGCCCGCGCAGTCGCGCCAATTCCGCCGATAACTCCGCCACCAGCGCCTGCGCGCGCGCCAGCGGGTCCTGTCCGTTGACCGGCGCCTGCGGTTCGGGCGCGGTTTCATGCAGCCGGGGCTGCACGCTTTCATGGCCCATGCTGACGTCCACGTCGAACACCAGTTGTTCGGCGCGGTGCCAGGTGGTGAACCATTCCAGCGGCTTGCCGTGCTGGTCCATGCCCTGGCCCTGCAGCATCAATAACGGCGTGCCGGCCTGCGTGTCCAGCAGGGCCGCCAGCGCGCTGTCCGCCGCGACCGCGCGGATCTGGTTGCGGCCGGCGCCGGGGCGCAGACCGAACTGCCGCGTCAGCACGCCGTGCAGGGAGGCGTCGGCCAGGTGTTCGGCGCGCAGGCCGGGCACCGCGTCGGCGGGCAGCCACGTGCGCACGTAGGCCAGCGGCGCTTCGGCCACGTGGCGCAGGCGTTCGAGCATCAGGAGGCGGGTGGTGCCGAAGAACTCGGCAACTTCGGCGGGCGGCTCGGCCGGGCCCAGCGCCAGCACGCGCGTGCGCAGCGCAACGCCCGACTGGGCGAACTGTTCGTACAGACCGGTGGACCGCTGCACCAGGCGGCGGTGCTCCTGCGGCGCCGCCACGGTGGCGGGGCGGCCGGTCTCGCGTTGGATGAGGCCTTCGGCGGCAAGTGCTGCGAGGGCCTGGCGCACCACGCTGCGCGCGACGCCGAAGCGGTCGCACAGCGCGGCCTCGCTGGGCAGCACGGCGCCCGCCGCGAGCTTGTTCGTGCGGATGTATCCGCGCAACCGCGACGCCACCTGGGCGTGCAGCGGGATGTCTCCCGCGCGGTCAAGATCGGGCAATGCGTCGTGCGTGGCGGGCGCCATGGGAATCAACCTCCGGTTTGTGCCCGCGCAGTTTCCCATACATGCGTCCAGCCCGGGGCCAGATGCGCGGCGCGCTCGGCGGCCAGGATCAGGCTGTCTTCGCGCGCGATGCCCTTGCCGGCGATGTCGAAGGCGGTGCCGTGGTCGACGGACACGCGCACGACGGGCAGGCCGACGGTGATGTTGACGCCGTCATCGCCGTACACGGACTTGAAGGGCGCGTGGCCCTGGTCGTGGTAACAGGCGATCACGAACTTCCACTTGCCGCGCACGGCCTGCGGGAACAGCGCGTCGGCCGGGATGGGGCCGGCGGCGAGGATGCCCGCGGCGTTGGCTTCGGCCACGGCGGGCGCCAGGATGTCGGCGTCTTCGCTGCCGAAGATGCCGTTTTCGCCGGCGTGCGGGTTCAGGCCCGCGACGGCGACGGGTTCGTCGGCGCGGCCCAAGGCCGTGGCGAACGAGCCGGCCAGACGCAGGACAGCGCGCATGCGGGCAGGGTTCACGTCTTCGATGGCCTGGCGCAGCGACACGTGCGTCGTGGCGTGGAAGATGTACAGGTCGCCGGCCGACAGCACCAGCGAGAAGGTCTTGACGCCGAACTCATGCGCCAGCAGTTCGGTGTGGCCGGGCCACTTGTGGCCGGCGGCGTGCATCGCGGCCTTGTTCAGCGGGGCGGTGACGATGCCGTCGATCTCGCCGGCGCGCGCCAGGGCGCAGGCCGTGGTGACAAAGCGCACCGAGCCGTCGCCGGCGTCCGCGCTGATCTCGCCCAGCTTGACGTGCGCGAGCGACGGGCCGGCCTGCAGCACTTCGATCAAGCCGGGGGTGTTGGTCGCGTCGGCCGGACGTTCGATCTTGCGCACGATGGCGGGGTCGGCGCCCAGATTGCGCACGGCATTGGCCATGACGTCTGCGTCGCCAACGACGAAAAGGCGCGCCTTCTGGCGCAGTTCGTCGTGGCCCATGAGCATCTTGGCCGTGATTTCCGGCCCGATGCCCGCTACGTCGCCCAAGGTCACGGCCAAGAGGGGCAGCTTTGCGGGAGGGGTTTGTGTCATCGCTTGAATCTCCTGTCGCGGATCGCGCGCACCGCGCGAACCAGTACGTCTTCGGTGCCAAAGCCGCCGGCCTTGGTCACCACGGGCAGGCCAGCGGCCGTGCCTCCGGTCAGCGTGCCCAGTGGCACGCCGCCCATTACTTCGTCCACCAGCGCAATGCCGTTGGCCTGCAGGGCCACCAGCACGCTGCGCGCGCCGTCGCCGCCGGTGGCGACGACCCCTGCCGCGCGCGAGGCGACGATCAATTGCGCGGCAAGGCTGCCGAGGCGGTCGGCGACCTTGTCGGAATCCAGGCCGGCGCGTTGGCCTTCGGGGGCCAGCAGCAGAATGGTGCCGGCTTCCAGCGGGGCCTGCGCGTGCGCCTGCAGGAGCGGTTGGCTCCAGGCCTGCCACTGCGCGTCGTCGGCCAGTTGTTCGAGCGACGGGCGCCAGGTGTCGGCGCCCGCAGCGTGCAATGCGGCAGCCTGGCCGCGTGCGGCGCTGTGCTGCGAGGTCACCACGACGACAACGGGGGCGGTCTGGTCGGCGCCCGCCCAAACGCGGGCCAACGGGACGGCCAGGCCGCCCGCGCCCACGGGCAGGGCGCGCTCGCCCAGCAGGCCGACGGCGCGCGCCAGCCGTTCCAGGTCGGCATCGGTGGACGCGTCCACCACCACGGCGCCGCCCGCGTGCGCGATGCGCGCGGCCAGCGTTTCCGGCGTGTCTTCAGCCAGTGGCGCCACGTGGGCGCAGCCGAGCAGGGTGGGGATGTGGCTTTCGGTCACGGGGGTGACCGGATCGGTCGCCGCCGAGGTTTCGGTGACCGGCTTGCCGTTCACATAAAGAATGCCTTGCTCGACGGTGCGGCCCGTCGCCGGAAAGGCGGGGCAGACCACCGCGATCGCGTCATCGCCCCAGGCGTCGCGCGCCGCGTCGATCTCGGCCTTGAATGCGCCGCGCAGCGTCGAATCCACTTTCTTGTACAGGCGGGTCACGCCGGCATCGCGCAACTGACGTACGTTGCCGCGGATGACCTCGGCCGCATCGGCCGCGCTAAGCGCGCGGCTGTTGGTCGTGACGGCCAGCACCTCGACGCCGTCGTGGGCGGGCCCGGACAGGGCCTCGTCCGCGCCGCCAATCGACAGGTGCGTGCACCAGCCGGCGCGCACGAATTGCACGGCGGTGTCGCCGGATCCGGTCAGGTCGTCGGCAACGATGGCGATGGTGGGTTTCACAGGGCCTCTCCGCGGGCTTCGGTCAGGGGCGGGGCGACGGTGGCGTCGGCGTCCTCGGACTTCAGTTCACCGGCGCGCTTGAGGAACCAGGATGCCAGCACCGGGGCCAGAATGGAACTGATCAGCACGCATGCGGCGACCTGCGCGGTGGCGGTGGACACGTACTGCTGGAAGTTGGGGTCGGCTGCCGCGACCACGGCGGGCGTGGCGATGGCGTTGCCGGCGGTGGTGCCGGCTGCGAAGCCCAGGCCGCTCTTGCCGCCGCGGCGCAGGATCATGCGGTAGCCCAGGTAGACCAGGCCGCCCGTGATCGGGCTGATGATCAGGCCCAGGATCAGGCCGCTGATGCCGCCGCCAACCACGGCGCCCAGATCGATGCCGGTGCCCAGCGCAAAGGCGAAGAACGGAATGACGATGTTGGGCACGGGCTTGAGCACGACGCGCCACTTGGGGTCCAGGTTGCCGACGACGACGCCCAGCAGGAAGGGCACCAGTGCAGCGACCAAGGCGATCATCGGGATGTCGGCCAAGCCGGACGCGCCCAGGAACAGCAGGCTGAAGAAGGGGCCGTCGTTGACCGCGCTGGCGACGTAGGCGCCGCGGTCGCGGGCATCGCCGTATTGGCCGGTGTAGGCCAGCCACAGGCCGCCGTTGCTGTTGTCGAACGCGGCCAGCATGGCCAGGATCGACACGCCCCACAGACCGTCCAGACCGACGTAGCTGCCGAGGATGATGATGAGCGTGGCGGGCACCAGCGTCTTCATCAGCAGGATGGTGCCGGCCGTGGCCAGGATCGGGCCGCCGGTGCGGGCGTTGACGTGCGTGCCGGTCGCGAAGATCAGCAGCGCGATCAGCGGCAGCGCGCTGTTCTTGAAGAGGGCGGTGGTGAAGCCGCCGATGGCGAGCGCATCAGGGGCGAAGGTGCCGATCAGGGAACCCAGGATCAGCGGCACCAGCATCAATCCACCAGGGATTTTCTGCATCGTGCCAAAAAAGGGCGAGCGGGTAGTTGCGGTCGACACTATCGAGGTCTCCAGGACGATTTTTCTGGGTTGCAGACGTTCATGCGCGCGTCTGTCGGACGGGTGAAAAAACCGTAGTGTACACCTGTACGTACAGCATGTACGTACAGGTTGACCCCAATTGCCGTCCCGGATATGGGGACGGTTTCGTCGTCAGAAGCGGTAGGCGCCGCTCAACATGACCGTGCGGCGCGCACCATAGAAGCAGTCGCCACGGTCCAGGCAGACCACTTCATACGTGCGGTCCGCGATGTTGTTGACGTTGAGCGCATAGCGCCACGGTCCGTTGGTGTAGCTGACCATCGCGTCGAACAACGTCACGGACGGCGTCTCCGGCGCGCCGCCGTCCCGGAACTTGGACAGGAAGCGCGTGCCGGCGCCGACCGCGAAGCCGGGCTGGCCCGCGATCGCGAAGCGGTACTTGCTCCACAGCGACACCATGTGCTTGGGCATGCCTTCAAGCTGCGGATCGATGTCGGTATAGATGTAGTTGGCGATCACGTCGACGTTTTGCGTGACGCGCCCGCGCATCTCCAGTTCGACGCCGCGTGTACGCGTCTTGCCCGCCTGGATCTGGTTGTTGGGATTGTCCGGATCGTTGGTCTGGCGGTTGCTTTCGCGCAGGTCGTACGCGGCCGCCGTGAATTCCAGGTCGGCGCCCGGGGGCATGTATTTCAGGCCCAGTTCCCACTGCTTGCCGCGCATGGGTTTCCAGCGCTGGTCGTAGAAGTCCGCGCCCGCGATGGGGGTGAAGGACTCGCTGTAGCTCACGTACGGCGACCAGCCGTTGTCGGCCGCGTACATCAGGCCGAAGCGCTTGGTCGTGGCCTGATCGGTTTCCTTGTCCTGGCCCTCGGCCGTGCTTTCGACGCGATCACGGCGGATGCCTGCCAGCAGGATCCAGTTCTTGTCGAACGTGATCTGGTCCTGCGCATAGAAGCCCAACTGCTGCTGGCGCTGCTTGGGCGAGTCGCTGAGCGTGTAGTCGGGCGCGTTGCCATACACCGGGTGGTACAGATTCAGCGGTGAGCCCAGCCCGCTGTCCGATTGGCTGGTTTCGCGATACCGCGTGTAGTCCATGCCGACGATGACGGTGTGCTGCGTGCGGCCCCAGTTCAGCTTGCCTTCCAGGTTCTGGTCGGCCAGCAGCGTGCGCATGCGCGGCTTGTTGATGTAGTAGTAGCGGTCGACGGTGGTCTGCTCGGGGTCGATATAGGAATCGCCGCGGCGGTCGCCATACACGTTCGGGTACAGCGATTTGTAGTCCACGCTGCTGACCGTGTTGCGGAAGCTCTGGCGGACCTTCCAGGTGTCGTTGAACTTGTGTTCGAACAGCCAGCCGACGTTGAATTGCTCGGTGTCGTAGGTGTCAAAGCCCGGTTCGCTGGCAAAACGGCGCGTCGGAATGCGGCCGTTGGGATTGTGATCCACGGTGCCGCTCCAGGGCAGGAACGACTGCGTCGTGCCGGAGCGGTCCTTCTGCCAGGAGGCCTGCAGCGTCAGCGACGTGGCTGCGCTGGGTTGCCACGTGAGCGACGGCGCGAGGAACATCCGGTCGTCCTGCGCATACTGCACCTGCGTGTCGCTGTCGCGGCCCAGCGCCACCACGCGATACAGCCACTGGCCGTCCTCGGTCAGCGGGCCGGTGATGTCGGCCTGGATCTCGCGGCGGTTGAAGTTGCCCAGTTGCACGCCGATTTCACCCTGCTGCTCGGCCTGCGGGCGCTTGCTGACCAGGTTGACGATGCCGCCCGTGCTGCCCTGTCCGTACAGCATCGACGACGGGCCGCGCAGCACCTCGACGCGTTCCAGGCCATAGACCTCGGTGCGCGGGTTGTTGAAGCTGAAGAACTGGCGCAGGCCGTCCAGGTACTGCACGGGCTCCACGCCGCGCACACGCACGTAGTCGCCGCGGTTGTCCACGCCGTAGGCGTTGGGCCGCACGCCGGCTGCGTAGTTCATTGTGTCCTGCACGTTCTGCGAACCCTGGTCGATGATCTGCTCGCGCGGAATCACGGTGATGGCCTGGGGCGTTTCGGACAATGGCGTGTCGGTCTTGGTGCCGGTGGCGCTGCGACGGGCTACGTAGCCGTCGACGGGACCGGTGGCGGTTTCGCCGGTGCCCAGCACCTGCACGGCGGGCAGGGTGGCGGGCTGTTCGGGCTGCGCATGCGCGGCGCCCGCGCCCAGGCAGGCGGCCAGCGCGGCGGCGGCGGGAACACGGGTGTGCAGCCGCGCGCGCGGGGCGGCGGGGGTGTGGTGGTGCTTCAAGAGGATCTCCCCACTGGCGTCGGTTGGGTGCGGCCAGTTACGTATAGAAATGACAACGATAATAATTATCAATTGTGGCGATGTGCTCAGCCAATAGCGCGCATCGCGGGAAGATGTAAAAAAGCCCTGCGGCGCACCGAGGCGGCAGGGCTTTCACAGGAATCTCCTGTCAATTCATGGGGTTGACGCGCGGCTCGATGCGGGACGCTGCCGCGGCCGCTGTTGGCGGCGCGCGACAGTGTTGCACCCGCAAGAACGGGGTGCGGTCGGCGGTACGCCGATCAGTCCTGGCGGGTCGCCTGATTCGCGGGGGTCGGAGGGTTGGCGGCGGGCGTGGCGGCGGGCGCCGGCGCGTCCGGACGCAGCTCACGCCGCAGGATCTTGCCCACGTTGGTGCGCGGGAGGTCGTCGCGGAACTCGATATGGCGCGGCACCTTGTAGCCGGTCAACTGGCTGCGGCAATGCGCGATCAGCGTTTCCGCGTCCAGCGTGGGATCCTTGCGGATCACGAACAGCTTGACCGCCTCGCCGGAGCGTTCGTCCGGCACGCCGACAGCCGCTACCTCGCGTACGCCAGGATGCAACGCGGCCACGTCCTCGACCTCGTTCGGGTACACGTTGAAGCCGGACACCAGGATCATGTCCTTCTTGCGATCGACCAGATACACGTAGCCGGTCTCGTCGACATAACCGACGTCGCCCGTGCGCAGGAAGCCGTCCGGGTACATGACGAGCGCCGTCTCGTCCGGCCGGTTCCAGTAGCCCCGCGTGACCTGCGGACCGCGCACGCAGATTTCGCCGTTTTCGCCGATGCCCAGTTCGCGGCCCGCGTCGTCGCGGATCGACAGATCCGTGGAGGGCACGGGCAATCCGATGGATCCATTGAAGATCTTGGTGTCCAGAGGATTGATGGTGACGGCGGGCGACGTTTCAGTCAGGCCGTAGGCCTGGGCGATCGATACGCCGGTCGCCGCGCGCCACCGGTCCGCCACCGACCGCTGCACCGCCATGCCGCCGCCCATGGTGAGCCGCAGGCGCGAAAAATCCAGGTGGGCGAAATCGGGGTGGTTGAGCAGCGCGTTAAAGAGCGTGTTGACGCCCGTGAAGGCCGAGATCGGCACCTTGCCCATTTCCTTGATCAGCCCGGGGATGTCGCGCGGATTGACGATGAGAAGGTTGCTCGCGCCCAGCTTCATGAAGGTCAGGCAGTTCGCCGTCAGCGCGAAGATGTGATACAGCGGCAGGGCCGTAACGATGCATTCCTCGCCGTCTTTCACCAGGGGTCTTACCCACGCGTAGGCCTGGCTCACGTTGGCGACCATGTTGCCGTGCGACAGCATGGCGGCCTTGGCCACGCCGGTCGTGCCGCCCGTGTATTGCAGGAACGCCAGGTCGGCAGGCGAGAGCCGCATGTCGGTGTAGGGAAGGTCGCGTGCCGCACGCAGTACGTCGCCCAGCTTGTGCGAGCCGGGCAGCGACCACGCGGGCACCATGCGCTTGACGCGCCGGACCGCGAAGTCCACCAGGCGTCCTTTGATCGGGCCCAGCATTTCTCCGATGGAGGTGACCACCACGTGCTCGACCTGCGTGCCGGGCAAGGCCTTTTGCAACGTGGCCGCGAAGTTGTCCGCAACCACGATGGCGCGGGCGCCGGCGTCGGCCAGCTGGTGTTCCAGTTCGCGCGCGGTGTAGAGCGGGTTGCAATTGACCACGATGCAGCCGGCGCGCAGGGCGCCGAACAGGCAGACCGGGTATTGCAGCAGGTTGGGCATCATCAGCGCGACGCGGTCGCCGCGCGCAAGGCCGTGGGCGTGCAGCCATGCGGCAAAGCGGCGCGTCAGCGCGTCCAGTTCGGCATAGGTGATCGACTTGCCCATGCTGATGTAGGCCGTCTTGTCCGGAAAGCGCCGGAAGCTCTCCTCGATGATCGTCACCAGCGTTGTCTCGCCGTCGGTCTCGATCTCGGCGGGCACACCGTAGGGATAGCTCTTGTGCCAGATTCGTTCCATGTCTTGCGGTTCCGTTGGGGCGCAAGGCCCTAGTTGCCCAACAGGGCTTTCTTCAGGGAAGCCTGCGCGGGGCTGTCGCCCAGCCAGACGCGCAGCAATGCGCGGGCGAAGGCGGGATCGTCGATGCGTCCGCGCGGCTTGCCGTTGCTGGCGATGGCCACGCCGCGGGCGTCGAAGTCCAGGTCGATGACGTCGCCTTCGCGCGCGGCGCCGATGTCGGCCATCAGGCGCGACAGGCGTTCGGCGGGTTCTTTCAACGCGGCCAGCGCCTGCGAGGGCGTATTGTCGCGCAATCCGTCCTGCAGCGCGCCGTCCAGGCTCTTGCTGTCCACGTCGCGCAGCATTTGCAGACGGATCCGGCGCGGCTCGGTGCTGCCGATGATCGCGGCGGGGTCGTGGGTCTTCGTGGTGACGTACAGCGCCGCCACGTAGACCTTCACGACGAAGCGGGTGCGCAGGCCGGCGCCGTTCAGCGTCAGCGCGTGGCCGCCTTCGGCAAGCTGTTCGGGCACGCGCACGCCGGCGACGTCGACGTCAGCGTGGGCCGGCGCGCCCGCCAGGCTGGCGGCAAGGATCAGACTCAGGGCGGCGGCGCGCCCTCCGGGGTTGAAACGCATTGGTCACCTCCAGTGTTCTTCTGTTTGTAGAACTTCTTGTCTGCGATGTAGATCGTGCGTTCCACGACGGCGTACACGACGTCGTCCTTGTCCTTCAATTCGACCGTGTAGGTGCGGGTCGTTTCGTGATGCGAGGCAAGCAGGCGCCGGATTTCGGCGATCTCGCCCGGCGGCAGCCGGAAATCCACGTACAGCGTGGTGTAGGCCGGCTTGCGAAAGCGGATCGATGCCGCCTTGTCCCACACGATGTGATCGGCGCCCAGCGCCGACATCAGCATGGTCGGATGCGCGCCGTCCGTCACCGCGAATAGCGAGCCGCCGTACATCGACCCCACGATATTGCGCGTGCGGCGCAAGAGCGGCAGCTTGATGCGGATGTGCTGGAAGTCCGGCGACACGTGCAACACGCGGCCGCCGGTGGCGCGAAACGCCGGATGCAGGTTGAAGCCCACCCGCATCAGCCGCGCGCGCCACTCGGGCGACAGGTTCTTGAACCAGTAGGGCTTCACGCTGTCCGCCGCCTGCTTACAGGGCCTCGAACAGGCCGGCGGCGCCCATGCCGGTGCCGATGCACATCGTCACCAGCCCGTACTTGCCGCCGGTGCGGCGCAGTCCGTGCGTGATCGTGGCGGTGCGGATCGCGCCGGTGGCGCCCAGCGGGTGGCCCAGCGCAATGGCCCCGCCCAGCGGGTTGACCTTGGCCGGGTCCAGCTTCAGCTCGCGGATCACGGCCAGCGACTGCGCCGCAAAGGCTTCGTTGAGCTCGATCCAGTCCAGCGCGTCCTGCTTGATGCCGGCGCGGTCCAGCACCTTGGGAATGGCGGCGACCGGACCGATGCCCATGACCTCGGGCGGCACGCCGGCCACGGCAAAGCCCACAAAGCGGGCGAGCGGGCTGAGGTTGAATTCGCGCAGGATGCGGTCGGACACCAGGATCACGGCCGCCGCGCCATCGGACATCTGCGAGCTGTTGCCGGCCGTGACGCTGCCGCGCGTGGAGAACACGGGCTTCAAGCGGGCCAGCGCTTCCAGGCTGCTGTCCGGGCGCGGGCCTTCGTCGACCTCGATAAGCCGGCGCGCCACGCGCACCGCGCCGCTGGCGCCGTCCGGCAGATGCGTGACCACTTCATAAGGCGTGGTCTCGGCGCGGAAGTGGCCGGCAGCGATGGCTGCGCACGCCTTCTGGTGCGACGCCAGCGCAAAGGCGTCCTGGTCTTCGCGCGACACCTTCCAGCGCTCGGCGACCTTTTCGCCGGTCAGCCCCATGCCGAACGCCATGCCGAGGTTCTCGTCATGGGCAAAGATTTCCGGATTCATGGACACCTTGTTGCCCATGATCTGCGGCATGGCGCTCATGGATTCGGTGCCCGCGCCGATCATGATGTCGGCCTCGCCCATGCGGATGCGGGCTGCGGCGTCCGCCACGGCCTGCAGGCCGGACGCGCAGAAGCGATTGACGGTGACGCCCGCCACGCTTTGCGGCAGCCCCGCCAGCAGCAGGCTGATGCGGGCCACATTCATGCCCTGTTCCGCCTCCGGCATGGCGCAGCCGGCGATGACGTCCTCGATGCGGGCTGCGTCCAACCCCGGCACCTGCGCCAACGCGCCATTCAGCGCGGCGGCCAGCATGTCATCGGGGCGGGTGGTGACGTAGGCGCCATTGCGCTTGCCCACCGGCAAGCGCGTGGCGGCGACGATGTAGGCGTCTTGGATCTGCGTGCTCATATCCATTTCCTTTGGGCTAGTTCCGTAGTGGTTTGCCGGTTTCCAGGGTGTGGCGGATGCGCGCCTGCGTTTCCGGCGTGCGCAGCAGCGCCACGAACTCCTTGCGCTCCACGGCCAGCAGCCATTCCTCGTCGACCTTCGTGCCGGTCTCGACCTCGCCGCCGCACAGCGCGACCGCCGCGCTACGCGCCACGCGGTAATCGTGCGCGCTGATCATGCCGCCTTCACGCATGTTGACCAGCACCATCTCGAAGTTGGCGATGCCGTTGCGGCCAGCCACCGGCACGTTTTGCAACCGCGCGGGCGGGGTGTAGCCGGCCTGCGCGGCGGCGCGCGCCTGGCCGATGGCCACGTAGAGCAGTTCGCCGGGATGGAACAGCACGATGTCGTGCTCGCGCGCGAACCCGGCGTCGATGGCTTCCAGCCCGCTCTTGGCGACCTGGGCCATGGCAATGGTCTGGAAGACCGGCTGCAGATATGGAAAGACCTCGCCGGGCGTGGCCGTCTTGGCCGCCAGCGCCGCAGCGCGCGCGGCAAATTCCTTGCTGCCGCCACCCGCCGGGATCAGGCCCACGCCGGCTTCGACGAGGCCGATGTAGCTTTCCAGCGCCAGCACGCGGTGCGAGGCGTGCATCAGGAATTCGCAGCCGCCGCCCAGCGCCATGCCCTGCACGGCGGCCACCGTCGGAATCTGCGCGTACTTGAACGACTGCGAGGCGCGCTGGAATTTTTCGACCGTGGCTTCCAGCATCTCCCATTGGCCCGCCGCGCAGGCTTCTACCACCTGCTGCAGGTTGGCGCCCACGGCAAACGGCGCGTCGTGCCAGATGACCAGGCCGTCGAATTCGCGTTCGGCCTTGGCCACCGCCTGCAGCACGCCTTCCAGCACTTCGGCGCCCAACGTGTGGTTGCGCGACGTGACGGACAGGATGGCGATGCCGGCGTCGACCTGCGGCAGGTTCCACAGGCGCACGCCCTCGTTTTCCCAGACGGTGACGCCCCGGTCGTCGGGGGCTTCGCCTACGACGCGCTCCGGGAACAGCTGGCGCGCGTACACGGGCAACGTCGAGCGCGGATGCAGCTTGCCGGTGCGCGCGGAATACGAGCCTTCCGGCGCATGCACGCCCTGGCGGTTGGACTCCAGCACCCAGGCGGGCAGGGGCGTGTTGCTCATGGCGCGGCCGGCGGCGATGTCCTCGGCCACGGCGGCGGCAATTGCCTGCCAGCCGGCGGCCTGCCACGTTTCAAACGGACCTTGCGACCAGCCAAAGCCCCAACGCATGGCCAGGTCCAGATCGCGCGCGTTGTCGGCCACGTGCTCAAGCTGCACGGCGCTGTAGTGGAAGATGTCGCGGAACAGGCTCCACAGGAATTGCGCCTGCGGATGGTCGCTGGCGCGCAACGCGGCAAAGCGCTTGGCCGGATCGCGTTCCTTGAGCAGCGCCGCCACCTCGTCGGCCAGCTTGCCGGTGCCGGGGGCGTAATCCTGCTTTTTCAGATCCAGCACCTGGATCTCGCGGCCCTGCTTGCGATAGACGCCGGCGCCGCTTTTCTGGCCGAGCGCGCCCTTGGATATCAGTGCCGACAGCCATTCCGGCAGCGCGAAATACTGATGCCACGGATCGTCGGGCAGGTTCTTTTCCATCGTGCCCACGACGTGGGCCAGCGTGTCCAGCCCGACCACGTCGGCGGTGCGGTACGTGGCGCTCTTGGGGCGGCCGATCTTGGGGCCGGTCAGCGCGTCGACTTCGTCGAAGGCCAGACCCAGGCGCGCGGTGTGGTGCATGGCGGCCAGGATCGAGAACACGCCGATGCGGTTGGCCACGAAGTTCGGGGTATCCAGCGCGCGGATCACGCCCTTGCCCAGCGCAGACGTCAGCCAGGTTTCCAGCTGGTCCAGCACGGCCGGCTGCGTGTGTGACGTGGCGATGATTTCCACCAGGCGCATGTAGCGCGGCGGATTGAAGAAATGGATGCCGCAGAAGCGGTCGCGCAGCCCGGCGGGCAGCGCGTTGGCCAGCGCGTCGATGGACAGGCCGGAGGTGTTGGAGGCGACGATGGCGCCGGGCGCGACATGCGAGGCAATGCGCTCGTACAGCGCCGTCTTCCAGTCCATGCGCTCGGCGATGGCTTCGATGATGAGGTCGCAGCCTTGCAGGCGCTCCAGGTCGTCATCGTAGTTGGCGGGCGTGATGAGCGCCAGGCGTGATGCGCCGGCCAGCGGCGCGGGTTCCAGCTTCTTGAGACCGGCCAGCGCCTTCTTGACGGTGCCGTTGCGGTCGCCTTCGCGGGCGGCCAGGTCGAACAGCGTGACCGGCACGCCGGCATTGGCCAGGTGGGCGGCGATCTGCGCGCCCATGACGCCGGCACCCAGCACGGCGACGTGTTTGACGACGAACTTGCTCAAGGGAGTCTCCTGAAAAGGCGGGCGGACGGCGCGCGGCCGTCCGCCCGTTCACGGCTAGAAGCGGGACGAGAGCTGCAGGCCGAAGATGTGGCCGCTGCTGTCGTAGGTGCCCGCGACGCGGCCCTTGGTGGCCTGGCTGCCGGACGTGGTGTCGATGTCCGTCTTGCGCAGGTACAGGTACGTGTAGCCGACGTCGATCGTGGTGGACTTCGTGGCGGCCCATTGCACGCCGGTCGAGAACCAGTAGCGGTCGTTGTCGGGCAGGGAAGTGGGACGGTCGGCGGCATCGTGCACCGGCGATTGGTCGAAGGCCAGGCCGAACTTCCACTTCCAGGCCGGGGCGAACTTGTAGTTCGCGCCCACGGCGACGCGCCAGGTGTCGCGGAAGTTGAGCGGCAGCTCGTCGTCGCGCGCGCCCGGGCCCGAGTTCTTGATCTTGAGCTCCGGAATGCTGCTCCAGCCCGTCCAGGACACGTCGCCCAGCAGTTCCCACTTTTCGTTGAGCTGGTGCGTGGCGCTCAGGATCAGCGAGTCGGGCAGGTCGACGTTGGCCTTGGCGTCAAACGACACGGATTGGCCGGTGGGGCCGATGTTGTCGATGTCGGTGTCGCCCTTGGCCGAGTGCTTGATCTTCGAACGGTAAGACAAGCCGATGCGCGTGTCTTCGGTGGGTTGCAGCATGAAGCCGACGTTCCAGCCCCACGCGTCACCCTTCAGATTCAGGTCCGCGTCGCCATTCGTGGCCAGCGGCAGGCCGGCGATGGGCACGACGGTCTTTTTCTTGTAGGTCGCATCGATGTGCTGCCAGTTCACGCCAAAGCCCATCGAAAACTTCTCGTTGACCTTGTAGGCGATGGACGGGTTGACGTTGATGGTCTTGATGTCGAACTTGTTCGAGTGGTACTGGCCGACCCAACCGTCGTCGTATTCGGTCATCAGGCCGAAAGGAGCGCCGACGCCCAGGCCGATGTACCACTGCTCGTTCAGTTGCCAGGAGGCATAAATGTTGGGCACGACGCCCAGGTGGCCCGCGTCCCCGCCATTGCCGCCGGTGGGAACCGAACCGTTCAAGCCTGATCCGGGAATACCGGGCACGCTGGGATTGCGGCTGTTTCCGTTGTCCGAAAACTTGAACGACGGTTTGATCAGGTTTACCCCGCCGGAGAAATTGAGCCCTGGCAGATAGGTCAAGCCTGCCGGGTTGAAATACATGATGCTGGCATTCTCCGGGTTTGCCGCCGAGCCGGCATACGCGTTGCCCAGGCCGCTGGCGTTCTGCTCCAAGAGCTGAAAGCCGGCAGCGTAGGACGTTGCGGATGCGCCCAGGCCGACCAGGATGGCCGACAGGGTGCTCAGGGACAATGGACGTCTGCGCATGGTACTGACTCCTCGAGTTGAATGTGTGTCTCTCTCTACCACTGCCGGCCTGTTGCTGCCGGTCTATTCGGCGCGAGCCGCTGTGCTGCGGTGCTGCTGGGTGCTGCCGTCTTCGTAATGCAAGGGGCCGCCCGTGAAAGGCGCGAAGCCCGTTCCAAAAATCACGCCGGCGTCGGCCAGGTCGGCGTCGGCCACGATGCCGCTGGACACGCGTTGCCGCGTGGCGTCGATCAGCGGCTGGATCAGGCGCTGCGCCAGGCCTGCCGGGGCGGCGGCGGGGTCGCGTTGCTTGACCGGCTTGCCGTCGCGCCAGGTGTAAAAGCCCTTGCCGCTTTTCTTGCCCAGTTCGTTGCGGGCCAGACGGTCTGCCAGACATCGCGGCGGCGCCGCGCCGTCGGCAAGCTGCGCGCCAGCGTCCCGCGCGATGTCCAGGCCCACGGTGTCCGCCAGTTCCAGCGGTCCCATCGGCATGCCGAAGGCCACCATGGCGGCGTCCACGGTTTCCGGCGCGACGCCGTCGTCCACGCTGCGCATGGCCTGCAGCATGTAGGGCGCCAGCACCGCGTTGACGAGAAAACCGGGCGCGCTCTTGACCGGCAGCGCCAGCTTGTCGATCTGGCCGACAAAGGCGCAGGCGCGGGCTTCTATGGCGGGATCGCCGCCGTCCGCGTGCACGACTTCCACCAGCGGCATCTTGGCCACGGGGTTGAAGAAGTGGATGCCTACCAGACGATCCGGACGGGCCAGGCCCTCGCGGAGCGTTTCGAGCGACAGGCTGGACGTGTTGGTGGCCAGCAGCGCGTCGGGCTTCATGCGCGGCTCCAGCGACTGGTACAGCGCGCGCTTGGCATCGGGCTGCTCGCTGATGGCTTCGATGATGACGTCCGCCAGCGGCACGCCGCCGCCCGCCGGATCCGGGACCAGCCGGTCGAACGCGGCGCGCGCCAGGCGCGGATCCTTCAGGCGGCGCGCGTAGAGTTCGGCGGCGCGCTTGATGGCGGGGGCGATGCGCGACATCTCCTGGTCCTGCAGCGTGACGGTCATGCCCTTGAGCGCGCACCAGGCGGCGATGTCGCCGCCCATCACGCCCGCACCGACCACATGGACGTGACGGGCCGGCGCGACGCCGGGCTGCTTGCCATTGGCCTTCAGGCGCTCCTGCAGGCGGAACACGCGCAGCAGGTTGCGCGCGGTGCCGGACGAAATGATGCGGTCGATGAGGTCGGGCGCCTTCAGCGCATTGCCCCCATGTTTTTCCCAGATCTCCACGATGGCGGGCGCGGCCGGGTAGTGGCCGAGCGGATCCTTGGCCGCGATCTGCTTGCGGGCGCGGTTGGCGACGATGGCCTTGAACGGCCAGCGGTTCAGCAGTCCGCCCAAGCCGCGCGCGCGCCGGGCAGGCTTGCGCGACAGCACGGTCTGGCGCGCCGCGGCGAGCAGCAGCCGCGGGGGAACACGCGCGTCGACCAGCCCCAGCGAGGCCGCGCGGCGCGCATCGGCGCCGCGGCCGGTCAGCATCATGTCCAGCGCGGCGGGCGCGCCGATCACCTGCGGCAGGCGCAGCATGCCGCCCCAGCCGGGGAAGATGCCCAGCATGACTTCAGGCAGCGCCAGCGAGGCGCCGGGCTGATCGGCCACCAGCCGGTAGCGGCAGGCCAGTGCCAACTCAAGGCCGCCGCCCAGGCAATGACCCTGGATCACCGCCAGCGTGGGATAGCGCACGCCGGCCAGGCGATTCATGAGGTTCCAGCCGCGCGACACCAGCCCGCGTGCCTGCTCGGGCGTGTCCAGCGTGGCGAATTCGTTGACGTCGGCGCCCACGATGAAGCCCGTGGCCTTGCCGGATTGGATGATGAGGCCTTTGGGCGGATCGGCGTCCAGCGCGTCCAGCACCACGGAGAGCTCGGCCATCGTGTCGGCCGACAGCGCGTTGACCGCGCTGCCCGCGCGGTCGAAGGTCAGCCAGGCGAGCCCGTCGGGGTCGCGGTCCAGGCGCCAGTGGGAAAGCGTGTCCAGTGTCGTCATGGGCGGTCCTCGTCCAGGGTTTCGACCAGCATCGCGCCGCCTTGACCGCCGCCGATGCAGATGGCCGCCATGCCGCGCCGGGCGCCGCGGCGCTTGAGCGCGTGCAGCAGATGCAGCACGATGCGGGCGCCAGACGCGCCCACCGGGTGGCCGATGGCGATGGCGCCGCCGTCGACGTTGAGCCGTGCGGGGTCCAGCTCGCCCCAGGCAGGTGTGCCGAAATTCTGCTGGCAGTAGGCCTCGTCCCGCCACGCGGCCAGGCAGCCTAGCACCTGCGCCGCGAAGGCCTCGTTGATCTCCCACAAGTCCAGGTCATTCAAGCCCAGGCCGTGGCGCTGCAGGATCGGCGTGGCGGCATGCACGGGGCCCAGCCCCATGATCGCGGGATCCAGCCCGGCCCATTGCGTATCGATGATGCGGCCCAGCGGGCGCAGGTTCCATTTCTGCACGGCCTCTTCCGAGGCCAGCACCAGCATCGCGGCGCCGTCGGTGACCTGCGAGCTGTTGCCTGCGGTGATGTTGCCCCAGGGCTTGTCGAACACGGGCTTGAGCTTGGCCAGCTTGTCCGGCGTGGAGTCGTCGCGCACGCCGTCATCGTGAGGATGCAGCTTGCCCTGCGTGTCGATGAGCGGCGTGATCTCGGGCATGCCGGCCGCGCGCGCCGCGAGCGCGCGCTGGTGGCTGCGCGCCGCATAGGCGTCCATCGCGGCGCGGTCGATGTGAAAGAGCGTGGCGACGTTTTCGGCGGTCTGTCCCATCGACAGTCCCACCACCGGGTCCGTCAGCCCCTTGAGCAATCCGATGACGGGCGCCAGGTGTTTCGGCCTGAAGCCGCCCAGCGCCTTGAGCTTGGCGCCCAGGCCGCGCGCAGCATACCAGCGCGACAGCCAACGCACCATGCCGTCCGAAAACAGCACCGGCGCGCGCGACAGCGCATCGGTGCCGCCGGCCAGCACCAGGTGCGAACGGCCGTTCTGGATGTTGGCGATGGCGGAGTCCAACGCCTGCATGCCCGACGCGCAGTTGCGCATGACGGTCCACCCCGGCACCCGGTCGCCGCAGCCCAGCCGCAGCGAGATCACGCGGCCGATGTTGACTTCCTCGGGCGAGGGCGCGGCGCAGCCGACGATGACCTCGTCCAGATCCGTGGGCGCGTAGGGTTGGCGCAGCAGCAAGGCGCGGCCGGCCTGTACTGCCAGATCCCCGGCGGAGAAGGGTCCCGGACCCGTGCGGGCCTTCAGGAAAGGCGTGCGTGAACCATCGACGACGTAAACCGGTTTGAATGCCATCCGCTTCCTCCCTCAGGCGACCTTGCGATCGGCCGTGGGCCGGTCTGCGTCGGCGGCGCCGAGGTCAAAGGGGAAATCATCCACTTTGACGACGGTATCGCGCAAGCGGTTGCGGCGTTTGACGACCGCATACTCTTCGGCGGTGATCGCGCCGATGGTGACCGCCGCGTCGGCGATGTCGCGCACGTTGGCTTGCGGATTGCCGTCCAGCACGCCGCGTTTTTCGATCTCGCGGATCTTGGCCTCGATGGGCTCGGCCTCCAGCGTGGCGGCCAGCGCCTGCTCGATCGCGCCCACGGGTTCGTCCGCGGTATCGGGCAGGTGGCAGCCTGCCGTCAGGCGGTCGCGCGTTGCGCTGGGGCTGATCAGCAGCCGGGCCACGTCCTGGCCAAGCTGGTCGGACGGCGGGATCTGGCTGTGGCCCCACGGGAACACGATGCGGCGGATGATCCACGCGACAGCGCGATTCGGGAAGTTGTCCAGCACGCCGTCAAAGGCCTCCTGCAACTTGCACAGCGCATCCTGGATCGACCAGTGCGCCAGCGGCGCGTCGGCCTTCTGGCGGCCTTCGTCCTCGAAGCGCTTGAGCGTCGCGCTGATCAGGTACATCTGCGACAGCACATCGCCCAGCCGCGCCGACAGACGCTCGCGGCGCTTCAGGCTGCCGCCCAGCACCAGCATCGACGTGTCGGCCAGCAGTGCAAAGGCGGCCGAGTAGCGGCCCAGGAGCTGGTAGTAGCGCTTCATGTCCGGTGCGACGTCGGCGTTGACGGCCACAAAGCGCGCGCCGGTCAGCGAGGTGCCCAGCGCCCGCAGCGTGTTGCGCACCACGAAGCCCGCATGGCCCCAGAACGCGGCATCGAAATCGTCCAGCCCCTGCTTGCGGTCCGGCGATTGCGCGGCCTGCATTTCCGCCAGCACATAAGGATGGCAGCGGATTGCGCCCTGGCCGAAGATGATCAGGCTGCGCGTCAGGATGTTGGCGCCTTCCACGGTGATCCCGATGGGGATCTGCTGGTAGGCGCGGCCCAGGAAATTGGACGGTCCCAGGCAGATGCCCTTGCCGCCGATCACGTCCATGCCGTCGTTGACGACCTGGCGCGCGCGTTCGGTGACGTGGTACTTCACGATGGCCGACACGACCGAGGGCTTCTCGCCCAGGTCCACCGCGCCCGCCGTCATGGTGCGCGCGGCGTCCATCATGTAGGTGTTGCCGCCGATGCGTGCCAGCGCCTCTTCGACGCCTTCGAACTTGCCGACCGGCATGCGGAACTGGCTGCGCACGCGGGCATAGCCGCCCACTGCGCGCGCCGTCAGCTTGGACATGCCCGTGTTGGAAGATGGCAGCGAGATCGAGCGCCCCGCGGCCAGGCATTCCATCAGCATGCGCCAGCCCTGGCCGGCCATGGCGGGACCGCCGATGATGAAGTCCAAAGGCATGAAGACGTCGTTGCCGCGCGTCGGGCCATTCATGAACATGGCGTTCAGCGGGAAGTGGCGACGGCCGGTGTCCACGCCGGGGTGGTCGTGCGGCACGAGCGCGCAGGTGATACCCAGGTCCTTCTTGCCGCCCAGCAGCCCGTCCGGGTCGTACAGGCGGAACGCCAGGCCCAGCAGCGTGCAGACGGGCGCCAGCGTGATGTAGCGCTTGTCCCAGGTGACGCGCATGCCGATGACTTCGCGGCCCTGCCATTCGCCCTTGCAGACGATGCCGCTGTCGGGGATGGCTGCGGCGTCCGAACCTGCCCACGGGCTGGTCAGCGCGAAGGCCGGCACCTCTTCGCCGCGCGCAAGACGCGGCAGGTAATGGTTCTTTTGCTCTTCGGTGCCGTAATGCAGCAGCAATTCTGCGGGACCGAGCGAATTCGGCACCATGACCGACACGGCCAGCGCGGAAGACCGCGTGGACAGCTTGGTCACGATTTCGGAGTGGGCGTAAGCGGAAAACGCGAGGCCGCCGTATTGCTTGGGAATGATCATGCCGAGGAAACCCTCGGACTTCAGGTAGTTCCAGACGTCGGCGGGCAGGTCGAAGCGCTCTTGCGTGACGTTCCAGTCATTGACCATGCGGCAGGCGGCTTCGGCCTGGTTGTCCAGGAAGCGCTGCTCTTCGTCGGTCAGGCGGGGGCGCGGATACGCCAGCAGGCGGCTCCAGTCAGGACGGCCGCGAAAGAGTTCGCCTTCCCACCAGACCGTGCCGGCCTCGAGCGCATCGCGCTCGGTGTCGGACATCTGCGGCAGCACCTTGCGGTACAGGTTGAAGATCGGCGCGGACAGCAGCGCCCGCCGGATGGGGCGCACGCCCAGCAACACGGCGGCCAGGAGCGCAATGACAACCAGCGCGACGATGACTGCGTACATTTTCTTGTCTCCTCGTTGTTCTTCAGTTGCCTGGCGGTGACCGAAGGCGGCTCGCCGGCCTGTTGCGGTGGAAGGCGGTCAGGCGCCTCCGGGGCTTGCATTCAAGTGCGGCAGGGGCGAGCGCAGCCCGCCCAGCAGGAAACTCATCAGGCGCGGCAAGAGCAGCTCGCGGTCGTTGGGCTGTTCCGCCTCGTCGCCGGCCAGACCGGTGACCGAGCGCAGCAGGTCGGTGCCCATGATGGCGTACGACGTCGCGCCCAGCATGAACTGGAAGCGCCAGATGATCTCGGCGCGCGGCACGTCGGGCAGCGCGGCGAACAGCGCGTTGCGGTAGCGCGCGAGCACGTCGGCATATTCCTCGGCAAACAACGCGCGGATGAAATCCGTGGGGTCGGTCATCGTGCGCTCCAGTAGCGGCAGAAAGGTGCTGCCGGCCTGCGCCGGATCGGCGGCCAGGCGCAGCAGGGTGCCGAAGAACGCATCCACGATCTGGGAGGGCTTCAGGGGCTTGCCGCCGGATTGCGCCTCGAGTTCGTCCAGAAGGCGCATGCGCTCGCGATTCAGCACTTCCAGGCGGCGTTTGAGCACCGCCTGCACGAGTGACTCTTTCGAGCCGAAGTGATAGTTCACCGAAGCGAGATTCACACCGGCCGCGCCCGTGATCTGGCGCATCGACGTTGCTTCGTGTCCCTGTTGCGCGAACAGGGACTCGGCGGTGTCGAGGATGGTTTCTCTGGTGGACGTGGCGCGGATTTCTTGCATAAGGTTGAATTCAAACGTTTGTTTCAAAGCATTATGCGGGAGGCAGGGATGAGAGGCGAGCCTCTGCTATCCCCAATAGGGTTTACCCCTAACAATGCGCGCGTGATATGTCGGTTTTGCGGCACGTGCGCTTCGCATCGGGCGTAAGGACGAGACCCGCCGGAAAGAAGAATGAGGCGCGACATGTCCGCCAGGTTGAGTTCTGGCCGATCGGCCTCGGACACCGGCCCTAGGATGAATGTGCTCTGGAACGCACGCCGAAAACCCCGCAGTATCAGCGCGAGAACATGAACGCATTGCCCCGGGTGTGTGCCGGGCGAGGCACCCGCGCAGTCACGGCGCGGCAGGCCAATCGCCCTGATACAGGAGCACGAGAAATGAAGACGTACAAGGTGGGACTGCTGGTTGACGGGTATGAGCAACCCGGCTGGATGCACGAGATGGTTGAGTGGTTACTCCATAGCCAGGATTTCGACCTGACGGCACTGCTGGTGATGAACGGCGAGGCCGCCGATACCGCGCCCAGGCTGAGCGTGAAGGCACTGTTTGGCTCGCTGTCGCGTCTGGAAGGCAAGCTGCTGCCGCAGAAGCAGCGGGACATGCTGGCCTGCCGCGACATGCGCGATGGCCTGCAGGAGGCGGGCGCGTCGGTGATCCCGCTGGCGCCGGGCGACGAGGATCCGCACGCGCGCGCCGAGGTCCAGGCGCTGGGGCTGGACCTGGTCATCACGCTGGGTGCGTCGCCGGCCACGCGGGCGCAGCTCGCCAGTTGGTCGCGGCTGGGCGTCTGGCAGTTGAGCTATTCCGATATTGCGGTGGCGACAAGCCGATATGCGGGTTTCTGGGAGGTCTTTCAGCGCGAGGATCACACCACCGTGAAACTCTGGCGCGTGGGCGCCAGGCAGGAAGACGACGAGCTTCTGGACCAGCGCAGCTTCAATACGGAAGTGTTCTGGCTGAAGAATCAGGCGCGCGCATTCAGTTTGGGAAACTTCATGGTCTACGACGCCTTGCAGGCGCTGGCCCATGACCGCCCGGGCGTCGCCCCGCCCGCCATGCAGATCATGAGCGGCCCGCGCCGGGCCGATCCGGCTGAGTGGGATAGCGCTGCATATATTGCGCGCCAGGCTTGGTTAATGTCCGATCTCGTTGTGCGCCGCATCATGAAACGCAATGTCCGCTGGCGGATCGGTATGTTTCCGTCTGCGCGCCAGCAGG
Organism: Achromobacter sp. ACM05; assembly: GCF_019218915.1. Classification (NCBI taxonomy): domain Bacteria; kingdom Pseudomonadati; phylum Pseudomonadota; class Betaproteobacteria; order Burkholderiales; family Alcaligenaceae; genus Achromobacter; species Achromobacter sp. ACM05. The sequence continues at coordinate 412,948 of NZ_JAHUWQ010000003.1, forward strand.
CCGTGGTCTCCGAAGCCATGGTATTGCAGCCGCCAAAGGGCCGGTTTTTCGCCGACCCTTTCGTTTATACGCACGATAAAAAACCATATATATTTTTCGAGGACTACGATTTTACGTCCCGCAAGGGCACGATCTCGGTCGCGACCTACTCCGACGGGGCTTTCCGGCTGCTGGGCACTGCGCTGAACCTGCCCTATCACCTTTCGTTTCCGTACATTTTTGAACACGAAGGCGTGACGTACATGGTTCCTGAAACGTGCGGAAATCGCAGTATTGAACTGTGGAAATGCACTGAATTTCCGCTGAAATGGGAGCTTGACGTTAATCTGATGACCAATATTTCGGCCGTGGATACCATTATTTTTAAACACGGCGAATACTGGTGGCTATTAACAAATATCGACCGGACGGACGGGCAGAGCCATTGCGACGAGCTGTTCGCGTTCTTCTCCGATTCGCCACGTTCCACGACCTGGACGCCGCACGCTTGCAACCCGATCGTGCGCAACCCGATGCGCGCCCGCAACGCCGGAATCGTTGTCTCGCCTGGAGGAGACGTGATCCGGTGCGCGCAGTACCAGGGCTTCTGTCACTACGGCAAGGGTGTCTCGCTCAACCAGATCGAGGAATTGACGCCTTCCACCTATGTCGAAACCGACGGCGAAATCCACTACGCAAACTTCCTGAGAAAACGCCATGCTTCAATGCACCATTGGCATCATCAGGGGGGGCACACGGTATTTGACTTCGCCTATATGGAGTAAATCCGCCTGCGGGCGTGTAAATAAAAAATGTTACCGTTATTTCGAATACAGGGACTGTTCACGGGCTTGATGTGTCTGCGGATACAAGTTGACAGGTTTCCCTCTTCCACCGGCTATTCGACGCCGCGTCCGGCTGATGTCCCGACGCGGCTTTTTTTCGTCTGTAACAAGGGCCAGAGCGCCTGTGCGGGCCGCCCTGACGGGCCGTTTCATAGAGGGAGACACGTCCCCGAAGCCCGTCGCCGCTGGTGAAAACCCTAGCGGCGAAAAGGACGAGATGAACTTCTCATCCATATTTAGGAACGTGATTAAGGCTAACGATTGATTTCTGATTTTGTCGGATTATATCGCCCTGAAACGTCTTGATTTTGACAAATCCGAACCATAAGATGGGTTCCATGCCATCCGTTATGTTGGCTACCAAAGTCGCCCAGCCCAAACGTCCCGGTTCAGCTTCATTAGATATTCCGGGATATGCGGACCACCCCCGCAGGGCTGGATAAAAAATAGTCTTCAGCACAGCGAAGATCCCTTCTAGGCCCGTCGAAAAACCGGGAGGACACCATGGCCAAGATGGTCCTGATTGAAGCTCATCCGCTACTGCGGTTGGGTTTGTGGCAGATTCTTAGCAAGTTGGATGATGTGTGGGAGATCGAGGGGATGGGCCTTGCGGACGTGTCCAAGGCCGACGGCGTGCACGCGGGCGCCGATCTTCTGATCTATGGTTTGCCAGTGGATACCGATGAAGCATGGAGCGCGTTGCACGAGATTCAGCGCGTTCTGACGCCCAAGCGGATTCTGCTTTTGACGGACGTCATGCCCTTGCCCATGCCGGTGCAAGGCCTGCCTGGCGCCAGCGTGTACGGTTGCCTGATGAAAACGGCCTCGGTCGAGATCCTCGAGGCCGCCATCCGCCTGGTGATGGCGGGCGGGCAATGCTTCCCCAGCGAACAGGCGCTGCAGGCTCCGGCCTCCACCGTATGCGCCTTGCCGTCGCGGGACGCGGAAGAAGCCGGCTCGAAGGGCACCATGCCCGTGAGCGCGGGGGCACAGCTCCTGCAGATCACGCCGCGCCAGTACGAAGTGCTGGTGCTGCTTGCACGGGGTTATCCCATCAAGACCGTCAGCCGGATGTTGAACATCTCGGTGGCGACGGCCAAGACGCACGCGTGCACGCTGTATCAACGCCTGCATGTCAAGAACAAGGGCGAAGCCGTTTACGCGGCGCTGCAACGCGGTGCGACCTTGGAATGGCATGAACCGAACGGGCGCGAAGTGGATGCCGGGCAGATCTATGGGCGCAAGCTCGGTTGAGTCAGGTTTGCGCTGCCTGCCCGGCAGCAGGAACGCCCAGTTCCAACGCTGCCGGGGTTGCGCATAGCCAATACGGCTAAGGCATAGAAAGCAGGTGTTCGGGTTGCTGTCACCTCGCTTTCCGCCACCAATCATCCTCCTGAACGAGATTCAGCGAACGTAGCCGCTGATAGCATGAGTTGTGTCCGCAAGCATGGATTGATAGGGCGAATCACTTAGTCTCGCCACTGCAATCCCAAGGCTGCGGACAGGATTCCCTTGAACCTGGCGACGCGCGTGAACCCGCGCCTTGCGCGGCGTCGCGCCAGCGTCATGGGAGCCGTAATGGGCCATGCGTCACAAGGTTCTTCCCGGGATGACAACCGTACTGATCGAAGACTACGCTCTGCTTCGTGTCGCAATTCAGCATGTGCTGGAACGTGTGCGCAACGCCGACGATATCCTGGCCATCTCGCCAGCTCACCTTCTCAATATGTCCAGCTCGATCAACAAGCCAGTGGAGTTGCTGGTGGTCGGTTGCAGCGGCACTGCGGAGCAGGACATCGGGCTTCTTTCCCAGGCGATGGCGTTCTTCATGCCCAGGCTGGTGCTGGTGCTGTATTCGGCGATGGACCAGAGCGTCATGGCCGCGTGTGCGCGCGCCGGCGTCGCGGGCTATCTGCCCAAGGCGTCCAGCCCCGACGCGCTGGCCGCGGCCGTCAGCCTGGTGATCGCAGGCGGCGAATGCTATCCCCAACCCGCAGGCAGGCCGCCCAGCACGACACACGCGTCCGTGCAGGAGCTGCGTGAACTTACGCAGCGGCAGGAGGAAATCCTGCAGCTCCTTGTGCAGGGTAAGACGATGCGCGAGATCGGCCAGCAGGTCGGCATCTCGGTCGCCACCGTCAAGAGCCATGCGCGCACGCTGTACTGGAAGCTCAATGCGCGCAACCAGGCCGAGGCCGCGTACATTGCGGTGCAGATGGGGTTGGTGCGAAGCTCGAATGGGCAGCCCGCGCCCGGGAAGGGCGAAGCGGGTTGATGTGATGACGCGAGTCAGGGCCTGTGCGGGTGGCGATGCTGCCTGCACGGGCCCTGCTTTTTTTGGGCGCGTGAAAGTTATCGCAATAAAAGTCGTTCGTTGAGCGTTGCGTCATCGGATGCTGTGCCACTGAGCATTACAACGGCGCGTGGCGAAACCCGGCCACCACCAAAGCGAACGTCTTGCGAACCCGATCGAGTGCTCAGCTGATGCACTTCAGAATCATACGTGTCTGATAGCCAACCCTGAGTTGGCGTGACGTAATGGCCGGGCGAGACGACCCGTTCAATGGCGTCCCACCCGCCAACACCTGCGCAAGGCCGGCACCGCCATCCTCGCATCTCCTCCTCAATCGCCTGACAGCCCAAGTAATGCGAACCAGCAAGCAAATCCGGCAGCCGCGCCCGTCGTTTAGAGAAATCCAGAAAAAATGGCGGATCTTTCGCTTCGCGAGCACGTTGTTGCCTCTGGTGCCAGACCCGAAGGATCCCGCCGCCATAGAGGCGACGCGGATCAACGAGCATTGCATCGAGGTCATCTCCGATTCGCTGAAATCCGAAGGTCATAGCTTGATGCTTCAAGTTTTCACGCTTATTGGACTGCTCGTATTCTTTTCTGCAGTGATCGCAGGCGTTGACAATGGGTTCGGGTTTATTTGGCTGGCCGTTCTAGGCCTTCCGGCCATAGGGCTTATGGTGTTTTTTCTTTTTTGTGTCTTGGGACCGCGCTTCCGATACCGGTGCTCGAAAGTTCGGTTCGACCGCCGTAGCCGCTGCGCCTACTACGTCCCCTATCCCGAAGAAAGCCCGGATGAAATATGGGAACTTGACTGGGATCAGTTGCAGGGCATTTGCTGGTCAACAGGTCAAGCGCAACCTTATCTTTACCTTGTGGGCTACACCCGCAACTTGCCTGCACCTCAATTGGTCAAGATACCCATCATGTCTAACGAGAAGATTTATCCAGATCATATCTGGGCTTGGCTCAATCGTTATATGGCTAAGGTTGAAGGCCTGCCCCCACCAAAGATTGTTTCGCTCCCTCAAAGCCCGAGAGACGTACTCCTGCGCTACGGTGGACATTGGATAATTAGGTCCTTCACCGCAAGGAAGTGGCGGCGATGGTCGCCGCTGATGATCTGGGTGGATTTGGCGATTCTGCTCGTGTTCATGCCGTCCATGGCCCTGCCGCATCTGATCATTCTCCAGTATCCGGAGATTGAATTTCCGGAAGAGAACAATCGACGGTGTGGTTTTTCTACCGCCTAATCAGGGAGTGGCTAAGCAAGGCGACGCTGTCCATGCTGTTCCGCGCCCGCCATGCATGCGCCCATTCCGGCCCCCCCTTCAAACATCCCCCTCACTCGCCCGCGTCCCCGCCGGCGCTCCGCGGCCCTTGCTCTTCGCAATCGCCATAAACTCCCGCTCCGCCGCACCTAGCACCGCGTCCACATGCAGATGCGCCATCGCATACTGCCGTGCCGCCGCGCCCAAAGTTTCGCGGATTTGTGCGTTATAGCTGAGCTTGCGCACCGCCTCGGCCATCGCCACGGCATCCTCGGGCGGTGTCAGCAGACCGCACCGCGAAACCACACTGGCAAGCTCCGTACCGCGCGCCGCGCCGCAGACCACCGGGCGGCCGCTGGCCAGCATGCCGGTCAGTTTTGAGGGCATCACCAAGTCGGCGGCGCCGGCGCGTTGGGGCAGGAGGTGGATGTCCGCGGTGCCCAGCAGCGCGCCCAAGCGTTCCGCAGGCTGCAGATCCAGAAAGATGACGCGCGTCAGGCCGCGGCATTTTTCCTCCAGCGCCGCGCGTTCCGGGCCCTGGCCGCAGAACAAAAACCACAGGCGGTCCTCGCGGTTGAGACGCCGCGCCACGTCCGCCAGAATCTGCAGACCCTGCTTGCCGCCCATGTTCCCCGAATACAACGCAACGATGGCGTTATCCGGAATGCCGAGCTGCGCACGGTAATCGCCGCCTTCGGCCAGCGGCGTGATGGCGTTGACATCGATCCAGTTGGGCAGCAGCACCGCACGGGCGGGATCGATGCCTTTGGATAGCGCCAGATCCAGCATCCGGTTTGAAATCGTCGACACGCGATCGAACCGGCGCATCAACCAGCGCTCGGCGCGCTTGACCATCGATCGCAAGGCGCCGCCCTTCAGCAGCCCCAGCTCAAACGCCGCGTCGACCTCGAAGTCCTGGATGTGCAGCCAGGCGCGCGCGCCGGTCAGGCGCGCGGTCAGCCATGCGGCCGGGGCGCAGAAGAGGGCGGGTTCGACGACCAGGATGATGTCCGGGCGGCGCATTGCGGCGCGCAGCAGCGACGGCAGGCTGGACAGCGCGAAGCTTGCCAGGTGCACCAGGCGCTTGGCGCCGCCAGGTCTTTCGGGCACCCACAAGGGCGCGCGTCGCACGGTCACGCCGCGGCGCGTTTCCTTGGCATAGCGCGAGCCGCGGTAGCCCTCGTGCACCTTCCATTGCGGGTAGTAGGGCGGGGCGGTGACCACACTGACTTCGTGCCCGCGCGCGGCCAGCCATTCGGCCAGTTCGGCGGTGTACTTGCCGGTGCCGGTCAGTTCGGGCGCGTAGTTGATGCCATAGATGAGTATTTTCATGTTGGCGTGGCGGTGCGGGGCCGGATGGGGCGGCACGGGTTGCCGTGGCAGACCATTGCGGCCGGCATGTTGCGGAACACCGAGCTGCGTGCGCCGATGACCGCCTCGCGCGCGATCGTCACGCCGGGTCCGACGAACACGTCGGTCGCCACCCACGCGCCGTCTTCGACGTGCACGGCGCGTTCACGCAGCGGGAAGTCGGGCCGGCCGGCGTCGTGGTCCGCCGCGCACAGATAGCTGCGCTGGGACACCACGGCGTGCGCGCCGATGTGGATGGGGCCCAGGCTGTAGATCACGGCGTCGTCACCGATCCAGGCGTAGTCGCCGATTTCCACTTTCCAGGGATAGGTGACCGTGGCCGTGGGCCGGATCAGCACCTTGTGGCCCACGCGCGCCCCGAAGCACCGCAGCAGCCAGCGGCGAAAGCCGTAGGCCACCTGCGGCGACCAGCGAAAGAGCGTGCCTTGCACCATCCACCACAACTGCACGGTCAGCGCCGAACGCCCGCGCTGACCCGGCGCCAGCGCGAACTGGTCCAGGCGTTGCAAGGTGCTCATTTGGCCGCTCCCGCAACGGCATCGCGCTGCGACGCGGCCTCGCTGGCCCGGCGCGCCTTCAGGATTTCTTCGGTCTTGATGCGGATCTGCCAGTAGTACATGGCGCGTGCGACGGCGTAGTCATAGCCCGCCTTGCCGTCCAGGAAGCCCAGCTTGAAGACGTAGGAATGCAGAAACGAGATGGGCGCCTTGAACGGCATGGCCTGGAAGATTTTCTTGAGCAGCGCGCGTCCGCCCACATTGGCTTCGCGCGGGTCGTTCATCAGGCCCTTGGTGCGCAGGTTCGCTTCCCAGTCCGAATAGCGGTTGTGCTTGTCGAAGTAGTGATAGAGCGAATCGTGGTCGTTGTGCACCATGCGCTGGCGCAGCGCGAACGTTTCGCCCTGGACCTGCGGCTGGTAGTGGCCCTCGACCTCCCACATGTTGGCGACGTCCAGGTCGTCGTAGTCCAGGAAGCGCGAGCGGTCGCGCGCCAGCAGCGCCAGCTTGTAGACGCGGTGGCCGTGTTCGAGCTTCTTGCCGCAGAACACGTAGTCGAACGGCACAAAGGCGCCGCCCGCGCCGGCCGCAAAGCGCGGCAGCACCTCGCGGATCTCGGCGGCGAGGCTTGGCGTCATTTCTTCGTCGGCGTCGACATACAGGACGACGGGGTGCGAAAAAGGAAGCTGCTCCAGGCACCACTGCTTTTTCTTCGGATACTTGCCGTCCCAATTGAAGTTCGACACGTGCGCGCCCATCGCCGTGGCGATCGAGCAGGTCGCGTCCGTGCTGTTGGAGTCGACGACAAAGACCTCGTCGAACTCCACCAGCCCCTTCAAGCACTTCGCGATGTTGCGTTCCTCGTTCTTCGTCATCACCACGACGGATACCGGTATCTTCTGCATGATGCTGTCCTGTTCAGGGCGTTCCGCGCTGCATGAGCGGGCGGAAGAGATCGATGACGTTGCGGCAGTGCCGCTCAAGGGAAAAGGCGTCCGCGCGCTCGGGGCCCTGGGCCGCCAGCTTCTCGCGCATCTCGCCGTCGTAGGCCAGGCGCCGCACCGCCTCGGCCAGCGCCTCGGCGTCGCCGACCGGCACCAGCAGCCCGTAGCGGCCGGCGTCCAGGATCTCGGCCGGACCATGCGGGCAGTCCGTGGAGATCACGGGCACGCCCAGGCACAGGGCCTCCACCAGCACGTTGCCGAAGCTCTCGCGCACGGAGGTGAGCGCAAAGGCGCCGGCGCCGGCGATGACCGGAAAGGGGTTGTCGATATGGCCCGCCAATGTGACCTGCGTGCGCGATGGCCTGTCGTCGATGCGCTTTTGCAGGGCGGCGTGCTCGGAGCCTTCGCCCAGGATCGTGAATGCGATACGCGGGTCGTCCAGCAGCGCGGCTGCGTCGATCAAGGTGGCATAGTCCTTCACCGCCTCGAGCCGGCCCACGGCCACCACGTGATAGGGCGACTCGCCACCGTCGTTCAGCTTGGGTTGCGCGCCTTGCCGGCGCACGTTGTCCAGCGGCACGCCGTTGTAGATGGTGTGGACCTTGCCGCGCAGCGGCGGGAACATGCTGACCAGGTCTTCCTTCACGCCGCGCGACACGCCCACCACGGCGTCATGGCGCCGGTAAGTCTGGCTGACCAGCCAGCACTTCAGACGGCGCATTTTCGATGCGCCGTAGTGGATGGCCGGGCTGCTGTGCTCGAAGGCCACGGTTCGGAAGTTGCCGCGCAGGACCTTCTTGGCCAGCACGACCAGCATGTTGCACAACAGACCGTGCGAGCAGACGATGGCGGGCTTTTCGCGGCGGATGTGCTGCAGCAGCTTGAAGAACGCCACGGGCAGCGCCAGCCGCAGCTTGGTTGGGGACTCGATGATCGGAAATGCGCGGGTGACCTTGGGATTGGCGATGGGATACTCGCGATTGCGCGAACGCAGCAGGAACAGGGCGGAGTCCACCCCCTGTTCCGGCAACGCATCCACAATGAAGGCGACGCATCTTCCGACGCCGCCATGCAAGTCCGGTGCGACAAACAAGACATCAGACATGGGGTATTACTCGCGTGGGTGGCGCCCGGCGCACGATATCCGGGCGAGGGCTGGGAGCGGGAGATTCTTGGCGAGGCACGGGCATGATCTGTGCATTGCGCATCAGCGACAGGCAATAGCACAGCAGGAAGCCGGTAAACGCGGTCTTGGGCGCATAGGCCAGACCGCCGGACATCGAGTCGATGAAGATGTAGATGGGCGCGGTGGCGAGCAGATATCGCCGGTGCATCTCCAGCCCGGGATGGGCGTAGCGCCGAAAGAGCGAGAACAGCAGGATCAATAGTGGCGGCAACATGATCATGATCGTGCCGACCACGCCGAACTTCATCAGGTAGAAGGCCCATGAGTTGTGCGCGAACGTGCTCAGCTCGAAGCCGTTTTCGCCCATCACCCAGCTGCGAAAGCCCGCGCCCTTGCCGAACACGGGGCTTTCCGCGAAGAACTGCATCTGGCCCTCCATCTCCTGGACGCGCGCGCCGTAGCTGGAGTCTTCGTCCAGGCGCTCGACGCTGAAGATCCGATCGGTCAGCACGTCCAGATAGCCGATGGCGCCGAAGATCAGCACCCCGGCCACGGCCGCGGGCGCGAAGATCATCACGGCGCGGCGCCGGATGTCGGCGCTGCCGGCCAGCAGCACGGCGATGATGACGGAGATCGCCAGCTGCAGGTACTGGCTGCGGTTCAGCGAGAACACCAGCGCCATCACCATGTACAGCGTCAACATGTAGGCCTTGGGGCCCGATACGTTCAGCGTGCGGCGAAAGTACAGCAGTGATACCACGCCCATCGGGATCGCCCACACGCCCAGCCGCACGTTGCGCAGGGGATTGGCGACGCTGAAGCCGGCCGCCTGTTCCACCAGCATCAACGTGGCAACCGCCAGGCTCGCCGCAACGATGTACTTCTGCAGGATCGCATAGGCGTGCGGACTGTCGATGTCCTTGTAGCAAAGGAACGGCGTGCAAAGGAAGTAGAAGACGATGCGCAGGTCGCGCGCGACGTCGCCGGTCTCGATGCCGGGGTGATGGCTCGACACCACCAGCAGATAGATCACCGAGATTGCCTGGATGCCCAGCAGCACCCCCAGCGCGCCGCGCGGGAACGCGTACGCGCCCGGGTCGGCCAGCCGGAGCGCCTTGACGCCCAGCATGGCCACGAACAGCAGGTCGAAGGGCGAGAGCTTGAAGCTCCCTACCCCGATGACGAACCTGTCGTCGTTCAGCGCCAGCGCGGTGAAGACGAACAGGCCCAGGAGGTGCAGGGTGGAAAGCCGGCGCGTAGTCATTGCAGTTCCGTATCAGTGTCGGTCCGGCCTAGTGCGCGGCCCAATCGTCGCGTCCGAAGATCTTGGTGGTCAGCTTTTCCAGCAGATACGTCAGATCGCCCTGGCGTGCGTGCGCGGCGACTTTCGAGGCGCGGCAGGACAGTTCGAACAGCTTGCCCAGACCCGGTTCGGTACGCCGGATGCGGCTGACGATCTGTTCGCGCTCTTCCAGCAGCACGTCCTGCATCAGTGCCGTCTTGGTCTCGTCGTGAGCGGTGTAGACACCCAGTGCGTCCGGCACGATCAGGTTCTTGCCTTCGCGCAGCAGCCGGCTCCACAGCTCCAGGTCCATGCAGTAACGCATGCTTTCCTGCAGCAGGCCGTACTTGCGCAGCAGGTCGCGGCGGAAGATGGCCGACTGGTTCGGGATCGAGGCCTTCACCACCGTCAGCGTGCCGCGGTTGACGGGCGTGTAGTGGATCTTGCGGAAGATGTGGTTGTTGGCATCCGCCACGAACAGGTTGCCGCTGACGATCGGCGCGCGGCCCTTGGCGGCGGCCGTGCCCAGCTTGCGCAGCGCGCCCGGGAAATACAGGTCATCCGAGTTCTGCCAACCGACGTAATCGCCCGTGGCGCGTTCGAAGCCCTTGTTGATCGCGTGCGACTGGCCGCGGTCCGGTGTGCTTTCCCAGTAGGACAGGTAGCGCTCGTACTTCTTGATGATGTCCACGCTGCCATCCGTGGAGCCGCCGTCGATGATGATGTATTCCAGCCGCGGATACCCCTGGTTCAGCACGGACAGGATGGTGCGCTCCAGGAACTTGGCCTGGTTGAACGAGGGCGTCACGATCGTCACCTTGGGCAGCAGGCCGCTGGCGATGGGCGCTGGCGGACGGAGCTCGCGGACGAAGTCGATGAGCTGGCGTGAATACTCGTTGTGGCGCTTGCGCATGTAAGACCTCAGCATGTTGGTTATCGGGTGGCCGCAGGCATGGCGCCCGGAAACTCGGGGCGGGATTGACGGATGGCGAGGGCCACGCCGGCCAGCGTGATCGCCGCGTAGGCCATGCGGCCCCAGGCTGCGGCGTGTTCCCCCGCCACGTGAACCAGTCCCGCCATGACGCACAGCATTGCCAGGCCGCCCAATCCGTTCAGGATCGCGACGGCGCGGGAATTGCCGAGCCCCAGCAGGGAGAAATGCGCCGCAGCGTTCAGGGACAAGAGGCCCGACGCCACGATCAGCAATTGGAATGTGCCCAGATGGCCGCCGGCGACGTTGTCGCCCAGCAGCACGTTCAAGAGCGGCCGGCTGACCGCCAGCACTGCCAGCGTGGCGCCGGCCGACAGCGCCAGGTTCCACAGCATCATGCGGCGGATCTCGCGTTCGGCCGCGCCCGGGTAGGGCGGCGAGACCGACAGGCGGGTCACGCGCGGCATGGCCTTCTGGAAGATGGCGACGGACGCGGTGTGGATGATCTGGCCCACTTGCACGCCCACGGTATAGATCGCCAGCGCCGCCGGCCCCATCAGGCTGCCGACCAGCACGCGGTCGACCGAGCCGAAGGCCAGCGCGCTCAGGCTGTTCAGCCACGACCAGCGCGAGAACCGGAAGGCGGCCATCATGGCGCCGCGATCGCGCACGGGCCGCACGATGTAGCGGTCGTAGGCGCGCGAGAACACGCGCATCTTGACGCTGCCCGCGATCAGGAGGCCCAGCGCCTGCGCCAGTCCCGTCCACGTGGGCGAGGCGGTGTACCAGGCGGCCGCGCACGCGAGCGCCATCGTGCCCGTGCGGCTGAAGACCTCGCACAGCGCGGTGGCGCGAAAGTCCTCGCGCCCCTTCAGGCAGCCGGAAAAGAGCTGGTCATACTGCTGCGTGAGATAGATGGCGAGCGCCGGCATGGCCAGCATCGTCACCGCCACGCCGCCGAATGTGGCTTCTGGCCAGCCCAACCCCACCACGCCCCACAGCAGCACGGCAGCCAGGGTCACGACGGCCAGCGCACAGCCGATCAGCGACATGCTGACGCCGGCCGCGCGATAGGCGCCGCCGGGTTCGTGCGCGCTCTCGGACACCAGCTTGGTCGCAGTCACCGCCGCGCCCAGGTTGGCCGCGTTGCCGAAGCCGGCCAGCGCGATGATCATCGAATACTGGCCGAAGCCGACCGTGCCGAGCTGGCGGAACAGGATCGGCAGCGCCACCAGCGCCGCGACGGGACCGATGCCGTACTCCACCAGCCCCCAGAAGGAGGCATTGCCGGCGATGTGTTTCTTCACGAATCCAAGCATCGGTAACCCTGTCTGTCATGCTGGCGCGGCCGTCAGGCCACCGGCAGCGCCTGTTGCGTGCGCTCGCGCAGGAAATGGCCGTAGGCCAGCGTGATGCCGTGCGTCAGAGAGATCTCCGGCCGCCAGCCCAACGCCTGCACGCGCGACGAGTCCATCAGCTTGCGCGGCGTGCCGTCGGGCTTGGAGGTGTCGTAGACGATCTTGCCCTCGTAGCCGATCACGCGCGCCACCAGCTGCGCCAGGTCCGCGATGGAGATGTCCTGGCCGGCGCCGATGTTGTAGATGCCCTCGGCGTCCGGATGCTCCATCAGCATGACGCTGGCCTGCGCCAGGTCGTCCACGTACAGGAACTCGCGCAGCGGCGACCCGGTGCCCCAGATCGTCACGCTTTCCGCGTTGGCCTCGCGGCCCTCGTGGAACTTGCGGATCAGGGCCGGCAGCACATGGCTGCTGTGCAGGTCGTAGTTGTCGTGCGGGCCGTACAGGTTGGTGGGCATGGCGCAGATGAAGCGCGCGCCGTGCTCCCGCTGATAGGCCTCGCACAGCTTCAGGCCGGCGATCTTGGCGATGGCGTACGGTTCGTTGGTGGACTCCAGCGGACCGGTCAGCAGCGCGTCCTCGCGGATGGGCTGCGGCGCCTCGCGCGGGTAGATGCATGACGAACCCAGGAACAGCAGCTTGCGCACCCCGGCCGCATATGCGGCGCGGATCACGTTGCACTGGATCATCAGGTTCTTGTACAGAAAATCCACCGGATGCGTCTGGTTGGCCAGGATGCCGCCCACCTTGGCGGCGGCCAGGTACACCACGTCGACCGGCGTGGTCGAAAAGAAGCGGTGCACCTGGTTCTGGTTTTCCAGGTCCAGTTCCGCGCGGCTGCGGGTCAGCACGTTCTCGTAGCCGCGCCGGTGCAGTTCGCGGGTGATCGCCGCGCCCACCATCCCGCGGTGGCCGGCGACGAAAACGCGTTGGTCCAGGTTCGTCATGGCGGGCTACTCCTTGTAGGCGTAGATTTCGTAGCCGTTCTGTTCGACCAGCGCATCGCGCCGCGCGTCCTTCAGGTCCGCCTCGACCATCTCCTTGACGAGCTGCGCAAACGTGGTGCGGGGCGACCAGCCGAGCTTTTCGCGGGCCTTGGTGGGATCGCCCAGCAGGGTCTCCACTTCAGTCGGACGGAAGTAGCGCGGATCGACGCGGACGATGACCTGGCCGGCCTTGACGTCATGCACCGGCGAGAACAGCACCGTGGCCGTCTCTTCCAGGCCTTCGCCTTCCCACGCCAGCAGGATGCCCAGCTCGCGCGCCGCGGTGTTGATGAACTCGCGCACGCTGTACTGCATGCCGGTCGCGATGACGTAGTCTTCGGGCGTGTCCTGCTGCAGCATCAGCCACTGCATTTCGACGTAGTCGCGGGCGTGGCCCCAATCGCGCAGGGCGGACAGGTTGCCCAGGTACAGGCATTCCTGCAGCCCCAGCACGATGCGCGCCAGGCCGCGGGTGATCTTGCGCGTCACGAACGTTTCGCCGCGCTTGGGCGATTCGTGATTGAACAGGATGCCGTTGCAGGCGTACATGCCATAGGCTTCGCGGTAGTTCACGCTGATCCAGTAGGCGTAGAGCTTGGCGGCGGCGTAGGGGCTGCGCGGGTAGAAGGGGGTGGTTTCCTTCTGCGGCGTTTCCTGCACCAGGCCGTACAGCTCGGACGTCGACGCCTGGTAGAAGCGCGACTTGTTTTCCAGCTTCAGGATGCGGATGGCTTCCAGCAGGCGCAGGGTGCCCAGGCCGTCGGCGTTGGCCGTGTATTCCGGTTCCTCGAACGAGACGCCCACGTGGCTTTGCGCGGCCAGGTTGTAGATCTCGTCAGGCTGCACCGACTGGACGATGCGGATGAGGCTGCACGAGTCCGTCATGTCGCCGTGGTGCAGGACGAAATTGCGGGGCTGGTCGTGCGGGTCCTGGTACAGATGGTCGATCCGCGCGGTGTTGAACAGCGAAGCGCGCCGCTTGATGCCGTGGACCTCATAGCCCTTGGCCAGCAGAAGCTCCGCCAGATAGGCCCCGTCTTGGCCAGTTACGCCGGTAATCAGTGCCCGTTTTGGCATGGTTGTGTCCTTAAGACTTAGTGACTGCACGAAAGGAGCCGATGGCTGCGTTACCAATGTGCAAAGAGATTACTGTTGCACCAGCCGCTGAGATATCGGCCAAAAGGTCTAAGAGTTCAGCCTCTCGGTAGGGAAAAAGGGACTGGATGGATTCGTCCACCACTCCCAATGCGGTAACCGCCAGCATGGCCACCAGCGCCGGGCGCCGGTTGACCGATACGTAGATCAGCCCGGTCAGGAAGGCGTAGGCGGCCAGATGCAGCCGCTTGTCGCCAAAGGCATCGGACATGTCCGCCGCCAGCCCGGGCAGGTTGCCCACCGTGATCAGAACGATGAAAAAGAGGGCCGCCACGGGCAGGCAGATCTTGGCCATGCCCGGGCGCCAAAAGGGAACCCGCTCCGGCTCTTCGCCGCCGGGCCGCCCCAAGGCGAAGACGGCCCCCTCGGGGGGCAGCAAGCGCGCGGAGCGTGTGCGGCGTGGGGGCTCCCTAAACACGGCCGTAGATGTCCTGGAAGCGCACGATGTCGTCTTCGCCGAGATAAGCCCCCGACTGCACCTCGATGATTTCCAGCGGAATCTTCCCGGGGTTCTCCAGGCTGTGGATCTCGCCCAGCGGGATGTAGGTCGACTGGTTCTCGGTCAGCAGGTACTGCTTGTCGCCGTTGTAGATGCGCGCCGTACCCGACACCACGATCCAGTGCTCGGCGCGGTGGTGATGCATCTGCGACGACAACCGCGCGCCCGGCTTCACGGTGATGCGCTTGACCTGGTATCGCGGCCCCTGGCCGACCGAGTCGTACGACCCCCACGGCCGCTGGACCTCGCGGTGGTGGTTCAGTTCGCTGCGGTGCTGCGACTTGAAGACCTCGACCAGGCGCTTGACGTCCTGCGAGCGCGACTTGTGCGCCACCAGGACCGCGTCGGCCGTTTCGATGACCACGATGTCGTCCAGGCCCACCGAGGCCACCAGCCGGCTGGTCGAATGGATGAGGCAGTTGCGCGAATCCTCCACCATGACGTCGCCCGTGGTGGAGTTGCCTTCCACCGACTTCTGGGCGATGCCCCATACCGCATCCCACGCACCCACGTCGCTCCACGAGGCGGCCAGCGGGATGACCACCGCGCTGTCGGTGCGCTCCATGATGGCGTAGTCCATCGAATCGCTGGGGCATGCCTCGAACGCCGGGCCGTCCAGATGGAAGAGGCCGTTGTCGCCATGCCCCGTCGCCACGGCCGACTGCGCCTGCGCGAGGATCTTGGGCGCCAGCCGGCCCAGCTCGGCCAGGAAGACCGACGCCTGGAAGGCGAACATGCCGCTGTTCCAGTAGTAACCGCCGTCGTCGATGAAGCGCTGGGCGACCTCGGGCGACGGCTTTTCCACGAACCGGCGCACACGGCGCGCCGGGGCCATGGCGCCGGGCTCGTCCGCCTGGATGTAGCCGTAGCCGCTGAGCGGCGCGGTCGGCTTGATGCCGAACGTCACCAGTGCGCCTTGGCGGGCCGCGTCGTACGCCTGGGCAAACGCCGCGCTGAGCACCTCGCCGTCTTCCAGCACGTGGTCCGACGGCATGATGAGCATGATGGGGTCCTCCCCATCCTGCATGGCCCGCAGCGTGGCGGCAGCGATGGCCGGCGCCGTGTTGCGCGCAAACGGCTCCAGGATGACCTCGACGTCCTTGATGCCCAGCTCATCAGCCTGCTCCGCCGCAATGTAGCGATGCGCCTCATTGCAGACCAGGATGGGCCGCGCTTGCGCGCCCGCCGACTCCAGCCGCCGCAGGGTGTTCTGCAGAAGGCTGCGGTCATCGGTCAAACGGATGAACTGCTTCGGCAACAGTTCGCGCGACAGCGGCCACAGGCGCGAGCCTGAACCACCGCAAAGAATCACTGCCCGGTACGGAGGACGGGGGTTGGTCATGGCTCTCACTCCTTGAAGTAGGCCTGGGTGTACGGATGCACGCCGGGATCGGCGGCGATCACTTCCCGCGGCAGCCAGCGATAGCCGCTGTGCTGGGACAGGGGAAGGCTTGCGGTATCCAGAGAAAGCTCGGCCTCATACGCGAGGACGACGTAGTGGGTAGAGCGTCCCGCCTCACCCGCGAAATTGGTGTCGTAGAAGTGCTCGTACACGCCGCGCGGCGTCCACTCGAGGTCGGGCAACGACAGGCCCAGCTCGTCGTGGACGATGCGGCGCAGCGCGTGGCGCAGCGACTCGTTCTTGCGGATCCGGCCACCCGGCACGAACCACGCGCCCTGGGCGGGCGGATTGGCCCGCAGCCCGGTCAGGTAGTTGCCGGCGCCATCGCGCAGCAGGAGATCGATCGACACCAGGGGCAGCATTTCCACGGCCTGGCGGAAGTCCGAGCGGCCAAGCATGCCGCCACGGGGCCCCGGCGCTTCACGCACGGGCCATCCCAACGGTTCAGTAGACATTGCGGCCCGTCCATCCCGATATCGCGGTGCGCGCGATGATCAGCAGGTCCATCCTGAACGTCCAATGCTGGATGTAATAGATGTCGTGTTCGACGCGGTCGCTCATCTTGCGCAGCGTGTCGGTCTGGCCGCGAAAGCCGTTGACCTGCGCCCAGCCGGTGATGCCGGGCTTGACGCGGTGGCGCATCATGTAGCGCTGCACCAGGTCCTTGTACATTTCGTTGTGCTCCAACGCGTGCGGGCGCGGGCCCACCACCGACATGTCGCCCATCAGCACGTTCAGGAATTGCGGCAGCTCGTCCAGGCTGGTGCGGCGCAGGAAGCCGCCGATGCGCGTGACACGGTTGTCGTTGCGCGTGGCCTGGGTGACCACGCCATGTTCCTGGTGCACGGTCATGGTGCGGAACTTGTAGACGTGGAACACCTTGCCGTCCACGCCGAGGCGGGGTTGCGTGAAGAACACGGGGCCGCGCGACGTCAGCTTGATCAGCATGGCCACGGTCAGCATGACGGGCGCCAGGCCGATCAGCGCGCACAGCGCGAAGCTGCGGTCGAAGGCCTCCTTGGCCCAGCCGCGCACGCCGGCGGCGGGCAGGCTGTTCAGTTGAATCGCGGGCAGTCCCAGGAACTCGCCGATGCGATGGCCCAGCAGCTGGATGGACATCACATCGGGAATCCAGCGGATATCCACCAGGTCGTTGCGCAGGTGATAGAGCACTTCGCGCAGCTCCTGGCCGGCTTCCATCGGCAGCACGATCCAGATCTCGCGCACCTTGTTCTCACGAACGAAGTCGGTCAGGTTGTCCAGGTCGTGCAGACGGCGGACCTGCGGCGGCAGGATCTCATGCGGTTCGGCGTAGATCCCCGATATCTGATAGCCGGCCTCGCGGTACTTTTCCACGCGGCGCCACATGTCGTGGCCCAGCGCGCCAAAGCCCACGAGCAGCACCCGCTTCTTGTCCATGCCGCGATCGCGCGCCGCGCCCAGCACCGCATAGACGGCGATGCGCACGCCGGCCAGCGCCAGCGCCGTCATGCCGAACCAGGTTGCAGCCCATAAGCGGGATATCGCGCCGGTCTGGTGCATGAGAAAACTGACGAAGATGCCCAACGCAAACACGGTGGCCCACGCGGCAAGGCTGCGCACCACCAGATCGGTGAGCAGGCGTCCCCGCCACGAGACATACAGGCGGAAGGCCGGGAAGAGCGCGATCACGCCCAGGCCGCACAGATAGATCAGGAACAAATGAATCTGCGGAGGATCCGTGAAAGCATCTTCCGAGAACTTCAAGCCGGTGGCAGTCAGGCCGCAGGTGATGACGATCGCGGCGTCGAGCAAGCGATACAGATAGCTTGCCCCACTGAACCTTGCCGACGTGTCCGTTTGGGACGGGTCCATCGCGCACTCCTGTTCGGGGAAACGCCTTGCGCAATGCAAAAACTGTGCAGTGCCGCAAAGCATGTGGCTACCGACAAAATCTTATTGAGTGCGCAACTCACCCGAAACCTCCAAACGGTGTAGGAGAAGGCTTAGGGCATCCGTCGAATGTGCGGGCTTAGGAAAAGCGTGTGGAATGTCGCAACCCGTTACGCATCGGGCTCCTTTCCAGGCAACGAAGTCATTCACAGTGGATTCGCCATGACTACATTTTTCGGAACGATGAGCCGAGCCATAGCCGCTATCGCGCTCGTGTCCTCGCTAGGCGCTTGCGCCCTATCACCCGGTATGACGTTCAACGCCAATCAGCTCGCGGATCCGCTGGACCCGAACTCCAAGGCGGTCATCAAACAGATCACGCCGTCCCTCGTTCTTGAAGAGCAGCGCGCACGTGAAGCGCTGATCGATAACGAAGGCATCGGTCACCTCATCGGCAAGCCGGCTCCCTACCTCATCGGGCCGGGAGACATCCTCTCGATCGTCGTGTGGGATCACCCCGAGCTCGTGCTTCCGACGCAAACCTACGCCATCGGATCAGGGGCAACGGAATTAGCTATTGGGGATACCGCCTCGGGCATTCCGGGCTATACGGTCTCATCCGCTGGATATATCCAGTTTCCGTATACGGGACTGCTGAAAGTGGCGGGGTTGACTGAACTTCAGGCGCGCAATCTCATAGTCAATAGTTCGGGCAAGTACATACAGGACCCGCAGATCACCGTACGCGTTCTGGGATTCCGCAGCAAGCGCATCTTCGTCGATGGCGAGGTAACCACGCCGGGTACGGTTGCGATCAATGATGTGCCCATGACCCTGTTGGAAGCGCTCAACAGGGCCGGAGGCATCCTGCCAACCGGAGACCGCAGTGCGGTTTATGTGATCCGCGATGGCAAGCGTACTCGCGTGAACCTTCCCGCGCTGATCGAGCGCGGCCAGGACCTGAACCAGGTCATGCTCAAGGCAGGGGACATCGTGAGAGTCACGCCGCGCGAGGATAGCAAGGTGTTCGTGATGGGTGAGGTGTTCATCCCCGGGGCTTCCGTCATGCGTGATGGACGCTTGTCGCTGACCGAAGCATTGGGTCTTGCTGGCGGGCCCAACCAGATCACGGCCGACACCTCGCAGATTTTCGTCGTGCGCGCCACGGAGGAGGCAAAGCCTTTGGTGTATCACCTGAACGCCGCATCGCCGCAGGCACTGGCGGTGGGCGCCAAGTTTGAATTGCAACCCAAGGATGTCGTGTTCGTGGATTCGGCGGGCCTGGTGCGGTGGAACCGCTTCATCAGCAACCTCTTCCCGAGCGCGCAGACCGTACAGACCGTCAGGTCCATCGATTAGTCCGCCTCAAAACCCCGCCTTTGGGGGCGCCGCAACCGCGGCGGCGCCCTCTCCTGGAGAGCTGCATGTCGTTGCCCATCGAATCGTTCGAGCCGTCAGTACCGGCCCGTCAGCAGGAAACCCCGTTGTCGTCCCACGTGGACGCCATTTTTTCCAACCGCTGGATGATCATTGCGATCACCATGTTCGCGTTTCTCGGCGCGCTCGCTTATGTGATGGTGACGCCGTCGGTCTATTCGGCTGACATCATCGTGCAGGTGGAGGAGGAGCTCCCGAACGGACAGGCGCGCAGCCTGCTGGGCGATGTCTCATCCATGTTCGACACCAAGGCGGAAACGTCGGGCGAAATGGAAGTGCTGCGCTCGCGCATGGTCGTCGGTCCCGCCGTCGACAAGTTCCTGCTCTACATCCATGCGAAGCCGCGCTACTTCCCCGTGGTGGGCGAATGGCTGGCGCAGCGCTACGAAAGCCTGCCGTATCCGTCCAGCTTGCCGCGCGGGGGCTATGCGTGGGGCGGCGAGTCCATTGCGATCTCGCAACTGGACGTGCCCAACGAGTGGCTGGGCAAGCCGTTCCGGCTGACCACGCTGGGCGAGGGCCGCTACACGCTCAGCGACAAGCTGACCGGCGCCACGTTCACCGGCACGGTGGGCAAGCCCGAGCGCTTCCTGTTGCCGGGTGGCGGCGCGATGGACGTGCACGTCGACGCGCTGTCGGGCCGTCCCGGCACCGAGTTCACGGTGTCGCGCAGCTCGCGCCTGGCGGCCATCGAGGATGTGCAATCGCGCTTGGGCATCTTTGAGCGCGGCCGCACGTCGGGCGTGATCGGCGTCACGCTGGAGGGCAATGATCCGGCGCTGACCACCGCGGTGCTGAACCAGATCGGCCAGGAATACGTGCAGCAGAACGTGAACCGCAAGTCCGCGCAGGCCGAGAAGTCGCTGGTGTTCCTGGAGCAGCAGCTGCCGCAACTGAAGGCCGAGCTTGATGCAGCGGAAACCAAGTACAACCAGCTGCGCAACAAGCGCGGCACGATCGACCTGAGCGAAGAAGCGAAGCTGATCCTCGGGCAGTCGGTCGACGCCCAGACCCGCGTGATGGAACTGCGCCAGAAGCGCCAGGAACTGATCACGCGCTTTGCGCCGACGCACCCGAGCATCGTGGGCATCGACCGTCAGATCGCATCGCTGACGGGCGACGTCAACCGCCTGGGCAACAACATCAAGCAACTGCCGGATCTGGAACAGGACGTGGTGCGCCTGGTGCGCGACGTGCGCGTCAACACCGAGCTCTACACGGCGCTCTTGAACAACACGCAGCAGCTCAAGCTGATCCGCGCCGGCAAGGTGGGCAACGTGCGCATCCTGGATGCCGCCGTGCAGCCTGACAAGCCCGTGCGTCCGAAGGGCGCGATCATCATCGGCGTGGCCACCGCTGCCGGTCTGATCTTTGCCATGCTGTGCGCGTTCGTGCGCAACGCCTTGTTCGGCGGCCTGTCGGAGCCGGAGGACGTCGAGCGCCATACCGGCCTGCCGGTGCTGGCCGCCATTCCGTACAGCGACGTGCAGGACAAGCTGTGGCGCCGCAGCCGGCGCAAGAACGCCACCGTGCCTGCGCTCCTGGCGCAGAGCCAGGGCAACTCGCCACCGATCGAGAGTTTGCGATCCTTCCGCAACGTGCTGCAGGCCTCGCTGCGCCAGTCCGCCAACAACATGGTCATGTTCACCGGTCCGGTGGCGGGTGTGGGTAAATCCTTCCTGTCTGCAAACTTTGCCTTCATCCAGGGGGGCGTCGGCAAGCGCGTGCTGCTGATCGATGCCGACTTCCGCAAGGGCCAGCTCAACCGCTATTTCGGCGTGCCGAAGGAAGATGGTCTGTTCGAAGTGCTGACCGGCACGATCCCGCTCAGCCGCGTCCGCAAGCACAGCGTGTCCGAAGGCGTGGACTTCATCGCCACGGGCGCCGTGACGTTCGATCCGTCGGAGCTGCTGGCCTCGCCGGTGTTCGGCGAGACCCTGCGGGAACTGGCCACGCAGTACGACATGGTGATCCTGGACACGGCGCCCGTGCTGTCGTCGCCGGATGCCGCCGTGGTCGGTACGCATGCCGCGGCAGTCATGGTGGTGGTGCGGTCGGGCATGAATACGGTCGGCGAGATCCGCGAAACGGCCAAGCGCCTGATCCAGGCGGGCGCGCCGGTCGATGGCGTGGTCTTCAACGGTCTGAAGCTGCTGCCGGAACGTTTCGGGTTCCGGTCCAAGTACGGTGGTTATCGCTACTCCCGTGCGGCGTACTACGGTGATTTCAAACAGAACGGTCCCAAGTGAACGCCACACGGAGAAACTGGCATGCACGGAACTTTTGGCTGGGACACGCCGCAAATTCTGGATGCGGTTTTCAAGGCCTATGACATACGGGGAACGGTCCCGGACGAGCTGGATGCCAGGTTTGCCCACAGCCTCGGAATGGCGGTGGGCGCCAAGGCGCACGCACAGGGGGTGCGGTCGATCGTGGTGGGACGCGACGGCAGGCTGAGCAGTGTCGAGCTGTCCGCGGCGCTGCAGGCCGGGCTGCGCTCGGCGGGCATGCACGTGATCGACATCGGCATGGCCACCACGCCGATGGTGTACTTCACGGCCCGGTTGATGGACACCGGGACCGGCATCGCGGTGACGGGCAGCCACAACCCGCCCACGCACAACGGCTTCAAGATCGTGATGGAAGGCGGCTCGCTGTATGGCGACGGCCTGACCGCGCTGCGCGACGCGATGCGCCAGCCGATCGATTCGGCGCCCACGCCCGGCGGCCGCACCCAGATGCAGATCACGCCCTGCTACGCGGCGCGCCTCGTGGGCGACATCCGCATGGCGCGGCCCATGAAGATCGCCATCGACTGCGGCAGCGGGGTCGCGGGCGCGGTGGCGCCGGCGCTCTTCCGGGCGCTGGGCTGCGAGGTGACGGAGCTGTTCTGCGAGGTGGATGGATCCTTTCCGGGGCATCACCCCGATCCGGCCGATCCCCATAACCTGCAGGACCTTATTTACTGCCTGCGCTATTCGGACTGCGAGGTCGGACTGGCGTTCGACGGCGACGGCGACCGGCTGGGCGTGGTCACAAAATCGGGACAGATCATCTGGCCGGACCGCCAGCTGATCCTGTTTGCCCGCGACGTGCTGGCGCGCAACCCGGGCGCCGAGATCATCTACGACGTCAAATGCAGCCGCCACGTGGCCCGCGCCATCACCGAGGCGGGCGGCAAGGCGACCATGTGGAAGACAGGGCATTCCCTTATCAAAGCCAAGATGCGCGAGTCGGGAGCGCTACTTGCTGGGGAGATGAGCGGCCACATTTTCTTCAAGGAGCGCTGGTATGGCTTTGACGACGGCATCTACGCCGCCGCCCGCCTGCTGGAGATCCTCTCGTCGGCGCCGGACCCCTCGGCTTTGCTGGAAAGCTTGCCCCAGTCCTGCGCCACCCCCGAATTGAAACTGGAGACCACGGAAGGCGTCGAGCTGGTGCAGGCGCTGCGCGACCAAGGGGAGTTCCCCGGCGCAGTGTCCATCAACGAGCTCGACGGGATCCGTGTGGACTACGCGGATGGCTTCGGCCTTGCGCGACCGTCCAACACCACACCGACGGTGGTACTCCGGTTCGAAGGAGACAACGTGGCCGCGCTGGCTCGTATCGAGGAGGACTTTCGCAAGGCGTTCAGGCGCATTGCACCTCACATTCGTTTACCGTTCTAAGGAGCATCACGCGATGGGAAAGGCTCAACAGGCGATTGAGGCGTTAAGGGCAGACTCCGGACTGGCAAACAGCCCGGAGTGGGTGGCTTTCGCGCAGGCTGCGCAAAACGCTGAACTGGACGCCAGTGCGCTCAAGGTGATCGAAGCGGCAGGATTGTGCGTGGACTTGACCATGCAACGCCAGTCGGCGTCGCTGGACGGCGCGGGACAGGCGCTGCTGCAGGCGCGCGGATTGGAAGAGGCGCGCCGCGCGCTGTTTGCCGGGGAACCGGTCAACTGGACTGAAAACCGGGCGGCATGGCATACCGCGCTGCGTGCCGGGCGCACCCGCGAGCAGCCGGAAGGGCAGGACGCGGATTCCGTCTGCGAGTATTCGCGCATGACCGACTTCGTGCGGCGCGTGGACCAGACGGCGGACTTCTCCACCGTCCTGCACATCGGCATCGGCGGCAGCGACTGGGGTCCGCGCCTGGCCGTGCAGGCATTCGGCGGACCGCAGCAGCGCCGGCAGATCCGCTTCGTGTCCAACATTTGCGGTCATGCCTTCCATGACGCCGTGGCCGGGCTGGACCCGCGCCGCACGCTGGTCGTCATTTCTTCCAAGTCCTTCACCACGTCGGAAACGCTGCACAACGCTCGCGCCGCCATCGCCTGGCTCAAGCAGGGCGGCGTGGCCGATGTGTCCGACCATCTGGCGGCCGTGACCGCCAATGCGCCGGCCGCGCGCGCGCTGGGCGTGCCGTCCAGCCAGGTCTTCAAGATGTGCGACTGGGTGGGCGGACGCTATTCCGTCTGGTCGGTGGCCGGCTTGTCGATCGCGCTGACGGTGGGCTTGGACGTGCTGATCGGGATGCGGGCGGGCGCCGAGGCCATGGACCAGCATTTCCTGCAGACGCCGTTTGCGTCCAACGCGCCGGTGCAGCTGGCGCTGGCCGGCCTGGTCAATTGCAGCGTGCTGGGATTCAACTCGCTGAATGTGGCGGCCTACAGCGGGCGCCTGCTGCACCTGGTGACCTATCTGCAGCAGCTCGAAATGGAGTCGCTGGGCAAGCGGGTCGCCGGCGACGGCGCCGCGGTAGGCGTGCCGACGGCGCCCATCATCTGGGGCATGCCGGGCACGGACGGCCAGCACACCTTCTTCCAGTGGCTGCATCAAAGCGAGGAAGGCGCGCCGGTGGACTTCATCGCCAGCTTGCAAGGGCACGCGGACAGCCCCGATGCGCATCGCATGCTGCTGGCCAACTGCCTGGCGCAGCGCCAGGCGCTGATGCGCGGCAAGAGCCTGGAGCAGGCGCTGCTGGACGTCGCTCACATCGACAACCAGGAGCGTGCGCTGTCGCTGGCGCAGCACATGGTGCATCCGGGCGGACGGCCGTCGACGCTGATCGTGCTGCGTCAGCTCGATCCGCGAGGCCTGGGCGCACTGCTGGCCCTGTACGAGCACAAGGTGTTCGTGCAGAGCGTGGTCTGGGGCATCAACCCCTTCGACCAGTACGGCGTGGAACTGGGCAAGCGGCTGGCCAGCGGCATCGAGCGCGAGCTGGCGGTGCCGGTGTCGGCGGGCGTGGTCGACTGGGGGCATGACGCTTCCACGTCGTACTGGATCGACCGCTACCGCAGCCATGCGCAGGCCCCGCGTCCCCGCCATGCGTGGGTGCCCGGCATGACGGCCCACCTCTGACGGAGCATGGACATGCCGGACACGCAAGTGTTGGTGACGGGCGGCGCCGGCTACATCGGTACGCATACGCTGGTGGCGATGATCGCCGCCGGCCTGCGGCCGATCGTGCTGGACAACCTCAGCAACGGCAGCCGAGAGGCTGTTCGCCGGGTTGAACAGCTTTGCGGTGCGCCGATACCGCTGATCGAAGGCGACATCCGCTCGCGCGGCCTGGTCGCGGCCGTGCTGGCGGATGCGGCGGCGCGGGGCTCGCCCGTGCAGTCCGTGCTGCATCTGGCCGGCTGCAAGGCCGTGGGTGAGTCGGTGGCTGACCCGCTCAAGTACTACGACAACAACGTGCAGGGGTCGCTTGTCCTGTTGCGCGCCATGCGCGAGACGGGCGTGTCGCGGCTGGTCTTCAGTTCGTCGGCAACGGTGTATGGCGAACCGCAGTATCTGCCGTTTACCGAGGCCCATCCGCTGGCGCCGGCCAATCCGTACGGCCGCACCAAGCTGATGGTCGAGGAGATGCTGCGCGACGTGTGCGTGGCGGATCCCGCATTCAGCGCCGTCACGCTGCGCTACTTCAATCCGATCGGTGCGCATCCCAGCGGACTGATCGGAGAGAGTCCGCGCGACCTGCCCAACAACCTTTTTCCGTTCATCACGCAGGTGGCGGTGGGGCGCCAACCGTTTCTGCGCGTCTTCGGCGACGACTACGACACGCCGGACGGCACCGGCGTGCGCGACTATCTGCACGTCATGGATCTGGCGCGCGGCCACGTGCAGGCGCTGACCTATGCGGACAGCCATCCCGGCTTCGTGGCGGTCAACCTGGGCACGGGGCAGGGCACCAGCGTCATGGAACTGGTGCGGGCGTTCGAACGCGTCAACGGCTGCAAGATCCCGCTGCGCATCCTGCCGCGGCGCGCGGGCGACGTCGAGCGTATGTGGGCCAACCCCGATCTGGCGGCGACGCTGCTGGGCTGGCGCAGCACGCACGATGTGGAAGCCATGTGCGCGGACGGCTGGCGCTGGCAGCAGGGCAACCCGCAAGGGTATGAGGCGGAGCCGGGGTTGGTCCCGGCCGCGGCATAACCCCAACGCCGTGTCGGAGGACTTCCGGCGCATACGCCGGAGCGGTTACAGTTGACGGAATTATTGCGAAGCAGCATTCCCCGGGGCATTGCGCGGGGGGCTTCGCATCGTCAGCGAGGCAAACCCATGTTCGTTATCCATCCTTCAGCCGCACGCGCCGGCTCCCTGTCCGGAGTCCGGCAATGAGCGGCCCCAGCTATTTCCCCACGGCGCACTGGAACCTGGACGGCATCGTGTCCGGACTGCGCGATGCGCGCGTTGCGTGGCGCGGTCCGCGCGGCCGCCTGCGCGACGACGCCGGCCTGCGTGAATTCCCTTCACAGGAAAGCCTGCGCCAGATCATCAAGGACCTCTGTGGCGCCTTGTTCCCCATGCGCCTGGGGCCCATCGACTTGCGCGAAGAGGTCGAGGACTTCTACGTCGGCCACACCATCGGCGCCGCGCTCGATGCGCTCTTGCATCAGGTCTGTCTGGAACTGCAATACGAAGGCCGGCATGATCCGGCCCAGCAGGCGGATACTCAGCAGCGCGCCACCGAGATCGTGCGCCGGTTCGGCGCCGAGCTGCCGGCCGTGCGCGCCGCGCTCGATCTGGACGTGATGGCGGCCTACCAGGGCGACCCCGCGGCGCACAACGTGGACGAGGTCCTGCTGTGCTATCCGGGTGTCGCGGCCATGATCCATCACCGCCTCGCCAACGTGCTGTACCGGCTGGGCGTGCCGATGCTGGCGCGCATCGTGGCCGAGATCGCCCATGCCGACACCGGCATCGACATCCACCCGGGCGCGACCATCGGCCGCAGCTTTTTCATTGACCACGGCACGGGCGTCGTGATCGGCGAAACCGCCATCATCGGCGACCGCGTGCGGCTCTACCAGATGGTCACGCTGGGTGCCAAGCGCTTCCCGCCGGGCGAAAACGGCGAACTCAAAAAGGGCTTGGCGCGCCATCCCCTGATCGAGGACGACGTCGTGATCTACGCCGGCGCCACGATCCTGGGCCGCGTCACCATCGGCAAGGGCTCGACCATCGGCGGCAACGTCTGGCTTACGCGCAGCGTGCCGCCCGGCAGCAACGTGACGCAGGCCAGCCTGGTCAGCGACATGCCCGATTGCGGGCTGGGCGGTTGAACGCGGCGGGCCGCGCGGTCTGATTAATCCGCGGCGGGCCGAGCGGTCTGATTAACCCGCGGCGGGCCGCGCGGCCTGATTGCCGCGCGGTGGCGGGACGCAAGGAGCGAGGATTGGATACTGCACTTCCGGAGCTGGCCGCGTTGCGCGGCTTCATCGACCGCCATCCGCGGCTCTTCGTCCTGACCGGGGCCGGGGTCAGCACCGATTCCGGTATTCCGGACTACCGCGACACCGAAGGCGAATGGAAACGCCAGCCGCCCATGACGCTGCAAACGTTCATGGGCGCTGAGCTTTCGCGGGCGCGATATTGGGCGCGCAGCATGGTGGGCTGGCGCCGCTTTGGACACGTCAAGCCGAACGCGTCGCATCTAGCGCTGGCGCGACTGCAGGATCGCGGTCACGTCGCCATTCTGGTGACGCAGAACGTGGACGGCCTGCACGAAGCCGCGGGCAGCCGCGATGTCGTGGACCTGCACGGACGCCTGGATGCCGTGCGCTGCATGAACTGCGACTGGCGTGGCGGCCGCCACGACTGGCAGGAAAAATTGCACGCGCTGAACCCGGACTGGGTGCAGCTTGAAGCCAGCGACGCGCCCGACGGCGACGCCGATCTGGATGGCTACGATTTTTCGCGGTTCACGGTGCCGCCGTGTCCGCGCTGCGGCGGCATCGTCAAGCCCGATGTGGTGTTCTTCGGCGAGACCGTGCCGCGCGAGCGCGTCGAGCGGGCCAATGCCGCCCTTGAGAGCGCCGACGCCGTGCTGGTGGTGGGCTCGTCCCTGATGGTGTATTCCGGCTATCGCTTCGTGACGGCAGCCTCGCGAGCCGGCCTACCCATTGCCGCCATCAATCTGGGACGCACCCGCGCGGACAGCCTGTTGACCCTGAAAGTGGAACAACCCATCGCGCTGGCGCTGGAAGCGCTTTAGAAAGAAGCGGGGGCGGCCGGTTTTTGACCGGTCTAAGCAAGTGCTTGCCCGGCAACGATTTTTTCGGCCGGTTACAGACCTTTCCATAGGGTTGTCCACAGGAACTGGGGATAACTCCTAGGGATAACCCCAGTTTTTTGGGGTGATCCCGGCCGCAGTTGTCAAGTCTCGATGCCTTCCAATGCGTCCCCCAGCAGCGCCTTGCGCGCCGCGTGCCAGCTGCCCGCGTCGGGCGCGTAGAGCAAGCCGCCCGTGCGATGCGTGGGCTTGTAGGGGGAGCCGTCGAAATGGGCTGCATAGCCACCGGCTTCCCGATGCAGCAGCCAGCCGGCAGCGTGATCCCACGCCGTCAACTGGTTGTACAGCGCGACGTGGCAATGGCCGGCGGCGATCATGCGGTACTCATGCGCGGCGCAGCGCAGCGAGGCCGTGCTGCCCAGGCGCGACAGGTTGCTGTTGACGGTCGTGCGCAGCGGCTCGGGCAGGGCGCCGGTGGAGATCAGGCCGTCCATGTCCTCGGGGGGCGCGGGGCTGGCGACGGCCAGCGGCAGCCGCTTGCCGTTTTCGAATTCGAGCCAGGCGCCTTCGCCGCGCACGGCCAGCGCGCTGTCGCGGCTGACCGGATCGTAGATCACGCCCGCAATCACGTCGCCGCGATGGCAGGCCGCGATCATCATTCCGAACAGCGGCAGGCCCGCCACGTAGTTGCGCGTGCCGTCGATGGGATCGATGAGAAAGGCGAGGTCGGCGTCGACCAGCATGTTCAAAAGGGCGGGATTGCGCGCCGAGGCTTCCTCGCCGATCAGTACGGCGCCCGGATGCAGCTTGGACAGGCGCGCGGCGATGAGGCGTTCGGCGGCTTCGTCGGCGTCGGTGACCAGATCGCGCGGCGAGGTCTTGCCGCGCACGGCGCCTTCGGGCAGGTTGCGAAACCGCGGCATGACCTCGGTCTGCGCGGTTTCCGCCAGGATGGCCGCCAGCTTGCGGGTGTCCTCAAGGGTGAAAGTTCTGCTCATACGGACTCGTCCAGGGAACGCGCAAATCTAACATGCCTGGATGGTATCCGAGTGAATGTGGCGCATACATCGGCCACGCGGACGACAGGCGCGCGCGGCAGGACGCCGCGCGCGCCGGACTTCACGCGCCGAGATCGACGCAGAGGTACTTGATCTCCAGGTACTCTTCGATGCCGTACTTGGAGCCTTCGCGGCCCAGGCCGGATTGCTTGACGCCGCCGAAGGGGCCGACTTCGTTGGAGATGAGGCCGGTGTTGATGCCGACGATGCCGTATTCCAGCGCTTCGGACACGCGCCAGATGCGGGCGTAGTCGCGCGTGAAGAAGTAGGCGGCCAGGCCGAAGATGGTGTCGTTGGCCATGCCGATGACTTCGTCTTCCGAATCGAAGCGGAACAGCGGCGCGACGGGACCAAAGGTTTCCTCGCTGGCAAAGCGCATCGATTGCGTCACGTCGCGCACGACGGTCGGTTCGAAGAACGTGCCGCCCTTGGCGTGGGGCTTGCCGCCGGCGATGACCTTGGCGCCGTTGGCCGTGGCGTCGGCGATGTGCTCCTGCACCTTTTCAATGGCGTTCTTGTCAATCAGCGGACCTTGCGTCACGCCGTCTTCAAAGCCGTCGCCGACCTTCATGGCGTTGACCTTGTCGACCAGGCGCTTGGCCACTTCCTCGTACACGCCGGCCTGCACGTAGATGCGGTTGGCGCACACGCAGGTCTGGCCGGCGTTGCGGTACTTCGATGCCAGGATGCCGTCGACCGCGCGGTCCAGGTCGGCGTCGTCGAACACGATGAAGGGCGCGTTGCCGCCCAGTTCGAGCGACAGCTTCTTGATGGTGGGCGCGCATTGCTCCATCAGCGTGCGGCCGACTTCGGTGGAACCGGTGAAGCTCAGCTTGCGCACCACGTCGCTTTCGCACAGGGCCGCGCCGATGTCGCGCGAGCTGCCCGTGATGACGTGGAACACGCCTGCCGGCACGCCGGCTTCTTCGGCCAGCACGGCCAGCGCCAGCGCGGTCAGCGGCGTCTGTTGCGCGGGCTTGACGACCATGGTGCAGCCGGCGGCCAGCGCGGGGCCGACCTTGCGGGTGATCATGGCGGCCGGGAAGTTCCACGGCGTGATCGCGGCGGTGACGCCGATGGGCTGCTTGAGCGCCATCAGGCGCTGGCCGGCCTTGGGGCTTTGCAGGATGTCGCCGTCGATGCGCTTGGCTTCTTCGGCAAACCATTCCAGGAACGACGCGGCGTAGGCGATTTCGCCCGCGGCTTCGGTGACCGGCTTGCCCTGTTCGGACGTCATGATGGCAGCCAGGTCTTTCTGGTGCTGCATCATCAGCTGCGCCCACTTCAGCAGGATCGCGGCGCGTTCCTTGCCCGTCTTGGCGGCCCACGCGGGCAGCGCGGCCTGTGCGCTGGCGATGGCCTGCTCGGTTTCCTTGCGGCCCAGCTTGGGCACCGACACGATGGTCTTGCCGGTGGACGGATTGTCGACGGGGATCGATGCGCCTTCGCCGGCGCCGACCCACTTGCCGTCGATGTAGCAGGCGTCGCGCAGCAGGTCGGGACGGGCGAGGGGATGGGACAGTGCTGTCATGTTGGAAGTCTCCTTGATGGGTGCGGCGGGCCAAGCGATTGCGGGCGTGGCGGGCGTGCGGCCTGTTCATCAAGCCGCCTGCCTGCTACGCCCGCAATCGTTGTTCCTGCCAGCCGAATAACCGGTTATTCAGGGCCTTTGCCTCAAGCGGCAAGCGCCTCGGACAGGATGTCCAGCGCGCGTGCGAACTGGGCGTCGGGAATGGTCAAGGGATACAGGAAGCGCAGGACGTTTCCGTATACACCGCAGCTTAGCAAAATCAGGCCGGCGTCGAGCGCGCGCTGCTGCACGCGCTTGACCGCTTCGGCGTCGGGCTTGCCGGCCGCATCGTTCAGTTCCAGCGCGACCATCGAGCCCAGGCCGCGCACGTCGGCGATGCCCGGCACCTTGGCGCGCAGGCCTTCCAGATGCGCGCGCAGCTTTTCGCCCAGTTGGGCGGCGCGTTCGCACAGCTTTTCTTCGGCGATGACGTCCAGCACGGCGTGCGCCGCGGCGACGGCCAGCGGATTGCCGGCGTACGTGCCGCCCAGGCCGCCCGCGGCGGGGCCGTCCATGACCTCGGCGCGGCCGACGATGCCCGAGATCGGGAAGCCGCCGCCCAGGCTTTTGGCCATGGTGATGATGTCGGCCTGCACGCTGTGGTGTTCCATCGCGAACAGCTTGCCGGTACGGCCAAAGCCCGTCTGGACTTCGTCGGCGATCAGAAGGATGCCGTGTTCGTCGCAGACCTTGCGCAGCGCGGTCATCAGTTCGGGCGGCGTGATGTTGAAGCCGCCTTCACCTTGCACGGGTTCGATGATGATGGCCGCGACGCGCTTCGGATCGATGTCGACCTTGAACAGCAGGTCCAGCGCCTTGAGCGAATCGGCCACGCTGATGGACTGCGTGGCGTTGGGGAACGGCACATGATAGATGTCGCCCGGCATGGGGCCGAACGACAGCTTGTAGGGGGCGACCTTGCCGGTCAGCGCCATGCCCAGCATCGTGCGGCCATGGAACGAACCCGAAAAGGCGATGACGCCCGAGCGGCCGGTGGACGAGCGCGCGATCTTCACGGCGTTCTCGACGGCTTCGACGCCGGTCGTGAAGAAGGCGGTCTTCTTCAGGCCGTCGATGGGGGCGAGACGGTTGATGCGCTCGGCCAGCGAGATGTAGCCTTCGTACGGCACGATCTGATAGGCCGTGTGCGTGAAGTTGTCGAGTTGCGCGGCGACCGCGGCCTTGACCTTCGGGTGCAGGTGGCCCGTGTTCAGGACGGCGATGCCGCCTGCGAAGTCGATGTATTCCTTGCCTTCGGCATCCCACAGCGTGGCATTTTCCGCGCGCACGGCGTAGAAGTCGCACATGACGCCGACGCCGCGCGGCGTGGCCAGGGAACGGCGGGTATTCAGATCCTGATTCTTCATCTCGGTCTCGATGAGAGTGATGGGCGGTAAAACACTTATTTAATGCTACGATGGCCCCACTTGTGGGAACCACTTTGATAAATCAGGTAGAACCAATTGCGGTCCATCGTCGGTGACTTGCTGCTGCTGCGCCTGGCCGACGGCGCCAGCGAGCCCATGAACAAGCGGCTCTATCGCGGCATCCGTGAAGCCATCCTGGATGGATCCATTGCCGCGGACTCGCGCCTGCCCGCCACCCGGGACCTGGCGGCCGAACTGGGCATTGCCCGCAACACCGTCGTTCACGTCTACAGCCAGCTGCTGGCCGAAGGCTATACCCGCAGCCGGCAGGGCAACGGCACCTTCGTCAATGCCTCGGTGCCGGATTCGTATCTGGCCAGCGGCCGCCGCGCGCGGCAGGCGCAGCAGGCGCCGTCGCGTCCGGCGCTGTCGCCGCGCGGCGCGGCCATCGTGGATGGCGTGTCGGCATCGCCTTACCAATGGGGCGCGTTCATGCCGGGGGTGCCCGACCTGACTGAGTTCCCGCACAAGAAGTTCGGCCGCATCTTCAGCGCGCTGTGGCGCAATCCCGCGCCGGATCTGCTGACGTATTCGTATGGCGGCGGCCTGCCCGCGCTGCGCGAGGCGCTGGCGCAGCATCTGGCGCTGACGCGGTCCATCGACTGCGATCCCGAGCAGATCATCATTACCGAGGGTTCGCATCAGGCCATCGACCTGACCACGCGCATCCTGGGTGAGGCCGGTGAAACGGCGTGGGTCGAAGACCCGGGCTATTGGGGCGCGCGCACCATCCTGCAAGCCAACGGCCTGCGCACCGTGCATCTGCCGGTGGATGAAGAAGGCATGCGTGTGCCTGACGCCGTGGACACGCCGCCGCGATTCATCTTTGTCACGCCGTCGCATCAGTATCCGCTGGGACCCGTGATGTCGCTGGCACGCCGGCGGCAGTTGCTGGCGGTGGCGCGGCAGTGCGGCAGCTGGATCATCGAAGACGACTATGACAGCGAGTTCCGCTTTTCCGGCCGGCCGATCGCGTCGCTGCTCGGTTTGGAGTCCGATGCGCCGGTGATCTACATGGGGACCTTCAGCAAGACGCTGTATCCGGGCCTGCGCGTGGGCTATCTGGTGCTGCCCAAGACGCTGACGGCGGCCTTTCAGGCGGCGCATGCGGAGCTGTACCGCGAAGGGCATCTGATGACGCACGCGGCGCTGGCCACGTTCATTTCCGAAGGCCATTACGCGGCGCACATCCGCCGCATGCGCATGCTGTACGGCCGCCGACGCGCCATGCTGGTCAACCTGATCGAGCGCCGGCTGGGTCCGGACTGGCTGCATCGCGATGCCAGCATGGCGGGTTTGCATCTGGTGCTGACGCTGCCCGCGGACATGGACGACCTGCGCGTCGTTGAGGTGGCGCGCAGCAAGGGCGTGCTCACGCGCGCGCTGTCGCGGTATTACGTGAACGAGGAAGGGCGCCGGCCGGGACTGCTGCTGGGATATGCCTGCGTGCCGGAGCACGACATCGCGCGCAAATTTGAAGTGCTGCTGGAGAGCCTGGCGGAGGTGGCGCGGCCGGCGGTAAGGACGAGTGCGAAGGCGGGTGTCTGACCCCCGTCACAGGCCCGGCAGTTGCAACGCCGACGCGAAGGCCGCCGCGTTGCGCATGCCCTGGTCTTCGAAGTTGGTGTTGAACACTGCATGCGCCTGCGCCGATTGCGAGGCCAGCCGCGTGAAACGTGCGACCAGTTCGGCCAGTTCCGCTTCCGAATATTCGTACTGAAACCGCCCCGACGACGCCGGCCCCGACGCGTTCCACTTGGCCGCATTGCGACCGTGCAGGCGCAACAGCGTCAGCTCCGGATGGGTGCTTTCCCAAACCGCGGGCACGGTGTTCTCGAACCCTTGCGGCGCGTCGACAACCGTGTGCACGACACCCAGATCCCGTTCGAAGGCCAGCGTGTCCGCCGTGGCCGACGGGGTTTCGAACCAGCTGTGGTGGCGGAATTCCACCGACACCAGATGTTCCTCCATCCGCCGCGCGCAGTCCGCCACGCGCGCCATGCCGCGGGCGTCGCGCCGTACCCAAGGCGGAAACTGGAAATGCACCGCGCCCAGCTTGTCCGCCATCCGCAACGGCTCGATGGCCAGCTGGTAGCGCCGCCAGAGCTCGTCGCGCAGCTCGCCCGGCATGCGGTCGTGGTAGATGATGGGATCCGGCCAGTCCGCCAGTTCGCGCCGGATGTCGCCGGGCAGGGCGGTGAGCGGGGTCTGGTGGCCGGTAAATAGCCGGAACGCCTTGATGTTGAAGACGAAATCGTCCGGCGTGCGGGTGGACCACAGGTAGGCGTTGTCCGGCGTGGGCATCGCGTAGAAGCTGGAGTCGACCTCGGCCAGCGAAAAGCGCGACGCATAGAACCGCAGCCGCGATTCGGCGCTGCGTGCATCGGACGGGTAGAAGCGGCCGCAGGCCAGCAGGGTGGGGTCGGTCCAGGAGGCGGTGCCGGTCAGGATGCGGGGAAAATCGGGCATGGCGCCGGGCGGTTCAGACGGAAGTCAAAAAATTCTGTATAAATATACAGTGTTCACCCGGAGCCAGCCTTGGCTCCTTCCTTTTTTGCGGCCGCAGCGCTGCGGCTCCGCGACATGCCAGACCAAGATCAAACTCCCAGCACGCCCGACAACCCCCAGACCGCCGCCCGTCCGGCCGAGCGGCCCGATCCGCTGGCCGACCTGAATCCCGCGCAGCGCGAGGCCGCCGAATTTGGTGTGGCCGGCGCGCCCGGCAACGACGGCCCGCTGCTGGTGATTGCGGGCGCGGGGTCCGGCAAGACCAATACGCTCGCGCACCGCGTGGCGCATCTGATTCTGAACGGGGCGGACCCGCAGCGCATGCTGCTGCTCACGTTTTCGCGCCGCGCAGCGCTGGAAATGGAGCGGCGCGTAGGGTCGGTGCTGCAGCGGGTGATGAACCTGCGTTCGTCGCAGCAGGCGCCGTCGCTGCCGTGGGCGGGCACCTTCCATGCGATCGGCGCGCGTCTGTTGCGCGATTGCGCGCTGCGTATCGGCCTGTCCGAAGCCTTCACCATCCACGACCGCGGCGACGCCGAGGACCTGATGGGCATGGTGCGGCACGAGCTGGGCCTGTCCTCCACCAAATCCCGCTTTCCGCTCAAGGGAACGTGCCTGGCGATCTACTCGCGCGTGGTGAACAGCCAGACGCCCGTGGGCGATGTGCTCAAGACGTCGTTTCCGTGGTGCGCGCAATGGGAAGACGAGCTCAAGAACCTGTTCCGCGCGTACGTCGCGGCCAAGCAGGACCAGCAGGTGCTGGACTACGACGATCTGCTGCTGTACTGGTCCGAAATGATGTCGGACGCGGAGATTGCAGCCGATGTGGGCGCGCGCTTCGATCATGTGCTGGTGGACGAATACCAGGACACCAACCGGCTGCAGTCGGCCATCCTGCTGGCCATGAAGCCAGACGGCCGCGGCCTTACCGTGGTGGGCGACGACGCGCAATCCATCTACTCGTTCCGCGCGGCCACGGTCCGCAACATCCTGGATTTTCCCAACCTGTTTCCCGCGCCCGCGCGCGTCATCACGCTGGACCGCAACTACCGGTCGTCGCAACCCATCCTGACCGCCTCCAACGCCGTGATTGCGCAGGCGACCGAACGTTATGCCAAGGACCTGTGGACCGACCGCAAGTCGTCGCAATTGCCCGAGCTGGTCACGGTCAGCGACGAAGCCGGGCAGGCGCGCTGGGTCGCCGATCAGGTGCTGGCGCAGCGCGAGGGCGGCGCGACGCTCAAGTCGCAGGCGGCGCTGTTTCGCACCGCCAGCCACAGCGCCGCGCTTGAACTGGAGCTGACCCGCCGCAACATCCCCTTCGTCAAGTTCGGCGGGTTGCGCTTTCTGGAAGCGGCGCACGTCAAGGACCTGTTGTCGATCCTGCGCTGGGCCGAGAACCCGCGCGGCCGCATGGCGGGTTTCCGCGTCGCGCAACTGATGCCGGGCATCGGCCCCGCCACGGCGGGCAAGCTGATGGATGCGATGTCCGCGTCCACCGAGCCGCTGCGCACGCTGCGCGAGTTCAAGCCGGGCGCGGCGGCGCAGGAAGAGTGGGGCGCCTTCGCCGACACGTACGCCGCGCTGTGCGACCCCACGCTGAAGTGGCCGGCCGACGTGGACCTGGCGCTGCGCTGGTATAGCGGCCAGCTCGAGCGCCTGTACGACGATGCGCGCGTGCGCAAGACAGATCTCGACCAGCTTGTGCGCATTGCGTCGGGCTATCCGACACGCGAGCGCTTCCTGACGGAACTGACGCTGGACCCGCCCGACGCCACCAGCGACGAATCCGGCGCGCCGCTGCGCGACGAGGATTACATGATCCTGTCCACGATCCATTCCGCGAAAGGCCAGGAGTGGAAGGCGGTCTACGTGCTGAACGTGGTGGACGGCTGCATCCCGTCCGACATGAGCACGGGCACGGCCGAAGAGATCGAGGAAGAGCGCCGGCTGCTGTATGTGGCCATGACGCGGGCCAAGGAACGGCTGCAGCTTGTCGTGCCGCAGCGCTTCTACGTGCATCAGCAGACGGGGATGGGCGATCGCCACGTGTACGGCTCGCGCACGCGGTTCATCACCAACGCCATGCTGCCGCTCTTCGATCACCTGCCCAAGCTGCCCGATCTGCCGCCCGGACGGGCCGAGCCGCGCGAGCCGCAGGCGCCGCGCATCGACGTGGCCAAGCGGGTGCGCAACCTGTTCTGAGGCGTCGGCCCGCCCGGAGGCTGGGCTATCATCGGCCGATAATCACACGCTGCACCGCAGGGATCGATTTGTCCGAGGATGTCTATGTCTACTGAAGAGCAAGCCGCCGACGCGCCCAAGGGCGAAGTCGTGGCATCGATCGCCTACGTGAACGGACGGCGGGACCGCGAGGTCCCTATCGAAGAGGCCGGCCAGTACGTTGCCCAGCGTCAGGGCCAGAGCATGCTGTGGATCGGGTTGCGCAACCCCAGTCCGGAGACGCTTGCCAAGGTGTCGCGCGAGCTTGGCGCGTGCGACAAGAACCAGGAAGAGATGCTGGAAGCCCACCGGCGTCCCAAGATCATCGACTACGGCAACATGATTCTCATCGTCGCCGTGACGGTCGAAGTCGAAGCGGAGCGTCCCATCTTCGGCGAGACGCAGTTCCTCATCGGCGACGGCTTCCTGGTCACCGTGCGGCGCGGCGCCACCGCCGGGCACAGCCCGCTGCGCGAGCGCCTGGAAGCCTCGCCCGACCTGCTCAAGCGCGGCAGCGATTATGTGGCGTCCGAGCTGCTGGACTGGCTGGTGGACCGCTACGTGGCGGCGGCCGTCAAGATCGAAAGCGTCGTCGAAGGCGCCGAACAGAAGCTGCTGATCCGAGGCGCCAAGGACTCGGACATCCGCAGGCTGTACCGGCAGCGGCGGGATCTCTTGCGCATCCATACCGTGGTATCGCCGCTGGCCGAGATCTGCCGCCGGCTGGCGCGCGTCGAAATGTCCGCGGTTGACGAACATGCGCGGCCTTACTTTGGCGAAGTGGCGGATCGCGTGCTGCGCGTGGATGAGCTTTTCAATTCGCTGCGCGAGTCGCTGGCGTTCGCCTTTGAAGCCAGCCTGATGATCGGGCAGGCGGCGCAGAACGACACCACCCGCAAACTTGCGTCCTGGGCCGCCATCCTGGCCGTGCCCACCGCGATCGCCGGCATTTATGGCATGAACTTCGAGTTCATGCCGGAACTGAAATCCCCATGGGGCTATCCGGTCACGCTGGGCGTCATCGCGTCCGTGTGTTCGGTGCTGTATTGGCGGTTCCGGAAGTCGGGCTGGTTGTAATCCCGGGGTGTCAGACGACATCAACCAGGCGTCTACAGCGAGCTCCCTTGTGGCAAAC
Source organism: Achromobacter sp. ACM05 (assembly GCF_019218915.1). Taxonomy (NCBI): domain Bacteria; kingdom Pseudomonadati; phylum Pseudomonadota; class Betaproteobacteria; order Burkholderiales; family Alcaligenaceae; genus Achromobacter; species Achromobacter sp. ACM05. Next base: position 450,620 of record NZ_JAHUWQ010000003.1, read on the forward strand.
TCGCTGTCGTTTTCCCTCTGGAGTTCCGCCGGTGCGTGGCAAATCCCCCTTTCGCGGCGGCAGCAAGCTGACCGCCCTTGTCGTCGCCCTGGTTCTGGCGGCGGCGGGTGCCATCGTGAACTGGCTTTCGCCGCAGGTTTCCGCGCCGCAGCGCCCGGGGCCGACGGCAACCGGCAAGCCCTCGGGGACAGCGCCGGCGGGCGGTAAACCGTCCGCCACGGCGCCTGCGGGCGGTGTGCCGCAAGGAAGCTACACGTTGACGGGCACGATCGTGAATGTGGCGGACGGCGATACCGTGACGCTGCGGGCGCCCGACGGGCAGCGGCGCATCCGGATGGACAGCATCGACGCGCCGGAAGAGGGCCATGGCACGGATCAGCCCGGCCAGCCAGACGCCGAAGCGGCGCGCAAGCATCTGGCCGGACTGGTGGCCGGCAAGACGCTCACGGCGCAGTGCTACGAGCAAGACCAATATGGGCGCGATGTCTGCGCGCTGATTCTGGACGATGGCCGCTCCGCCAACCGCGTGCAGGTCGAGGCCGGCTACGCCTGGGCCTACACGGCACGCAAGGGCGATTACCTGCGCGACAAGGCCATGCCGGATCTGCAGCGCCAGGCCAAGGCGGCGGGCCGCGGGCTGTGGGCGAGGCCGGACCCCATGCAGCCCTGGAAATGGCGCTACGACTGCTGGCGCCAGCGCCAGTGCAACTGAGCGCCGCCCTCGGGATGCTTCGCCGCCCTCCGGGTTTCTCGCCGCCATCCAGCCGCCCGGCCGGCACCCCGTCGCGCTCCCGCCCGATCCGCCCGTAGCGCCTCTAAGGGCATGCCGGGGTATTTCCCCGGCCCCCCTTTTGCTATCCTCTGTCGCTACGAAACGAAGGGAAGGTTTCCATGGGTGTACTGAAGCGGCTCTGGGCGTCGGCCATGCTGCTGTCGCTGGCGTTGGCGGGCTGCTCGCAAGAAAGCCCCATCAACAGCCCCTATCCATCCGGCGCCGAAAGCCAGAACACGCTGTATTCCGCGTTCGTCAAACGCTCTCCGAAGTACCTGGACCCGGCCAGTTCCTATTCCGGCGACGAAACGCCATATACCTACAACATCTATGAGCCGCTGTACGGGTATCACTACCTGAAGCGGCCTTACGAGCTGATCCCGCGCGCGGCCGCGTCGATCGATCCGCCGGTGTACCTGGACAAGGACGGCAACACGCTGCCTGCGGACGCGCCGGGCGACCAGATCGCGCAAAGCATCTACGACATCAAGATCCGGCCGGGCATCCGCTTCGCGCCGCATCCGGCCTTCGCCCGCAAGCCGGACGGCAGCTACGCCTACTTTCCGCTGGCGCCCGGCGAACTCGACGACAAGTTCTACATTCCCGATTTCCCGCTGACGGGCACCCGCGAGCTCACCGCCGACGACTACGTCTATGCGTTCCGGCGCCTGGCCAGTCCGCGCGTGGTGTCGCCCATCTATTCGCTGATGGCCGAACACGTGCAGGGCCTCAAAGACTACGGCGACCGGTTGCGCAAGCGCGACCAGGACCTGCGGCGCGACGTGCCCGGCGGCGCGGGCGCGTCGCCCTGGCTGGACCTGCGCGAGGACGACGGCTTCAAAGGCGTCGAGGCGCTGGATGCCCACACGCTGCGGATCCGCGTCGACGGCAAGTATCCGCAGTTCAAGTATTGGCTGGCCATGACCTTCACCGCGCCCATCCCCTGGGAAGCGGACCGGTTCTACAACCAGCCCGGCATGGCCGCCCACGACCTGTCGCTGAACACCTGGCCGGTGGGCACCGGCCCGTACATGCTGGTCGAATCGCTGCAGAACCGCCGCCACGTGCTGGGCCGCAATCCCAATTACCACGGCGAACCCTATCCCTGCGAAGGCGAACCCGGCGACAAGGCCGCGGGTCTTCTGGCCGACTGCGGCAAGCCCACGCCCTTCATCGACCGCGCCGAGTTCAGCGTCGAAAAGGAAGCCATTCCGCTGACCGGCAAGTTCATGCAGGGCTATTACGACGTGCCGCAGATCGAGCGCGGCGAATACGGCGTGGCCATGCTGGTGGCGGCCGGCGACAGCCAGGACAAGGCGCGCAAGTATCAGGAACACGGCATCAAGCTGCCGACCACGGTCGAGACCGCCAACTGGTACATGGGTTTCAACTGGCTGGATCCGGTGGTGGGCAAGGGCGACACGCCCGAGCAGCAGGAACGCAACCGCAAGCTGCGCCAGGCCATCAGTATCGCCTTCGACTGGGAAGAGTACGTGGCGGTGTTCGAGAACAGCCAGGCGTCTGTGGCCTATGGCCCGGTGCCGCCTGGCGTGCTGGGCTACCGCGATCCGCCCGAAGGCATCAATCCCGTCGTGTATGACCTGGTGGACGGCAAGCCCGTGCGCAAATCCATCGACGTGGCCAAGCGGCTGCTGGCCGAGGCCGGCTACCCGGACGGCCGCAACGCGCAGACGGGCGCGCCGCTGGTGCTGTACTTCGATTCCATGTCCGGCGGCGGCTCCAACCCGCAGTCCGACTGGATGCGGCGCCAGCTGGCCAAGATCGGCGTGCAGCTCGACGTGCGGGCCACCGACTACAACCGCTTCCAGGACAAGATGTTGCGCGGCGCCGCGCAGATCTTCCTGTGGGGCTGGAATGCCGATTACCCCGACGCCGAGAACTTCCTCTTCCTGCTGTATGGCCCCAATGCCAAAGCCAAGGGCGGCGGTGAAAACGCGGCCAACTATGCCAGCCCCGAGTTCGACAAGCTGTTCGAGCAGATGAAATTCCTGGATGACGGCCCCGAGAAGGCCGCGCTGATCGCCGATATGATCGCCGTCGTCCAGCGCGATGCGCCATGGATGTTCGGCTACTTCCCGATGTCGGGCGGGGCCTATCAGCAGTGGGTCGGCAACGCCAAGCCCACGCAGATGGTGCGCAACACGCTGCAGTACATGAAGATCGACCCGGCACTGCGGCAGCAGAAGATCGACGAATGGAATTCGCCCATCTGGTGGCCCGTCGGCGTCTTCATCCTGCTGCTGGCGCTGGCGATCTGGCCTTCGTATGCGGCGCTCAAGCGGCGTGAACGCCAGACGGCGTTTGTGCCGCCCGAACGCAAGGAGCATCAATCATGATCGGCTATGTCATCCGCCGGCTGTTGTACGGCGTGCTGATTCTGATCGGCGTCAATCTCTTTACCTTCATCCTGTTCTTCGCGGTGAACACGCCCGACGACATGGCGCGGCTGGCCATCGGCGGCCAGCGCGTCAGCCAGGACGCGGTCGAGAAATGGAAGGCCGAACGCGGCTACGACAAGCCGCTGTTTTTCAATGTCGAGGCCCAGGGCACGGCGCAACTCACGGACACGGTGTTCTACCGGCGTTCGGTGCCGCTGCTGGTGATGGATTTTGGCGCGTCGGATGGCGGCCGCGACATCGGCCGCGAGATCAAGACGCGCATGGGGCCCAGCCTGGCGCTGGCGGTGCCCACGTTCTTTCTGGGGTTGTTCGCCAGCATCGTGTTCTCGCTGACGCTGGTGTATTTCCGCGCCACGCGGCTGGACTTCTGGGGCGTTGTGCTGTGCGTGATGCTGCTGTCGATATCAAGCCTGTTCTACATCATCGCGGGGCAGTGGCTGTTCGCGAAGCTGCTGCGGCTGGTGCCGTTCTCGGGCTATTCGGGCGGACTGGACGTGATCAAGTTCCTGGCGCTGCCGGTGCTGGTGGCGATCGTGTCGCGGCTGGGGCCCGAAGCGCGCTTCTACCGCACCCTGTTTCTTGAAGAGATCGGCAAGGATTACGTGCGTACCGCGCGCTCAAAGGGCCTGGCCGAACGCGTCGTGCTGTTCCGCCACGTGCTGCGCAACGCCATGCTGCCCATCCTGACCAGCACGGTCGCCGCGCTGCCGCTGCTCTTCATGGGCAGCCTGATCGCCGAATCGTTCTTCGGCATTCCGGGGCTGGGCAGCTACACCATCGACGCCATCAATGCCCAGGACTTCTCCATCGTGCGCGCGATGGTGTTCCTGGGCGCCGCGCTTTACATCGTGGGGCTGATCCTGGCCGACATTTCCTACACGCTGGCCGATCCCCGCGTGCGTTTCGAGTAGCCGCCATGCCCAAGTTCGTCTTTCTCTGGACCGATATCGCGCTGTGGCTGATGGTGGCAGGCGCGCTGGCCTACGTCTGGCACGTGCGCCGCAGTCCGAACCTGCGCGCCACTTGGGCGCGTGTCGCGCGCGATACGCCCGCCATGTGTTCGGCCGTCATCCTGGTTGCCTTTTCGGTGGTCGGCCTGCTGGATTCCGTCCACTACCGTCCGCTGCTGCCGCCCGCACCGGGCGCCGCCGCCGACGCCCCGCCGGTCTATGCGCCCGCGGTGCGGTCCGCGCTGGACGGCCTGTTGGCCGGCACCGTGCTCACGCGCCCCGAAAAAACCTATTCCGAGCCGCTGGCCGCGCATCAGTTCACCAAAGAGACCATGCTGGTCGACGATAAGCCGGTGCGCGATTTTCCTCGGCTGCGCGGGGCGGCGCTGCACCTGACCGATCCCGAGAAAGAGCGCGGCGGCGATATCGCGATGCGGCTGGGATGGGGACTGGCCGCGGGGCTGGCCGTTGCGTTGGCCGGCGCGGTCCTGCTGTTTGTCTGCCTGACGCGCGCCACCGGTTCGGCGTCCCATGCCGCCGAGGAATTGCTGGCCGGCCGCGCCGACATTCCCTGGCGCGCCATGACGATCACTTTCGCCCTGTTGTGCCTGACGGTGGGGGCGCTGGCGGGGCTGTCCACCGGCTATCACGCGCTGGGCACCGACCGCATCGGCAACGACGTGCTGTGGCAGGCGCTGAAAAGCATCCGCACCGCGCTCGTCATCGGCAGCCTCACCACGCTGGCGATGCTGCCGCCGGCGATCATTTTCGGCATCGCGGCCGGGTATTTCAAGGGCAAGGTCGACGACGCCATCCAGTACCTGTACACCACCATCACCTCGATTCCCGGCGTGCTGCTGGTGGCCGCCTGCGCGCTGATGATGCAGGTGTACATCGACAACCATTCCGACCTGTTCGACACCTCGGCGGCACGCGCCGACCTGCGGCTGTTCCTGTTGTGCATGATCCTGGGGCTGACCGGCTGGGCGGGGCTGTGCCGCTTGCTGCGCGCCGAAACGCTCAAGCTGCGCGAGCTGGAATACGTGCAGGCCGCGCGCGCCTTCGGCGTGTCGCACTGGCGCATCATGACGCGCCACCTGCTGCCCAACGTGGCGCACCTGGTGCTGATCACCGTGGTGCTGGAATTCTCGGGTCTGGTGCTTTACGAGGCCGTGCTGTCCTACCTGGGCATCGGCGTGGATCCCAGCATGAATTCGTTCGGCTCGATGATCGACGGCGCGCGGCTGGAAATGTCGCGCGATCCCATGATCTGGTGGAACCTGATGACCGCTTTCCTCTTCATGCTGGCGCTGGTGCTGGCCGCCAATCTGTTCGCGGACGCGGTGCGCGACGCCTTCGACCCGCGCACGCGCCGCTACAAGCCCAGCCGCCTGGCGCGCCTGGGCTTTCTTGGCCGCCGTCCGGAAGCCATGCTGGCGGCGGACGGCCGCGCCTCCAAGACCGGAGAGGCGCCATGAGCTACGACACTCCCTTGCTGACCGTAAACGGCCTGGACGTCGACGTCGCGGGCGAAAGCGGCATGACGCACGCGGTCAAGCGCCTGCAACTGGCGATCTCGCAGCGCGAGACCTTCGCGCTGGTGGGCGAATCGGGCTGCGGCAAGAGCATGACCGCGCTGGCGCTGTTGCGGCTGCTGCCGGACGCCGGACGCATCGTGGGCGGGCAGATCGACCTGGACGGCGAAGACCTGAACCGCCTGCCGGAAAGCGCCATGCGCGGCGTGCGCGGCGGGCGCATCGGCATCATCTTCCAGGAACCGTCCACCAGCCTGAACCCGGTCATGCGGGTGGGCGACCAGATCATCGAGACGCTGACCGCGCACACGCCGCTGCGCGGAGCCGCAGCGCGCGCGCGGGCCATCGACTGGCTGCGCCGGGTCGGCATTCCCGATCCCGACCGCCGCATCGACGACTATCCGTTCCAGTTTTCCGGTGGCCAGAAGCAGCGCGTCATGATCGCCATCGCGCTGGCGGCCGAGCCCGTTCTTCTGATCGCCGACGAGCCGACCACCGCGCTGGACGTGACGGTGCAGGCGCAGGTGCTGGACCTTCTGGCCAGCATCCAGCAGGAAATGGGCATGGCCGTCCTCTTGATCACGCACGACCTGGCCGTGGTCAAGAATGTGGCGCATCACGTCGCATTGATGCGCAGCGGCGAGATCGTCGAAAGCGCCAGCGCTGAGGAATTCTTCCGCGCGCCGCGCCATCCGTATGCCAAGCAGCTCTTCGAAGCGATCCCCACCTTCGATAAGCGTGGCGTGCCGCTGACCGACCAGGGCCGCGCCGTGGCCGCGCAGCAGCGCCAGCAGGCCGGGCCGGATCGCACGGCAGGCGTGGTGCTGGATGTGCAGGATCTGAAAGTCCATTACCCGGTACGCAAGGGGCCGCTGCGCCGCATCGTGTCGTGGGTCAAGGCCGTGGACGGCGTGACCTTCACGCTGCGCGCGGGGGAAACGCTGGCGCTGCTGGGCGAATCCGGCTGCGGCAAGACCACCACCGGCAAGGCCTTGCTGCGGCTGATCGACGGCGCGCGCATCTCGGGCCGCGCCATGCTGCAAGGCCAGGACCTGCTGACCGCCGACCGCCGCCAGTTGCAGCGGCTGCGGCAGGACATCCAGATCGTGTTCCAGGACCCGTACGCATCGCTGGATCCGCGCATGCGCATCGGCGAGATCCTGGACGAGGGACTGGCGTCGCTCAAGCGCGGCATGAGCCGGCAGGACCGCGAAAAGCACGCCGCGCAGCTCATCGAGCGCGTCGGGCTGCCCGCCAACACGCTGACGCGCTATCCGCATGAATTCTCGGGCGGACAGCGCCAGCGCATCGCCATTGCGCGCGCGCTGGCGGTCGAACCCAAGGTGCTGATCTGCGACGAGCCCACGTCGGCGCTGGATGTGTCGGTACAGGCGCAGATTCTGGATCTGCTACGCGAATTGCAGGCCGATCTGGGCATCGCGTATCTCTTCATCACTCACAACTTCGGCGTGGTCGAATACCTGGCGGACCGCATCGCGGTCATGGACAAGGGCCGCATCGTGGAGCTGGGTCAGGCCGAATCGGTGTTGCTGGCGCCGCGCCAGGAGGTCACGCGCCGGCTGCTGGCCGCGGTGCCGCGTCTGCACTTCGGGCCCCCTGACGCGGATTGATCCGTCTAATGCCGCGTGAATGGGTTGAAGCCGGATCCGGCCGATGTGGCCGGATCCGGTTGAAGCGGCTGTAGGATTTAGGCCCTGCCGCCGCCTACCCAGGCTGATGCGCGCTGCCTGTCTCCAGCCAGTCCAACGTGTCGCGCTTTACGCCGCGGCCGCAACGCGTCAGGAATCCGTGCACGGCCTCCAGGTCCGCGGTGTCGAAGTTGCATGACGTCATCGCGATGGTTTCGGCGATCCACTGCCGCTCCTGCGCGAGCACCCGGCACTGCGCCTCGACCGGCCGGATGACGATGATCCGGCGGTCAAGCGGGTGGCGGCCGCGTTCCACATAGCCGGCCGCTTCCAGCCGGTTGATGAGCGCGGTGGCGCCACCCGAACTGATGCCCATCAACCGCGCCAGATGCCCCGTGGGCAGGGCATCGAACGCCATGACCAGCTCCAGGGCCTTCAGGTCCGCCACTGTCGTGCCCAGCTTCTCGGCCAAGGCCGATTGGCAGGCGGTGTTGTAGGCGGCAAACTGCCGGCCGAGCAGCAGGCCGATCTCGTCCAGCATGCCGGACCGCCGGCTGCTCTTTGATGGCTCGACCATGCCGGTCATGGGCTCGTGGTGATGGTAGGTCTGTTGTTGCAGCATGATGTGGTTTCCTGGCGATTAGGGGGATTACTTCTTGCCGGCCAGGCCGCCGAGCAACCCGCCGAGCAAGCCGCCGTTGGGCGCACCGCCCGTCGTGCCACCTGTCGTGGCGCCCGTCACCCCCACCAGCAGACCGCCGAGCAGGCCGCCGTTGGCTGCGCCACCCGTCGTTCCGCCCGATCCTCCCGAGCTGGCCGGCGCGCCGGTGGTGACACCTGCGCCCGCGCCAGCGCCCGCGCCCGCCGCGACGTTCACGCCACCCAACAGCCCGCCCAGCAGGCCGCCGCCGTTCGTGCCGGCCGAGGCGCCTGCACCAGCCGAGGCGCCCGCACCGGCGGTGGCGCCGGCGCCACCGGTCAGTCCGCCGGTCACCCCACCCAGCAGACCGCCGCCCGCCGCGCCGCCCGCCGCGCCATTCAGGGCGCCCGTCACACCGCCCAGAAGTCCCGTCACGGGCGCCAGCAAGCCACCCGCGCCATTGGCGTCGCCGGTCACGCCGCCCAGGCCGCCCGTCAGCGACGCAACCGCGCCCGTGGCGTTGGCCAGCGTCGAACCCAGCGGATTCGCGTTGCCCGGCGTGGCATGGACCAATCCGCCTGCGCTGACGACGGCTCCGCCCAGTCCTTGCAGCACGCCGTTCAAGCCGGGTGCAGCACCCGGCAACGAGCCGCCCAGATTCGTGACCGTGCCGCCCAGGCTGGTCAACAGGTTGGCGACCGGTGCGCCCAGCTTCGTCGTGTCGCCCACTTGCTGAGTCAGGCCCACCACGTTGGCGGCCAACGGGCTGGCGGTGGGGTCGAGCGCGCCGCCCACGCCTGCCAGTGTCGTCTGCAGGCCCAGCGGCAGCACGTTGTCGACGGTCTTGCCGACATTGCCCAGCGCGGGCTCGAGCAGCGGCGTGGTCGGCCCGTTGAGCACTCCGCCCGTCACGCCAGCGACGACCTGGGTAATCGGTTGCAGCAGACCGCCCTGGCCAGCCAGCGGGCCGGTCAGCGCGCCCACCGCGCCGGTGGCATTGCCCAGCACCGTCGTCAGGGGATTGGGATTGTTCGCGTCCGCATGCAGCAGGCCGCCGGTGCTGGCCACTGTCTTGCCCAGACCATCCACCAGCCCGCCCACGCCAACCGACAAGCCGCCGGGCAGGCCCGCGCCCTTGACGTCCGTGCCCAGGTCGCTGACCGCGCCGCCCACCTGTCTGACGATGCCATCAAGGGGCTGGCCCAGGCCGGTCGTGGCGCCCACCTGCTGCGTCAGCCCGACCACGGTGTCCGCGACCGGCTTGATGGTGGGGTCCAGCGCCTTGCCCACGCCGCCAAGGGTCGAGTCCAGGTTCAGAGGCAGGGCGTTGTCGACTGCGCCGCCGGTGTTGCCCAGCGTCGTTTCCAGCACGCCGATGACGCGGGGCGGGTTGGTGCCGGGATCGGTGCCGCCACCGCCGGGATTGGTGCCGCCTCCCGGGTTGGTGCCACCACCGGGGTTGGTGCCCCCGCCGGGGTTCGTACCGCCGCCCGGGTTGGTGCCTCCCCCGGGGTTCGTGCCCCCGCCGGGGTTCACGCCGGGATCCAGGCCGCCTCCGCCGGGGTTGGTCGGGATATCGGTTCCTGGGAGACCTGCGGTTTTCTTCCCGCTGCCGCCGTTTCCTCCGCAGGCGCTCAGTGCGCCTACAAGCGCGGTGGCCAGGACGGTGGCGGAGAGGACGCGATGGAGGCGGCGCTTTTCGGAATGGATCTGCATGACGAACTCCTTTGGCTGGAAGAATCGGGTGTTGATACAACCCGGTACGCTTCCAGATGCACAAACCATGCCAAGATTTTTCAGAATCGACGCAAAACACCAGTTTCGGTAATGCTGTACCGAAAAATCCCCTTTGTTATCAGGCCCATATCCAGGGTTTTAAGGGTTTATCCCTGGTTCCTGATAATCGCTGTTTTGGGATGTCGGCGACCCTGCGACTGTTACGGAAAGCCGGTCATCGGCCGTAACGTTACGGCCGACGTTACGTCCGGCGTTACGTAACATCGGCGCCTTTCCCGCATTAAAAACGCCCGTCTAAACGGGCGTCTTTAAACCATTGGCACAACCGCGCGGGGCAGGGTTCGGCAGTTATAGCGCGTCCCAAAAGAGCGAATAATTGGCGTTGAAACGCAGGTCACGGTCGTTATTGACAGTGGCCGACCCCACCGGCTTGGCCACGTTGAAGTCAAATAGATAATGCTTGTCGTCGGTGATCCGCACGCCCAGCGCTACGGATGACAGGTGCCGGTTATTCAGCGTCTGCAGGTCCTTGTTGTTGTACCAGGTGCGCGCGTAGTCGACCAAGGCGTAGGGCTGCACGCTGGAAAGGTATGTCCAGCCCACGCCGAAGCGGCGATTGATTTCCGCCGACACGCCGACGCCTTTATCCCCGCTTTGCTCACCCTGCGGATAACCCATGGCAAACCGCCAGCTGCCAAAGGAAATCTGCTCGGAAGAGGGCAGGATATTGCTGGAATACTGCCCCGCGCCGGAGAACACGAGTCCGAACTGGTGGGGCAGCGCGAATGTCTGCCGGGCGTTCAGGTTGTAGCGCGTGAAGTCCAGATCCAGCCGTGGCGTCGCGGAATAACCGTAGTTGGTCGAGATATCCTTTTTTGCGCCTGCGGCGTCAAACCCCTTGGCGGCCGTCAGCGTGACGTCCGTCGCTTTGGTTTCTGAAACCTGGATATAGCGCATCTCGGCCGTCGCGGCGCGCACCTGCGCGTCTTGCTGTAGCCACCGGTCGGATTCGCGGGCTTCGTAACGGTCCTTGGAATTGGCGGCATATACCCCCAATGTGCCGGTCAGCGAACGCCGGTTGTTCAACAGAAACGGATAACTGACGCCGACGCCGATACGATCGTTTTTGACTCGCCGATCAAAACCCAGCAGCTCGATCGCGTCGTCCTGCGGGCGCGCATCGTAGTAATAACCGTCAACCTTGACCGACAGGCCATCCGCGCCGATCGGCACCCGGATTTCGCCGGACACATATTTGACGTCATCGGTATTGAAGGGCACCGCCGCAGTGAGCTTCACTTGTTCGCCCAATGGCGTCAGGCTGTTGGTCGTGACATTCACCACGGGCTGCATGCCGGTGCCCAGGTCCGCAATGTCGCCGCTAAGGTTGACGGGCTGGCGGCTGGCCGTCAGCGACAATTCGGTGGCGCCGTCTGCGCGGCGGGGCAGGTCCAGGCTGGGCGTGAACCTGACGCCTGGCACGGTACGCATGAGGTTCAGCTGGCGCTCTAGCGTGATCTGGCTGAGCGGCCGTTCCGCGAGCATCGGCGCGGCCAGCGCTTCAAGGCGGTCCTGCGCATTGCCGATGTCGCCGTCGATCCGAACATTGGCGATATAGCCTTCGACCACCGTCACGACGACCAGGCCATTTGCGAACGTCTGGTTCTGCACCAGCGCAAATGACAGGGGATAGCCCTTGTCGCGGTAGAGCTGCGTGATCTTGTCCACCTGAGCGACCAGTTCGCCCAGGCTGATTTCCTTGCCCGCCAGCGGGGCGAGTATTGCGGACACTTCCTCGAACGGAATGGCGCGCACCCCGGTGACGTCGAAGTTACGCGGCACGATCCGTTGCGCCAACCGGGCCTGCAAGGCCAGTTGCTCCGGGGTGGCGGTCTGGACCACCGGCGGCGGCTGCCTTGCCGATGGCGGACGTTCCGGCCTTGGCAGGGCATCCACCGGATTGCCTCGTAACGGTCCCTCCGCTCGGGAGGGTGAGGCCGTCGCCATCAGGCAAAAGAGGGCAAGGGCCAATGGCCCGCCCTGAATTTTCACTCGTGTGCCTTTTTTATCTTTCATTTCTGCTTGCTCATGTGAATGCCGAGCCGATAAAGATCGCGTGTCGAGTGGAATAGGGGTTGCGTCACCAGTAATGAAAAGTTTCGATTAACGCCGTTTATATGGTGCCAGTATTGTCTGAACAATGACAATCGATTTCAAACTGCGGTTGTACGACGTGCAATATGTCTCTCGCGCTCAATTGTCCCGATGTCCCCGTTAATTCGTTGGTTGAAAGATAGGCGAGATTGGGGTGTTTTTTATACGGTTCCCTCGAAGTTGGGAGTATCCGTTACAACTGGTGTGTCGCAACATTGCGAAATTCAGTGAAAACCCTGATGCGTATGATTTGGCAATATATAAACTGAGGTCACGTATCAAAAATACGCAAAATGTGTGGACCCTCCCGGAGATTCATATGGCTGGGAATTACTGCGAGATGCACTGCAATTACCCGCCGGCCGCACATAACCGCTGCCGGTCACCACACAAGGAGCTTTCATGAGCCCGGGCGACATCGTCCCGCTCTCCTTCGATAGCGGCCTGGTTGCGCTGTCGTTCCTGATCGCGGCCCTGGGTTCGTACGTCGCCCTGCTGGCGGCGGCGGGCATCCGCGCCGAAACGCAGGACGGCGAGATCCGCCTCGGCTATGTCGTCATCGGCGCGGTGGCGATGGGCGGCGTGGGTATCTGGAGCATGCATTTCATCGGCATGCTGGCGCAGAACCTGCCGTTTGAAGTCGGTTATCAGATGGGGCTGACCATACTCAGCTTTCTGGTAGCCGCCGGGTTTTCCGGTTGGGCCTTCTGGTATGTCGGACGCGACCGATTCACTTTTATCCGTTGCCTGATCGGCGGGTGCGCCGCAGGCTTCGGCGTGGCATCCATGCATTATGTCGGTATGAGTGCCGCGCGCATGCCGGCGGTTCTGCTCTGGAATCTTCCCCTGGTGGTCTTGTCGGTGCTGATTGCCGTCATTGCGGCCACCGCCGCACTCTGGCTTGCATTCAATACGCAGAATGAACGCCAGCGCATCGGCGCCGCCATATTGATGGCCGTCGCGGTATGCGGCATGCATTACACCGGCGCGGCCGCCGGCGCGGTTATCTGCACCGCCGCCAATGACGCCGCCGGCGGGTATATCGGGGGCGCCATGCTGCCGTATATCGCATTCGCCTTGTCCATCGTCACCTTGCTGCTCATGCGCTGGCATTTGCAGCGGGCTTCCCAACGCTTTCGCGCGCGCATGGCGCAGCGCATCGACTCGATCATTGAATCGGCGCCTGCTGAGGCGCCGCACAGATCTCCCGGCGCCTCACCTGGGCCGGGTTAGCAGGTCCCTGGGTCCCCGCCGCGGCAGTGCAGTGGCGTGCGGGCGGTTCAGGATTTGAAGGGGCTGGTTCTGTTCACGCAACAACGGCCTCGGTCGTCAATCGATGCTCATGGAGCTTGTTATGAAAGCAACACTTGCGCAGTTCTGGAATGACGAAGACGGCATCACCGCCCTGGAGTACGGGCTGATCGCAGGCATGGTGGCGGTGGCCCTCATTGTGGCGGTGGGCGCCTTTACCGGTTCCTTGAAAGGCATGTTCGAGGACCTTGGCACCAAGCTGGACAACGCCAAGGCAGGTACCGGCACCACGCCGCCGGCTGGCGGCGCCGGCTGAGGCGCAAGCGGAATCGCGCTGCGGTGGTCGGGCCACCGCAGCGCGACGCCGCAACCCGGCCTCGTTTGGTTGATGGGGGCTGCGTCCGCCATGGCGCGCCTGTCGTGTTACCGGATTTTTGGAAGGTCTAGCCTTGTATCCAGGGGTGCTGCTGTGGTGGCTGTTGTTCACATGCTGGATTCTGGCGCTGATCCATGGCGATCTGCGTCATCGCCGCGTCCCCAACCGGCTGATCGTCGTGGGATTCGCGGCCCAATTGCTTTGGCTGCTGGCGGCCTTGCTGGCGTCCGGCTGGGCCTATCCGCCGCGATGGAGCGGATGGCTGCCGACGCTGGCCGGATTTCTGACTGCGGCGCTTTTCCTGCCGCTGTGGCGCTGGCGTCTGATGGGGGCCGGCGATATCAAGGCCATCGCCGTGCTCGGATTGCTGCTGGGCTTTGCGCCGCTGATGGTCACTCTGGTGCTGGCCAGCGTGCTGGCCGGTCTGCACAGCTTGCTGTATCTGGCCGTGTCGGGCGTCTGGGCACTGAGCAACCGCGCGCGCCAGATTCCCTATGCCGCATATCTGGGCCTGGCCGCCTTCAGCGCGGCGCTTATTCCGTGGAATTCGCCCTGGTATTCGTGGTGTTCTTCCTGGTGTTCTACGGGATCCTGACGTATTCCCTGGTGGTCGCCGCGCAGCATTCCGTGACGCTCGCCGCGCAGGACGGCGCGCGCAAGATCCTGCAGTGGCAGCCGGGCACCGCGTCGCTATCGGCGCGGGCGGAAGCGGGACGAGAATCGGCGCTGTCGCAGGCGGCGTGGATCAGCGCCATGTCCGCCGGACCCGTACAGGTTGCGGTCTGCGGCAGTGCGGGCGCCCTGACCAGCGCGGCCGGCGGCGCGTGCAGCGGCTTGCCGCTGGCGCAGGATCAGGTCGAAGTCAACGTGTCGTACGCGTACGGCGCCCATCCGCTCCTGCCGGCCGTGCCATTTTTGAACACGGCGCTGATGCCGGCTTCCAGCGTGCTGAGCGCTCGTGCCACGGTGCATCTGGGCGACGCTCTGGGCGGGGGTAGCTGACATGCGCGCGACGCCGCAAACCCTCAACCGCATCAAGACCCGCGCGCGCCAGCGCGGCATCGCGGCGCTGGAGTTTTCGCTGACGCTCACGGCGCTGCTGCTCTTCATCTGCGGCGTGGTCGGATTCGGTGCGCTGTTCTGGATGCAGCAGCAATTGGCCGCCGCCGCCGCTGACGGCGCGCGCGCCGCCGTCCATGCGCGGTTCAGCGGCCAGTCCGACGTGCCGGCCATCGCCTGCGTGGCGGCAATGCGAACGTTCTCCGCCGGATCGGCGGTGCTGTGCAGCGCTACGCGCGCGCCGTGCGCGTGGAGCGGCGCAGGCGGGGCGCAGGCCGACTGCGCCATCGTCGCCATGACCTACAACACGCAGACCTGGCCGCTGCTGGAGACCGTGCGTGGCCTGGTCACCGCCTTGCCGGGCGCAAACCGCAACTGGATTCCAAGCAGGCTGCATTCGCAGGCTGTCGTGCAGATATCGCAGGGGACGCCATGAGCAGTCTGAGCAAGATCGTCGCGGGATTGTTGCTGGTGGCGGGCGTCGCGCTTGCGTTCGTGGCCTGGCGTCTGGCGTCGGCGCCGCCGCGCCCGGCGGCCACCGTGGCGCCGGCGCCGGTGGCTGTTGCGCCGGCCGAGCCGGTCAAGCTGTATCCGGTGGTTGTGGCGCGCGAGGCGATCCCGGCCGGTTCACGCATCGACAGCGCAAGAATGCTGACGGTGGTGCAGTGGCAGGCTGCGTTGTCCGGCGGCTTTGCCGACGTTGCGCCGCTGGATGGCGCGGTGACGAGAGTGGATATTGCCGTGGGCGATCCCATCGTGCCCAGCCTGCTGACGCAGGGGTTGGCGCGCCAGCTCAAGACGGGCGAGCGCGCCGTCGCCATCGCGGTGGACGAGGTTGTCGGCGGGGGCAACCGCATTGTCCCGGGCGACATGGTGGACGTGTTCTTCATGATCGAGAAAAGCCCCGAAGTCGCCTCGGGCCAGGCGCGCCTGTTGCAGTCGCAGGTGCGCGTGCTGGCCTATGGCCAGGCCACGGTGGAAGGACCGGACGAGAAGCCTGCCTTGCAGCAAGGCGGTCCGGGCCAGCCGGCGCGCACCGCGGTGCTGGCGGTGCCGGTGGATCGCGTGAACGAATTGATGCTGGCCAGCCGCGCGGGCCGCCTGCAGCTGGCCCTGCGGCCGGTGGGCGACGACAGCATGCCGGATGTGGCCCTGTTCGCCCCGCGCGGCACAGTGTTGCCGGTGCGGGCGGATCTGACGCCCGCGCAGCGCGAGTCGCTGCTGACGGGCCCGAACCGCGCCTTCGCGGGCGAAAGTTTGGTACAGCTCGATGGCAGCACGGCCGCCGCTCTGGCGCCCGCCGCGCGTGCTCCCGCAGCCCGGCCGGCAGTCCGGCCTCAAGGGACCGGCGGCGGCCGGACGGTGGAAATCATTCGAGGAGACAAATCCGAGCACGTGCGCTACTGAACGGGGCGGCGGGCGCACCAGGCGCGGCCCGCAGCCGAAGAATCCCATCATCAGATCCGGCACTATGAAGAAACTTCAGCGCACTACCATGATCTGCCTTCTGTCGGCCGCCGCGGCGATGACACACGAAGGAACCAGCCTGGCACAAACCGCGGCCCCCGCGACCGGCGCAAACGCGCCGGCCCGCGACATTTCAATGGCGGTCAGAGAGCAACAGACCGTCATGCTCGACCACGGCGCGCCGTCGCGCATCGCCATCGGCGATCCGGACGTGGCCGATGTAAAGGTGCTGCCCGCTACCGGCAACCGCGCGGGCGCCGTGCTGCTGTACGGCAAGAAGCCCGGCACCACGCGGCTGCAGGTCTGGACGGGCGGCAACGCCGCGCCGCAGGTCTGGACCGTGCGCGTCGGCAGCGGCGTGCAGGGCGCACTGGCCAGCCGTGGTTTGGGCGGCGGCGCCAACGTGGACATCGCGGACGGCCACGCGGTCGTGTCGGGCCACGCCGAATCGCCGCTCGGGCAGATCGCCTCGGCGACCATGGCGGCCGCCGCCGTGGGCGGCGACAAGAATGTGGTGGACCTGTCCACCGCCGGCACGGGCGGCGTCGTGCAGGTGGAAGTGAAGGTCGTGGAAGTGTCGCGTTCGGTGATGAAGGCGGCCGGCATCAGCTTCACGGCCAGCAACGGCCCCTGGAGCGGCGGCAGCTCCACCATGCCCGCCAGCCTGGGCGGCGCGTTGGCATCGGGCTTTTCGCTGTTCTATGACTCCAACAACTTTGCCGCGCGCCTGCGCCTCTTGCAGACCAACGGCATGGCGCGCGTGCTGGCAGAGCCCACGCTTGTCGCCCTGACGGGCCAGAGCGCCAGCTTCCTGGCGGGCGGCGAGCTGCCGATTCCGCAAGCCGGCGGACTGGGAACCGTCAACGTAACCTTCAAGCCCTTCGGCATCGGCCTGACCGTCACGCCCACCGTGCTGTCGCGCGACCGCATCGCGCTGAAGGTGGCGCCCGAGGCCAGCGAGCTCGACTACACCAACGGCATCGCCATCAACACCAGCGAAGACACCAGCACCATCATTCCGGCGCTGCGCACACGGCGCGCCGACACGATGGTCGAACTGGGCGATGGCGAAAGCTTCGTGATCAGCGGCCTGGTGTCGCGCCAGACGAAAGCGATGGTCAACAAGGTGCCCATGCTGGGCGACCTGCCCATCATCGGCGCGTTCTTTCGCAGCGTCGACTATTCCCAGGAAGACACCGAACTGGTCATCGTCGTGACGCCGCGCCTGGTGCGCCCGATCGCGCGCGGCGTGGCCCTGCCGCTGCCGGGCGCGCGGCAGGAGCAGACCGACACGGCGTTCAATGCCTGGGGTTATTACCTGACCGGCCCGGCAAGCGGCCAACAGATGCCGGGATTCTCACGGTGACCAATATGAAGACACATGCCAGCGAAGGAGTGGGCCTGCAGAACGGCACGCGGTTCCTGTTTTGTTCTCAGGGCAGTGCGATCGCCGCGCAATTGGGAATGGCGTTGGGCGACCTGGGCGTGCTGACCCAGGAGTCGCCGCGCATCGAGGAATTGGCGCGGCGCCTGACCGAGCTGGCGCCGCAGGTGGTGTTCCTGGATTTCTCACTGAGCGACGACGAACCCGGCAAGCTGTTCAAGTCCGCCGAACTGGCGCGCCTTCTGGCGCGCATCGCGCCAACGCTGCCGCGCGTGGCGGTCGGCTACGTCAGCCAGCCGGAAGGCGCGATCGCCGCGCTGCGTGCGGGCGCGGTTGATTTCGTCGATCCGTCCGTGGCGCCGCAGGAAGTTCGCGAAGTGGTGCTGCGCGTGCTCGACCGGCCGTCGGGCGGGCGCACGGACGGCACGCGCCGCAGCGTCGTGCTGATGGGCGCGCGTCCCGGCGTGGGCACCAGCACCTTGTCCGTCCATCTGGCGGGCATGGTGCAGGACCGCCTGAAACTGGCGCACAACCAGCGCGCCGCCAAAGCTTCCCAACCGCCGGGCGAGCCGCTGCCGTTGTCCAGCCGCGTGGCGCTGATGGACCTGGGCTGGCCCGTGGGCGATTGCCAGCTGTACCTGAACATCGGTGGCGACTTCGATTTCGCCGAAGCGGCGCGCAATCTGCGCCGCCTCGATTCCACGCTGCTCGGGTCGGCGATGGCGCACACGGCCAATGGCCTGAGCGTGCTGTCGCTGCCGCGCGATCTGGGGCAGATGCGCGAGGTGTCGCAGTCGGATTCGCTGCTGGTGTTTGAACGCATGCGCCAGCATTTCTCGGTGGTCGTGGCCGACGCGGGCGGCTTCACCAATGCCGAGTTCGTGTCGGGCCTGGCGCGCAACTCGCAGCTGAACTGGATCGTGACCGACCAGAGCGTGGGCGCGCTGGTGTCGCTGGCCGGGCTGCTGCAGGAGCTGGAGCAACTACACGTGGACCGTTCCACCCTTGGCCTCATCGTCAACCGCTATGACGAGCGCTACGGCATGACGGCCAAGCAGATTTCTGAGCGCTTCAACCTGGAACTCGTGGGCACGCTGCCGGACCGCACGCTGCCGCTGATGGTGTGCACCAACCGCGGCCATCTGCTGCACGAAGAGGCCGAGCGCGACGTCTACGTGCGCGCGGTGCAGACGCTGGCCGAACGCCTGTGCGCCGAGGAAACCTCGCCCGGCGGGCACGCAAGCTGGCTGGCGACCTGGCTGCCCGGCGTGCATCGCCGCATGGTGATCGGCTGAAGGCCAACAGCGCCTGACGGCGAAACAGACGGACGGTTACGGAATCCGACATGATCATGACAGCGACGATAGAGTTCGGCGGCGACGGCGACAAAGGCTTCTCGACGTCAGACCGCTACCAGGAAGTGAAGACGGCGGCCTACGAGCATCTGCTGTCCCGCATCGAGGAACTGGGTGCGGAATTCGGCCGGTGGGCGCGATCGGCCATTCAGGAATTCGTGGACATCGAGGTCGCGAGCTTCGTGCGGATGCGCCGCGTCGCGATCAACGAAAGCGAAATGCGCGCCATCGCGGAGGCGCTGACCAAGGAGCTGGCGGGCCTGGGGCCGCTGGAAGACCTGCTCGCGGATCCGGCCGTGGAAGACATCCTGATCAACGGCTACGACAACGTCTTTGTCTCGCGCCGCGGCGTGCTGGCCCGCGAGTCGCTGCGCTTTACCGACAACCAGCATGTGCTGCGCATCGTGCGCCGAATCCTGGCGCCCATCGGCCGCCGGCTGGACGAGTCCAGCCCGATGGTGGATGCGCGCCTGCCCGACGGCGGCCGGCTGAACGTGGTGATCGAGCCGCTGGCGGTGGACGGTCCCATGGTGTCGATCCGCAAGTTCCGGCAGGACCCGCTCAAACCGGCGGACCTGCTGACGCTGGGCACCTTCGACGAAGCGATCTACCGGCTGCTGAACGAGGCCGTGAAGAACCGCTGCAACATCCTGGTGTCCGGCGGCACCAGCTCGGGCAAGACGTCGCTGCTGAACGCGCTGGCGTTCTTCATCCCTGAGAACGAGCGCGTGGTGACGGTGGAGGACACCGCGGAACTGTCGCTCAACCATCCGCACGTGGTGCGGCTGGAATCGCGCCAGGGCGGCTTTGACGGCAGCGGCGCGGTGACCATCCGCGAACTCATCCGCAACAGCCTGCGGATGCGGCCGGACCGCGTGGTGGTGGGCGAAGTGCGCGGCGCCGAGGTCATGGACATGCTGCAGGCCATGAACACCGGCCACGAAGGGTCGATGGCCACCATCCACGCGAACTCGCCGCGCGAATGCCTGTACCGGATCGAGATGCTGGCCGGCTTTGCCGGATTCCAGGGCAGCGAGGACAGCCTGCGGCGCCAGATTGCCAGCGCGCTGGATTTCATTGTGCAGATCGGCCGCCTGTCCAACGGCAAGCGCCGCGTGCTGTCGGTGACCGAGATCACCGGCATGGGCGACAACGTCATCTCCACGCAGGAGCTGTACCGCCACGACCCGTTTGCGACGCCGGATGGCGAGGAACGGGATCGCTGGAACTGGCTGGGCATCCATCCCCACACGCCCAAGCTGGCCAAGCTGCGCAACGAGGCGCGCGCCAACGACAACGCGCCGGACGACCGCGATGGCGGCGGCGGCTTCTGGAGCCGGAGGCGCTGATGCAGGACGTGATGGCGCTGTTGAGTCTGGCGGCGGTGCTGGCCGTGGGCGCGGTGCTGCTGTGGCGCCACGCCGACCGCAGCGCGCGCCGGGCCGCCAGTTCCGCGTTCCTGGACAGCCAGTTGGCGCGCGGCCGCGAAGAGACGGCGGGCGACGCGCCCTTTGCCGAGAACGCGCGCGAGTTCCGCAGCGGCCACGCCGGCTGGGACCGTCTGCTGCGGCTGGCCGGCCTGCGGCAAAGCGTCGGCCTTTACCTGCGCATCGCGCTGCCTGTCGTCGCGGGCGGGGCGCTGGCGTGGGCCTTTCTGGGACCGCTGTCGGGCGCTGTGACGTTCCTGCTGCTGGCCGTGTTTGCGTACTTCCTGCTATGGCTGAGGGCCGACAAGCGTCAGCGCCGGATGATTTCGCAGTTGCCCGCGTTCCTGGACAACATCGTGCGCCTCTTGACCATCGGCAACAGCATCGCCGCGGCATTCCGCACGGCGGCGGCCGCCACCGATGAGCCGCTGCGCGAAGTGGTGGAGACGGCCGCCAGCCTGAGCAGCTCGAAAGAACTGGACGCGGCGCTGGCGCACGTGTCCCGCATGTACGGGCTGAAGGAGCTGTACATGGTGGCGGCAGTGGTCTCGCTGGCGATGCGCTTTGGCGGGCGCAGCGATCAGGTGCTGGAGCGCATGGCGGCCTTCATGCGCGATGTCGCCCAGGCACGCAATGAGCTGACGGCAAGCTCGGCAGAGGTCCGGCTGTCCGCCTGGATCCTGGCGCTGCTGCCCGTGGGCGTGGCCGGCTTCATCATCGTCGCCAACAACAACCTGTTCATGGGCCTGTGGGAAGACCCGCAGGGCTTCAAGATGCTGCTGACCGCGGTCTGCCTGCAGATCGGCGGCTGCTATTGGCTGTATCGCATGGCCAAGGCCATTTGAGGGGAGGCGGCGCATGGACACCCTCCAATCCTTGAACGCGAACACCGTGCTGGCGATGGCGCTGATGCTGGTGGCGGCGGGTCTGGTGGTGCTGGGCCTGGGCATGGCGCGGCGTCTGCGCAGCCAGGATCGCAGCCGCCAGGTGGTGGATCAGGCGCTGGCGGCGCGGGAAGGCGCAGCGGCATCCGCGGCGCCCAGAGAAGAAAGACGCGGCAGGCTGGCCGCGGCGGCGCGTGTGGCCGATACGTTCGGCAAGCGCCTGAGCGAAGGCCGGCTCGCCGACGCGCTGCTGGCCGCCGAAGACCGCAAGCTGGTCGACATGGCTGGCTACTCCCAGCCCGGCACCGCGCGTTCGCGCTTCGTGCTGGTCAGGTTTGGCCTGGCGCTGGTCTTGCCGGTGGCCGTGATTTTGCTGGACTGGCACAAGCAGTTGCCGCAGATGCCGTTGCGCGCGTTTGTCGCGGGATTCGTGGCGTTTGCCATCGGCTACATGCTGCCCAAGTGGATCGTGCAGCGCCGCCTGGCGCGCCGCCGCCGTCAGGCCGCCGACGAGCTGCCTTTGCTGATCGACCTGTTGCGTCTCTTGCAGGGCGTCGGCTTGTCGATCGACCAGAGCCTGCAGGTGCTGGTCAAGGAGTTCGGCCAGGTGCTGCCGGTGCTGGCTTCGGAATTGCGGCTGGCCTCGGAACTGTATGTGCGCGGGCGCACGCGCGAACAATCGCTGGCCCGCATGGCCACGGGTTTTGACAACGACGACCTGTCCGCCATCTGCCGCCTGATCGCGCAGGTGGATCAGCACGGAGGCGCCGTGCAGGAGCCGCTGAACCGCTTCGGCGAGCGCCTGCGGGACAAGCGGCGCCTGGAGCTGAAGGAGAAGGTGGGCAAGACCACGGTCAAGATGACCGGCGTCATGATCGTGACGCTGCTGCCCGCCTTGTTGATCGTGACGGGCGGCGCGGGGTTTATCGCGGTGTTGCGCGGCTTGTCGCGCATGGGAGGGATGTGATGGACGGAAGAATGGAAAACCGGTCGCGCTGGGGGCTTGTGCTCACGGCGCTGGTCATTGGCGCGGGTCTTGCCGGATGCCAGACCAACAAGGCGGAATCCGCCTGGCAACTGATCCAGCAACAGCAGCAGGAGCAGGCGCTGATGCGGCAGCAGGAGGACGAGGCCGAGAACAAGCGGCGGCCCAAGGAGCCGGAGCTGATGCTGTCCCTGATCGTCGAGGCGCAGCGGCAGGACCGCTACTTCGCGTCGCTGGCGTATATCGATGGCTTTCAGCAGAAGTTCGGCAATGATCCGCGCGTGGCCGTCCTGCGCGCCGAGGCGCTGCGCCAGACCGGCCAGACCGCGTTAAGCGAAGCGGCCTACCGCGCGTTGACCACCACCGATCAGGCGGCCGAGGGCTGGCATGGCCTGGGCCTCATCGCCGGCGGGCGCGGGCAGTTCGACCAGGCGGCGGACTACCTGGGGCGGGCGGCCCGGCAGTCGCCCATGGACGCGCGGATCCTCGGCGACCTGGGCTATGCGCGGCTGCGCGCGGGCGATCCGGCGGGCGCGCGCGTGCCGCTGGGGCAGGCGGCGGAGTTGACGCCCGATAGCGGCAAGGTGCTGGCGAATCTGGCGGTGCTGCTGCTGGTGGAGGGCGATGCGCTGCGCGCGCAGCAGGTGATGGCGCGCGCGCAACTGGGCGAGGAGGCGCGTGGACAGGTGCTGCGCATGGCCGCCGAGATTCGTGGCCAGTTGGCGCCGGCGCCAAGCGCGTCTTCCGCGTCGGCCACCCGGGTGTCCAGCGGCGAGCAGGTTGTGTTGCCCAGGATGAGCCCGCTGATGGACGGGCTGGGCAATGGTCCCATCGTGCGTTAACCCAATGTTCAGGATATCCGCCATGATCCGTTCCCTTCCGCACGCGCTTTTGATGCTGGCCTGCGCCGCGATGGCGCCTTCTGCGGCACACGCGCAGACGAATGCGCCGTTGACGGGCGGCATGTCCGCCGCGCCGGGCGCAGCCGTGCCGGACGCCGCGGCGTCCCCGACCGCCATGCCGGACAGGCCGGTGGTGCAGCAGGTGCAGACGCCGATGCCGGCGGCGCCAACTGCGGCAACGGCGACGACGGCATCGGCCGCTTCTTCGGCCCCCGCCGCGCCGGAGGCCTTCGGCGACGTGACGCGCGGGCTGCTTGCCGCGCAGGCCGACGGACGGCGGGCCGGCAATGCGTTGCCCGTGCTGGGGCCGGTCTCCACGGCCGCGTGGAACCGCTACGTGGAAAGCTTCAAGCAGCCCATTCCCGTGTGGTTCGACCGGAACGTGGAAATCCCCAACGTCCAATAGCTCCCCTCGGCGGGGCGCTCCCGCCGCATGCCCAGACGGAGTCGCAAGCGCATGTCAGCCGGCCATCAACGTTTCCCTCCGCCGCCGCGGCAACGCGGCAGCATGACCGTCGCCGCCGTGTTCGCGGTGCTGGTGGCGGTGGTGTTGCTGGGCGTGCTGCAGTTGGGCTACGGGGCCTACATGAAGCGCGAGATGCAGAAGGCGGCGGATCTGGCCGCGTTGTCGGCGGTGCAGGTCCTGAATCTGGGCGCCAGCGCGGACTGCACGCGCGCCGCCGCCGCAGGCCGCGCATCCGCCCTGGCCAATCTGCCCGACATTCTTGACACGTTCACGGCCGCCGACCTGACGGTGGAGTGCAAGGTGTGGGATCCGGCGCGGTCCGACGCCAGCGGCATGCACGTGTTCGACGCGGCGGGCGGGCAGGCCTACAACGCGGTGCGGGTGGCGGTGCGCAAGCAGCTGGCCAATCTGGTTCCCGGCGTGGACGGCGTCACGGCGTCGGCCGCGGCGGTGGCGACCCGCACGCCGCCGGTGGCCGCCTTCACGGTGGGATCGCGCCTCCTGCGGCTGGAGCGCGGCGGGTTGCTGTCGCAGCTGTTGGCGACGGCGGGTGCTTCGCCGTCGCAACTGGACGTGCTGGATGCCGCGGGGCTGGCCAACGTCAACATCACGCCGGCCGGCCTGCTGGAAGCGCTGGGCCTGCCGCTGTCGGCCGTGGCCGGCGTGGGCACGCCCGAACAATTGGCCGCGCTCAACACCCTGACGCTGGGTCAGTTGCTGAACGCGACGCTCAGCGTCATCGACAAACAGGCAACGGCCACCGCCGACGTGGCGCTGCTGCGCAACGCCATCAACACCGTCCTGGCCGTGATGCCGCTGAACCTGCCGGTGAAACTGCTGGGCGACGGCGGTGTGCTGGATCTGCACGTTGCGGGCGGCGACGCCCGCGCCGCGTTGCAGGCCGAGGTCAACGCGCTCAACGTCCTGGAAACCGCCTTGGTCATCGCCAACGGCAGCAACCTGATCAATCTGGGACTGAGTGTGCCGTTGCTTGGCCTGGACGCGCGTGTGCGCATCGTCGAGCCGCCATCCGTGGGCGTGGGCGGCGTGGGCACGCAGGCGATCAGCGCCGGGATCCGCGTCTATCTGCGCGTCAACACCACCAACATTCCGCTGGTCGGCCCCTTGCTGGCCAACACCCTGAACACCAAGGTGGACCTGCCCATCATCATCGACGTGGCGCAATCGACGGGCACGCTGCGCAAGCTGTGCGAGGCGCCGCTGCAGGAAAACCAGGCGGTGATCGACGTAACGTCGGCCGCAGCCAGCGTCTGCCTGGGGCGCTTTCCCGGCATGACGTCGGCCACCGACAGCAGCGCCGCAAACTTCCAGTCGCTTACCAATCGCTGCGAACCCAGCGCGTTCACCGCAATCGGCCGCCATCAGGTCCTGAACGTGCTGGGCATCCTGCCGCTCACGGCGCGGGTGACGCTGCCGGTGTTCAGTTCGACGGCGCCCGTTTCGGTCACGCTGACCGAGCCGCCATCGCCCAACGCCACGGCCACCGTCAACGCCACGAACGTAAACCTGTCCAAGCTGGCCGCCAACCTCACGGACGCGCTGATCGGCGGCATCCTGGGCGACCTCTTCAACACCGGCACGCCATTGACCGAAGCGCAGCGCAAGGACCTGGCGACCCAGTTGGTGGGCGGCGACAAGAACAACGCGGGCAAGACGATCTCCAAGGTGGTCAACGACATGCAGTGGTCCAAGACCGCGATGGACCAGTTGAGCGCGCGCTTGACTACCGGCGGCCTGACCGGGGTGCTGGGCGGCACGCTGCAACTGGTGGGCGGCATTCTGAACTCGCTGCTGCTGGCGCCCATCAGCGATGTGACGTGCGCGCTGGCGCTGACGCCGGATGCGATCCGGCAGTGCCGGGTCAACGCGGTCGGCACGCTCGCCCTGAACGGCAGCGGCCAGGTCGGAGGCGTGCTGTCGGTCGTCATGGTGCTGCTGGACCCCTTGCTCAGCTCGCTGTCCGTGGTGCTGCAGCAATTGCTCGACGTGCTGGGCCTGAGCGTCGGCCAGACCGACGTCGCCCTGATATCCGTGGATTGCGGCAAACCGCGCCTGGTGTACTGATGACAACGCTCCTGAATTCCATTTCCTTCCCTCCCGCATGGGCCAAGCGATGAGCGAGAATTTCGTGCGCGAAGATTTTGACGTGTACGTCTGGGAAGGCGCCTCCGACATCGCCAGCCGCGCCGAACGCTGTCTGGCCGGCATGGATGTGTCGCTGATCCGGGCCGACGCCGGCACGGCGTTCCCGCCGCCGCGCGACGTGTCGCGGCGCGCGGTGGCGCTGGTGTCCGTGTCCGTGATGGGCGACAAGCGCTTCGGCGGCTACGACTGGCTGGCGGCGCAAGGCATGCCGGTCATCTGGGTGGCGGCGGAGGCGCGCGGGCGCGATCCGCGCTTCTACCCGCCGGAATACTCGTACACGCTGCCGCTGTCCTTTACCAGCGCCGACCTGCGCAAGCTGCTGACGGAATTGCTGGGCGCGCTGAACCAGCTGGACCGCGCGGCGCCCCGGCGCGAGCAGCCGCTGATCGCCGTATCCGCGGCCATGCAGGACCTGCTGGCCGAAGCCGAGGTCTACGCGGACTGCCGCAGCAATGTGCTGATCCACGGCGAAACCGGCGTGGGCAAGGAGCGTATCGCGCGCCTGCTGCATGACGAGGCCGCATGGCGCGCGGGTCCGTTCGTGGCGGTCAATTGCGGCGCCATCCCCGAAGGCCTCTTCGAAGCGCATTTCTTTGGCCACGCGAAGGGCGCGTTCACAGGTGCAATCGGTGCGCACAAAGGGTATTTCGAGCAGGCGCACGGCGGCACGCTGTTCCTGGACGAGATCGGCGATCTGCCGCTGTACCAGCAGGTCAAGCTGTTGCGGGTGCTGGAACAGAACACGGTGACGCGGCTGGGTTCAACGGCGGAGGTGCCGGTGGACTTTCGTCTGGTTGCCGCCACCAACAAGGATCTTCGGATGCTGGTGGGGCAGGGCGAATTCCGCGCGGATCTGTATTACCGGCTGGCGGTCATCGAGCTGCGCATTCCCAATCTGGAGCAGCGCGGTCCGCACGAGAAGGCGGCGATCTTTCGCGCCTTGCTGCTGAGCCAGGGCGTGCAGGACGAGCCCCCGCCATGGCTGCTGGACCGCGTGGCGCGCACGCGCTACGAGGGCAACGTGCGCGAACTGTCCAACGTGGCCGAGCGAGTCGCCATCGTGCGGCGACAGTTTCAGGCCTGGGACCAGCCGCGCATCGAGCGCATCTTCGATCAATTGGCCGAACCGCTTCGGCTGGCCGGCACGGCGGCTGTGCGATTCGATCCCGCCAGCTTCACCGATGCCGAACGCGCCGAACGCGAACGCGTGCTCGCGGCGCTGGAAGCCAATGGCTGGCGCCGTCAGGACACCGCGCACACGCTCGGCATCAGCCGCAAGGTGCTATGGGAAAAGATGCGCAAGCTGCACTTGGGCGCCGCGCAGAACGAATCGGCCGACGGCCTTGCCGAGACGACTTGAACCCGCAATAGGGAATGGCCCGTACGGGGCCACAGTTTCGAAGCCGAATCAGACGAGCGTTGCTCTGTCGGCAGAAATAAATTGATATAGTTCCGCAACCGTTTTTTTGGGGTAAATATGAACGTCCAATTTATCCGTGGCGCCACCCGCGTGGCGTTGTTGGGCTCGGTCCTGACAAGTCTGGCCGCTTGCGCCAGCGCGCAGCCGGAACCGCCCCGGCCCACGGTTAAACAGGTCGAGGACACGCAGGCCGCCTCCACGCCCGTGACACCGCCCGCGCCGCCGCCGGCTGCGCGTCCGGCCTCCACGGTGTCGGAGCTGCAAAGCCTGATCCAGAACCGCCAGGTGTCGGAGCTGCGCACAGCCTACAACGGCACCTACGGCGCCAGCCTGTTGTTCAAGCCCGACGACCTGACGTATTACGTCGCGCTGTTTCAGCAGAAGGACTTCTGGCGCGTGATCAAGACCAAGTCCGACAAGCAGGCCGAAGCCACGTACCGCGCGTTCGTCGCGCAGTCCGCCGAGCTCGCCGAAGTGGACATCAAGCGCATCAAGATGCAGGCCGAAAACGCGCATGCCGAAAAATTGTTGGCCAGCCGCAGCGCCGAATTGAGCGCGCTGCAAGCTGACCGCACCGTGCGGCTGCAGCAGGAAGAGCAGGTCGCGGCGCGTCAGCAGCAATCGCGCGAGGAAGCCACGGCGCTGGCCGGCCAGCAGAAGGACGTGCGCCAGCAACTGCGCGACCTGCAGCGTCAGATCGACGCCTTGCAGGCGCAACAGGCGCAGGTCGGCAATCCGGCAGCGCAAACCCGGGCCAAGTAGCGCGCCTTCTTGTACTCTGGGCGTTGCACCCCATATAGACGCCATGGCTCTGAAAGTTTTTGACCTCCAGTGCGACCACGACCACATCTTTGAAGGGTGGTTCGGGTCGCACGAAGACTACGACGCGCAGCAAGCGCGCGGCCTTGTCACGTGCCCCGTCTGCGGGTCGGCCACCATCACCAAGCGCCTGTCCGCTCCCCGGCTGAACGTGGCCCACCTGCATGCGCCCGCGGCCCAGCCGCTCGTGCCGGCCGGCGCGTCCGACGCGGAAAAGATGGCGGCCCTGCAGGCCGCCGTCATGCGCCAGGTTCGTGCGCTGGTGCGCAGCACCGAAAACGTCGGCCCCCGCTTCGCCGAAGAAGCGCGCCGCATCCACGAAGGCGACGCCGACGACCGCCCCATCCGCGGCACCGCCACGGTGGAAGAACGCGAAGCCCTGGCCGAGGACGGCATCGAAGTCATGGCCGTGCCGGATTTTCTGGACGACGAACGGCTGCAATAGCGCGCCGAGGTGTCCGGCTCTCCTGGCTAGATGATCTGCAGTTTGAAGCAGCGTCTCAAAGGGTGTCAGACACCTTGCCACCCACCGCCCAAAAAAAAGCCAGACCGAAAATGGTCTGGCTTTTTTGCGCTGGGCCGGATCAGTTGTTGACGCGGCTGCGGTATTCGTTGGTGCGGGTGTCGATTTCGATCTTGTCGCCAATGGCGCAGAACAGCGGCACGTTCAGTTCGTAGCCGGTGTTGATCTTGGCCGGCTTGGTCACCTTGCCCGAGGTATCGCCACGGACGGCGGGTTCGGTGTAGGTGATTTCGCGCACGAGCGTGGTGGGCAGTTCAACCGAGATGGCGCGGCCGTCGTAGAAGACAACTTCCACGGGCATCGCTTCTTCCAGGTAGTTGAGCGCGTCGCCCATGCTTTCGGCTTCGATTTCGTACTGGTTGTACTCTTCGTCCATGAAGACGTACATCGGGTCGCCGAAGTAGGAATACGTGCATTCCTTGCGATCCAGTTGAACGACTTCGAACTTTTCGTCGGCCTTGTAGACCGATTCGCTGGCCGAGGCGGTCAAGAGGTTCTTGAACTTCAGCTTGACCACGGCGGCGTTACGGCCAGACTTGTTGTATTCGGCCTTCTGGACCACGAGGGGATCCTTGCCGACCATGACCACGTTTCCGACTCGCAATTCCTGAGCGGTTTTCATCGATAAAACTCCGGGGGTGATGGGTGCACTCGCCGTGCTTGCATAAGCCGCGTGAGGCTTTGCACACCCCGGGAGGCGTCATAGTTGAGGCCCGACAGATTCAGGGCAACTCAGAAAACTCTCTATTCTAACGTTTCTTGGCCAACTCTGCGCAAAACGTGGCCAGATTTTCGGCCAGGCCGGGCAGGGCCGACTGGCTGGCGTTCCAGTCGCGGGCTGCGTCGGACCACGCGCGCCAGGCGTCGGGCGCCAGCGCGGCGGTGACGGCCGGGGCCGTGCGGCCGGGTTCGGACTCGTTCCAGCCGCGGATCAGCGCATGTGCCGTTTCGGGGGCCGGATAGCGCGCCAGCCAGGCTTCCAGCTTTTCAAGATGGACGTTTTCGTCCTGGGGATAGATCTGCCAGACCAGCGGCCGGGCGGCCCAGGCGGCCCGCACGAAGGAATCTTCGCCGCGCACGAAATTGAGGTCCGCGCACCACAGCAGGCGGTCGTAATCGGGCTGCGCCAGAAAGGGCAACCGGACGACGCGCGGCGCGCCAGCCGACTGGCAGGCCGCTTCCAGCGCGGGCGCGACGCCCTGCGGCGCCAGCAGCAGGGTGGGGCGCGTGTCGGCCGCGAGGGCCTGGGCCAGTTCGGCCACCGGCGCCGACGGATAGCAAAACAGGGACACGGTGCGCGCGCCACTGCGCCGCAGCGCTAGCGCATCGTCCGGCACGCCGGCCGACCGCAGGAAGGCGTCCTGCATGTCCGCCGAGCCCTGTAGCGCTTCGCGCTCCACGGCCAGGGCCGGTTCGCGCAGCAGGCCGCCCGTGGCCGGCGTAAAGCCCGGAAAAAAGAAGTGCTTCACCAGGCCGTCCGGCCGCTGCGACGGCAGCCCGTGGCAGCTTTCGACCCACGCTTCGGCGCTCAGATATTCCAGGTTGATCCAGACGGGGTGGCTGCGGCGCATGGACGCGACGAAGGCCTCGGGCGGATCGCACGCGAACGCCTCGATCACGACGTCGCGCGCCTGCAGCGTGGCGTCCGGTGCATCGGACCAATGCACGATGTCGACGCCCGACAACTGCTGGCGCGCGGCGTCGGCCGAGATGCCGGGCTGGATGTGCGAGAAGCTGGCGAGGTCGTCGACCCACAGGCGGACATCCCACTGGAAATCGCGCGCGAGCTGGCGCGCAAGACGCCAGCAGACGCCGATATCGCCGTAGTTGTCGACGACCCGGCAGAAAATGTCCGCTTGCATGGCTGGCCTAGTGGAACTGGGCGGGGGCGGCCTCGGCGTCCTCGGGCAGTTCGGCGTGCACCAGTTCGCCCAGGGGATTCGGGAAGTAGGGCGCGCCGCAGTCCTCGCAGTACTCGGGCGGCAGCACGCCGGGGATGCGGCGAACGTCGGTGACCCCGTATTCCTTCAGCAGTGCCGCGATTTCGTCGACCACGTCGGGCTGGCCTTCGTCCATGACGAGGTCTTCCTCGCGGCCGTATAGCGGCCACACGCAGCCGTAATACACGTCGTTGCTGCTGCGCGCGGTAAAGCCGATGCGGTATTCGTCGATGCGGCCTTCGCCGCAGCCGGCCACCACGGCCCGGAGCTGCGAGGCTTCAAGGTTGACGGCGCCTTCCAGCCAGCTGACCGCCGCGCGCAGCGACAGCGGGCGCACCTGACGGTCGGCTTCGCGGTTGCTGACGTAGTAGGCGTCGGGCAGCAGGGCCTCGAAACCGCACCCCGGCAGCAGCGCGGCCAGCGTGGGCTGCGCTTGCGCGGCCCATTGCGCCAGGCAGGCATCACGGCTGGCGTCGGCATCGCCCAGCTTTTCCTGCCAGCGGAAGATCGGCTCGCCTTCGGGCACGGCGACCGTGCCGACGATGTAGCGCGTGTCGGCCAGCATGTTCGCGGTTTCGGTGTCGGTGTTCAGCGCCGGCTTGGTGGTCTCGGCGCCCAGCGCCTGCGAGCCCAGGCGTTGCAGCCATTGCCAGGTCTCGGAGAACGTGCGCGGCATCTGGTCCACGCTGACCAGCAGCGGCATCAATGTGGTGCGCGCATTGCTCGACAGGACATGCCCGTGAAGCTGGGCCAGCAGGGCTTGCTGCGCGCTGGCCGAAATGGGGCCGGTGGGAATGGCGTAGCGGGTCCAGGCGACGATGGGCGCGACGATCAGCAGGATGTCGTAGCGAACGCCGCTTTTCTCGATCTTCATCGATTCGGACAGGGTTTCGGCCTGTTCGATCAGAACCTCGTAGGCGCCCACGTCGCTTTGGGCAAGGTGGTCCAGCGCCGCTTCGAGCGGGGCGTCCTGGCCAGCCTTGAGCAGCTTCGGGATCGCTTCGCCAAGCTGGGTCTCCCAGAAGACGTCTTCGACGCGGCTGCCCGAGCGGTTCAGCGCCTGGGCAAGCGCGACCAGCCGGGTAGCGTCACGGGTCATGCGGGGAGCGGATTGGCTGCGGGATCGGGCCATAACTTCGGGGAACGTCCATTCAGTGTGTAACGACGTAGTTTAACGCCCGGCACCCTCGGCGGGGTGACGGTCCATTGCGCGCCGACCTGACTGACCCCGCCGCCGTCCGGTAGGGGCGTGACCACGGCAGACTTCCCAAGCGCGCACGATCTTCATTGATGCTTATCGGGCAACAGATTATCCCGAGGCCGGGGGTTTATTGCTCGTTTGAATCGGCCGACAATGGCGGCATCGTTATTGTTTCTGGAGGCACAGCCATGCGTTGGCCGACGCTTTTCGTATCCCACGGTTCTCCCATGCTCGCCGTCGAGCCCGGCCGCACCGGCCCCGCACTAGCGGACTGGAGCGCCGCGCAGGGCCGCAAGCCGCGCGGCATCCTGGTCGTTTCGCCGCACTGGATGGGCGAGGGGCTGGCGCTCTCGACCCGCGATCAGCAGGTCGCCTGGCACGACTTCGGCGGCTTCCCGCAGGAGCTTTACGCGCTGCAGTACGCCGCGCCCGGGTCGCCCGAACTGGCCGCGCGCGTGCAGGCGCTGCTGGCCGAATCGGGCATCGCCGCCGAGCGTGATCCCCGGCGCCCGTTGGACCACGGGGCCTGGGTGCCGCTGCGTTATCTGTACCCGGATGTGGATGTGCCGGTTGTGCAGCTGTCACTGGACATGGGGCGCGACGCGGCGGGACAGATGGAACTGGGCCGCGCGCTGGCGCGCCTGCGCGACGAAGACATCCTGATCATCGGCTCGGGGTCGCTGACGCACAACCTGCGCCACGTCCGCATGCCGCAGAACGCGCCGGCGGCCGACTATGTACCGGGCTTTCAGGCGTGGTACGCGGACAAGCTGGCGCATCATGACGTGCCTGCGCTGCTGGATTGGCAGGCGCAGGCGCCTGGCGCGATGCAGGCGCATCCGCATGACGATCATCTGATGCCGCTGTATGTGGCATTAGGCGCGGGCGGCACGAAGGCGCGGCGGCTGAATGACGAGGTGTCGTACGCGGCGTTGGCGATGGACGCCTATCAGTTTGATTAAGCTCGCGCCATTACCTGGTGTCTGACACCCGTTGAGAAACGGCGGCAAGCCGAAGATATCTCTGGAGGGTGTCAGACACCTCTGCCGCCCATGAAAAACGCCCCGGAACCGCAAGGTCCCGGGGCGTATTTACTAAGCTGCGACCGTTGACGATCAGGCAGCAAGCAGTTGGCGCAGCACGAACGGCAGGATCCCGCCGTGCTGGTAATAATCGACCTCGATCGGGGTGTCGATACGCAGCAGCACGGTCACGTCCTGCTTCGAACCGTCCTTGCGCGTGATCGTCAACGTCACGTCCTGCATCGGCTTGATGCCGTTTTCCAGGCCCGAGATGTCGTACGTTTCTTCGCCGGTGATTCCCAGCGACTGCACGCTGTCGTTGCCCTTGAACTGCAGGGGCAGCACGCCCATGCCCACCAGGTTGCTGCGGTGGATGCGCTCGAAGCTGCGCGTGATGACCGCCTTGACGCCGAGCAGCTGGGTGCCCTTGGCGGCCCAGTCGCGCGACGAGCCGGTGCCGTATTCTTCGCCGCCGAACACCACGGTGGGCGTGCCGGCCGCGACGTACTTCATGGCGGCGTCGTAGATCGACATCTGTTCGCCGGTGGGCTGGAACAGGGTTTCGCCGCCTTCGAAGCGGCTGCCGTCCGGCAGCGCGGGAATCATGAGGTTCTTGATGCGCACGTTGGCGAAAGTGCCGCGCATCATGATTTCATGGTTGCCGCGTCGCGAACCGTAGCTGTTGAAGTCGGCCTTCATGACGCCGTTTTCCTTCAGCCACTTGCCGGCGGGCGAGCTTTCCTTGATGGAGCCGGCGGGCGAGATGTGGTCGGTGGTGACCGAGTCGCCGAAGACGCCCAGCGCGCGCGCGCCCTTGACCGTGGGCATCGCGCCCGGCGTCATGCCGAAACCTTCGAAGAAGGGCGGTTCGGCGATGTACGTGGAGTCGGGCCAGTTGTAGGTATCGCCCGTGACGCCCTTGATGTTTTCCCACAGCTTGCCGGGGTTGCTCTTGACCTGGCCGTAGTTGGCCTCGAAGGCCTCGGGGTCCAGCGCGTACTTCAGCAGCGCGTCGATTTCCTCGGTGGTCGGCCAGATGTTGCCCAGCCACACGTCGCCATTCTTGCCGCGGCCGACGGGCTCGGTCATCAGGTCGCGCGTGACGGTGCCGGCCAGGGCGTAGGCCACGACCAGCGGCGGCGAGGCCAGGAAGTTGGCCTTGATGTTCGGGTGGATGCGCGCCTCGAAGTTGCGGTTGCCCGAGAGCACTGCCGAACAAACGAGGTCGTTGCTGGTGATGGCTTCGTTCAGGTCAGCCGTCAGGTCGCCGGCGTTGCCGATGCAGGTCGTGCAGCCGTAGGCCGCCACGTCGAAGCCCAGCTTTTCCAGGTAGGGCAAGAGGCCCGTCTTGGTCAGGTATTCGGTGACCACGCGCGATCCGGGGGCCAGCGAGGTCTTGATGTGCTTGGGCACTGTCAGGCCGGCTTCCACGGCCTTCTTGGCCAACAGGCCCGCCGCCAGCAGCACGCTGGGGTTGGACGTGTTGGTGCAGGACGTGATGGCGGCGATCAGGATGTCGCCGTTCTTGATCTTGGTGCCGGTGCTGGTGGTGAAGGTTTGATCCAGCTTTTCGGCGGGCTGGTTGAAGCCGTTTTCGGCGACCGGCTTGGAGAACAGGTCGATGAACGTGTTCTTGACGTTGCCGATCTCGATGCGGTCCTGCGGACGCTTGGGGCCAGCCAGCGACGGGGCGACGGTGGACAGGTCCAGCGTCAGCAGCTTGGTGAAATTGATGTCCTGGGCCGCGGGAACGCCGAACATCTTCTGCGCCTTGAAATAGGCCTCGAAGGCGGCGATTTCCTCTTCGGTGCGGCCGGTGCCGCGGAAGTAGTCGATGGTGCGTTCGTCGACCGGGAAGAAGCCCATGGTGGCGCCGTACTCGGGCGCCATGTTGCCGATGGTGGCGCGTTCGGCCACGGTCAGGCTGGCGGTGCCTTCGCCGCAGAATTCGACGAACTTGCCCACCACCTTTTCACGGCGCAGCATTTCCGTGATGGTCAGCACCAGGTCGGTGGCAGTGACGCCGCCGCGCAGTTGGCCCTTGAGCTCGACACCCACCACATCGGGCGTCAGGAAGTACACGGGCTGGCCCAGCATGCCGGCTTCCGCTTCGATGCCGCCCACGCCCCAGCCGACCACGCCGATGCCGTTGATCATGGTGGTGTGGCTGTCGGTGCCCACCAGCGAATCGGGGTAGAAAACGTTGTTCTTCTTGTCCTGGTGCACGCCGCGCGCCAGGTATTCCAGGTTGACCTGGTGGACGATGCCGAAGCCCGGCGGCACGACGCCGAAGGTGTCGAACGCCTGCATGCCCCACTTCATGAACTGGTAGCGCTCCTGGTTGCGCTTGAACTCCAGCTTCATGTTCAGGTCCAGCGCGTTCTTGGTGCCGAAATAGTCGATCATGACCGAGTGGTCCACCACCAGGTCCACGGGCACCAGGGGTTCGATGCTCTTGGGGCTCTTGCCCATCTTGTCGGCAACCGAGCGCATGGCCGCGATGTCGGCCAAGAGCGGCACGCCGGTGAAGTCCTGCAGCACGACCCGGGCGACCACAAAGGGAATTTCATCTTCGCGCTTGGCGTTGGCCTGCCAGTTGGCGAGCTGCCGCACGTGTTCTTCGGTGACTTTCTTGCCATCGCAGTTGCGCAGCACGGATTCCAGCACGATGCGGATGGAGACCGGCAGCCGCTGCACGTCGATGCCGAGCGATTTGCCCAGCGCCGGCAGCGAGTAGAACTGACAGGACTTGTTGCCGATCTTGAAATTCTTGAGTGTGTCTAGGGTGTTGTGCGGCATGATGGACTCCGTGGTTTTGCCCAGGCTGAAGGCGGCATTTTCAGGCGTTTCGGCAGGTTTGTCATTGTCTCTTGGACAAGTTTGCCGAGGGTCTATATCTTGGTTTATGTCTTATATCTTATATAAGACTTGGGCGACGCGTCAAAGTTCCGGCCCTTTATCGACCCAGACCGGTCCGGATTCGGCGAAACCCTTACTTTGGCGGACGCGCGCCAAGCCTGCAAGACCCTGCGCGCGCAAGAATGGCCCTTAGATCAGGCGCGCCGGCAGCTCCGCGGCCACGTATTCAAGAAATCGTTTCAACGCCAGCGGCTCACCGCAGCGCGCGGGCATGACGGCGTAGATCCGCGCGGGCGCCGCCGACCAGTTGGGCAGGATGTGCGCCAGACCGCCCTGGTCAAGTTCGGGGCCGCACAGATAGCGCGGGACCAGCGCCACGCCCAGCCCCGCGCCCGCCATTGCGCGCAGCGTATCCATATTGCTGCTCAGGCTGCGCGGCTGGAACTCCACCGATTCCATCTCGCCCGCTGGCCCGGTCAGCCGCCAGGTGTGCGGGCCGTCCTGCGTGCCGTGGGCCAGCAGGGGCAGGGCGGCCAGATCGCGCGGGTGGCGCGGTGCGGATCTGGCCATCGCAGGGCTGCACACCAGCGCCAGCGGCACAGGGGCAATTTCCAGCGCATTGAGCTTGGCATCCGTGAGCGAAGACGCCTGGGCGCGGAACGCCAGGTCGTAGCCTTCACCGACCAAATCGATGATCTGGTCGCGGGTATCCAGCAGCACCCGCACGCGCGGATGGTCCGCGCAGAAACGGGCGACCAGCCCGCCCAACACCCGCGTCGCGAGCGGCGCCGGCGCGGTGATGCGCAGCATGCCGGCCGGCGCATCGCCCATCGACGCAGCCAGATCGAAGACGCTGCGCGCCTCGCGGGCCAGCGCCTGGGCGTGGGCATGTATCTGTTCGCCCATCGGCGTCAGCGACACACGGCGCGTATTG
Organism: Achromobacter sp. ACM05; assembly: GCF_019218915.1. NCBI lineage: Bacteria > Pseudomonadati > Pseudomonadota > Betaproteobacteria > Burkholderiales > Alcaligenaceae > Achromobacter > Achromobacter sp. ACM05. The sequence goes on from NZ_JAHUWQ010000003.1 coordinate 486,917, forward strand.
CGTTGAAGCAGCCGCACGCCCAGGCGCGCTTCAAGCTCCGCAACCCGGCGGCTGAGCTTGGAACGTTGCATATTCAACACACGTGCGGCCGCCGAGAAGCCACCTTTTTCGACTACTTCACTGAAAAGCAGCAGGTCTTCAAGGCGATGAACGTAGTTAGGCATACAGCGTTTTAATAGGAGAAATTCGAAAATTTGATGGCATTGTCCTGACGGCCGGGACAATTATTCCTGAAATTGGCCCCTACTGTCCGGCGGGCCGACCTCATAAGCTGTCGCCGCAATACATGTTCAGCAAACAGCAAGGCAGCACTTTTTGACTCTTCATCTCAGCGCCGTCATCGCCGGATCCAGCCGCTACCTGGGCGACGCCTGCACCATCCGTCAGTTCCGCCATACCGATTTTTCGGGGTGCATGTCGCCCGTGGTGCTGGTGGACCACTTCGTCATGACGGGTCCCACGTTTGAGCCACATACGCACGCCGGCGTCAGCGCCGCGACGCTGCTGCTGGAAGACAGTACGGGCGTCATGCAGAGCCTGGAAGGCATCGAGAACAATCGCGAAATCCGCGCGGGCGACCTGCAGTGGACACAAGCCGGGCGAGGCATCGTGCACGCGCAACGGCCGGCAGGCGATGCCACGCTGCACGGGCTGCAGATCTTCATCGACCACCCGGCGCATCTGAAGTCCCTGCCGCCGTCTACGTCGTTGCTGCGCGCTGCGGACATGCCGGTCATCCAGACCCCCTCGGGCAAGGTCCGCGTGGTGGCGGGCAGCTATGCCGGTCTTGAATCGCCCTTGTGCACGCCCGAACCGCTGCTGATCCTGGACGGCTGGCTGCGGCCGGGCGCGACGACGCTCCTGCCCATGCCGCCTGGCTGGAATGCCTGGTTCTATGCGGTGCAGGGCGACCTGGGCGTGCGCGCCCGGCACCGCAGCAAGGGCGGGCCGCCGCTGCCCAAGGTGGCGGGGGGCGATCCGGACTTTGCGGTGTTGCCCGCCGGTTCCGCCGCTGCCGCCAGCGCCACGCCGGATGGTGAAGAAGGCGTGCTGCTGCTGATGGCAGGCAAGGTGCCCGTTCATTTTGTGCTGGTGGCCGGCCCCGCCGTCGTGGCGGCGTCGAAGCAGGGCGCCGGCATCACGCCGGCTGCCGATGCGGCCCTTGCCGAGGCGCTGACGGCATACGACGCCGTGGAGAGCCCGGCGGCGGAAGATGCATTGAGCATCTGCTGATTTAGGACGGAATCTGTTGTTCAACCGCAACGTTGGACACGGATTCTTCTTGAGGGACGCAATGAGAACGATTCTCTTTTGGTAACATCTAGCGCGTCAGATCTCTCAAGCGGATCTCCCCACCGCACCGCGGAGCTTGTTTCCGCACCACCAGCGTCCCCATATGAAAATCAGAACTCTCGCTTGCATGGCCGCCGCGCTGCCGTGCTTTGGCGCCGTCCACGCCCAGACCGCGCCCCAGACAGCCCCCCAGACGACCCAGCCCGCCACGACCAGCGGTCCCGTGACCTCGATGGACGCCATCCGGGTCGAGGCGAGCGCTGACGCGTCCGCCGGCGGCCTGTCGGCGCCGTTCGCGGGCGGCCAGGTGGCCCGCGGCGGCCGTGTCGGCATCCTCGGCACCGAGGATTTCATGAACACGCCGTTCAGCGTGACCAGCTACACGAATGAGCTGATCCAGGATCGTCAGGCGAAGAGCGTGGGCGATGTGCTGCAGAACGACTCGGGCGTGCGCGTGGCGCGCGGCTTCGGCAATTTCCAGGAGTCATACTTCATTCGCGGCTTCATCCTGAGCTCGGATGATGTGGCCTACAACGGCCTCTACAGCCTGCTTCCCCGCCAATACATCGCCACCGAGCTGTTCGAGCGCGTGGAAGTGCTGCGCGGCGCAACCGCCTTTCTGACCGGCGCGACGCCCGGCGGCGGCGGCATCGGCGGCGTGATCAACCTGGTGCCCAAGCGCGCGCCGAACGAACCGCTGACGCGCGTCACCACGGGCGTTTCCAGCGGCGGCCAATTCCAGCTTTCCACCGACATCGCGCGCCGCTTCGGCCCGGATGACAGCACCGGCATCCGCCTGAACGCCGCACAACGCAGCGGCGACACGGCGATCGATGACGAGCACAGCCGCACCAGCGTCGTTTCGCTGGGCCTGGACTGGCGGTCGGCCGATACGCGCCTGTCCGCCGACATCGGCTGGCAGGAAAACAAGCTCAAGCGTCCGCGTCCCAACGTGACGCTGGGCGCCGGTGTCACGACCGTGCCCGATGCGCCAGACGCCAGCTCGAACTATGCGCAGCCGTGGACCTATTCCAACGAGCGCGACGTCTTCGGCACGTTGCGCGCCGAACATGACTTCAGCGACAAGCTGACCGCGTACGGCGCGTTCGGCATGCGCCGTAGCGACGAAGCCAATTCGCTGGGCAACATCACGCTCACCAATGGCAGCACCGGCGCTGGCAACTTCTACCGCTTCGACAACACCCGTGAAGACAGCGTCAACACGGGAGAAATCGGCCTGCGCGGCAAGTTGCGCACCGGTCCCGTGGGTCACGAATTCGTCGTGTCGGCCTCGTGGTTCGATCTGAAGAAGAAGAACGCGTACGTGATGGACTTCCGCAACACGTTCCCCACGAACATCTACGATCCCATCTCTTACGACAAGCCTGCATTCAGTGCCGGCGCGCTGCGCGGCAACGATCTGGACAACCCCGCGTTGCAGGGCCGTACCCGCCTGAGCAGCTATGCCATCGGCGACACGATGTCCTTCCTTGACGACAAGGTGCTGTTCACCGCCGGCATCCGTCATCAGCGCATGTCGCAACGTGACTACGCCTACAACACCGGCGCGGAAAGCGGCGCCTACGACGCCAGCCACAATTCGCCGGCCTTCGGTCTGGTGTTCAAGGTGGCGCCGAGCGTTTCGCTGTATGCCAACTACATCGAAGCCCTGGTAGCGGGCCCGACCGCGCCTGCGACCGCTGGCGGCCGTCCGGTGCCGAACGTGGGCCAGAGCCTGCCGCCCTTCGTGTCCAAGCAGAAGGAGGTGGGCGTGAAGTATGAAGGCGAGAGCCTCGGTGGCGGCCTGGCGTTCTTCTCGACCGACAAGCCGCGCGCGGCCTACAACGCCAGCAACGAGCTGACCAATTCGGGCGAAGACCGCCACCAAGGCGTCGAACTGACCGTCTTCGGCGAGCCCGTGCGTAGCGTGCGTCTCCTTGGCGGCCTGACCTGGCTGGATGCCAAGCAGGTCAAGACCGGCACCGCCTCGCTGAACGGCAACCGCGTGATCGGCGTGCCGCGCTTCCAGGCCAACATGGGCGTGGAATGGGACATCCCGGGCGTGGAAGGCCTGGCCATCGATGGCCGCGTGGTCTACACCGGCTCGTCGTATGCCGATGACGCCAACACGCTCAAGGTTCCCGGCTGGACGCGCTTTGACGCCGGCCTGCGCTACATGATGGACGTCGACGGCCACGTCGTGACGCTGCGCGCCCGCGTCGACAACATCGCCAACCGCAACTACTGGTCGTCGGTGGGCGGCTATCCGGGCAACGGCTACCTCGTCCTGGGCGGTCCGCGCACGTTCTCGCTGTCGGCCAGCATGGACTTCTGATCGCTGCGGGCTGATGCCCGTACATGAAAAATCCCCCGAAAGCCTTGCGGCGCGGGGGATTTTTTTTGACCTGTCGCCGCGCAGGTGCACAACGGTGTCTGACACCCTCGGGAGACGATCCTCAGCCTGTGCCGCCGTCTCTGCGGGGTGTCAGACACCCGACAGGCGCCGCCTTACCAGAACCATCCGCCCCGCGACAGGCTCGACTCGCAGCTCTTGTACTGCGCGGTAAATTTCTCGGCGCGCGCCTGCACTTTCTGCGACACGGTCTTCAACCACGCCTTGCGGTCGTAGCTACGGTTGCGGTATCCGGTCCAGCCTTCGTGATAGTTCAGGTACTGCCCATACGCATCCCACTTCGAGATGCCGTTGATGCGCTGCGTCTTGCTCATGTACCAGCCCATGAAGTCGAGCGCGTCGGCAAAGTTGTCCCGGCTGGACGTCCAGCCGCCCGCTTCGCGCTTGTAGTCGGCCCAGGTTTCGTCCTTGGCCTGCGCATACCCATAGGCGGAACTGACGCGGCCCCACGGGATGAAGCCCAGAAAGTAATAGCGCGGCGGCAAAGCGTCGTGCTTGAAGGAAGACTCCTGGTACATCATCGCGATGGGCACCGGCACCGGGGCGCCCCATTTCTTCTGCACGTCCAGCGCCGCGTCGTGCCATTCCGGTTTCTCTCGGAAGATGGCGCAGATGTTGTCGGGATTCGAGGGCGGCGCGGTGGCGCAGCCGGCTAGCGTCAGCAACAGCGTCGGCGGCAATAGCCGGATCATTGGCAGGCTTCCTCCAGGAAAAATGCGCCGGGGCTTTCCCGGCGTTGGCGGCCGACGTCTCACCGGCATGCCTGGATTGTATTGAAACGTTTCGTTATACAGGCTGCGCGCCGATCCGAATTGCCCGGATAAAGGCAAAAAAAACGGCCCCGGGCGATTGCACGGGGCCGTTGTTCAGGCCGCGAGGCCTGGCAGGGGAGTCGGGATCAGACCTCGATCACGTCCGCCACGTCCTTGTAGTCGGCGATCTTGTCGAAGTTCAGGTACTGGTAGATCTGGTCGCCGCTCTTGTTGATGACGCCCATGTCGGCCATGTACTCGTCCTTGGTCGGGATGCGGCCAAGCTTCGAGCAGATGGCGGCCAGTTCGGCCGAACCCAGGTACACGTTCGTGTTCTTGCCCAGGCGGTTCGGGAAGTTGCGGGTGCTGGTCGACATGACCGTGGCGCCTTCGCGGACCTGCGCCTGGTTGCCCATGCACAGCGAGCAGCCCGGCATTTCGGTGCGGGCGCCGGCGGTGCCGAACACGCCGTAGTGGCCTTCCTCGGTCAGCTGCGTGGCGTCCATCTTGGTCGGGGGAGCGACCCACAGCTTGACCGGAATGTCGCGCTTGCCTTCGAGCAGCTTGGACGCTGCGCGGAAGTGGCCGATGTTGGTCATGCAGCTGCCGATGAACACTTCGTCGATCTTGGCGCCGGCGACTTCCGACAGCGTCTTGACGTCGTCGGGGTCGTTCGGGCAGGCAACGATGGGCTCATGCACGTCGGCCAGGTCGATCTCGATGACCGCGGCGTATTCGGCGTCGGCGTCCGGCTCCAGCAGCTTGGGATCGGCCAGCCAGGCTTCCATGGCCTTGATGCGGCGGCCCAGCGTGCGCTCGTCTTCGTATCCGTTGGCGATCATCCACTTGAGCATCACGATGTTGCTGTTGATGTACTCGATGATCGGTTCCTTGTTCAGGAACACCGAGCAACCGGCGGCCGAGCGTTCGGCCGAGGCGTCCGACAGTTCAAAGGCTTGTTCGACCTTCAGGTCGGGCAGGCCTTCGATTTCCAGGATGCGGCCGGAGAAGATGTTCTTCTTGCCTTGCTTGGCAACCGTCAGCAGGCCTTGCTTGATGGCGTACAGCGGGATGGCGTTGACCAGATCGCGCAGCGTGACGCCGGGTTGCAGCTTGCCCTTGAAGCGGACCAGCACCGATTCCGGCATGTCCAGCGGCATGACGCCGGTGGCAGCGGCAAAGGCCACCAGGCCCGAGCCGGCGGGGAACGAGATGCCGATGGGGAAGCGGGTGTGCGAGTCGCCGCCGGTGCCGACGGTGTCGGGCAGCAGCATGCGGTTCAGCCACGAGTGGATCACGCCGTCGCCGGGACGCAGCGACACGCCGCCACGCGTGCTGATGAACTCAGGCAGCGTGTGGTGCGTCTTGACGTCGACGGGCTTGGGGTAGGCGGCGGTGTGGCAGAACGACTGCATCACCAGGTCGGACGAGAAGCCCAGGCAGGCCAGGTCCTTCAGTTCGTCGCGGGTCATCGGGCCGGTGGTGTCCTGGCTGCCGACCGAGGTCATCTTCGGTTCGCAGTAGGTGCCCGGGCGGATACCCTTGCCTTCCGGCAGGCCGCAGGCACGGCCGACCATCTTCTGGGCCAGCGTGTAGCCGCGGCCGGAGTCGACCGGATCCTTGGGCAGGCGGAACAGCGTCGAGGGCGCCAGACCCAGCGCTTCGCGGGCCTTGGCGGTCAGGCCGCGGCCGATGATCAGCGGAATGCGGCCGCCGGCGCGCACTTCGTCGAACAGCACGTCGGACTTGACCTCGAATTCGGCGATGACTTCACCGTTCTTGATGGCCTTGCCGTCGTAGGGGCGCAGTTCGACCACGTCGCCCATTTCCATCTTGGAAACGTCGAGTTCGATCGGCAGGGCGCCAGCGTCTTCCATCGTGTTGTAGAAGATCGGGGCGATCTTGTTGCCCAGGCACACGCCGCCAAAGCGCTTGTTCGGCACGAAGGGGATGTCTTCACCCGTGAACCACAACACCGAGTTGGTGGCCGACTTGCGCGACGAACCCGTGCCGACCACGTCGCCCACGTAGGCGACCAGGTGGCCCTTTTCCTTCAGGGATTCGATGAACTTGACCGGGCCGCGCTTGCCGTCTTCTTCCGGTTCGAACGCAGCGCCGTCGCGCTTGTTCTTGAGCATCGCCAGGGCGTGCATCGGGATGTCGGGACGCGTGGTGGCGTCGGGGGCGGGCGACAGGTCGTCGGTGTTGGTTTCGCCAGGGACCTTGAAGACCGTGATGGTCAGGCTTTCCGGCAGTTCCGGACGGCTGGTGAACCATTCGGCGTCGGCCCAGCTTTGCAGCACGGACTTGGCGTTGGCGTTGCCCTTGTCGGCCTTTTCCTTCACGTCGTGGAAGGCGTCGAACATCAACAGGGTCTTCTTGAGCGCATCGGCGGCGATGGTGCCGATTTCCGCATCATCCAGCAGGTCGACCAGCGGGCCAATGTTGTAGCCGCCGAGCATCGTGCCCAGCAGTTCAGTCGCCTTGGCACGGCTGATCAGCGCACAAGCTTCCTTGCCCAGCGCCACGGCGGCCAGGTAGGAGGCCTTGACCTTGGCGGCATCGTCCACGCCGGCCGGCACGCGATGCGTCAGCAGCTCGACCAGGTTCTGCTCCTCGCCAGCGGGCGGGTTCTTCAGCAGTTCGATCAGTTCAGCGGTTTGTTTGGCCGTAAGGGGCAGCGGGGGAATCCCCAGAGCCGCGCGTTCGGCGACGTGTTGGCGGTAAGTATCCAGCATGTGAGGCCTGCTCAAAGTCGGGTTGGAAGAAGGGTTGTCGGCCGGAATTGTAGAAGCAAGTGGGGGCCGGTAGCAAATGTCTTATATCTTATATAAGACTTGAGCCGATAGCTGTTGTTGGGTGGCGACGCCTTGGCGGGGCGACGGGCGTCCGGCGTTGGTCGTCGGCTGCGGGCCTCGGGCGGCTGGAGTCGTGCGGCAGGAGTCGGGCACGCGGCAGCGGGGTGGGGAGGTGGGGGCGCCTGGACGACAATGGCCCAGGCGCCCCGCAAAGAAAAAGCGGCCCCGTGGGCCGCTTCGGTAAAACAGCCCACCGCCAGCCGATCAGGGCGCCGTGGCGTCGTACACCACGCCGACGCGGGCAAAGTTGCCGCCGTATTGCTTGACGTCCACCTGGAACGGCGCACTGTCGCCCGGCGGCAGCCGCGGCACCCGCAGTTCCTGGAACGTGGCGCCCGTGAGCTGATCCTGCGCGTCATACAGGCTGACCCACACGCGCACCTTTTCGACCTCGCTGCTGCTGTCGTTGCGCACCCGGCCGTGCACCGTCACGTACTTGTAACGGAAGCGGTAGGTAAAGTTCAGCGTGCCGGTGCCGATGGCGGCTTCGGTGTTTTCCACCGTCACGGCCAACTGCGGACGCGGGCCGGGCAGGGCAGCGCGTTTGGCGGGCAGCCAGTTGGTTTTCACTTCCGTAAAGCGTTCGACGCGCCCGGTCAGCGCCACGGGCACGCGCTCGCCAGGGTACAGATGCGTCGGCAGGCTCCAGGCCTGGCGCAGCTCGAGCGGACGCGACCCGTCGAACACCGCGATTTCCGCCCGGGGCGACAGCGCTACGAACTGGTCGCTGGTGTTGACCAGTTCGGCATACAGCACCGGGCGTTCGATTTCGTCCAGCAGCCGGCGAGGTGCGGACAGCTTCAACGCCCCGGCTTCAAACAGGGCGAAATCCGGGTCCAGCAGTTCTTCGGTGGTCAGACGGACGTGGTCGATGACCCGCGTGTTGGCCGGGCTGACGCGCACGATGCGGCTGACGGGCGGCTCGGCCTCGGGCTCGGCGGATTTGGCCACGGCCTGCGCCGGGGGCGGGGGCGGGCTGGCGGATCCCAGCGCGGTGTATTTCCACGCGGCATACCCGCCCGCGCCAAACAGGATCAGCGCCAGCCCTGCCAGGGCCGGCCGCGACAGGCGCCGGGAGGAGGAGGGATCAGCTTTCACTTTGCACCATGTAATCGTAGGAGGCGACCTCGCCATCGCGCAGCATTTCGCAGCGCACGTCGAAGGACGTCAGCGCGTCGGGGGCCAGCGGGCTGGCGGTCGCGTAGCCGTTGCCCGTGCCGATCAGGCCGCCGTCGGCGCCGTACAGCATGACGGTGATCTGCGTGCTGCTGGCAGGGTTGGTGCCCTGGTTGCGGATCAGGCCGACCAGACGGTAACTGCCGTCATTGCGCACAAGCTGAACGCGGCTGGCAGCCACGTCGTTGTTCTTGCCGCGCGCGGGCGACGGCGTGCCGACCTGCAAGTCGTAGCGGCTGTACGCCTTGGACGGCAAAGATATCTTCAGCGGCGTGTACTCCCCCGGTTCCAGCGAGCGCGCGGGCGCCGAGCCCGACACGGTGGACAGCGACAGGTCCCCCTGGAAGAACGATGCCGTCACGCGCGGCACGTCGATCTTCCGGCCGGTCTCGTTGCGCACGATCATGACCAGCTCGTTGCGCCCGCGCGTCTTGATCTCCTGCACGTCCGTCAGCTTGACCAGCGAGGCGTCGATGGGCGGTTCGACAATGCGGGCGGGCAGGGGCGACGGGCGCGAACCCAGCGATGAGACGACCAGCGGAATGACGACGGCGGCAAGGATCGCCGCCGAGATCGCCGCGATGGCGGCGGGCTTGATGGGCGCAGGCTTGGGCTGCTGGATGTTGCGCAGGATCTTTTCCAGCCGCTGCGCGACGTTGTCTTCGACCAGCGTCACCGCATGGCAGTGGCTGCACTGGTATTCGTTGGTGTCCAGCTTGGTGAAACTGGCGCTGCCGCACGTGGAGCAGGTCAGCGTCACCGTGTTGATAGTGGTCTGTTTGGGCGTCATTCTCGCGGGGCGTCCTTTACGCGGGGCGTCATTTACGCTGGGCGTCATTTACGCTACGCAGGCGGTCCGGCCGCGCGCCGCGAACCGGGATGGCGCGGCGGGACCGGCGTGAAGGGCTTACCGGGCGGCAAGGATAGCGGCCGCCGGCCGCACCCGGGGTGCATGAGCGCATCAGTTTGTGACCATATGTGTGGAATCGGCGATATCGGGGCCGGAATGCGTGCCGCACCCGGTGCTATCATCCCCGGCGAAAAATCGTTGTCACATCAACTATTACGCTGCCGTTTCCCGTCGATCCGCTCTCCTGCCGCCCCAATTGGCGCGCAGCCGGGCAGAGCCGAGGTCTGGCTCTTCCTGCATGAGCATCTATCAACATCTGCTGTTTCTGGCCTGCGTGGCGCTTGCCACCTATGCCCAGACGATGACGGGCTTTGCGTTCGGCCTGGTGCTGCTGGGCCTGTCGGGCGTGTTCCAGCTTGCCTCGGTGTCCGAAGTCGCCAACGTGGTCAGCGTGCTGTCCCTGGTCAATGCGGGCGTCACGTTGCTGCGCGCCAAGCCGCAGGTGAACTGGTCGCTGCTGACTCCTGCCGCGGTCAGCAGCCTGGCCGGCGTCGGGGTGGGCGTGGCCGCGCTGACGTGGATCAGCGGATCCATGGCGGTGTTGCTGCAGTTGCTGCTGGGCGTCACCATCCTGGCGTGCGCCATTTTGCTCGTGACGCGGACCCAGCCGCTGGCGCAGTTGTCGTCCCGCACTTCCAGCGTATTTTTCGGTGGCGTTTCGGGCGTGCTGGGCGGCCTGTTTTCCAGCGCCGGTCCGCCGATGGTCTATCACCTGTACCGCCAGCCGCTGCCGTTGGCCACCATCCGCAACAGCCTGCTGATTCTCTTCTCGCTCAATGCCACCGTGCGCCTGGCGCTCGTGACCGTGCAGGGCGCGTTCATGGTGTCGTCGTTCTGGTTGAGCGTGCAGGCGCTGCCGGTCGTGATCGGCGTGACGTGGTTTGCGCGCCGCTACAGCACCGAGAATTCGATGAAGAAGGTCAAGCGGATGGTGTTCGTGCTGCTGCTGGCCGCCGGCCTGGGGCTCATCGTCCCGGCGACGAGGATATTGGCGGCCGGCTAGGTACGGCCGGTTAGGTGCGGCCGGCTAGGTACGGCCGGCTAGGTACGGCCGGCTAGGCGCGGCCGGCTACGCGCTGCCGGCCAAGCGAGGCCCATCGGGCGCAGCCGGCGAGATACCGCCGGCCTCACTCTCCCGTCAGCCACGCTCCCCCGTGATGTAGCGCTCGAGTTCATGAATGATGAATTTCTGCTCGCTCATCACGTCCTTGACCAGGTCGCCGATGGACAGCAATCCGATCAGCTTGTCGTTGTCGATGACCGGCAGATGGCGAAAATGCCGTTCGGTCATCATGGCCATACAGTGTTCCCGCGTGTCGGTGGGGCTGACGTAATACACCGAGTCCGTCATGATGTCGCGCACCTTGGTCGTGCGCGACGACCGGTCCTGCAGCACGATCTTGCGCGCGTAGTCGCGTTCGGTCAGCATGCCCAGCACCACGTCGCCCTCCACCACCACCACCGCCCCGATGCTGCGGTCGGCCATCGTCTTGATCGCGTCGAAGACCGACGAATCCGGCGAAACCGTTACGACGGCGTGATTGGCCTTTTCCCTGAGAAGCTCAGCAACTGTCTTCACGATGTGCTCCCGAATCGGTGGTGAGGATCGAAGCACCATCCTAAGCCTGCCTGCGGCATTGCCGCAAGCAGGGCGCGTTACATCGTGTTTTTGACGCGAATCGCTGGCGCGGATCGGCCTTCATGCCGTTTCCTTGCCGTACAACGCCGTACGCAGATAGGTCAGCGCGTCGCTGCGGCTGCTGAGGGCGTCAGCCCCGATGCGGTCATGCCAATGCGATTCCGATCCCGCCGCGAGCCGCCATTCGCGCAGCCTGCGCGTATACAACTGCAGGTCGTACTCCTCGGTGACGCCAATGGCGCCGTGCACCGCGTGCGCGATGTCGGCCACACGCGGCACGGCCAGGCTGGCGCGGGCCTTGCCCAGCGCGGCGAGCAGCGGACGGGGCAGGCCGTCATCGCCCTGAAAGGCCAGTTGCGCCGCCATGCGCGCGGCCCACACGTGTTCGGCCATCTCGCTGATCTGCTGCTGCACGGCCTGAAAGCGCCCGATGGGCTTGCCGAACTGCGCGCGCTGGTTCGCATAGTCCAGCGTCATCGCCAGCACGCGGTCCATGGCGCCCGCGATCAACCCCGCGTAGGCGGCGGCCGCCATCGTATCCAGCGGCCCCGGACTGTCGAGGCGTTCGGCGTCGGACAGCGCGCAGGAAACGCCGCCGTCCAGGCTGCCGTGCACCCCGTTGGATTCGACGCGCGCCGCCTGCATGGGCAGCAGCCAGGTCTGGCCATCGATGCCGGCCAGCACGTAGTCAGCGCTGCGCGCCCACGCTACGCTCACGCCCGCGATACGCCCGCCGTCGATGGCAAGGCCGTGTGGCGCCAGCGCGATGGCCCCCGCCGCCTGCGGCCGCTGCACGCGGCTCAGCCACGCGCGCGCCAGCAGCGTGTGGGCAATGGGGTAGGGGCACAGATGGCGCCCCGCCGCCAGCACGACGGGCAGCGCATCGGCCAGGCACAGGCCCGCGCCGCCATGATCTTCCCGCACCAGCGCATCCGCGAATCCCGCATCCTCGCAGGCCTGCCACGCGTCACCGGACGGTTGGCCCCGCTCCACGCGCCGGATCACATCCGGGGTGCAGGTCTGGGCAAAAAGGCGTTCGGCGGCGTCGCCAAAAATGTTGTCCATGACGGTCGTCCTTATCGAAGGCCAAGGCCGCGGGCAATGATGCCGCGCAGGATTTCGCGGGTGCCGCCGCGCAGCGAGAACGTCGGCGCGACCTGTTCCAGATAGGCCAGCGTGCGCAGCAGTGGCAGCGGCACGGGGCGGTCGGGGTGCCTGCCCAGCGTATCGCCGATCAGGCGCGGAATCGCCTGTTCAAGCTCGGTGCCCAGATCCTTGACCAGCGACGCCTCCGTGGCGGGGCTCAGGCCCGCCGCCAGCTTGCCGGCCACGGCCAGCGACATCGCGCGCAGCACCGCCATCTGCGACAGGATGCTGCCCAGCGCTGTCCGGCTGGCGGCATCGGCATCGCCACCGCCATCGCGGCAATGCGCCAGCCAGCACTCCAGCAGGGCGATGCTGGAGTACAGGCGCTCGGGGCCGCTGCGCTCGAAGGCCAGTTCCGCATTTACCTGGGCCCAGCCGCCGCCTTCTTCGCCGATCAGCGCCTCGTCGGGCAATTCGACGTTGTCGAAGAAGACTTCCGAAAAGTGCGCATCGCCCGCCAGGTCTTCGATCGGGCGCACCGACACGCCGGGCAACGACAGGTCCACGATCACCTGCGACAGCCCCTGATGCCGGTCGTCCGCGGTGCCGGACGTGCGAACCAGCGCAATCATGTAGTGCGAACGGTGCGCGTTCGTCGTCCAGATCTTGTTGCCGTTCAGCCGCCAGCCGCCAGCGAAGGGTTCGGCTCGGGTGCGGATGCTTGCCAGGTCCGAGCCGGAGCCCGGCTCGCTCATGCCGATGCAGAAGAAGGCCTGCGCGGCGCAGATGCGCGGCAGATAAAAGTCCTTTTGCGCTGGCGTGCCGTATTTCAGGATGAGCGGCGCGCTCTGGCGGTCGGCAATCCAGTGCGCCGACACCGGCGCGCCCGCGCCCAGCAATTCTTCGGACAACACGAATCGCGCAAAGTGGCCGCGCGCCGCGCCGCCGTATTCGCGCGGCAGCGTCAGGCCCAGCCAGCCGCGTTCGGCAAGCTGGCGGCTGAAGCCCGCGTCAAAACCCATCCATGAACGGGCGCGCTCATCCGGCTCCAGGCCGTCCAGCGCATCGGCCAGGAAGGCGCGCACCTCGGTGCGCAAAGCTTCATCCTCGGGAGGAATGGCAGTGAGTTCCAGCGTGTCGATCATCAGTCGCTCCGGGTCAGGCGAGGGCGCCGCGACAGGCGCCGACAGCCACTATCCGGGAATGCACTGATAGCTGTCCAATATTATTTTGCGGGTTTGCGATATGGGTTTTGTATCGAGTGGCGGGCAGTATGATGGAACGCACTTCATGGACCGCATCGCGCGACCCACAACGCACGAACCACAACGCACTACAAGGAGGAAACACCATGAATGAAGTCATCGTCGCTTCGGCCGTCCGCACCGCCATTGGAGATTTCGGCGGCGCGCTCAAGGATGTGCCCCCCTGCGATCTAAGCGCCACCGTCATCCGGGCCGCGCTGGAACGCGCAGGCGTCTCGGGCGACGAAGTCGGCCATGTCGCCGTTGGACACGTGATCAACACCGAGCCGCGCGACATGTACCTGTCGCGCGTGGCCGCCATGAATGCCGGCATCTCCAAGGAAACGCCCGCGTTCAACGTCAACCGCCTGTGCGGTTCGGGCCTGCAGGCCATCGTGTCCGCGGCGCAAACCATCATGCTGGGCGATGCCGACATTGCCGTGGGCGCCGGCGCCGAAAGCATGAGCCGCGCGCCGTACATCGCCCCGGCCCAGCGCTGGGGCGCGCGCATGGGCGACAGCGTCATGCTGGACATGATGACCGGCGCGCTGTCCGACCCCTTCGGCAAGATGCACATGGGCGTCACGGCGGAAAACGTGGCCGCCAAGTTCGGCATCAACCGGCAGGACCAGGACGCCACGGCCGCGGAATCGCACCGCCGCGCGGCCGCCGCGATCGATGCGGGCTACTTCCGCGACCAGATCGTGCCCGTGAAGATCAAGTCGCGCAAAGGCGAGATCGTGTTCGACACCGATGAGCACGTGCGCCGCGACGTCACGGCCGACAGCCTGGCGACGCTCAAGCCGGTGTTCCAGAAGGAAAACGGCACCGTCACGGCGGGCAATGCGTCCGGGCTGAACGACGGCGCGGGCGCGCTGGTGCTGATGAACGCGTCTGTCGCGGCCAAGCGCGGCGTCAAGCCGCTGGCGCGTCTGGTGGCCTACGCGCATGCGGGCGTGGACCCCGACATCATGGGCATCGGCCCGGTGCCGGCGACGCAGGCGGCGCTCAAGCGGGCGGGCCTGACGGTCGATCAGCTGGATGTCATCGAGGCCAACGAGGCGTTTGCCGCGCAGGCATGCGCCGTGTCGCGCGAACTGAAGCTGGACGCCGCCAAGGTGAACCCCAACGGCAGCGGCATCGGCCTGGGCCACCCGATCGGCGCGACGGGCGCCATCATCACCACCAAGGCCTTGCATGAACTGCAGCGCGTGGGCGGACGCTATGCGCTCGTGACCATGTGCATCGGGGGCGGGCAGGGCATCGCCGCGATCTTCGAACGGATCTGATTCGTTCGGCTCGGCAAGCTCGCGAGGTTCCGGCTGCGCCGGATCCTCGCGGGTTTTTCATTGGGCGTCGTGGCCCAGATAGTCCTGAGCCCACGCCTGGCATTCGGCATGAAGCATTGTGCCCATCTGCGCCCGCCGCGGCGCGTCGAGCCGGCTGCTGATCGCCCCAAAACTGAACGCCACCCAGGTCAGCTCCGACACGGGAAACGCCACGCCCACACCCGACACGCCGGGCGTGATGGTATCTACGATCTCGGAATATCCCGCATTGCGCGTCTGCCTGACCGCCTTCATCAGCGCGGTGCTGGAGACGCGGATCTGCGCGTAGCTGGCCGCATGCCTGGCGTACAGCGCGGCGATCTCGTCGTCCGGCAGCGCCGCCATCAGCGCCAGGCCGCCCGCGCCCACGCCCAAGAGCCGCCGTTCGCCCTGGTCGATGGTGAACACCTTGACCGGAAATGAGCCGGCCTCGCGCAGCAAACATAGCGCGTAGTCGCCCTGGCGGATCACCAGGAACACGGTGTCGCCAGACAGGCGTGCCAGCTTCTGCGCGAACGGGCGCAGGGCGTCCAGCAAAGGCGTGCGCCGCAAGGCGGCAAACCCCAGTTGCATCGAATCCACGCCCAGCCGATAACGGCGGGTGGCGCGGTCGCGTTCGGCGAACTGTTCTTCCAGCAGGCAACTGAGCAGGCGGTGCGCCGTGGAACGCTCCAGGCCGGTGGCGGCCATGACGCCCTGCAGGTCGATGCCGTCTTCCTGGTGCTGCGCCAGCACGCGCAACAGGCCGAGCGCGCGACGCATGCTCTGCGTGCCGCCGGTGGATCCTAGGTTGTTCATATTGTGGGAAAAATGGTTCGAATATTTTGTATTTTAGGATTTGCGGTGCGTTAATTCAATGCATGGAGATCGCGCTGCATCCGACGGCGCGGCATGACAAGGACGAGGAGACCATGGAATACGCCACCCTGGCCGTCGAACGGCACGACGCGGTATGCCGCATCAGTCTGGCCCGCGAATCCGCGCGCAATGCCCAGAGCCAGCAGATGCTGGACGAACTGGATGACGCCCTCTCGCGCGCCGAGCAGGACGATGCGGTGCGGGTGGTCATCCTGGCTGGCCGCGGCGCGCATTTCTCGGCCGGGCACGACCTGAAGGAAGCTCAGGCCAAGCGCGCCGACTTCACGGTCGAGGAACGCTGGGATTACGAGTCCCGCCGCTACTACGGGTATTGCCTGCGCATCTGGGACTTCCCCAAGCCCACCGTGGCGCAGGTGCAGGGCGCGTGCGTGGCGGGCGGATTCATGATCGCCAACATGTGCGACCTGGTGGTGTGTTCGGACACGGCGTACTTCTCGGACCCGGTCGGACACACCCTGGCCGCGGCCGCCACCGAGGTGCTGATTCATCCCTGGGTCATGGGGCTGCGCAAGGCCAAGGAAATGCTCTACACCGGCGAGAAGGTCGATGCGCAGGAGGCATTGCGCATCGGCATGGTGAACCGGGTGGTGCCGGAAGCGGAACTGGATGCCGCCACGCTGGCGCTGGCCCAGCGCATCGCGCAGGCGCCGCCGTTCGGACTGCGCCTGATCAAGCGGTCGCTGAACCGCACGGCGGACGCGCAGGGCTTTCGCACGGCGCTGTCGGCGCACTTCGACACGCATCAGTTGTCCCACCTGAGCGAGGAATTCCAGGCGGTGCGCGAGCGCGGCCTGGCGCAGGCCATCCAGCGCAACAAGAAAGGCGAAGCCGCATGACCTCACGCCTTGAACCGCTGCTGAATCCGCGCTCGATCGCCATGATCGGCGCCAGTGCCAACCCGGGCCGCATTGGCGGCATGCCGCTGGAACTGCTGACGCGCTTTGGCTTTTCGGGCGGCATCTATCCCGTCAACCCGAAATACCAGGAGGTCTTCGGCCTGCGGTGCTGGCCCGATATCGAAGCCGTGCCCGAGCCGGTGGACCTGGCGGTGCTGGCCATCGCCGCGGCCGACGTCACGCCCATGCTGCGGCGCTGCCATGCCAGGGGCATCTCCGCGGCCATCGTGTATGCCGCGGGCTTTGCCGAGGCGGGCGGCGAGGGCGCGCGTTTGCAGGACGAACTGGAGGCCTTCGTGTCGGAAAGCGGCATGGCGGTCGCGGGCCCGAATTGCATGGGCTTCGCAAACCTGAACACGCAGGCGCATACCGCCTTCGCGTCGGTCTTCAAGACCGCGCCGGCGCAGGAGGGGCCGGGCTCGGTCAGCCTGCTGACGCAAAGCGGCAACGTGTGCGCGGCGGTGTACGCGATCGCGCGCCGGCTGGGGCTGCCGTTCTCGCACTTCATCAACACCGGCAACGAGGCCTGCCTGGATTTTTCGCAGTACCTGGAATATCTGGCGGCGGACCCGCAGACGGAAATCGTGCTCGGCTACATCGAACAGTTGCGCGATGGCGGCCGCTTCGTGCGCGCGTGCCGCGAGCTGGAACGCCAGGGCAAGCTGCTGATTGCCTTGAAGGCAGGCGCCACCGATAAGGGCGCGCAGGCCGTGCAGTCGCACACGTCGGCGCTCGCCGGCGATCGCCGCGTGTATGCGGCTGCCTTTCGCCAGTTGAACGTCATCGAGGCCACGGACTTCGCGCAGATGGCGCATCTGGCCAGTCTGGCGACGCTGCGCCACCGCTCGGCCGGCAAGCGCGTGGCGGTGCTGACGATGTCGGGGGCGCTGGGGGCCATCCTGGCCGACAAGTTCATCGGTGCGGGGCTGGATCTGCCAGACCTGCCGCCGGATCTGCAGGAGGTGCTGCGCGGCGGCATTCCGGATTACGGCATGGTGGGCAATCCGGTGGACGTGACCGGCAACGTGGTCAACGATCCCGCCTTTGTGCGCACCGTGGTGCAGGCGCTGGGCACGTCGGAAGCCATTGATGCCGTGGTGGTGTATGCGCCCGGCTACATGCTGGACCGCATGGCCGACGCGTTGGCCGAAGCCTCCCGGGAGCACCCGCGGTTGTTCGTCGCCATCGATACGGGCCTCGCGCAAAGCCGTGCCGCGCTGCGCGAGGCGGAAGTCGCGGTGTTCGAGGATCTGGGGCTGGCCGTCGCGGCGCTGGCGCCATATTTGCTGTGGTGTGACGCGCGCACGGCCCGGCGGCAGGCGGCGGCGCCCGCATTGGATATGGCCAGCGCGCCGGCTCTGCCATGCAACGAAGCGGACGCTCGCGCCTTCGTGGCGGCATTCGGTCTGCCCCAGGCTGCCACCGCGATGGCGCGCAATGCGGACGAAGCCGTGCGCGATGCGCGCATTGCAGGCTATCCCGTCGCCCTGAAGGTCCTGAGCCCCGACATCGCGCACAAGACCGAAGCGGGCGGCGTCGCGCTGAACCTTGCGGACGACGAGGCGGTGCGCGTCGCCCAGGCCACCGTGACGCAGGCGGTGACGCGCGCGCAGCCCAATGCGCGTATCGACGGCGTCATGGTCCAGAAGATGGAGCGCGGTGTGGCGGAGATCATCGTTGGCGCCACGCGCGATCCGGTCTTCGGCCCCGTGCTGACGGTGGGCCTGGGCGGGGTGCTGACCGAGATCTACCAGGACACCAGCCACCGGCTCCTGCCGGTGGACGAGGACATCGCCTTGCAGATGTTGCAGGAGCTCAAGGCGTTTGCGCTGCTGGACGGTTTCCGGGGCAAGCCCCGGGGCGATCTGACGGCGGCGTGCAGGAGCATCGTGGCCGTGGGCAACGCCTTGCTTGCCGCGCCCGCGCATGTGGCGCAAATAGAAGTGAATCCCTTGCTGATCAAAGAGGCGGGACAGGGCGTTGCGGTGCTGGACGCGCTGATCCTGCCCGCAACCCCGTAGCGCGTCTGCGCATTCCTCAGGAGGAGACAAGCATGATCAAGACAATATTGGCCGGCGTCGCACTGGCCTGCATCGGCGCCACGAGCGTCGCGCAAGCCCAGGACAACTACCCCGCGCGCCCCGTGCGTATCGTGGTGCCGTTCTCACCCGGCGGCGCGACCGACATCATGAGCCGTCTGCTGGCCGAGAAGTTGAGCGGAAAACTCGGCCAGCCGGTGATCGTGGAAAACAAGCCGGGCGGCGGCACCATGATCGCGTCAGATTACGTGTCCCGCGCCGAGCCCGACGGCTACACGCTGCTGATGGCCGCGTCGTCGCTGGGCATCGCGCCCAGCATCTACACCAAGGTCAACTACGACCCGGTCAAGGACTTCGCCCCGATCACGCAAGTCGCGTCGGTGGTTCACGTGCTGGGTGTCCACCCGTCGGTGCCGGCCAAGAATGTCGGCGAGCTGATCGCCTACCTGAAGGCCAATCCGGGCAAGGTGAGCTACGGTTCCGTCGGCACGGGCAGTTCAACCCACCTGGAGGCCGAACTCTTCAACAGCATGGCCGGCGTGCAGATGGCGCACATTCCCTACAAGGGCAGCGCGCCCGCGCTCAACGACCTGGTTGCGGGGCGTCTGCAGGTGATGTTCGATGCGTGGGCCTCGTCGGGCCCCTTCGTCAAGGACGGCAAGCTGCGCGCGCTGGCGGTCACGACGGCCAGGCCTTCGGCGTCATTGCCCGAGTTGCCCACGGTGGATGCGTCCGGCCTGCCGGGCTATTCGGCCATGCCGTGGCTGGGGCTGGTCGCGCCCGCGCGCACGCCGCAGCCCGTGATCGACAAGCTCTACCAGAACCTGGCGCAGATCCTGCAGCAGCCCGACGTGAAGAAGCAGTTCGAGGGGCTGGGGCTGGACATCATCGGCAGTGATCCCAAAGCCTTCGGCGCGTTCATCCAGAAAGACGTCGCGACCTGGGCCAAGGTGGCGCGCGACTCGAACATCCGACTGGAGTGAGGCATGACGATGCAGCAAACCGCCGTGCCCGACAGCGCGGCGCTGGACGACGAGGCGTTCCGGCAGACGCTTCGGGGCTGGCTCGACACGGCCTACGCAGCGTTTGCGCGGTCCTGGCCCGGCGGGGCCGACCCGCGCAATCTGGACTACCGGCGCGCCTGGGAAGACACGCTGTGCGCAAACGGCTGGTCCGGGCTGGGCTGGCCGGCGGCATACGGCGGCAAGGCGCTGCCGCTGTCGCGCCAGGCGGTCTTCCATGAAGAGCACGCGCGTTGCGGCGCGCCGCTGGGCGTGAACCTGATCGGCCACGGCATCCTGGCGCCCACCCTGCTGCATTTCGGCTCCGAGGCGCAGAAGCAGCGCTTCCTGCCCGGCATCCTGTGGAACCGCGAGGTGTGGTGCCAGGGATATTCAGAGCCGGGCGCCGGGTCCGACCTGGCCGCCGTGCGTACGCGGGCGGAACCGGCGCCGGGCGGCTTCCGCGTGAACGGCCACAAGATCTGGACCTCGTTTGCGGACCGGGCGCAGTGGTGCTTCGTGCTGGCGCGCACCGATCCGGACGCATCCAGGCACAAAGGCCTGAGTTTTCTGCTCGTGGACATGCGCAGTCCCGGCGTGCGGGTCGAACCCATCCGCCAGCTCACGGGCGAAGCCGAGTTCTGCGAGGTCTTTTTCGAGGACGTGTTCGTGCCGCAGGATGCGCTGCTGGGCGGATTGAACCAGGGCTGGCGCATCGCGATGGCGGCCGCAAGCTTCGAGCGCGGCACGTACTTCATTCCGCGCCTCGTGCGTTTCTCGCAGGAGCTGCGTCAGGTGCGCGCGCTGGCGCTGCAGGCGGACAGGCAGGGCCGCGTCCCGGCGTCATCGGCATCGGTGCGGCATCGCTGGGCGCGGCTGGCGGCCGACAGCCACGTGCTGGCGCTGAAATCGCAGCGCGCGCTGGCCGCCGCGACGCGGGGCGATCCGCCCGGACCGGAAGGATCGTCCACCAAGATCCACTGGAGCGAGGCGCACCAGCGCCTGCTCGAACTGTCCATGCAATTGCTGGGCGAGGACGCCTGCCTCGGCGTGGACGCAGCCGACACCCGCGCGGCGTCGCTGACGCACGCCTATTTATGGTCGCGGGCCGAAACCATCCTGGCCGGCACGTCCGAGATCCAGCGCAACATCATCGCCGAGCAGATGCTCGGCCTGCCCAAGGGCTGACCGTAAATGAATCTGCATCTGAGTGAAGACCAGCGCATGCTGCGCGACGCCGCGCACCGTTTCCTGTCGCAGCGCCATCCGGTGGCCGTGGCGCGCGGCGCTTGTCATCAAGGTGCGTCGGCCCGCCAGGCGCTGTGGCGCGATCTGGCCGAACAGGGCTGGCCCGCCTTGCTGGCGCCCGAGGCACAAGGCGGACTCGGCTTGGGCATGCGCGAGGCCTGGATCGTCGCCGAGGAAGCGGGGCGCCATCTGCTGAGCCTGCCGCTCGTATCCAACATGGTGATGCTGCCGACGTTGTGCGAGGCGGAGGGGGCTATTGCGCAATGGGCCGGCGACTTGATGGCCGGCGATACCTGGTACGCCGATGCGGCACTACGCCCCGACGGGTCGGCCTTCATCGAAGGCGCCGGCGAGGGCGTGCGCGCGCTTGCCGTGCGCGAGGCCGGTCCGGCGTCCGTGCGGCTGGATCTGCTGTCGCCGGTGGCGGGCGTGGCGGGATTGGATCCGACCATGCCGGTTGGGGTCGCGGCGGATCCCGCGGTCCTGGAAAGCACCGATGTCCAAGTCAAGCCGGGCACGTGGCATCTGCTGCGCACGCGTCTGCGCCTGTTGCGGTCGGCGGAAATGTTGGGTGCGGCCTCGGCGGCGCTGGACATGGCAGCGGGGTACGCCCGCGAGCGCCAGCAGTTCGGCCGCCCTATCGGCGCCAATCAGGCGATCAAGCATCGGCTGGCCGAGGACTGGATGGCGCTGGACGATGCACGACTCGCGGGCTGGGCGGCGGCAACGGCCCTCGATGACCGTGCGGCGTCAGCGGCAACCGATTGCCTGTTCGCGCCGCTGCTGGCCGTGGAAGCCAGCCGCCGCGCCACCCAGAACGCGATCCAGACGCATGGTGCGCTGGGCGTGACCTGGGAGTGCGATGCGCATCTGTACCTGAAGCGCGTCCTGCGGCTGTCGGCCAGCCTGGAGGCTGAAGTGTCCGGCCCGGACCTGCTCGAGCGCATCTGGGAAGCGGCGGCGTAATCGGCGGCCGGGGGAGGGGCGGCCGGCCTACAATCGCGCCCATGTACAAATCCAACTTCCCCTCCGAACTCGACCAGCCGACGCTTTCCGAAGCCGACGGCGTCCGCTATCTGCACTTCAACACCGAATGGGTGCAGGGCGCGATGAACATCAAGAGCCCCGCCGATCTGGTGCTGGAATACACCGCGCAGATGATGGCCTGGCTGCTGTTCCTGGAGCCGCCGAAGGAAGAGGCCATCGGCATGCTGGGCCTGGGCGCCGGGTCGCTGGCGCGCTTCTGCGCCAAGCACACGCGCGGCCCGCTGCTGGCCGTGGAATGGAATCCGCGCGTCACCGCCGCCTGCCACATGTTCTTCCGCCTGCCCGGGGCGAACCGCTTGCAGGTCGAGCACGCCGACGCCGGCGCGTGGGTGGCCGATCCGCTGAACGCCGGACGCTGCCCGGTGCTGATGGTGGACCTGTACGACGCGGCCGCCGAGGGCCCGGTACGTGACAGCGTGAAGTTCTACCGCGACTGCCGCCGTGTCCTGGGCGAAGTCGGCATCCTGGCGGTGAACCTGTTCGGCCGGCACGAAAGCTTCGGCAAGAACATCGACAACCTGTCCAAGGCCTTCGACGACCGCATCGTGCTGCTGCCCGAGGTCGAGGCCGGCAATCAGATCGTTCTGGCGTTTTCCGGCCCCAGCCTGGCGATTACCCCGGCGGAACTGCTGGCGCGCGCCGAGATCGTGGAAGGCAAGTACGGGCTGCCTGCTCGCCGCTGGGCGCGCTCGTTGACGCGGCATGCAGTAGACGGGGTACTGCATTTTTGAAGCGATTCAGAAGCGCAGCGTCCTGAGCGGCCGGCGGGCGAGTTTGATCTTGAAGTCCTGCCGGCTATCGCAGATGAGGTGGATATATACCTTGTCTGCAACAACTTCATAAATGACCCGATTTTTGACCGCGACTATTTGCATGAAGTGGGTGGCAGGCAGCTCCGGGAGGGGGTGCCCCGCGTACGGGAATTGTTCGAGATTCAGAATGGCTTTGTTGATCCGGGCGTATGAATCGAGCCAGACCTGCTGCGAGAAGTTCTTTCTGATGTAGCGGCGTATCTCCTGGAGATCATCTGCGGCTGTCTGCAAAAAGACCACCGTTCGACTCATTCGGAATCGTCCCGATCCATCGCTTCAATCTGCGCGAATACATCCGCCGCCGGAATGACGCGTCCTTCTTCGATGTCTTTGCGGCCGCCCGCAAGCAGTTGAAGCAGGGCCATGGCTTGCTCCTGCTCCTCGAAGCTTCGTACGTCCATGACGACGAGTTTGGCCTCTCCGTTCTGGGTGATCAGCATGGGTTCGCGGGTTTCGGTCAGCGTGGTCACGATCTCGGCGGCGTGACTCTTAAGGTATGAGATCGGCTTCACTTGAGTGGAGTATTTCATGGGTAGGACTCCCAAATCATAGGCTTGATCGGACTAAGTTTAGTCGTAATTCAGTCCTATTTCCGACCAGCTTTCGGGATCGTGGTCCGTGTCCATAACTACGCCGTCCGACGTCGCAGCCCCTTCTTATTAGGGAAGCTCCCAACCCGCCCCGGCTTTACCTTTCGCCAAACCCGGGTCTATCATCGGCTTATTCATAATTATGAATTACGGCATTTCCCCGCCGTCTGCCCATGACCCTACCCATCGTCCGGCAAGCCCTGTATCTGGAAGTCGCGGACCGCCTGCGCGGCATGATCCATGCGCGGTCGCTGCGTAACGGCGAATGGATCGATGAACTCCGCCTGGCTGGCGAAATGGGCATTTCTCGCACGCCGCTGCGCGAAGCGTTGAAAGTGCTGGCCACCGAAGGGCTGGTCCGGCTGGAACCCCGCCGGGGCTGCTTCGTCAACGAACTGTCCGCGCAGGACCTGGAAGACATATTCCCGCTGATGGCGATGCTGGAAGGGCGCTGCGCCTTCGAGGCCGCGCGCAAGGCCACCGACGCGCAGCTGGCCGAACTGGAACCGCTGCACGCCGCGCTGGCCGGCCATGCGAAGGCGGGCCGCATCGACGCCTACTACAAGACCAATTACCTCATTCATGAAGCCGTCCAGGCGCTGGCCGGCAACCAATGGCTGTCCGACATGGTGGGCAACCTGCGCAAGGTGCTGAGCCTGTCGCGCCATCGCAGCCTGTCGCGGCCCGGCCGCATCGAGCAGTCCTGCGCCGAACACCTTGCCATCTTCGAGGCCCTGAAGGCCCATGATTCCGACGCCGCGCAGGCGCTGGCGCACACCCATCTGATGCGCCAGCTTGAAGCGCTGCGCGTCCTTAGCAACGAAGACGCCGCCGACGCGGCGCCGTCCGATCCCATCGTCATCGAGGAGCCCGCCCATGTCCGCACCCGCCAATCTCGCGCCCGCGCGCGGCGCACGCACGCCTGAGCCCGAGGCCGATCTGGTCGATGCCGCCGCCGCGGCCGAAAGCGCCAGCCTGATCACGCGGCTGGGCCGCCTGTGGGAGCGGGGACGTCTGCCCAGCGAATCCGAAGTCCGCCGCCTGTTCGAGGCGCGCCTGACCGACGTGGCCGCCAACAAGCTGGCGCGCCGCTGGTGCGAGCAATACGCCGCGGCCGACGGCAAGGACCGCCGCCTGATGCTGGCCGCGCTGGCGCAGATCCGCGCCACGTATGCGGGCGATGGCGGCGAGGGGGTGCGCCTCTTCAAGCGCTTCAACGCCCAGCCGCAAGGCCTGCGCTTTCTGGTGGAACTGCGCGCGGACATGCTGCGCTGGCGCAAGCAGGTGGCGGGCATCCAGTCGCTGGACAAGGAGCTGGAAGGCCTCTTGTCGGCCTGGTTCGACGTGGGCCTGCTGGAACTGCGTCCGCTGACCTGGGATTCGCCCGCGTCGCTGCTGGAAAAGCTGATCCTTTACGAGGCCGTCCACGAGATCAAGTCCTGGGACGACCTGCGCCACCGCGTGGCGCCCGACCGCCGCTGCTATGCGTACTTTCATCCGCAGATGCCGGGCGTGCCGCTGATCTTCGTGGAAGTGGCCTTTGCCAGCCAGATGGCCGACAACGTGCAGGTGCTGCTGGACAGCACGCTGCCGCCGCAGGACCTGGACAAGGCGCGCTGGGCGATCTTCTACTCCATCTCGAACACGCAACCGGGCCTCAAGGGCATCAGCTTCGGCAACTTCCTGCTCAAGCGCGTGGTCGAGCAGCTGCTGGAAGAACTGCCCAAGCTGAAGGCCTTTGCCACCTTGTCGCCGATTCCGGGCTTTACCGATTGGCTGGGCAAGCAGGACGCGCAGGCCGTCGAGGCGATCGTGCGCGAAGACAAGACCCGCGCCAAGGACCGCCAGCGTGAAGGCGTGCCGGACGGGCAGCGCTGGGTCGCGCGTCTGGCGAAGGCTGCGCAGGGCAAGGCGCCCGACGTGGTCAAGCGCGCCGGCTTCCGGCTGGCGGCCTGCTATCTGCAGTCGATGAAGAACGGTCTGCCGGTCGATCCCGTGGCGCGTTTCCATCTGGGCAACGGCGCGCGCATCGAACGCCTGAACTGGGCGGCGGACACCTCGCCCAAGGGCCTCAAGCAGTCGTGCGCCATGATGGTCAATTACCTGTATGACCTGGACGAGCTGGACACCAACCTTCAGCGCCTGAACGAGGGCAAGCCGCAGATCAGCCGCGGCGTGGGGCGCGTGGCCTGACCGCCGGACACACGGCGGCGGGTTCCTGACAATCACAACAAGGGCAGGGGACATGACGGAGAACGTGGCAGGCCAGAGCCAAGGCCAAGGCCAAGGCAGTGTGCGGCTCGATCGCGACGGGCATCTGGCCTGGGTGACGCTGTCGCACCCGGGGCGCCTGAATGCGATCACGGTGGGCATGTGGCGCGAACTGCGCGATGTCTTCACGCGCATCGCGCAGGATGACGCCGTGCGCTGCGTGATCGTGCGTGGCGAGGGCGGCAACTTCGCCGCCGGCGCCGACATCCGCGAGTTCCCCGCCGAACGCGCCGACATGGCGGGCGTGCAGCGCTATCACCGCGAGATCCTGGCGCCCGCCCTGCGCGCCGTGGCCGAATGCCCGCAACCGGTCATCGCCCAGATCGACGGCGTGTGCGTCGGCGGCGGGCTGGAAATCGCCTGCCAGTGCGACCTGCGCATCGCCGGCGCGTCGGCCCGCTTCGGCGTGCCGATCAATCGCCTGGGTTTTCCGATGGCCCCGGACGAAATGCGCGGCCTGCTGGCGCTGGCGGGCAGGGCCGCCACGCTGGCCATTCTGCTGGAAGGCCGGGTGTTCGGCGCCGCCGAAGCCAAAGACCTGGGTCTCTTGACCCGCATCGTCGACGACGGCGACGTGGCCACGTCCGCCCGCCGCAGCGCCGACCGCATCGCCCAGGGCGCGCCGCTGGCCGCCCGCATCAACAAACGCTTGTCCGCCAGGCTCGCCACCGGCGCCGCCTTGACCGAGGACGAGTATCGCGATTATTTCTCCTATGCCGAAAGCCGGGACCACAGAGAGGGCGTGCGCGCCTTCCTGGCCGGCGAAGACCCTTCCTTTACCGGAGACTAGACAGGTGAGCAACGCCAACCTATACGCTGTCCTGCAAGGCGGCTTTCCCAAAGACCGCAGCAAAGTCGCGCTGGAAACGCCCGACCTCCAATACACCTGGGACGACATCGACCGCGCGACCGCGTGCCTGGCGAACCTGCTGCAATCGCTGAACCTGCCCGACGGCGCGCGCGTCGCCGTGCAGGTCGAAAAGTCGCCCGAGGCGCTGCTGCTGTACCTGGCCACGCTGCGCGCCGGCCTCGTGTACCTGCCGCTGAACACCGCGTACCGCGAATCCGAAATCGAATACTTCCTGGGCAACGCCGAGCCGTCCGTCGTGGTCTGCGCCAGCAAGAACCTGGACTGGGTCAAGCGCGCCGCCGACAAGGCCAACTGCCCGCACGTCTACACGCTGGACGAGGACCGCACCGGCACGCTGCTGGACGCGGCCGGCGGCCTGTCGCAGACGTTCAAGACCGTTGAAAGCAAGCCGGACGACCTGGCCGCCATCCTGTACACGTCGGGCACCACGGGCCGCAGCAAGGGCGCGATGCTCTCTCACGGCAATCTGGCGGCCAACGCGCGCACCCTGCACGAATACTGGGGCTGGCGCGAGGACGACGTGCTGCTGCACATGCTGCCGATCTTCCACGTGCACGGCCTGTTCGTCGCGTCGCACGGCGCGCTGCTGGCGGGCGCCCGGATGATCTGGCTGCCCAAGCTGGACGCCGACCAGGCGCTGCACTATCTGCCGCAAAGCACCGTGATGATGGGCGTGCCGACCTACTATGTGCGTCTGCTGGCCGATCCGCGCTTCAATCGGGACGTCTGCGCCAACATGCGCCTGTTCATCTCGGGCTCCGCGCCCCTGCTGGCCGAAACGTTCTCCGACTTCAAGGAACGCAGCGGCCATCCCATTCTTGAGCGCTACGGCATGAGCGAAACCGTTATGCTGACCTCCAATCCGTACGACGCCGCGCTGGGCGAGCGCCTGGCGGGCACCGTCGGCCGCGCCTTGCCGGGTGTGGATGTCCGGGTGGTCGACGACGCCGGCAAGCCGCTCGCACCGGGCGAGATCGGCAACGTGCAGGTGCGCGGTCCCAACGTGTTCTCGGGCTACTGGCGCATGCCGGAAAAGACGCGCGAAGAATTCACCGACGACGGCTGGTTCAAGACCGGCGACGTGGGCCGCTGGGGCGGCGAGTCCGCCGGCCGCACGGCGCCGGCCGACTATCTGTCGATCGTCGGCCGCAGCAAGGACCTGATCATCTCCGGCGGCTACAACGTGTACCCCAAGGAGATCGAGACGCTCATCGACGACATGCCGGGCGTGTCGGAGTCGGCGGTGATCGGCGTGCCGCATCCGGACTTCGGCGAGGCCGTCGTGGCGGTGGTGGTGCCCAAGGACGGCGCGACGCTGGACGCCTCCGCCATGCAAGCCGAGTTGAAGAGCCGCATCGCCAACTTCAAGGTGCCCAAGCGCGTTCATATCATCGACCAACTGCCGCGCAATACGATGGGCAAGGTTCAGAAGAACGTGCTGCGCGACACCTACAAGGCGCTGTAGTCCATACCGAAGCCGGTCCCCGTGGGGCCGGCTTTTTTATCACCGAATTCTTTCACCGCGTTCATTTACAGCAGCCAAGGAGAAGCATCCCCATCCAATGCCCCGATAAGACCTGCCCGCCGCATTCAGAAGAAAAAAATATCTCAGCGACGAGACGCCAGAAAACAGGCGCCGTACCCCGATGCAGCAAGAGGAGACAAAATGACTTATCGCACCACCGCCGCGGCCGTGTTCGCCGTGGCAGCCCTGGGTTTCGGCGGCGTTGCCGCCGCGCAATGGCCCGAACGCCCCATCACGCTGATCGTTCCGTTTCCCGCCGGCGGCGGCACGGACACGTTCGCCCGTCCGCTGGCCGCGCAGCTCACCACGCAGCTTGGCCAGACGGTGGTCATCGACAACAAGGGCGGCGCGGGCGGCACCGTGGGCGCCGGCGTGGCGGCCAAGGCCAAGCCCGACGGCTACACGTTCTTCATGGGCGGCGCGCACCATGCGCTGGCGCCTTCCCTGTACAAGAGCCTGAGCTACAACATTCAGAAGGATTTCGTGCCGGTCGCCCTGGTGGCGCAGCCGCCGCAGGTCGTCGTCATCAACGCAAGCAAGCTGCCGGTAAAGACCTTGCAGGAGTTCATCGATTACGCAAAGAAACGCCCCGGCGAAATCAACTTCGGCACGGCAGGCAAGGGCAGCACGCACCACCTGGCCGGCGAGCTGTTCGCGATGCAGACGGGGGTCAAGCTGGTGGACGTGCCGTATCAGGGCGCGGGTCCCATGCTGTCGGCGCTGATTGGCGGTCAGGTGGATCTGGCGTTTGATGGGCTGGGCTCGTCGGCCGGGCACATCCGCGCCGGCGCGATCAAGCCGCTGGCGGTGGCCGCCACGGAGCGTTCGCAATCCCTGCCCGACGTGCCCACGGCTGCCGAAGCCGGCGTGCCGAACTACGTGGTGTCGACCTGGTATGCGATCTGGGCGCCCGCGGGCACGCCGAAGGAAGCCACGGAAAGAATGGCCGCCGAGATCACGAAGGCGCTCAACACGCCCAAGCTGAAGGAGACCTGGGCGGGCAACGGCACGGGCGTGCCCACGCTGACCGGCGCCGAGTTCGGCAAGTTCGTCGACAGCGAAGTCCAGCGCTGGGCCAAGGTCGTCAAGGACTCCGGCGTGACGTTGGACTAAGCGGCTGAACTAAGCGACTGGACTAAGCAACCTCAGCGCCAATCGCTGGCCTGGCTCAGCCGGGCCAGCTGGTCGCGCGTCAGCGTCAGGCTGGCGGCCTTGACCAGTTCGTCCAGCTGGGCGAGCGACGTGGCGCTGACGATGGGCGACGTAATGCCCGGCTGCGCGATCTGCCAGGCCAGCGCGGCCTGTGCGGGCGTGCAGCCGGCGTCCTCGGCCACCTCGTCTAGCGCCTTCAGGATGCGGTAGCCACGATCATTCAGATACGTGTCCACGATCTTCTTGCCGCGCGCGCTCTTGCCTGCATCTTCGGGACCGCGGTACTTGCCGCTGAGAAACCCGCTTGCCAGCGCGAAGTAATTGATCGTGCCCATCTGCTGGGTCTTCACCAGGCTTTGCAGGCCGGATTCGAAGGGCTCGCGGGTATACAGGTTGTACTCGGGCTGGATGCTTTCGTAGCGCGGCAGGCTGTGCCGCTCGCTGGCGATCAGGGCTTCCGACAGCCGCACCGCCGTGTAGTTGGACGCGCCGATCGCGCGCACCTTGCCGGCTTCGATGTGCTTGGCGTATTCGGCCAGCGTGTCGGTCAGCGGCGTGTCCGGGTCGTCCTGGTGCGATTGGTACAGGTCCACGTAGTCCGTCTGCAGGCGCGCCAGCGATGCGTCCAAGGAGCGCCGGATGTAGGCGGGCGACAGGCCTTTCTGGCCCGGACCCATCTCCATGCCGACCTTGGTCGCGATCAGCACCTGGTCGCGCTTGCCCGATCGCTTGAGCCACTTGCCGATCAGGGTTTCGGATTCGCCACCCTGGTTGCCGGGAACCCAGCGCGAGTACATGTCGGCCGTGTCGATGAAATTCAGGCCGGCGTCCACCAGCGCATCCAGCAAAGAAAAGGTGCCGGCCTCGTCGACGGTCCAGCCGAAGACGTTGCCGCCGAAAGTGAGCGGGGGAATCTGCAGGCCGGATCGGCCCAGTGCGCGTTTGATCATGGTGGCCTCGGGATGCCGTCGGCGGGCACGCGGAACGGGATGAACGGCGTTTGCCCGGCGGATGTCAGTATATTCACGCCGCTGCCTCGGGTCGGGGCGCGCCTGTATGGATGCACCATTACAGGGATTCCCCCCAAGTCCATTTGGTGGACGGCACGTTAGACTATACGGCTTTGTGGCAGGACAAACGGATCAAAAACCCGCGCCCGCCATGAAGAAACCGGCAAATTCAACAAGCAACACCCAGGGTTCAAGGAGCAAACATATGCTGATCGGAAAAAAACATTTTCTGACGGTTGGCGCGATGGCGCTGGCGATGGCCATCGCCGCACCGGTCGCCGCGCAGCAAAAGTCCGTCGCGGTGACCGCCATCGTCGAGCATCCGGCGCTGGACGCCGTGCGTGACGGGGTGCAAGACGCCCTCAAGCAAGCCGGCTACGAGCCGGGCAAGAACCTGAAGTGGCAGTATCAAAGCGCGCAGGGCAACAACGGCACGGCCGCGCAGATCGCTCGCAAGTTCGTCGGCGACCGGCCGGACGCCATCGTCGCGATCGCCACGCCGTCGGCGCAGGCCGTCGTGGCCGCCACCAAGGACGTGCCGGTGGTGTATTCCGCCGTGACCGATCCGGTTGCCGCGCAACTCGTGTCCAGCATGGACGCCTCGGGCACCAACGTGACCGGCGTGTCGGACCTGCTGGCGCTGGACAAGCAGGTTGAACTCATCAAGAAGATCCTGCCCAACGCCAAGCGCGTCGGCATCGTCTACAACCCGGGCGAGGCCAACTCGGTCGTCGTCGTCAAGAAACTCCAGGAAATCCTGCCCAAGTCGGGCATGAGCCTGGTCGAAGCCGCCGCCCCGCGCTCGGTGGACGTGGCATCCGCCGCCCGCAGCCTGATCGGCAAGGTCGACGTCATCTACACCAACACCGACAACAACGTCGTGTCGGCGTACGAATCGCTGGTCAAGGTGGGCAACGACGCCAAGATCCCGCTGATCGCGTCGGATACCGACAGCGTCAAGCGCGGCGGCATTGCCGCCCTGGGCATCAACTACCGCGATCTGGGCGTGCAGACCGGCAAGGTCGTCGTGCGCATCCTGAAGGGCGAGAAGCCCGGCGCCATTCCGTCTGAAACCAGCTCCAAGCTCGAGCTGTACGTGAATCCGGGCGCGGCCGCCAAGCAGGGCGTGACCCTGCCCGAGGCGCTGATCAAGTCCGCCGCGGTGGTCGTGAAATAATACGGCGCGAAATCGGCCCCGCCATGCCTATCCGGCGTGCGCGGGGTTTTTCTTGCGTTTTTCGTGGTGTGCTTACCCGATGTTCCACAGGGCGGCAGCGTTCACAAGATGCTCGCGGCCCGGCGTTGTTGCTTCCTTGACAGGTCTCGTGCTTTCGCTGGCAGCGCCGGCGCGTAGGCACGCGGGCGGGAAACGAGAGAAAATCCATGCCGAGAAACGTTCATTGCGAAAGCTCGGGTAAAACTGACCCGCGAACGCAAGAAATCGTACGTTTCACTTCTTTAATATGCTCGTTTCTTATCTTGATTGGATCTGACCCATGTCATTGTTCTCGTTGTTAGGCGCGCTGGAGATCGGCTTGATCTTCAGTCTGGTGGCCTTGGGCGTGTTCATCTCCTTTCGCCTGCTGCGCTTCCCGGACCTGACCGTGGACGGCAGCTTTCCGCTGGGCGGCGCGGTCTGTGCGACGCTGATCGCCTCGGGCACCGATCCGTTTTCCGCCACCATCATCGCCATGATCGCGGGCGCCGCGGCCGGGCTGGTCACGGGCTGGCTGAACGTCAAGCTCAAGATCATGGATCTGCTCGCCAGCATCCTGATGATGATCGCGCTGTATTCGATCAACCTGCGCATCATGGGCAAGCCCAACGTGCCGCTGATCACCGAACCCACCGTGTTCACGATCCTGCAGCCTGCGTGGATTTCCGACTATGTCGCCCGCCCGCTGCTGCTGATCGTCATCGTCATTCTGTGCAAGCTGGCGCTGGACTGGTTCTTCGCGACGCAAACCGGCCTGGCCGTGCGCGCCACCGGTTCCAACGGCCGCATGGCCCGCGCGCAAGGCGTGAACACCGGCCGCATGATCCTGGGCGGCATGGCGCTGTCGAACGCGCTGGTTGCACTGGCCGGCGCGCTGTTCGCGCAGACGCAAGGCGGCTCCGACATCTCGATGGGCATCGGCACCATCGTGATCGGCCTGGCCGCGGTGATCGTCGGCGAAAGCATCCTGCCGTCGCGCAAGCTGGTGCTGGCCACGCTGGCCGTCATCATCGGCGCCATCGTCTACCGCTTCTTCATCGCCCTGGCGCTCAACAGCGATTTCATCGGCCTGAAGGCGCAGGACCTGAACCTCGTCACCGCGGTGCTCGTCACGATCGCCCTGGTCATCCCCATGCTCAAGCGCCGCCTGGTCGGCAAGAAGGGGCGCTGATATGTTGTCCGCAAAAGACCTGAAAATCACCTTCAACGCGGGTACGCCCATCGAGACCCGCGCCCTGCGCGGCCTCACGCTGGAAATCCCGTCAGGCCAGTTCGTCACCGTGATCGGTTCCAACGGCGCGGGCAAGTCCACGTTCCTGAATGCCGTGTCGGGCGACCTGCCCATCGATTCGGGACGCATCGACATCAATGGTGTGGACGTGACGCGCAAGCCCGTGTGGGCGCGCGCGGGCAGCGTGGCCCGCGTGTTCCAGGACCCCATGGCGGGCACCTGCGAAGACCTGACCATCGAGGAAAACATGGCGCTGGCGCAGATGCGCGGCGCCTCGCGCGGTTATAGCCGCGCCGTGAAGGCCTCGATGAAAGCGGGCTTTCGCGAGCGCCTTGCCACGCTGGGTCTGGGCCTGGAAAACCGCCTCACCGACCGCATCGGCCTGTTGTCCGGCGGCCAGCGCCAGGCGGTCAGCCTGCTGATGGCGGCGCTGCAACCCTCGCGCATCCTGCTGCTGGATGAGCACACCGCCGCGCTCGACCCGCGCACCGCGGACTTCGTGCTGCAACTGACGGCGCGCATCGTGGCGGAAAACCAGCTCACCACCATGATGGTCACGCACAGCATGCGCCAGGCGCTGGATGTCGGCGACCGCACCGTCATGCTGCACCAGGGCCAGGTCGTGCTGGA
Source organism: Achromobacter sp. ACM05 (assembly GCF_019218915.1). Lineage (NCBI taxonomy): Bacteria > Pseudomonadati > Pseudomonadota > Betaproteobacteria > Burkholderiales > Alcaligenaceae > Achromobacter > Achromobacter sp. ACM05. The sequence goes on from NZ_JAHUWQ010000003.1 coordinate 520,034, forward strand.
CGTGTCCGGCGACGAGCGCCGCGGCATGGACGTGCCGGACCTGCTGGCCATGTTCGAGCGGGTGCGGGGCGAGAAGCTGTCGGACGATGCGCTTTTGCTGGGCTGAAGACGAAAAGGCGCGGTAAATAGCGCGGTCAACAACGCGGTCCTTCAAGGACCGCGTTTGCCTAGATGAACCGGCCGGGCCGGAAGGCCGCGTGTCGAGATGCGGCGGCGCCGTCCAGCATCAGTTCCGCCAGCACCTTTGCCGTGCCCGGCGCGGTGCTGAAGCCGATGTGCTGGTGCCCCAGCGCCAGCCACAGGCCGGGATGGCGCGGCGCTTCGCCGATCATCGGGCGGCTGTCGGGCAGGGTGGGGCGGCGGCCCAGCCAGGCGGCGGCGTCCAGCCGGTCGCCCAGCGGGAAGGCCTCGCGGGCGCGCTGTTCCGCCAGATCCAGCTGCTCGGGACGCGCGGGCGCCTCGCAAGCGTTCAGCTCGACGCCCGTCGACAGGCGCAGCCCGCGCGCCATGGGCGACAGGACGTAGCCGCCGCCGGTGTCGTAAACGGGGCGCGTGACGCGTACGCCGTCGCGGCCGTTGTAATGCATGTGATACCCGCGTTCGAACGCCATGGGCAGGTCGATGCCGGTGGTCTTGAGCAACGCCTTGGACCACGGCCCCAGCGCGACGACCAGCCGGTCGGCCGACACCGATTCCGATGCGCTTGTCCCTTGCACCGCCCAGCCATTGCCGTCGCGGCGGATGGCGGCGGCGTCCATCCGCTTGAACGTGCCGCCCTCGCGCTGGAACAGGCGGGCGTACGCGGCGACGACCTCGTGCGGATCATCCACCGAATACGAACCCTGAATCCACAATGCGCGGTGAAAGATCGGCGACAGGGCGGGTTCGACCTCGGCAAGTTCCGCAGGGTTCAGTTCGCGGGTCGGCACGTCGTACTGCGCGAAGGTGCGGCGCGCCAATGCGCCCGCGTTCCAGGCCGCCGCCGTGCGGTACAGGAAGATCCAGCCGGTGTCGCGCAGCCGGTGGCGCGCGCCGCTTTCATCCAGCAGCTTCAGGTGTTCGGGCGCGGACAGCCGGATCAGACCGTCCAATGCGTGGGCAGTCTCCTGGAAGACGGAAGGCCGCGCGCTCATGAGGAATCGCGCTGCCCAGCCCAGGTTCGACGCCAGGTAAGGCCAGCGGTATCGGAACTGGACGGTGTCGTTCTTCAAGAGACGCGGCAGTTGTCCCCAGAGGCCAGGGTGATTGAACGGCATCAGTGAACTGCGGGCCAGCACCCCGGCGTTGCCCATCGACGTTTCCATCCCGGGCGCCTGCCGATCCACAAGCGTGACCGACATGCCGCGCCGCTGCAGTTCCAGCGCGCAGCAGACGCCGACGATGCCGGCGCCCAGCACGATGACGTGATTACCCATGTCTTGTCTCATCCTTGTCGATGGCCGCCCAGAATACGCGCTGCTGCCGTCACGCCCCACCATGAGGCTTCTTCAAAAACCGAATACCCCGACAGGTCGGCGTGCGCGAACAGCACCGGACCGTCCACGGCACGCAGGGCAGCCAGGCCCGGATTGGACAGGTAGCCGCACACCGGCGTAGCCATGGCGTGGCCGCGCACCGTGATCTCCAACTGGCGCGCATTGCGCCAGAACTCCTTGCCATACGCCGCCACCAGATCCACCGCGGCCACGTCGCGCAGGTCTTGCGGGGTGGCGCGCGTCAGCCATTCGCGCGCGGCCTGCGGCGTCTGGCCGCTCAGCGCGTGATACGCGGTGAACACGCTGCGCGGCGTGCGCGCCACGCGCAGCAATTGATGGGTGGACACGACGTAGCCCAGCGCCTGGCCTTCGTAGACGACGTTGTCCCACGATAGCGGCTCGCCCGGCGCTTCCAGCGGATAGCCGTCCATGACGAAGTTCGACACCATCCAGGCCGCGTGCGGCGCGGCGTGCGTGGCCGGGTCGTAGCCGTACGCACGGATGTCCGGCAGCAGGCGCTGCGCGACGAAGAGCGGCATGGCGCAGACGGTGCGGCGGGTTTGCAGGGCATAGGCGCGGGCGGCGCCATCGGCCGAATCCTCGATGCACAGGACGCGCGGGCCGGAGGCCAGTTCCTCGATACGCACCGCCGTGCCCGGCAGCAGCCAGTCTGCGTGGCCGAGCTTCTGCGTGATGGCCGCGCGCATCCGTTCGGCCAGCGTCGCCAGCCCGCCCGGCCAGGTCAGCACGGCGCCTTCGCCGGCATTGGTGGCATGGCCGTCGCGGCTGGCAAAGTAATGCAGCCCCGCCCACGCGGAGACGACCTCGATTCCCGCGCCGTAGTCGTCCCGGCAGCAGTAGTTCAGATACCAATGCAGCGCGGGCGAGGTATAGCCTTCACGCGCCAGCCAGTCCTTGAACGTCAGCGCGTCCAGCGCGCGCCACGCCGGATCGCGCGACGACAGGTCGAGCGGAATGCAGAACACCTTGCGGCCGTCGCTGCCGACCTGTGTGCGCAGCTGATCGACCAGCGCCAGAAAGCGCTGGTGCTGGGCGGCGTCGGCATCCGGCACGTCCGTCATCGGCAGCAGGTGTTCTTCCCAGCGCCCGTTGCGCAGCAGTCTTTCCTGCGGGGAATGCACCAGGACGGCTTCGTCGTAATAGGGACGCGCGTCGCCCGCGCCGCGCTCAATGATGCCGAAGTCGGCCAGCATTTCACGCACGTGGGCGGACGCCAGCGAGGGCAAGGGCAGGTAGTGCGCGCCCAGCGGATAGTCCAGCCCATCTCGCACGCCCGCCGCGGCGTTGCCCGCGAACTCGGGGCCCTGCACCACGACAAAATCGGTGAAGCCTTCTCGGGCCAGTTTCCACGCGCAGGACAGGCCCGCCACGCCGGCGCCCAGGATTGCGACTTCTTGCTGCCGCGTGGCCGACGGCTGCGGCAGGGCGGCCTTGTCGCGCAGCGCGTGGCCGGCCTGCATGCCGGGATAGTGCACGTCGGGCGTCGTCTCGACGACGCGCGCGCGCCAATAGCCGACCGAGCCCGCCGCGGCGGCCGTGGCAGCGCCCAACAGGAAGCTGCGGCGCCGCATCAGCGGATGACCTTGCGCCAGTCCTCGTCGAAGTAGCGCACGAGCGATTGTTCGTTCAGGCGGTTCGGCGGCATGGCCAGCGCCGGCATGTCGGCGGGAAAGTGAAAGAGCTCGCGCACGGTGACGGCGTCCAGATAGCGCGTGGGCACGGTGATTTTTTCGGGCGGTGCGTAGTCGCGCCGCTTGCTGGCCAGGATGAAACCCCAGTCGCCGAACGACGGCACGTAGGTGTGATACGGCCAGGTGTTCAGGCCCGCTTCCTTCAGGGTTGCGTCCACGCTCCAGAACGAACGCGGCGCGAAGTAGGGCGAGGTGGACTGCACGACCATGTAGCCGTTTTCCGCCAGATGCCGCGCCATCAGGTGATAGACCGGCACGGAGTACAGCCGTCCCAAACCGAAGTTGGACGGATCGGGAAAGTCCACCACGATGAAGTCGTAGACCTCGGCGTGTGTCTCCAGCCACCGCCCCGCGTCGTCATTGATGACGGTGACGCGCGGGTCTTTGAGCGCGCCCGCGTTCAGCGCGACCAGCGGGTCCGAACGCGAAAACAGATTCGTCATGGCCGGATCCAGATCCACCAGCGTGACGTGCTCGACGTGCTTGTATTTCAGGATCTCGCGCACGGCCAGGCCGTCGCCGCCGCCCAGCACCAGCACGTTGCGCGCCCACGGCAGCACCTGTAGGCCGGGATGCACCAGCGATTCGTGATACCGGTGCTCGTCGCGCGACGAGAACTGCAGGTTGCCGTTGATGTACAGGCGCAGGTCGTCGTGCCAGCGCGTCACGGCCAGGCGCTGATACTGCGTGGTCTCGGCGTGGATGATGTCGTCGCCATACAGGCCTTTTTCGGCCCAGGCGGTCATGCTGCCGGAATAGACGAATCCCAGGCCCAGAATCCCCAGCACCACGCCGGCGCGCACGGCTTTTTCGCCGGGGCGGGTGACTTCGGCGCGGAACAGCCACGTGGTCCACAGCGCGACGCTGGCGTTCAGGATGCCGAACAGGAAGCTGGTGCGCAGCAGTCCCAGCTTGGGCGCCAGCAGCAATGGGAACACCAGCGACACGGCCAGCGCGCCCAGGTAGTCGAAGGTCAGCACGCGGCTGACGATTTCGCGGAATTCGGCCTTGCGCTGGTTGAAGACCCGCATCACCAGCGGGATCTCCATGCCGACCATCAGTCCGATGATGAAGACGCCGACATACAGCGCCGCGCGAAAGGGCGCGGACAGCCACGCGAACACCAGGAACAGGACGGCGGCCGACACGCCGCCCAACAACGCCACCAGCAGTTCTACGTCGATGAAGCGATTCAGAACGTCTTCGTCTCTTACATATTTTGACAACCATGAACCGATGCCCATCGCGAAGAGATAGCACCCGATCACGGAGGAGAACTGAAGGATCGAATCCCCAAGCAAATAGCTGGCGAGCGCGCTGCTGATGAGCTCGTAGCCCAACCCGCAGGACGCAACGATCAATACCGAGAGAATGAGAACGCGGTCGCGCATGGGAGTGTCCGAGCCAAAAAATGCGTTCGCAGTATATCGAACGCGACGTATATACTGCGCGCAATTGGGAGGCTGGCAATGGGAGAAGCAATGCATCCGGCGGTGACCTATCTGATCTATATCGTCTCGGCGCTTGTCATGCTGGGCGTTTTTACGGCGGTCTACACGGCCATCACGCACTACAAGGAATTCGACCTCATCCGCGAGGGCAACATTGCCGCCGCCCTGTCCTATGGCGGCGCGCTGGTCGGCTTCAGCCTGACCCTGTGTTCCAGCATCGCGGTCCACGCCAGCTTCGTCATGTTCGTGGTCTGGGGCGTGGCGGCGATGATCGTGCAGATCGTCGTCTACGCGGTGGTGTCCAAGGCCATACGCGGCATGACCGACGCCATCGCCGAAAACAACATCGCCATGGGCGGCCTGATCGGCGCGATTTCGCTGTCGGCCGGCATCGTCAACGCCGCCTGCCTGACCTGAGCGGCGCGCACTCTCCGATCTGACACAGGAGGACTTTCCATGAGTCTCGGTTCATTCATTCGCAAGCAGTTCATCGACATCCTGCAATGGAACGAGGATCGCGACGGCGTGCTCGCCTGGCGCCATCCGATGCAGGATTTCGAAATCCAGTACGGCGCCAGCCTGACCGTGCGGGAATCGCAGATGGCGGTGTTCGTCAACGAAGGCAAGGTGGCCGACGTGTTCGGCCCCGGCATGTACAAGCTGACGACGCAGACGCTGCCGATCCTGACTTACCTGAAGAACTGGGACAAGCTGTTCGAGTCGCCCTTCAAGTCGGACGTCATCTTTTTCAGCACCCGCCTGCAGTTGGGCCGGCGCTGGGGCACGGCGCAGCCGGTGACGTTGCGCGACAGCGAATTCGGCATGGTGCGTCTGCGTGCGTTTGGCGTGTATTCGTACCAGATATCCGATCCCGGCAAGTTCTACCGCGAAATCAGCGGCACGCGCGACGTGTACACGGTGGACGACCTTGAAGCGCAACTGCGCAATATGGTCGTGGCCGCCATGACGACCGCCCTGGGCAGTTCCAAGGTGCCGTTCCTGGACATCGCTGGCAACCAGGGCCTGATGTCGCAGAGCATCGCCGAACAGCTCGCGCCCGTGTTCGACCGCTACGGCGTCAAGCTGGACAACTTCACGGTCGAGAACGTGTCGTTGCCCGAAGAGCTGCAGAAGGCGCTGGACACCCGGATCTCGATGGGCATGGCCGGCGACCTGGGCAAGTTCACGCAGTATCAGACGGCGACGTCGATTCCGCTGGCCGCACAGAACGAAGGCGGGATTGCGGGCATCGGCGCGGGCCTGGCGGCCGGCGCGGCGCTGGGCCAGACGATGGCGCAGGGGCTGGGCGTATCTCAGGGCCAGCCGCAGCAGCCGGCCCAACAGCAGCCGGCCCAACAGCAGCCGCAGCAGCCGACGCAACAACCCGCCGCTCAGCCCGCGCAGGCCGATCCGGTGCAGCGCCTGCAGCAATTGAAAGACCTGCTGGACAAGGGCCTCATCACGGCGGCGGACTACGACTCGGCCAAGGCCGAGGTGCTGAAGAAACTCACCAGCTAAGGCCCCATGCAGCAGGTTCTGTGTCCGCAGTGCGGCGCCCCAGTCAAGTTCACGTCCGCGGCCTCCGTCATGGCGGTCTGCGGCGCCTGCCGCAGCACCTTGCTCAAGGATGCCGAGTCGGTCAGGCGCATCGGCGAAGCGGCCGACGTCCTTGAGGACTATTCGCCGCTGTGCCTGGGCGCGACGGGCACCTATGACGGCAAGCGCTTTGACGTCATCGGCCGCATCCAGATGCGCTTTGACGAGGGTTTCTGGAACGAGTGGTACGTGTGGTTCGATGACGCGTCCGACGGCTGGCTGTCGGACGCCTCGGGCCAGTATGCCGTCACGCGGCGGCGCAAGGTCAAGTCCGTGCAGGAGATGCCGGCGTTCGACAGCATCTCGCCCGGCGACGAACTGAAGCTCGACGGCCAGCGTTTCGTGGCGGCGGACGTGCGCACCAGCCAGGCCGGCGGCGCGCAGGGCGAGCTGCCCTTCGTGCCGGGCGACGGCTGGCAGGCCAAGGTGGCCGACTACCGCAGCCTGGACGCGTTCCTGACGCTGGATTTCTCGGACGGTCCGCAGCCCGAACTCTATATCGGCAAGGCGTTCGACCTGTCCGCCATGCAGGCGGGCTCGTTGCGCACCAAAGAACAGGTCGAGGAAACCGCGGGACGCTTTCGCGGCCAGATCAAGGCGCTGGACTGCCCGAACTGCGGCGCGCCGATCTCCTTCGTGGCCGCCATGGCCACGAATGTCGTTTGCCCGTCGTGCGCCGCCGCCGTCGACTGCTCGGGCCCCACGGCCGAGGTCATCGAAAAGGCGCGCAGGGTGCAGAAGATCCGCGCCACGTTGCCGCTGGGCTCGGTCGCCAAGATGGAAGGCGCCGACTTCACGCTGATCGGCCTGATGAAGTGCGCCGATCCCGATCCCGAAGAACCTTCAAGCTGGATGGAATACCTGCTGTTCAACCCGGCCAAGGGGTTCGTCTGGCTGGTGGAGTCCGACGAGGGTTGGGAACGCGTGCAGGTCTGCGACACCTGGCCCAGCCACAACAACGCCACCAGCGTGCGCTGGCGCAACCGGGTGTACCAGAAGCTGTACGACTACACCTCGCGCGTTGAAATGGCGCTGGGCGCGTTCAACTGGCGCGTCAAGGTCGGCGACAGCACGCAGATCACGGATTACCAGGTCGGCACGTTGAAGCTGACCCGCGAACTGGCCGACAAGGAACTGGGCTGGTCGGCGTCGGCGCCGGTGTCGCCGGCGCAACTGGCGCAGTGGTTCGACCGCCCGGAGCTCAATCGCCAGAAGGCGATGCGGGTGGCGTCGGCCAAGGGCGGGGGCGGCTATCGCAAATGGGCCAAGGGCGCGCTGATCGCGATGGTGTTCCTGAACTTCAACAATATTTTTGCCGGCCGCTTCATTCCGGTTCTGATCGGGATGGTGTTTCTCTGGCTACCGGCCATGCTGGCCGACATGCTGACAGGCGAGGACGAATAGATGAAGGGCAAGTTGTTGTATGCCATGTACGCGATGGTGGTCGTGCTGGCCACCACCAGCGCCAGTGCGCCGGGCACGCGCCTCTCCGGCGGCAGCAGTAGCAGCAGTTGGGGCAGCAGCTCCTCGGGCGGCTCGGGCTGGTCCTCGGGCGGATCCCACAAGTGACCGTGTACGGGACACCCGGCCGGCACGTGCTGGCGGACTTCCGCGGCGTGGCGCCTGACCTCCTGACCGACGCGCAGGCGCTGGAACGGCACATGACCGCGGCGGCGCGCGCGGCCGGGGCGCAGGTGCTGAGCACCCATTTCCATCATTTCGGGGAAGGGGCGGGGGTAACCGGCGTGATCCTGCTCAGCGAATCCCATATCAGCATCCATTCCTGGCCGGAGCACTGCTTCGCGGCCCTGGACATCTTCATGTGCGGCGCGGCCCGGCCCGAAACCGCGTTGGACTTTCTGCGCGTCGCGCTGGCGGCCGAGTCCGTGCACGTCACCACTGTCGACCGCGGCTGATTCCGCCGCCCGGCGTCTCTCTTGATATTTCATAAACCCCTGTGGCGAGCGAAATTGACGACCGTTATATACCTGGATATATTTCGATCCTGACCCGCCGCCATCCACAGGAGAAATACATGTTGCACAAACGCCCGCTCTTGGCGCTGACCGTGGCGCTCGCCGCCGCATGGAGCGCCAATGCCAGCGCCGGAGAAATCGTGGTGTCGGCCGCCGCCAGCCTGACCAATGCCTTCAAGGAAGTGGCGCAGGGCTTTGAAAAGGAACATGCCGGCACCAAGGTGGTCTTGAACTTCGGCGCCTCCGACGTGCTCTTGCAGCAGATCGTGAAGGGCGCGCCCGCGGATGTATTCGCGTCCGCCGACCAGAAGGCGATGGACAAGGCGGTCGAGGAAAAGGCCGTCAAGCCTGCCACCCGCGTGGACTTCGCGGCCAACCAGATCGTGCTGATCGTTCCGACCGACAGCAAGGCGGGCATCAAATCGCTCAAGGACCTGGAGCGCGACGAGGTCAAGCGCATTGCTTACGGCAATCCGGCCTCGGTGCCGGTCGGCCGCTATACGCAGGCCGCGCTGCAGGCCGAGGGTCTGTGGGACGCCGTGCAGGCCAAGAGCGTGCTGGCGCAGAACGTGCGCCAAAGCCTGGACTACGTGGCGCGCGGCGAGGTCGATGCGGGCTTCGTGTTCGCGACCGACGCGGCCATCATGCCGGGCAAGGTCAATGTCGCCGTGCGCGTGCCGTCGACCACGCCCGTGACCTATCCCATTGCGTTGACCACGCGCGAGTCCGCGGCCAAGGAGGCCGAAAGCTTCGTGGCCTATGTCATGTCGCCCGCCGGGCAGGCGATACTGTCGCGTTTCGGCTTTCAGAAGCCCTGAGTCTTTGTTGAATCGTAGGTATTGATGAGTGATCCGGTCTGGGTCCCGCTGCTGCTTTCCCTGAAAGTGGCCGGTTGGGCGACGCTTTTGGCGACCGTGGCCGGCACGGCTGCGGCGTACGGCCTGTCGCGCTGGCGCTGGCCCGGCCGCGACCTGCTGGACGCCATCCTGACGCTGCCGCTGGTGCTGCCGCCGACCGTGCTGGGTTACTACCTGCTGGTGCTGCTGGGCCGGCGCGGCATCATCGGCGAGACGCTGGCGCGCTGGAATATCGAGCTGGTCTTCACATGGCAGGGCGCCGTGATCGCGGCGTCGGTGGTGGCTTTTCCGCTTGTGTTCAAGTCGGCGCGGGCCGCGTTTGAAAACGTGGATGGCCAGCTTGAAAACGCGGCGCGCGTGCTGGGCGTGGGCGAAGCGGGCGTGTTCTTTCGCGTCACCTTGCCGCTGGCTGCCCGCGGCATCGCGGCCGGCGTGCTGCTGGCGTTTGCGCGGGCGCTGGGCGAATTCGGCGCCACGCTGATGATCGCGGGCAACCTGCCGGGCCGCACGCAGACGCTGTCGGTCGCCATCTATGAAGCGGTGCAGGCGGGCGATGACGCTACCGCCAACATGCTGGTGCTGGTCACATCCATCACCTGCATCGTCGTGCTGCTGGCCGCCGGCAAGCTGGTGCCCATCGGCGCTGGCCAGCGCAACGGAGGCGGGCGATGAGTATCGACCTTGCCGTGCGCAAGCATATGGTGTCGGGCGACCGCAAATTCGAACTCGACGTGCAGTTCAAGTCGGCCGCCAAACGCATCGCGCTGTTCGGGCCCTCGGGCGCGGGCAAGAGCCTGACCTTGCGGGCCGTGGCCGGATTGCTGCGCCCCGACGCCGGGCGCATCGTCATCAATGGACGGGTGCTGTTCGACGGCGAGTCGAGCATCAACCTGCCGGCGCGATCGCGCCGCGTGGCGTATCTGTTCCAGGACTACGCGCTGTTTCCCCATCTGACCGTGGCGCAGAACATCGCATTCGGTCTGCGCGGCGGTTGGCTCAATCCGCCACGCCGCGAGGTGACGCGCGAGGCGCAGCGCTGGGTCGACGCTTTTGAACTGGGCGCCATCGTCGGCAGCTATCCCAACGAGATTTCGGGCGGGCAGAAGCAGCGCGTCGCGCTGGCGCGGGCGCTGATGCTGCAGCCCGACATCCTGCTGCTGGACGAACCGTTTTCCGCGCTGGACTCGCAGTTGCGCGGCAAGATGCGGCAGGAACTGGATGCGTTGCAGCGGCAGCTGGATGTGCCGATGCTGCTGATCACGCACGATCCCGCGGACGTGGAGGCCCTGGCCGACGAGGTGTTCGAGGTGCGCGAGGGCAGGGTGGGGCGCCACGACGAGAACGTGGGACTGTAATCAACATGGTGAAGGCCTGATTCACCTGACGGCTGGACTTGGGTGAAGGCCGCCGCGACTGCAGAAGTCAGTCCAGCACGCCGAGAATCACGCTGGACGCCTTGAAGATCGCCACCGCCTCGGCGCCGACATCCAGCTTCAGGTCTGCGGCGCTCTCGTTCGTGACGATGGCCGCCAGCGTGGCGCCGCCGTCCATGGCAATCAGGATTTCGCTGTTGACGGCGCCCGGGCGCAGATCAGTAATGCGCCCCTGCAGCTGGTTGCGCGCCGACAGGCGCAGTCCCGGCCCCGGCGCGCCGACGATGACCGACGACGCCTTGACCAGCGCGATGGCTTCCTTGCCGGGCGCAAGGCCCAGCTCTTTGGTGCTTTCGCGGGTGATGGTGGCCGTGACCGCGTGGCCGCCGGCGATGCGCAGCACCACTTCATCGTTGACGGCGCCTTCGCGGATCTCGATGACGGTGCCCAGAAACTTGTTGCGTGCGCTGGTCTTGAGCATGAAACGCCTCATCAGGTCGATGTCGCCGCTGGCATCCAGCCCCGCGCGCGTCAGGTTGTCCATGAACTTGCGGTGTTCGACTTCAAGCGCCCGGAAGGTCGTGATCAGGCGGCGCGCCCGGTCCGTCAGCTGCGTACCGCCGCCGCCCTTGCCGCCCGCCGCGCGCAGCACCAGCGGTTCGCCGGCCAGGTTGTTCATGGCGTCGATCGCGTCCCACGCGCCCTTGTAGCTCATGCCCACGGCGCGCGCCGCCGCCGTGATCGATCCGGTCGCGTCGATCTGCGCCAGCAGATCAATGCGGTTCTTGCCGCCCCAGGTCTGGGCGCCGGAGCGAAACCAAATGGAGCCGTCGAGTTCAAGCATGGGCGTGTCTGTAGGGATGGCCGGAAGCGACCGGAAGTGTAATGGACCCGGCGCGCGGGGCGTTGGGGAAGTGGTCCTGCGCGGCGTGGAAGTCGTCCTGCACAGCGCCACGGCAGTCCGGACGCGCCGGTGAACAGGCACCCCCAATCTGGCGGCAAGCGCGGCATCGCGTGATCTTGCCTGGAATTTTGGTGGTTGCGAATGAGATTCTGTTGAAACTTTGATGGCTTCGCGGCACTATGTGGTCGCCTTGAACTCACGGAGAGATCGACATGAAAGCGTTGAAATTGCTGACGGCGGGTTCCATGACGGCATTACTGGCGGCCTGCGCCTCAGGCCCAACGGTCAAGAGCGATTACGACCACCAGGCAAATTTTGCGCAGTACCAGACGTTCGGCTACATGTCTCCGCTGGGGACGGACAAGGCCGGCTACAACACGCTGCTGACCGAACGGCTCAAGAGCGCGGCCCGCGGCCAGATGGAAATGCGCGGCTATACCTACAGCGCCACCAATCCCGACCTGCTTCTGAATTTCGGCGCCAAGCTCCAGCAGCAGACCGAAGTCACGCCCGGCTTCGCGCCCATGGGCCCGTATTACGGGTATCGCACCGGTTTCTACGGCGGCTGGCCCGGCTACGGCTGGGGCGACGACGTCTACCAATACACCGAAGGCACGCTGAGCGTCGACCTGGTGGATGCGCGGCGGCGGCAACTGGTCTGGGAGGGCGTCGCCGTGGGCGAGGTCCAGAATCCCGACAGCGCGGGTTCGGCGGAGAACGTGGACAAGGTGGTGGCGGAGGTCTTCGCCAAATACCCGTTCCGCGCCGGCGTCGGCACGCCGCAGGTGCCGGACAAGACCAAGCGATAGAGGACGCCGCATGACCGCTCGCCGCAAGGCCCTGGCCGAAGACACCGGCGATACGCCGCCCTACGATACCGTCGCGCTCGTGCTGCAGGGTGGCGGCGCGCTCGGTTCCTACCAGGCGGGGGTGTACCAGGGCCTGCACGAAGCCGGCATCCGGCCCAACTGGATTTCCGGCATTTCCATCGGGTCGATCAACGCCGCCATCATCGCAGGATCCCCGGAAGACGAGCGGGTCGAACGGCTGCGCGGCTTCTGGGAAAGCATCTGCCGGCCTACCGGTTTTGCCTCGTTGCCCTGGGGTGATGCCTTCACCCGCATGTTCGAGGGCCAGCCGTTTGGCTTTGGCTCGCCCGCGATGAATGGGCAGGTATCGGCAATGCAGGCCCTGTTGACCGGCCAGCCCGGTTTCTTCAAGCCGCGCTTTCCGCCGCCCTATCTGGTGCGGGGCCGCGGCGCCGCTTCCACCAGCTTCTACGACACCACGCCGCTGGCCGACACCCTGCGCCAGTTCGTGGATTTCAAGCTGCTCAACAGCGGCGCGGTGCGGGCCAGCTTCGGCGCCGTGAACGTGCGCTCGGGCAACTTCGCGTATTTCGACACCCTGCATCACACGCTCGGTCCCGAGCACGTCATGGCCTCGGGCGCCTTGCCGCCGGGATTCCCGTCGGTGGAGATCGGCGGCGAACACTATTGGGACGGCGGCGTCGTCTCCAACACGCCGCTGGCGCAGGTGCTGACCACCGAAAACATGCGCGACACGCTCGCGTTCCAGGTCGATCTCTGGCCGGCGCGCGGCGAACTGCCCACGTCGCTCGAAGAGGTGGCCGAGCGGCAAAAGGATATCCAGTATTCCAGCCGCACCCGCCTAGTCACCGATCAGTTGCGGCGCGTGCTGAAGCTGCGCCACGGGCTGCAGCGGCTGCTTGAGCGCCTGCCGGAAAGCGAACGCGACGCGCCGGACCTGGCCGACATCCGCAAGCTTTCGCACACGCCGGCCACCAACATCATCAACCTCATCTACGAGGCCAAGCATCGCGAGCGGTACTCCAAGGACTACGAGTTCGGCACCGAAGCCATGCGCGAGCACTGGGAGTCGGGATTGACGGACATCCGCCGCACGCTTGAAAAGCCGGGCATCCTGGCCCGTCCGACGCAGGACAGCTGCTTCGTCACGCACGACATTCATCGCAACGGCACCCATCATTCGTAGCGGGCGGCGGGATCATCCGGCGGCGTAAAAGTCGGATTGGTCTGATAGATGAGCGGCGACGGGCGCAGAACCCCGCCGTGAGGGTAGCCTTCCGGGACAAACCGCAACCTTGTTCCGGGACGGGCCGCCCCAAAGCGTGCCACCGGCCGTCCTGGTGGAGATCCGCCTTGAACGCTCCCTTTCCTGATCCCGGTATTGCTTCCGTTCACGCTGGCGTTTCTGCCGGCGTTGCGCCTGGCATGACGGCTGGCGTTGCTGCCGGTGTTAATGCTTCCGGCCCGTGGTCTTCCAGCCAGGCGCACGAACCCGTCGACGGCTGGTGGAGCCTGCTCTATTGGGGCTGGACGCTGCAACTGCCCAACGGCGTGCGGCTGGATCTCACCGAGGTCGAGCGCGCCTGCTTTGCGTGCCTGTTGAAGAACCCGCGCCGCGAACTGGCCCGCAGCGAAGTGAAATCCTTGCGTGGCGGCATGAACATGCGGTCGCTCAACGTCGCTATCTGCCGGCTTCGCACCAAGGTCCGCCTTGCGGGCGCAAGGCTGCCGCTGCACACGGTGCATGGCGTGGGCTACGCATTCCTGGGCAATCTGCGGGAGCTCGCCACCGGCTAAAGATTGTTGCGGAATTACTCCCGAAAGTTCCCCCGAACTGCCCGAAAGTACGTGATTTCCCCAATATCTGAGTTACATTACTGGGCTATTCATGTGTCGTTGGTGACGCTTGGTCATGATTTGATCGCTGCCTCCTGGCACGTTCGGATTGCTGCGGTTCCTGACGCGATTTCACGACGCGATTCATTACGCTACGCGGGGGTTTCAATGCGGTTTTCGCCTAAACGATTTTCGGGTCTGGCTGTTTCCGGTGGCGTCCTCGCGCTGATATTGGCGGGTTGTGGTGAAAAGCCCCAGATGAATCCTGGCATGCCCCAGGTCAGCGTCGTCACCGTGCAGCCGCAGCGCGCACCCATCGTCTCTGAACTGCCCGGCCGCGTGGACGCCGTGCGCGACGCGCAGATCCGCGCCCGTGTCACCGGCATCGTGCAGCGCATCACGTTCGAGCAGGGCGGCGATGTGAAAGAGAACCAGCTGCTGTTCAAGATCGATCCGGCGCCCTACAAGGCCGCCTACGATCAGGCAACGGCGCAGTTGAAGCAGGCGCAGGCCAACCTGTTCAGCGCCAAGCTGCTGGCCGACCGCTACGCCCCGCTGGTCAAGGCCAACGCCGTCAGCAAGCAGGAATATGACAACGCCGTGGCATCCTTCCGCCAGGCCGACGCCACCGTCGCCGCCGCCAAGGCCGCGCAGGACAACGCCGCGATCAACCTGAGCTACACGGACGTCACCTCGCCGATCACCGGCCGCATCGGCAAGCCGCTGGTCACCGAAGGCGCGCTGGTCGAATCCACCTCCGCCACGCAGATGGCCACGGTGCAGCAGCTGGACCCCATCTACGTCGACTTCACGCAGTCCACCGCCGACCTGGCCGCGCTGCGCCGCGCCTTTGCCAGCGGCCGGCTGCAGCAGGTGGGCAAGGACGCGGCCCGCGCCACCGTCGTGCTCGAAGACGGCTCCGAATACGATCACCCCGGCAAGCTGCTGTTCACGGGCATCACCGTGGATCCCAGCACGGGCCAGGTGAACCTGCGGGCCGAAGTCCCCAATCCCGACGGCATCCTGCTGCCCGGCATGTATGTGCGCGTCCGGCTGGAGCAGGGCTTTGACGATGTTGCCCTGATGGTTCCCCAGCAGGCGCTGCAGCGCACGGCCGACGGCAAGCAGAGCCTGATGCTGGTGCGCGACAACAAGATCGCGCAGTCGCCGGTCACTACCGGTGGCGCCTTCCAGAACAACTGGCTGATCACCAGCGGCCTGAAGGCCGGCGACGTGGTGGTGGTCGAGGGCTTCCAGAAGATCCGTCCCGGCGCGCCGGTGCAGGTCAGCCAATGGAAACAGGGCGGGGCGCCCGCACAGGGCGGCGCGCCAGCCGCGCAGCCTGGCGCCAAGCCGGCTGAGGGTGCCGCAGCCCCCGGTGCGGCCCCCGCCGCCAAGCCCGCCGAATCCGCCCCGCAGCCCGGCGCCAAGCCGGCCGAACCTGCCCAGCAGGACAAGGCCGCAGGCCAGAAATCGTAAGCGGCACGCGGCGCAGCAAGCGCCGCGTTCCTCTTTGGTGAGCATCGCTTTCAGAGTCAGCCCACATGCCGCAATTTTTTATCGATCGACCAATCTTCGCCTGGGTAGTCGCCCTTTTCATTCTGCTGGCAGGGGTGTTGGCCATCCCGAACATGCCGGTCGCGCAGTACCCCGATGTGGCGCCGCCCGCCATCACGATCACGGCCACCTACCCGGGCGCGTCCGCCCCGGAAGTGGCCGAGTCGGTCACCAGCATCATCGAAGACCAGCTCAACGGCGCCAAGGGCCTGATCTATTACGAGTCGGTCAGCGATTCCTACGGCACCTCGACCATCACCGCCACGTTTGCGCCCGGCACCAATCCCGACCTGGCGCAGGTGGACGTGCAGAACCGCGTGTCCAACGTGATCGCCCAGTTGCCCGCCGCCGTGCAGCAGCAGGGCCTGCAGTATGAGCAGACCAGCACCGGCTTTCTGATGATCGTGACGCTGTCGTCCACGGACGGCACGCTGGACCAGACGGCCCTGGCCGACTACATCACCCGCAACGTGAAGAACCCGGTGTCCCGGGTGCCGGGCGTGGGCCAGTTCCAGCTCTTTGCCGCGCCGCGCGCGATGCGCATCTGGGTGGACCCGGCCAAGCTCGTGGGTTTCAACCTCAGCATGTCAGAGGTCAACAACGCCATCGCCGGCCAGAACGTGCTGATTTCCGGCGGCAGCATCGGCGCGCCGCCCAATCCGGATTCGCAGCGCATCACGGCCACGGTCACGGCCAACGGCCAGCTCAGCACGGTCGACGGCTTCGGCCGGATCGTCCTGCGCGCCAATACCGACGGCTCCAAGGTGCTGCTGCGCGACGTCGCCCGCATCGAGGTCGGCGCCGACAACTACCAGTTCGGCGCCCGCCTGAACGGCAAGCCGACAGCCGCCTTCGCCATTGTGCTGTCGCCCAACGCCAACGCGCTGGCCACGGCGCAAGGCGTGCGCAACCAGATGCAGGAGCTGTCCAAGTACTTCCCGGACAACATCCAGTACTCGGTGCCGTACGACACCGCGCCCTACGTCAAGGTGTCCATCGAACAGGTGCTGCACACGCTGGCTGAAGCCATGGTGCTGGTGTTCCTGGTCATGTATCTGTTCCTGCAGAACGTGCGCTACACGCTGATCCCGGCGCTCGTCGTTCCGGTGGCCATGCTGGGGGCGTTCGCGGTGATGCTGGCGCTTGGATTCTCGATCAACGTGCTGACCATGTTCGCGATGGTGCTTGCCATCGGGATTCTGGTGGACGATGCCATCGTGGTCGTCGAAAACGTTGAACGGATCATGGCGACCGAGGGCTTGCCGCCCAAAGAGGCCACCAAGAAGGCCATGCCGCAGATCAGCGGCGCCATCATCGGGATCACGCTGGTGCTGGTGACAGTGTTCCTGCCGCTGGCCTTCATGAGCGGGTCGGTGGGCGTGATCTACCGTCAGTTCTCGGTGGCCATGGCCGTGTCCATCTTCTTCTCGGCACTGCTGGCGCTGACCTTCACGCCGGCGCTGTGCGCCACCATCCTCAAGCCGGTGGCCAAGGGCCACCACGAGGACAAGAAGGGTTTCTTCGGCTGGTTCAACCGCAAGTTCGACGCCACCACCCACGGCTACCAGAACTGGGTGTCGCGCATCCTGCACAAGGGCGGCCGGATGATGCTGGTGTTCCTGGTGCTGGTCCTCTTGCTGGGCTGGCTGTACCTGCGTCTGCCGTCGTCGTTCCTGCCCGAGGAAGACCAGGGCTATGTGGTCAGCAACATCGAGCTGCCCACCGGCGCGAGCGCCAATCGCACGGTCGAGGTGATTGAGCAGGTCGAGAAATACTTCCAGGGCATTCCGGCCGTCGAGAACATCATCGCCGTGCAGGGCTACAGCTTCAACGGCAACGGCCTGAACGCCGCCATTGCGTTCACCACGCTCAAGGACTTCAAGGACCGCAAGGAGCGCCAGGATTCCGCCGGCGCCATTGCGTTCACCGCTTTCGAAAAGCAGCTCATGGGCATCCATGATGCGCAGGTGTTCACGCTGGTGCCGCCGGCCATTTCGTCGCTGGGCAACGCCACGGGCTTCGACCTGCGCCTGCAGGACCGCGGCGCGGCCGGCACCGAGGCGCTGGCCGCGGCCACCGCCCAGCTGATGGGCGAGGCCATGAAGAGCCCGATCCTGTCGCAGGTCCGCATCACGGGCCTGTCGGCGGGCACGCAGCTCACGCTGAACATCGACCGCGACAAGGCGGCCGCTTTGGGCGTGGACTTCAATGAAGCCGCCTCGCTCATTTCCACCGCTGTCGGCTCGGCGTATCTCAGCAAGTTCCCCAACATGGGCCGGATGCAGAACATCTGGGTCCAGGCCGATGCGCCGTACCGCATGCAGTTGTCCGACGTGCTCAAGCTGAACGCGCGCAACGGGCAGGGCGGGATGGTGCCGCTGTCGACGTTCGTGTCGGCGGAATGGGTTCAGGGGCCGGTGCAGGTGGTGCGCTACAACAGCTACGAGTCCATGCGTATCGGCGGCGCCTCGGCGCCGGGCTACTCCACCGGCCAGGCCATGGAAGAAATGCAGCGTCTGGTCGCGCAGTTGCCGCAAGGCTTCGGCTACGAGTGGACCGGGCTGTCCTACCAGGAATTGCAGGCCGGCAACCAGGCCCCGATCCTGATGGGCCTGTCGCTGCTGGTCGTGTTCCTGGTGCTGGCCGCGCTGTACGAAAGCTGGGCCATCCCCATTTCCGTCATGCTGGTGGTGCCGCTGGGCATGCTGGGCGCGGTGGCGCTGGTCAGCGCGCTGGGCATGTCCAACGACGTGTACTTCCAGGTCGGGATGGTGACCGTGATCGGCTTGGCGGCCAAGAACGCCATTCTTATCGTGGAGTTCGCCAAGGACCAGTACGCCCGCGGCATGGGGCTTTATGAATCCGCGGTCGAGGCGGCGCGACTGCGTTTCCGTCCGATTCTGATGACGTCGCTGGCGTTCATCCTGGGCGTGATCCCGCTGGCGATGGCCACCGGCGCCGGTGCGGCCAGCCAGCGCGCAGTGGGCCTGGGCGTGCTGGGCGGCATGCTGGCCGCCACGCCGTTCGCCGTGATTTTCGTGCCGACGTTCTTCGTGGTGGTGCTGGGTCTCTTCAAGACCCGCCCGCGCCTGTTGGGCGCCGAGAAGCGTCTCTTCGAGGAAGAACAGGCGGCCAAGAAGGCGGAGGCCGAAAAGGCGTCCTTGCCCGGAACGCCGCAGCCCGCACAACCCACTGGTGGCCAGGAGGGCAAGGAATGAAAGCCCTGATGTTCAGACAGACCGCCTTGTCCGCCTTTGTGGCGGTGGCGTTGGCCGGCTGCTCGCTGGCTCCCGATTACAAGCGTCCCGACGCGCCGGTCAGCCCGGCGTGGCCCGACCAGCCCAAGGTGCAGTACGGCGCGTACACGCGCGCCACCACGCTGGGCTCGCAGCCCGCCGCCGACGTGATGCCGCAAGCCGGCACGCCTGCCGCGGACCTGGGCTGGCGCGAATTTTTCCGCGACCCGCGCCTGCAGGCGTTGATCGAACTGTCGCTGGTCAACAACCGCGACCTGCGCGTTGCGGTCCAGCGTGTCGAAGAGGCCAGGGCGCAGTACGGCATCCAGCGCGGCGCGCAGTGGCCCAGCATCGGCGCCGGCATCCAGGGCCAGCGTCAGCATCTGCCGGCCAACATGCGGGCCGGCGGCCCCGATTCCAGTTCCATCAGCAGTTCGTATCAGGCCGGGATTGGTCTGACGACCTTCGAGATCGACCTGTTCGGCCGCCTGCGCAACCTGTCCGAAGCCGCGTACCAGCAGTACCTGTCGACGGAACAGGCACAAAAAAGCGTGCACATCACGCTGGTCGGATCCGTCGCGCAGTCGTATTTCAATCTGCGCGCCGCCGAGGTCCAGCTGGAATTGACGCAGCGTACGCTGGCCTCGCGCCAGGAATCGTATGACCTGGTCAAGCGCCGTTTCGATGGCGGCGTCGCGTCCGAACTGGACCTGAACCAATCCAAATCGCTGCTGGACACGGCCTCCGCCGACCTCGCGCAACTGGCCCGCGCCCGGTCGCAAGCCATGAACGCGCTGGTGCTGGTGGTGGGCACGCCGCTGCCCGACACGCTGCCCCCGCCGGCCACGTTCGGCCGCGACCAGTTGCTGGCCACGGTGCCGTCCGGCCTGCCGTCCGATCTGCTGGAACGCCGTCCCGACATCGCGGCCGCCGAAAACCAGTTGCTGTCCGCCAATGCCAACATCGGCGCGGCGCGCGCGGCGTTTTTCCCGACCATCTCGCTGACCGGCCTGTTGGGCGTGGCCAGTCCGTCGCTGGGCGACCTCTTCAAGGGCGGGCAGGGCTACTGGAGCTTCTCGCCGTCGATCACGACGCCGCTATTTGCCGGCGGCAGCATCCGCGAGGGACTGAGCCTGGCCAAGGCGCGCGACAATATCGCCGTCGCGCAGTACGAACAGACCATCCAGCAGGCGTTCCGCGAAGTGTCGGACGCGCTGGCGGGCGAGGCCACCTACGGGGCGCAGCTCGACGCCCAGCGCGCGCTGCAGGATTCGTCGGCGCGGACGCTGGAGTTGTCGAATTTGCGTTATACCAACGGTATCGACAGCTACCTGCAGGTGCAGACCGCGCAGGTGGACTTTTTCAACGCCCAGCTGTCGCTCGTGCAAACCGGCCTGGCCGCGCTGATCAACCGCGTGGAGCTGTACAAGGCGCTGGGCGGCGGCTGGGAAGAAACAACGAAAGTGCAATGATAGAACTCGGTGTAAATATTGATCACGTCGCCACGCTGCGGCAGCAGCGCCATACGGCTTATCCCGACCCGATCGCCGCCGCGCTGCGCGCCGAAGATGCTGGCGCCGACCTGATCACGCTGCATCTGCGCGAAGACCGGCGCCACATCCAGGACGCCGACGTCTACGCGATCCGCCCGCAACTGCGCACCCGCATGAACCTGGAATGCGCGGTCACGCCGGAAATGCTGGAGATCGCCTGCGCGGTCAAGCCCAGCGACGTCTGCCTGGTGCCCGAAAAGCGCACCGAGCTCACGACCGAGGGCGGGCTGGAAGTGGCCGGCGCCTTTGGCCCCGTATCCGACGCCGTGGCGCTGCTGGCCGACGCCGGCATCCGCGTGTCGCTGTTCATCGATCCGGACCCGGTCCAGATCGCCGCGGCCGCCAAGGCCGGCGCACCCGTCATCGAACTGCACACCGGCGCCTACGCCGAAGCCGAGGGCGAAGCCGCCGAAGCGGAACTGCAACGCATCCGCTTGGCCGTGGCCGAAGGGCTGCGCCACGGACTGCGCGTGAACGCCGGTCATGGCCTGCACTATGGCAACGTCAAGCCGGTGGCCGCGCTGGACGGCATTTCCGAACTCAACATCGGCCACGCCATCGTCGCGCAGGCTATCTTCGACGGCTGGGAAAAGGCCGTGCGCGATATGAAGGCGCTGATGGTGCAGGCGCGCCTGCACGCGCTGCGCGGGCTTTGAACGCGGGCCGATGACGCGTTTTGACCGCTAGCCAGGCGATGCCGATGTCCGACTCTTCTTCCGCCACGCCCGCCGGCGCCATTGCCGGCATCGGCATGGACCTTCTGCGCATCGACCGCATCGAGCGCGCGCTCGCCCGCCACGGCGACCGGTTTGCCGAAAAGATCCTCGGCCCCGAGGAACTCCTGAAATTCCACGCCCGCCGCGCCCGCGACCCGGTGCGCGGGCTGCGCTTTCTGGCGACGCGCTTTGCCGCCAAGGAAGCGTTTTCCAAGGCGATCGGGCTGGGCATGCGCATGCCGATGACGTGGCGGCGCGTGCAGACGCTGAACGCGCCGGGCGGCCGCCCCGTGCTGGTGATCGCACCCGAACTGCTGAGCTGGTACGCTGACCGGTTTGGCGCGGCCCACGTTTCCATTACCGATGAATCCGACATGGCCGCCGCGTATGTGGTGGTCGAGCGCAAGCCCTAAGCCCTGCACTCGGGGCCATCCCCGCCGGCTTGCCGCACCCAGTTACAAGGACAGCCTCCATGGCCAAGAAAAAATCCAAGGCGGTCCTGCCCCCCGGCCCCGTGATGGTCGATGTGGCGGGATATTCGCTCACCAAGGCGGAAAAGAAGCGCCTGCGCCACCCGCTGGTGGGCGGCGTCATTCTTTTTGCCCGCAATTTCGAGAACCGCGCCCAGCTCACCGCGCTGACGCGCCAGATCCACAAGGCCCGCAAGGAGCCGCTGCTGATCCTGGTGGATCACGAAGGCGGCCGCGTGCAGCGCTTCCGCGAGGACGGCTTCACGCCCTTGCCCCCGATGCGCGCGCTGGGCGAACTGTGGGACACCGATCCCCTGCAGGCCATGCGCCTGGCGACCGAGGCCGGTTACGTCCTGGCCGCCGAGCTGCGCGCCTGCGGCGTGGACATGAGCTTCACCCCGGTGCTGGACCTGGACTACAGCGTCAGCAAGGTGATCGGCAACCGCGCCTTCCACCACGATCCCCGCGTGGTGACGATGCTGTCGCGCGCCCTGGTTCAGGGCCTGGCGCTGGCCGGCATGTCGTCCTGCGGCAAGCACTTCCCCGGCCACGGTTACGTGGGCGCCGACTCGCACCACGAGATCCCGGTCGATCCGCGCACGCTCGATGAAATCCTGAAGGACGACGCCGCGCCCTATGCATGGCTGGGCGACGCCGTGCTGCCGTCCGTCATGCCCGCGCACGTCATCTACCCCAAGGTGGACAAGCATCCCGCCGGTTTTTCCAAGCGCTGGGTGCAGGACATCCTGCGCAAGCGACTGGGCTACGATGGCGTCGTGTTCTCGGACGACCTGACGATGGAAGGCGCCTCGGTCGCGGGCGACATCCTGGACCGCGCCAACGCCGCGCTGCGCGCCGGCTGCGACATGGTGCTGGTGTGCAACCGCCCGGACCTGGCCGACGACCTGCTGGCGCGCCTGGAGTTCGACCATGCGCCCGAGTCCGTGGCGCGCATCCGGCGCCTGATGCCGCGTTTCGATGCGCCCGATTGGGACACCCTGCAAGCCGAAAGCCGTTACCAGAATGCCCGACGACTTCAATCTCAAATCGTTCCTGTCTGACCTGCCGCATCTGCCGGGTGTCTACCGGCACCTGGATGCGGCGGGCGAGGTCATGTATGTCGGCAAGGCGCGCGACCTGAAGAAGCGCGTCTCGTCGTATTTCCAGAAGACGCTGTCCAGCCCGCGCATCGCCCAGATGGTGGCGAAGGTGGCGCGGCTTGAGGTCACGGTGACGCGCTCCGAAGCCGAAGCGCTGATCCTGGAAAACAACCTCATCAAGAGCCTGAAGCCGCGCTACAACATCCTGTTCCGCGACGACAAGTCCTATCCGTACCTGCACATTACCGGGCATGACTGGCCGCGCATCGCGTATTACCGCGGCGCCACCAACAAGCGCGGACAGTTCTTCGGCCCGTTCCCCAACGCCTGGGCGGTGCGCGAAACCATCCAGATCCTGCAGAAGGTGTTTCGCCTGCGCACCTGCGAAGACAGCGTCTTCGCCAACCGCTCGCGCCCCTGTCTGCTGCATCAGATCGGGCGCTGCTCCGCGCCGTGCGTCGGCGCGATCGAAGCGGCCGAATACGACCGCGACGTGCATCGCGCCGTGCGCTTTCTGAACGGCGAGGCCAAGGACGTCATGGGCGAGATCGAGGCCCGCATGCTGCAGGCCTCGATGGAACTGCGCTTCGAGGAAGCCGCGGCGCTGCGCGACCAGATGGGATCGCTGGCGCGCGTGCTGCACCAGCAGACCATGGAAAACGTCAGCGGCGAGGACACCGACATCATTGCGGTGGCCATCGCCGGCGGCAAGGTCTGCGTGAACCTGGCCATGGTCCGCGGCGGCCGCCATCTGGGCGACAAGCCGTTCTTTCCATCGCACGCCGAGGGCGAGGCCGCGCCGCAGGTGCTGGAAGCGTTCGTGGCCCAGCATTACACCGACAACGCGATGCCCCCCATCCTGGTCTGTTCGCATACCTTGCCCGATCCTGAGCTGATTACGCTGCTGGTCGAGCAATCCGGCGGCCGGCCGTCCCGCGTGCTGACGCGTCCGCAAGGCACTCGCCGGTCCTGGCTGGAACAGGCCGCCAAGAACGCCGAGATGGCGCTGGCCCGCGCGCTGACCGAATCCGGCGCCCGCGCCGCCCGAACGCTGGCGCTGGCCGAAGCCCTGGATCTGGACACGGACGAAGCCGCGCTGGACGCCCTGCGCATCGAATGCTTCGACATCAGCCACACTGCCGGCGAAGCCACCCAGGCGTCCTGTGTGGTGTTCGAACACCACGACATGCAGCCTTCGCTGTACCGCCGCTACAACATCGCCGGCATCACGCCCGGCGACGACTACGCCGCGATGCGCCAGGTGCTGACCCGCCGCTTTGCCAAGGTCGCCGACGGCGACGCGCAGATGCCGGGCCTCGTCCTCATCGACGGCGGCAAGGGCCAGGTCGAGGTCGCACGTAAGGTCTTCGCGGAACTGGGCCTGGACATCCAGACCCTCGTCGGCGTGGCAAAGGGAGAAGGGCGCAAGGTCGGCCTGGAAACCCTGGTCTTCGCCGACGGCCGCCCGCCCGTCGCGCTAGGCGGCGAATCCGCCGCCCTGATGCTGATCGCCCAGGTGCGCGACGAAGCCCACCGCTTCGCAATCACCGGCATGCGCGCCCGCCGCGCCAAGACGCGCAACGTCTCGCGCCTGGAAGAAATAGAAGGCGTAGGCGCCCGCCGCCGCCAACGCCTCCTGGCCCGCTTCGGCGGCTTCTCCGGCGTCGCCCGCGCCAGCATCGAGGACCTGGCATCGGTGGACGGCATCTCGCAGGACCTGGCAATCCGCATCTACGAGGCGCTGCGCTGACACCCCGGAATCGCCCAGATGTCACGAACCTGTGTCACCCTCGCCGCCGGCCAACAAGACGCCAGAGCGTTCTGCCTCGCCGATAAGCTCGACGACGTGCCAGAGCGAACGCTTCAATTCAAGCCCAACTCATCAACCCGCCCCCAAATTTCAACCACCCGCCCCGACGAGCAATCCGGGCCGCGCGGATCCGGCTCCGCCGGTCCGCAGAGGCGCCCCCTTGAGGGGGAGGCGCCGAAGGCGCGTCGGGGGTGGGCTCTAGCTGTTAGGATACGGACACTATGCCAATTAACGTTCCCATTATTCTGACGTGGCTGCGTATCGCCATGATTCCGCTGGTGGTCGGGCTGTTTTATCTGCCCGAAAGCTGGATGTCTGTTCCCATGCGCGACACGCTGGCGGCATGGGCATTCATCATTGCCGCGCTGACCGACTGGTTTGACGGCTGGCTCGCCCGGCGCTGGAACCAGACATCGGCATTTGGCGCCTTCCTGGATCCCGTCGCCGACAAGCTGATGGTCTGCGCCGCCCTCATCGTGCTGCTCGACCTGAGCCGCGTCGATGCCTTCATCTCCCTCATCATCATCGGCCGCGAAATCACCATTTCTGCGCTGCGCGAATGGATGGCCAAGATCGGCGCCAGCGCCAGCGTGGCCGTGCACCGCTTGGGCAAGTTCAAGACCGCCGCGCAGATGATCGCGATTCCGTGCCTGCTGTATAACCAGTCCATCTACGGCATCAACACCAAGCTGCTGGGTGACATCCTGATCATCGTGGCCGCGGTGCTGACGGTCTGGTCGATGCTGTATTACCTGCAGCGCGCCTGGCCCGCGATTCGCGAAAAGGCCATGTGACCGATTTGCCGGGCCGGCTGCGCAACAGCCGGCCCGGTGCAGTTGCAACACCGCACGGCGGCCCGGCTCGCGCAAGACGGCCGCCGTGTCACTTCAAGAGCGATACGCCGGCTCGATCCGGCACGGCACGCGCGCCGCAATCGCCATGAATACGTCGCCCGGACACAAGTCTGCGCGACGCCGGAGACAACCCGCGATCCGCCCAAGGCGGCCCGCAACCTGCCGCCCATGCGCGGCCCTGTGCAATGAACACCGCTACCGCCGCCACCCCCTTGCTCTCGGACGCCGCCGTACGCCGGCGCGAC
Organism: Achromobacter sp. ACM05; assembly: GCF_019218915.1. Classification (NCBI taxonomy): domain Bacteria; kingdom Pseudomonadati; phylum Pseudomonadota; class Betaproteobacteria; order Burkholderiales; family Alcaligenaceae; genus Achromobacter; species Achromobacter sp. ACM05. Next base: position 545,585 of record NZ_JAHUWQ010000003.1, read on the forward strand.
TGGAAAATCATCCTGCTCATCGGCGTGGCGCATGCCTCGTCCCACTTCTTCCAGCTGGTCCTGCCGTCGCTGTACGTCGCGCTGGGCCAGGAATTCGGACTGGACTTCGCGCGACTGGGCCTCCTGGTGTCCACGTTCTACGTGGTGTCCGGCATCGGCCAGGCATCGTCGGGCTTCGTGGTCGACCGCATTGGCGCGCGTCCCGTGTTGTGGTTCGGGCTGGCCTGCTTCGTGCTGTCTGGCGTGCTGATCGGCTCAGCCACGGGCTACGTCATGCTGATGGCCGCGGCCGTCGTTGGGGGCATCGGCAATTCGGTGTTCCATCCGGCGGACTATTCCATCATCAATCACCGCATTACCGCGCCGCGGCTGGGCCACGCCTTCTCGACGCATGGTTTGACCGGTAACCTGGGCTGGGCATTGACGCCCGTGTTCATCACGACCATCACGCTGCTCGCCAACTGGCGCGTCGCGGCCTACAGCGCTGCCGGTCTGGTGGCGCTGGTGCTGCTGCTGACGGTGCTGGGACGCGATCTGCTGGGCGGCCCGTCCCCCGTGGACGCAGGCGGCGAAGCCAAGGACGCGGGCAATGCGCCCAAGCCCGCCGCCAAGCCGCAGGAAGGCGTGCTCGCGACGCTGTCCGCGCTGCTTGCCAAGCCCGCGCTGTGGGGGGCATTCCTGTTCTTTGCCTGCACGTCCATCGCGCTGTCGTCGGTGCAGAACTACACGATTCCGCTGCTGGGTCAGCTGTACGACCTGTCCAAGGTCACGGCCAGCTCGGCGCTGTCCGGTTACATGGTCGCCTCGGCCGTCGGCATGGCGGCGGGCGGCTTCCTGGTGTCGGCCAATCCGCGTACCGAGCGTACCGTCATGGTCGCGCTCATCCTGGCCGGTCTGACGCTGGTCGTGCTGGCGCTGGGCCTTGTGCCCGCCGTGCTGGCTGCGCCGGTCGTGGGGCTGGCGGGCTTCTGCTCGGGCGTGGCCGCGCCGTCGCGCGACATGCTGATCCGCCGCGTGACGCCCAAGGGTTCGACGGGGTCGGTGTACGGCCTGGTGTATTCGGGCATGGACGTCGGCTCGGCCCTGGGGCCACTGGCCTTCGGTCTGCTGCTGGACGCCGGCTTGCGGCAGGGGCCGTGGGTGGGCGCGGGCGTGGCGTTCGCCGTGGCCGCCTGCCTGGCGCAGTGGATCGCGGTGCAGGCGCGCCGCGCCGAGCCGCCCGCCACGGTGGCCGCCGCACGCCCCTGACCGCTTGACACCCTTGATCCGCCTTGACGGCGCCGACGCCACGTTGCGCGCCGTCAAGTTTCGGTTTCGGCCTCTGGCGCCGGCCGGCGCCGATTGACGCCTCGCAAGGCCACTGCATGGCTTCCTCGCTGTAATAACCACATGGTTGGTCTGGTTATTCACAGGAGAAGCAAATGAGAAAGAAAACCACGTTGCTGGCTGCGGGGCTGGTACTCGGACTGTGGGCAGGGCAGGTCTGGAGCGCATCGCAAGAGCCCATCCAGCCCATCGAACCGGCGGTCATCAAAGAGCCGGCCAAGGTCGAGCTGGGCAAGAAGCTCTTCTTCGATCCCCGCCTGTCGCGCTCCGGCGCAATCTCCTGTAATTCGTGCCACAACCTGGCCATGGGCGGTTCGGACAACCTGAAGGCCTCCATCGGACACAAGTGGCAGCAGGGCGGCATCAACTCGCCCACCGTGCTCAATTCCAGCCTGAACATTGCCCAATTCTGGGACGGCCGCGCCAAGGACCTGCGCGAGCAAGCCGGCGGCCCGATCGAAAACCCGATGGAAATGGCCTCCACGCACGAATTGGCGGTGCAGGTGCTCAATTCCATCCCCGGTTACCGCGCCGAATTCAAACAAGTCTTCGGCAAGGACAAGATCACCATTGACGAGGTCACCAGCGCGCTGGCCGCGTTTGAAGAAACGCTGGTCACGCCGAATTCGCGCTTCGACCAATGGCTCAAGGGCGACAAGAACGCGCTGACGGTGCGCGAGCTGGCGGGCTATGAGCTCTTCAAGAACAGCGGCTGCGTGGCCTGCCACAACGGCGTGGCGGTGGGCGGCAACTCGTTCCAGAAGATGGGTCTGGTCACGCCCTACGTCACCGAGAACAAGGCCGAAGGCCGCGCCGCGGTCACGGGCAAGGACGCGGACCGCTTCAACTTCAAGGTGCCGACGCTGCGCAATGTGGCGCTGACCTATCCGTACTTCCACGACGGCGAAGCGGCCACGCTGACGCAGGCCGTCGACGTGATGGGCCGCCTGCAACTGGGCCGCACATTCACCGCCGAGGAAAACGGCCAGATCGTCGCGTTCCTGAAGACGCTGACGGGCGACCAGCCGGTCATTCAGTACCCGTTCCTGCCCCCGTCCGAAGACGACACGCCGCGGCCCGAACCGTTCGTGAAGTGATGCGACAACGGTGAAACAAAACGGCCTTCCCGGGTCAGTTCCCGGGAAGGCCGTTTGCGGTAAGCGCCGGCTATCGATGACCGATATCGGCGCGTATTAGCTTGCTGGAATGCTTACTGCCGAACCGTGCGCACGTCCGCGGGCGGCGCCGCTTCAAAGTTGCTGCGCCACGGATTGATGTCCAGCCCGCCGCGCCGGGTATACCGCGCATACACCGTCAGCTGCTCCGGCCCGCAGGCCTGCATGATGTCGCTGAAGATGCGCTCGACGCAGTGCTCGTGGAATTCCGCGTGCTGGCGGAACGACACCACATAACGCAGCAGGGATTCGCGATCGATCGGCTTGCCCCGGTAGCGGATCTGCACCGTCGCCCAATCGGGCTGGCCCGTCACCGGGCAGTTCGACTTCAACAGGCGCGACGCCAGCGTCTCTTCGACCACATCGCTCGCCCGGGTACGCAGCAGCTCGGGCGCGGGCTCGTAGGTGTCGATCTCGATATCCAGCTTGTCTATATAGATGCCGTCCAGCTCGCCCATCTGCAGCTCGGAAAACCGCTGCGGCAGGAAGAAGTCCAGGCCGACCGGCGCGCCCGCGGCTGCGCTCAGGTCGCGTTCCAGCCGGCCGCGCAGGGCTGCCGAATTGACCAGGCGGGTCTGGTTGAACGAATTCAGGTACAGCTTGAACGACTTGGATTCGATGATGTTGGGGCTGTCGGCCGGCACCGAAAACGTCGCCATCGCCACCCGCGGCTTGCCCTTGGCATCCAGCCACGACAGCTCATAGGCGTTCCACAGGTCCACGCCCGTGAACGGCAGGTTGCCGGCGGTCAGATTGAGCGCTGCGCGGTTGTGCGAACGCGCAATGGGAAACAGCAGCGAGGGATCGTATTGCGAGGCGTAGGCCACGCTCTGCCCAAGCGGGCCGTGAGACAGGGTCATAGCAGAGACAAATAGAACGGGGAATGGCGGCATTGTAGGCGCTTAAAAAGCGGCCGATTTTCCGCAATGTGAAACGTAATTCTCGGCATGTGAAAGTCCGTGCTGCGCAGCAGCGGGACGGCATTTCACAAACGACAATGGCGTTTCATTATACAAAATCCCTTCTATAACCCGTTGATTTAAATGACTAAGATTTTTCCTCTTGTATAAGACCCGGCGTCACATTGCTCCGCAGCACAGGCATAGACTTTCTCCCATCGATTCACGCATAGCCAGACGCGAATCTTTTGAAGTCTCTTATCACTGACCAGGAGCATCACAATGAGCAATCGCGAAACCGAAATCCGCAATCTCCAGAAAGATTGGGCCGAAAACAGCCGCTGGCAGGGCATCAAGCGCGACTACAGCGCCGAAGACGTCATCCGCCTGCGTGGCTCGATCAGCGTCGAACACACGCTTGCCCGCCGCGGCGCCACGCGTCTTTGGGAGCTCCTGCACAGCGAACCGTTCGTCAATTCGCTGGGCGCCCTGACCGGCAACCAGGCCATGCAGCAGGTCAAGGCCGGCCTGAAGGCCATCTATCTGTCAGGCTGGCAGGTTGCCGGCGACGCCAACCTGGCCGGCGAAATGTATCCCGACCAGTCGCTTTACCCCGCCAACTCCGTGCCGCAAGTGGTTCGCCGCATCAACAATTCGCTGACGCGCTGCGACCAGATTCAGTGGATGGAAGGCAAGAACCCCGGCGACGAGGGCTACATCGATTTCTTCGCGCCCATCGTGGCGGACGCCGAGGCCGGTTTCGGCGGCGTGCTCAACGCGTATGAACTGATGAAGGCTATGATCGAGGCCGGCGCGTCTGGCGTTCACTTCGAAGACCAGCTCGCTTCTGTCAAGAAGTGCGGCCATATGGGCGGCAAGGTGCTGGTGCCGACCCGCGAAGCCGTGGCCAAGCTGGTGTCGGCCCGCCTGGCCGCCGACACGATGGGCACGCCCACGCTGCTGCTGGCGCGCACCGACGCCGACGCCGCCGACCTGGTGACCAGCGACGTCGACGAAAACGACCGTCCCTTCATCACGGGCGATCGCACGGTGGAAGGCTTCTTCCGCACCCGCGCCGGCATCGATCAGGCCATTTCGCGCGGCCTGGCCTACGCGCCGTACGCCGACCTGATCTGGTGCGAAACGTCCACGCCCAACCTGGAATACGCCCGCAAGTTCGCGGACGCCATCCATCGCCAGTTCCCGGGCAAGCTGCTGGCCTACAACTGCTCGCCGTCCTTCAACTGGAAGAAGAACCTGGACGACGGCACCATCGCCAAGTTCCAGCGCGAACTGGGCGCCATGGGCTACAAGTTCCAGTTCATCACGCTGGCCGGTTTCCACGCGCTGAACTACGGCATGTTCGAGCTGGCCCACGGCTACGCCCGCCGCCAGATGAGCGCCTTCGTGGAACTGCAGCAGAAGGAATTCGCCGCTGCCGAAATGGGCTTCACCGCCGTGAAGCACCAGCGCGAAGTGGGTACGGGCTACTTCGACGCCGTGACGCAGACGATCGAGGGCGGCAAGTCGTCCACGACCGCGCTGACCGGCTCGACCGAGGAAGCGCAGTTCGAACACGGCAAGACGCAGAAGGCCGCATAACGCGGCTGTGTCGACCGGCGGCGCCCGGTTCCCACATGGGATGCCGGACGCCGCGCGCAGGTGTGTAGTTGCAGGTGCTGTTGTAGGGTGGATTCAAGGGTGCCTGCGGGCACCCTCTTTTTTTGCCCGCACCACCCGTCCGCGCCGCCGCATTACAGATCGAACTCACAAATCGAACTCACAGATCGAACACGGCCGAATACACCAGCCGCTCCTCCACCACGCGCCGCTGGCGCACGGCGCCCGCGCGCTGCTCGGGCACGGTGCTGTCGGTGTAATAGCGCTCGTACTCGCGCACCGCGACGCGTGCCGGTTTGCCGCCAAGCTCGGGCAGGGGGACGCCCGCGCTCCAGATGACGGGGTCCAGCAGCTCGCCCAGCACGGGGCCTTCGAACACCGGCGGAAAACGCACCACCGGACCGGCAACGATCTCGCCGAGCCGGGCCGGCGCCTCGTGCAACGACACGTCGCGCGGGGTCAACCGGCGCGCCACGTCGGTGACCGCCGGACTGATCGTCTGCGCGATGCCCCCGCTGGCTGGACTGAGCAGGCTGGAGGCCAGCACGCTGGCATCGGTCCACGCCAGGTCGGTGTCGAGCGCCGGATCGCGGGTCTGCAGCACCAGCTCGACCCGGTTGCGGCCGGTCTCGCCCGTTTGCCCGGGGCCGGGGATGAACGAGATGTCCAGATACTCGGACTCCATCGGGAATTGCATCGGCCCGTGCGCCGGAACCACGCCGCGCAGCGTGAACGCCAGCCGGCCGCGCTGGCGGGTGAAGACGGCACGGCGGCGCGGCAGCACCTGCGAGAACTCGGCCAGCACGACGCGAGAGAGCTTGGCGCTGTCGATCGCGTTAGGCTGATATCGCGCCAGCGCCAGCCGCGCAAACGGCATATAGCTGCGGCCCGGGTCCAGCTCGATGTCGCAGTACCAGCGCGCACGCTCGTCGTCCCATCGCACGCGGTGACCGACCACGCGCACGCGCTGGCCGGGCATTTCCTGCAACGGCACGTCCTCGTCGATGACGCGCGCCGCAAAGTCGGCGGCGCGGGTGCGGTGCTTGGGCAGCGGCGCGTCCCACAGCGGATCCATGCCCCACTGCGTGACCAGCGGCGTCAAGGCGTCGGGCACGTCGGTGAAGTTCTTGTTTTCACCGTAGATCACTACGCCCAACAGTTCGCCGTCGCCCGACGAGAACCACGGGCGCTCCAGCCACACGCGCAGCCCGTTGCCCAGGCGCGTGATGTCCAGCGTGCCGTCTCCCGCGGTCTGCTGCCAGCGGAAGGTGGGCAGCACGTACATGAGGCGCGGGGCATCGGGCGGTGCGCTGGCCGGCACGATGGTGTTGGGCGCTTCGCCGGCCTGCGCCAGCACGGGTGCGCCGGGGTCGTCCGGGGCGCCTTCCTGCACCAGCGGCCCCTGCGCGATGGGCCCCAACACGGTCACCTTATCCGTCTGGTCGTAGAGCGCGGGCGGCAGGTACTCGCGGAACCGCGTGGTGGCGCGCAGCCGGTACCGGATCAGCCGGAAGCGCGTATCGCCGAATTCGTGGCGGTTGCCCGGCGCGCGCTGGCGTGTGCCGTTGAACGACTGTTCCGCGATGATGTGGCTCAGGCTGAAGAGGTTGGGATAGTTCTCGGCCAGCGGCATTTCGGCCAGCACGCCGTGACCGTCGAGCCGTCTTGGACGCGGCCGCGCCGGATCGTCTTCCCATTCGTGCCAGTCGGCCTCGATCTCGATCTTGCCGGTCGTCGGCCCGTGCAGCCGCACGCGCGCTTCCAGATCGACATGCGCCGCGCCGGATTCGCGCTGCGGTTGGCCGGGCAGCAGCAGGAGCGGGTCGCAGACGGGCTGCTGGGTGGCATGCACCAGCACGAGCGGGCGGTACGGCGTCAGCATCCAGCAATTGCCCAGGATGGCGGCGGTCTGCAAGGTCTTGCGGCCGGCGTCGGTGCCGGTCCATTCTGGCAGGCCGAACGTATTGAGCAAGCCGTGGTGCACGAAGCTGGAATAACGCAGCCGCGCAATCATGCCCTTGGGCAGGAAGAACGTCAGGATACGGTTGTCCTTGTCCCACTTGGGCATGCCGTCGTCCGGATAGCTTTCGGCGCACGGCGGATCGGTCAGCGTGGCGGGGCGTTCGGCCAGCGCAATGCGCAGGCCCTGCGTGTCGGGCCATTGGCCGGCGTAGGTGACCAGCAGCACCAGTTCGCCGGCGGAAGGCGTGGCCAACACGGCGACGCCTTCCCCCAGCAAGGCCGGCCCCGTGACGCCCGGCAGGCTGTAGCCGGGTTGCGCGCGCAGGCAGATGCCCCAGGCGGCCGCATCGGGCAGATACGGCGTGCGCACCTGCGCCTCGCCGTGGATCACGTATTGGCCAGCGGCCAGACGCTGACCCGTGGGTTCTTCAACGCTGGGCTGCTGCGGCGGCACCTGATCCGTCCGGGCGACCTCGGCAAGCGCTTGCGGGGTAATCAGCTCCACCTGCGAACCGGGCAGTTTGTCGAACAGCGTGCCGATGTCGCGCGCCGAAATCTCGTACGCCTTCTTGATGTCATCCGCGGTGCCGAACATGCTGTCGAACAGCCCATGCGTTTCGCATTGCAGCTGGGCGGCTTTCGGTGGCACCACATGCCGTTCGTTGACCGGACTGTAGGTGAAATCGGTGGTGGTCACCGACGCCAGGAAATCCGGGCTGGCCAGATAGACCTGGGAATCCTGGCCGCGGTTGCTGCGGATCACCAGGCGTTCCAGCGATTCGCCCTCGCTGGTCCGCGTGCGATGCACCAACGCGGGCGGGTCCACAGGTTCGAAGCGCCAATAGGTCACCGGCTGCGTGACGTTGTCGTCCTTTTCCAGCGACGGATCGTCTGGCGCCAGGCTGTTGCCCGCCAGGTCGACCAGACGCGCGCGAAGCCGGTAGGGCATGCCGTAGCGCAGCCGCGGCAGGCTGCCCTTGACCGCGCTGAAGGTCACCGCCAGGCCGTTGCCCTTGTCCGTGACCGTGTCCTGCACGTCCTCGGGCCGTTCGCCCTGCACGCCGCTTGCCGGGTCCGTCTGGTCGCGCAGCGTGCGCCCGGGGCGCGGGGCGACAAGGCTCCAGCCCGTCCAGCGGAACAGCGATTCGTGCAGGTAGTGATCGTCGGGCTGCCCGCCGCCCGTGGCGGACGCGCCTTTGACGTAGCCTTCGTCATCCGGCAGATCCAGGTCCGGGCCGCCGTCGGTGCAGCGGTACACGCCGTGGCGATGACAGAGCGATTGCCACTTTTGCGGGTCATTGGCCGGGTAGGGCTGGACGTCGATACGGTAGCCGCGCAGCAGGTCTTCCGTGTAGAGCAGCATGCTGCCGGGCGCACCCTCCAGCGCCGCATTCTTGAGCGCCGCCGAGGCCGCATTCTGCGCGACTTCGCGCGCACGGTCGCGGCGCGAAATGCCCAGGCCGCCGGAACGCAGCGCCGCCACCGGCTGCTTGTCTCCGGTGCTGTAGGTCACCTCGCCGTCGGCGCCGTGCTTCAGGCTGCGGCCGATCAGGTTCTGTGCCGTCAAAACGAAGTCGACCGTCTTGAGCGCGGCGCCGTCCGGATCCAGCTGGTAGACGTCGAACAGCGGATTGCGCGGCTCAGTAAGATTCCACCGGTCGTCGGCGCTGCGCAGCCGCAGCATGCCGCGTTCATGGTCGGGGCTGCGCGGCCGCGTCGTGAAGCGCTCGGCATCGCCCCACCAGGCCGTCGCGGGAAAGGCGCCACCCTCGGGCTGCCCGCCGTCCCAGCGCGGCACCAAAAAGATTCGGCCCTGGGTTTGCTGCCCGGCGGCAATCCGCTTGTCCAGCGGCGAATCGGCAGGCAGCACGCAGTCGATCACCAGCCCCAGCCGACGCATCAGCGCCGGGTAATCGCCATACGAGGCCACGATGGCGTGGAAATCCATCTCGGGCTGCTTGGGCGGAGGCGGTACGTTCTTGCCGTCGGGCCGCCGGATCGCACGCTGGGCGGCAGTGGGCGGATCGCGGCGGTAGAAGCGGTTGGCCATGAAGAGCGTGTACTCGCCCTGCGAGCGCCAGCTCGCCATCAGGCTCTGGTCCACGCCTTGATGCGCCGGGTCCTGCCACCGGCCCGGCATGGCGCGCAGCGCAAACGTGGGGCCGGCCTGCGGCTTGCCATCGGCCTCGCCGCCAGGGGCCGTGGTCTTGCCGGGATACACGCTGTGCTCGCCATAGACCTGTCCGCGCAGTGCGCGGTCGATGCCGCCTTCGCGATCGCCGAAGAACCGGTCAAGGCCCGGCACCAGCTGTTCGACGCGCTCGCGGCCGTCGCCGCGCACGTGTTCGGTCCGGGTGCCGCAGGCTTCCAGCAGGCCGCGCAACCCGGGATGCGCGTTGCGCCATGGCAGCAGCGTCGGGTGCGTGGTGGTGGCGTTGAGCGCCAGGTTTCCATAATGCTCGCGCGTCAGGCTCAGTACGCTGGCGACGGAAAACGAAAACAGGTTCACGCGGCTCATGTCGCGGAACACAAAGCCCGCCACGGGCGTTGCGGGCGGCAGGAGCCGCGTCCAGAGCTGCGAATCGGCCTGCGGCAGCGTTTCCAGCGGGATCTCCTCGCCATCGGCGTTCAGCGTGAAGCGCGCGCGGGCAAGCGTGGCGGGCCAGTCCACCCAGTCCGCGTAGGCATCCAGCCGCTGCTCGTCGGCGGCCTGCGGCGTGAGCCGGGGCGACGCCACGATGGACACGCGCAGACGGCCGGCGAATTCACCGTCCGGCACGCGGCCGTTGGGAATGACGGTCCACAGGATGGTTTGCTTGGGCATGGGCAGTCCTCAGGCAAAGGCTTCGGCGTATTCGCGCCAGGCGTAGCGGCTGTCGTCGTCGATGAGCGCCAGTTCCTCGTCCAGCGGCAGGTCGGGACGCGGGCCCATCAGGTCGCGGAATCCCGGGTCGCCGTTGGCGCCCGCGAACTTGCGCTCGCAACTGATCTCCACGGTCTTGGAAAACATGAAGATCTCGATTTCGATCGTCAGCGTGGCGCGTCCGGCGCACTTGCCGCTTTCGAACTCGTAGCGCATTTCCAGGTACAGCTCGATCGACACGCTGATCAGGCCCAGCACGCTGACGTACCCGCCCATGCGGAAATAGCCGGTCAGCGAGCACGCGGTCTGCTCCATGCGGAAATAAATGCCCGCCATGACGTGCACGCCGCCCGAGGCCACGCCCAGGTTCACGGACACGCTGGCGCCGAACTCGAACGCCGCCTCCATGATCTGCACGCCCTTCGGATCCAGCGTGATGCCGAAAAAGCCCCCGCCGCCGAACATGCAGACGGACAGGTTGAAGGGTTGCTCGCGTGTGCAGAAGTTGAAGCGCACCGACAGCGGCTGGCCGATGAAAGGCACTGTGAAGCCCGCGCCCAGACTCAGATTAGAAAGATTGAAGACGCCGATGGCGATGGCCGGCAGCGCCACGTTGTAGCCCGCGTCGATGCCTTGCGGCGTGATGTCCAGATGCGGCGGATCGGAGAAGCCGTCCAGCGGAATCAGGTCGCGCAGCGTTTCCACGAACGACAGCGGCCCGACGAACTTGATGCCCGTCAGCAGCACGTCCACGTTCATCTTGGACGCGGTGTCCACACGAAACTCGATCTTCTCGAAATTCAGTTCCAGAAAGCTGGCCGGCGCGATCAGCACCAGGTCAAAGCTCTTGAGCGAACACGTCACCGACAGCTTGGGCGCGCTCTGGCCGTTCTTGCGCACCTTGGCTTCCACGGCCACGCGAAAGCCCTGCGGGTCATTGGCGCGAAAGAGCGGCGGTTCGCCCGCGACCAGCGACCAGCTCTTGATCGCGGGGTTCCAGTCAAAGCGCAGAGTCAATTCGTCGCCGGTCAGCATCTCCAGCAGCTCGGCGCTGGCCAGCACCGCATCCATGGCGGTTTTCACGGCGCGCAGCGCGGTGGTCAGCAATTGGCGCGGCGCGCCGTCCAACAGTACGGAAGCGGCAATCGTGTCGGCCAGCGGCTGCACCGCCGCGGAGACGGCCTGCAGCCGGGGCTTGAGCACCGTGGGGTCCGAGAAGATCGCGCCCAGTTGATCGGGTTGCCCGACCAGCGCATCCAGCGCGTCGTACAGCGTCTTGCCTTGCGTCAGCAGCACGGGCACGACGCCCAGGCCGTTGACCAGGATCTCGGCTGTCCGTGCCGCTTCCAGGAGCGACTGGCGCAGACCCGACGGCAGCGAGACGCCGCCGACCTTGGCATCCGCCGCGCCCCGCAAGTTGGTGACGGCGCCTTGCGCTGCGGTCAACGCTGCTGGCAGGCCGGGCAGGGCGGGCGCCGTGTCGAAGGACATGCCGGCCAGCTGCGCCACCTGCGCGCTGATCGCCGTGGCAGCCGCCGCCAGCGCGTCCACCTGGTCGCGTGCGTTCTGCACCAGGGGTTGCGCGTACGCCTCGGCCTGCGCCTGCAGGTCGTCCAGCGTGTCGTCCAGCGCGGTGAGGGCGCCTTGCGCGATGCGGCCCGGTTCCTGCACCATGCCCGCCACCAGCCCGTACAGCCGGCCGGCGTCGTTCACCAGGCTTTCGAGCTGCGAGCAGGCCTCGGCCACGAAGCGCGGCACCTTGTCCGCCTGCCCGGCCACGTCCTCCACGACCTGGATCACGTCGCCCAGCGGAATGCAGCCAAACAACAGCGGCAACGGCAGCCCGCCGCCCGACGCGGGGAACACGTCGGCGCCGATCATGCGCCCGGCGATGAAGTCGTCGGCCTTGCCGCTGATGGGGCCCGCCAGCCGCGACAGCGCCGTGGGCCGCAGATTCGGCTGCACGAAGCCGCCCGAGCGGTCGCCCTGCGCCGAGAAGTCCAGGGACGCGCCGCCCTGGTAGCCGGGCTCCGCATCGATGTCGCCGAACACCTGTCCGGCATTGCCGTCAAAGCCGTGCGCCAGGTAGTACGGATTCCATGTCAGCGTGCTGTTCTTTGCGCTGCCGGTCAGCTTGGCCAGCGCGGCGATGCGGATGGCGGCGCGCCGGATGTACGGATAGAAGACGGGGCCGGTCAGGTCGTCGCTGTAGGCCCGCAACTGGACGTTGCCCTTGTCGACGACCGCGTCGAATTCCAGCGAGTCGGCCTGCGCCGCGGTGTCGCCCGCCTTCTGGCTGGGCGCCAGCGTTACCTGCTGCTGGTTCATGGGCGCGCTGCGCTGCGACAGCGGGGCGTTTCGCCACGCGGTCCGGGCGGTTTCGGCAAAGTCCTCCGCCTTGTCGAACATGGGCGTCAGCCATTGCCCGGATTGCTTGCGCGGGCAGGCCTCGCCGCCGTCCATGAAGATCATGGGCAGGTCGAACTGCATGACGCGCCCGTCGATGTCCGTGGCCGCGCAGGCGAAGCGGAACGGTACGCCGCCCACGTAGGGCCAGAACAGCAGTTGGCCCAAGACGCCGCCGGGCGATGCCAGCGGCGAATCCAGGTTGGGCGTGGACGAGGTCAGGATGCGCACGCTGGTCAACGGCATCTGACGGTGCAGGAACACGGTGTTGCCCGCGGGATCGCGCGTCACGTAGTCGGGATGCGCAAAGACCTTTTCGCGCTCGCGCACGACGATGAAAAGGCGTTGGCGCAGGTACGCCGGATTGCCGCTGCGGTCGCGATGGAACTTGCGTTCGCTGACCTTGATGAGCGAGACGCGATGGCCGAACGGAAACAGCAGGCCTTTGTAGACCACGCGCACATAGTGGTCGCGGCCCATCGCGCCGCGATGCGTCCATTCTTCCAGCGACAGCCCGGGCGCATCCCAGTTGCCGCGCGAGTCCAGCCACGCGCCCAGCGCGGACAACATCAGCAGGTTCGTGCCGATGGCCTGCGGCGCGTAATTGGCCACCGAGAAATTGGAGGACAGATGCGCGATCTGGAACCGGTCGAAGTCGTCCATCGGCATGCGGAAGGGGCTGATGCCGGGGGCGGGCAGGTACGTGCTGGCCGGCACGGGAAAGGCCGATTGCATGGGCTTCGTGGTGCCTTCGCCGCCCAATGCCCAGACCGCGCGCACGGTGCGCTGGGCGTCGGCCTGCGGCGGTTCGACGTCGGGATCGGACGACGCGGGCGCCAGCAGCCGCGAGTGCCACAGCTCCGTATGCAGCGTGGCTGCTGACGTGGCGGGGGATTTCGCGTGGCGCCAGCGCTCCTGTGCATATGGGCTGAGGATCAGCCGCCACGGCAGTTCGATCGCCGTCTGCTGCGCCGTTGGCGGCGCGGGGCGCGGCCCCCGCGGCACGGGGATGGCGATGTCGCCGGCGCGCAGCGGCGGTGCGTCGGTCCGGACGGCCGGCAGGCGGTAGGCCCGCAGTCCCGGACTGCCGCTTGCCTGCCGCAGCAGCAGATTGGCGCCGGGGGCGTCGGGCTGCATGGCGATGCGCGCGTTGCGCAAGGCAAAGCTCGACAGCGCCGCGCGCTGCGCCGGGGGCAGCTTGGCCACGCGCTTGTCAAAACCGATTTCCAGCAGGTCGTGCCAGCGAAGCGGGGGGCGCGGCGCCTTGGCCGTTGGGGGCCGTGCGTTGGCGGGCACGGCTAACGGTAGCGACTCGACGGCCTGCAGCACGCCTTCCAGCGTGTACGGCACGTCAAAGCCGTCCGGCACGGTAAAGGCCAGCCGGGACTCGTTGGCGATGCGGGCGCGCACCGGCGGGCCGGTCGGCGGCTCGGCGCCGCCGCCGGACGGCTCGGGCTTGGCGGGCGTGCCGGGACGCGGCGGGTCGGGGTTCTTCGTGCCGGCGGCCGCAGTCTCGAAGAACGTTTCCTCGGCGATGGACTGCGGCGGAAAGTGCAGGATCAACGTCGCGGCGCCGCTGGCGGTTTTTTGCAGCCGCGGCGGCTGTCCCGGCGTGATGGTCAGGTTGCGCAGTTCGATGCGCAAGGCCAGCAGATCGTCGGCGCGCAATACCGGATGGCCGGGCCGCGAGCCGTCGAAGAAGTTGCGGTTGTGATCGGGCGGAAAGAGAGGAAGGATGGGCGGGATGCGGACAACGCCGCCATCGATCACCACCCTTGGTCCGCCTGCGGCGGGTCCGCCCGTTGCAGGTTTGCCCGCCGCCGGGCCGCCTGCCGCAGGTTCGCCTGCCGCAGGTCCGCCTGCCGCAGGTTCGCCTGCCGCAGGTCCGCCTGCCGCAGGTTCGCCTGCCGCAGGTCCGCCTGCCGCAGGTTCGCGGCGTTTCACGATGTCGGTCTTCGCGGCCGGACGAGGCTTTTTCGTGGCCATGCCAGTTCTCCAAACAAGGAACCCGGGAAACAAATCCCTGCCCATGCCCGTGTACGGGCGATGGTCCAGCTACCTGCGAATCGAACTGCGCACAGCGAACTGCTTGAATGTCGGACTGCTTGATTTGCCCGATCTGAATCGAACGGTGCAAGTGGCGAAAATCTATCCGCCCGCCGCGTCTGCCGTCAATGTCGTGACGGGAGGCCGCGCGTGCCCCGGCTGCGCCCGCACGCGATTCCACGAGCGACCGCAGCAACGGCCGGAAAAGCCGGATGGATGTGAACGAAGGTTGTAGGAAGTATGAGGCCAGAGGAACGGTTGAAGTGAATTCTCAACCTTTTGTCCTAAGCGATGCGGTGTAGGTCTGCGGCGCGCAGGTTGGCCGCCATCCCGATTGACGACGTGAATCCGGGTCCGCTTTTTTTTGTTTGCATCCGTAACGAACCCGGCCCCGCTTTGCCTTGCGTGTGTGCTGACCTACGCGGCGGCGCGTTCTTCCTTCAGCGAAGCCATGTCGATCACGAAGCGGTATTTGACGTCGTTCTTCACCAGCCGCTCGTAGGCCTCGTTGACGGCCTGGATCGGCACCATCTCGACATCGCTGACGATGTTGTGTTCGGCGCAGAAGTCCATCATCTCCTGGGTCTCTTCCATGCCGCCGATCGCCGAGCCCGCCAGCGACTTGCGGCCCATGATGAGGTTGGCGCCGGGGATAGGATCCAGCGGCGTCAATGCACCCACCAGCGCCATGGTGCCGTCCAGCGCCAGCAGCGCCATGTAGGGATTGACGTCGTGGCTGACGGGAACGGTGTTCAACAGGAAGTCGAACGTGCCGGCGTGCGCGGCCATGGCGTCGGCATCGCGCGACACCAGCACTTCGTCCGCGCCCAGACGCTTGGCGTCGCGCGCCTTGTCGGCAGACGTCGTGATCATCACCACGTGAGCGCCCATCGCGTGTGCAAACTTGACGCCCATGTGGCCCAGGCCGCCCAGACCGATGACGCCCACCTTCTTGCCGGGGCCGACCTTCCAGTGGCGCAGCGGAGAGTAGGTGGTGATGCCGGCGCACAGCAGCGGCGCGACGGCCTTCAGGTCGAGCTTGTCGGACACCTTCACGACAAAATGCTCGCGGACCACGATGCGATCGGAATACCCGCCAAACGTCAGCTGTTCGCTGCCGCGTTCCTTGTCGTTGTAGGTCAGCGTGGCGTTTTCCTCGCAGTACTGTTCAAGGTTCAGTTGGCATGCCTTGCAATGGCGGCACGAGTCCACCATGCAACCCACGCCGGCGTAATCGCCCTCCTTGAACTTCGACACGTTCTTGCCCACTTGCGCGACGCGGCCGATGATCTCGTGGCCGGGCACCATGGGGTACATGGAATTGCCCCAGTCGCCGCGCGCCTGGTGCAGGTCGGAGTGGCAGATGCCGCTATACAGGATGTCGATCAGTACATCGTCATCGCCGGGTTCACGGCGCGTGAAGCTGAAGGGGACGAGCGGGGTGTCGGCGCTGTGGGCGGCGTAGCCTTGGGCTTGGATCATGACGGCCTCTTGGGATGTTTATTGAGCAGGCGTTCACAATAATCCCGGGCTGCTTTGCGGTTCAAGCTAGAATTTCGGCATGATTTATTGAACAAATTTGCACAATCATGGCGCTCGACAACCTGTCCCACCTTGCCGCGTTTTCCGCGGTGGCCCGCCTGGGCAGTTTCCGCAAGGCGGGCGAAGAGCTCAGCCTGTCCACGTCGGCGGTCAGCTATGCCATCCGCAACCTCGAAGAGCGGTTGGGCGTGAACTTGTTCAACCGGACCACACGCAGCGTCGCCCTGACCGAAGCCGGCCACCGCCTGGCCGAGCGCCTGCAGCCGGTACTGCACGGTCTGGACGATGCGCTGGACGAAATGAACCACTTTCGCGGCTCCGCCGCCGGCACGCTGCGCATCAACACGTCGCGCGCGGCGTCGTACCTGCTGCTGATGCCGATGGCGGCTCAGTTCCTGGCCGCCTACCCGGACATCCGCTTGGAGATCGGCGAAGACGACAGCTTTGTCGACATCGTGAAGTCCGGCTTCGACGCAGGTGTGCGTCTGCTCGAAGCGGTGCCCGAGGACATGGTGGCCGTGCCCATCGGCCCGGCGCTGCGCTCCGTGGTGGTGGCCTCGCCGGATTACCTCCGGGAGCGCGAGCCGCCACGGCATCCGGCTGACCTGATGAGGCACGAATGCGTCCGCTATCGTTTCCCCAGTGGCCGGTACTTCAAGTGGGAATTCAAGCGGGACGGCGAGGTGCTGGAGTTCGACGTGCCGGGGCGTCTGGCCCTGAGCGACGTGCATGCCGAGGTGCGGGCGGCCGCCGACGGCATCGGCATCGGCTACGTGCCGGAAAACTACGTTGCCGGACTGTTGGCATCCGGCAAGCTGGTGCGGCTGCTGGAGGACTGGTGCCCGACGATCCCCGGATTCATGTTGTATTACCCCCGCCAGCGCCGTGTGTCATCGGCGCTGCGGGCGTTCATCGACATGGCGCGGCAGTGACGCGCCGCGCACGACGCTGCCGGCCCGGCTAGTCCGCTTCGGCCTCGGCGCCGTATAGCGACGCGAGGCATTCGGTCAGCGGCGCAATGCCCTTGGCTAGTTCGTCGACCGCGGCAGCGTCCACACGCGGCAGCGGCGGTATCTCGGCCAGCACCCGCACGCGGCCAAAGCGTTCGATGGCTTCCTTGTTGCCCGCGGAGGGCGGTCCGCTCATGACCACGCCAAGCACCGGAATGCCGCGCCGCTGCAGCGCCGCGAGGCTGAGCAAGGTGTGGTTGATGGTGCCCAGTCCGCTGCGCGCCGCCAACACCACCGGCATGCCCAGGCGCGCGATCAGGTCGATCATCATGTGCGTATCGTCGATCGGCACGTACAGGCCGCCCGCGCCTTCCACGATCAGCGGCGCGCGTGTCGGGGGCGGCACGATGCTGGTGGCATCGACCACGGTCTCTTCCAGCGTGGCTGCCGCCCATGGCGATAGCGGCGCCTGGAGGACGTAGGCAGGCAAATGCAGGCGGTGGGGCGGCAACTGCGCCAGCTGGGCCACGGTGTCGGTATCGCCCGGATCCTCGGCGACACCCGTCTGCACGGGTTTCCAGTAGTCGGCGTTCCAGGCGCGGGCGAGGATGGCCGACACCAGCGTCTTGCCGATACCGGTATCGGTGCCGGTTACAAAAACCCCGACGGGGCGCCGCGTCGATGTCTTCTGCATACCGCAAGCCAGGTGAATGGTCACCACGGCCCCATGTTGGTCGAGCGCGGCCGGACAGCGCCGGAACCTGCGGACGTGCCGCGGGCGTAGGGGAGGCGGCTGCGGCAGCGCAATGGACAACCGCAGCGGCCAGAGCACCGTTTTATCAGTTGCCCCGTCCGCGCGCCACCCGTCACATAGATCAGTGCCGGAGGATGGGCGGGCGGCATGTTGCCGAAGCGCGGCGGCGGGGCAGTGGCAAATCGTCTTTGGCGTCTTGATTCAGATCAAGGCGGTCGGGGACAGGCCTGACTACCATCGGCAACATGCGTGCCAAATCGATTTTCGCCGTCCCGGCCAGCCTGCCCGATGCCGACCGCCAGCAACGCCGCCATGCGCTGGTGCGTCTGTCGCTGGCCTGGCTGGCAATGATGCAGGTCATGATGTTCGCCTGGCCCGGCTATCTGCGCCATGAATCCATGCCCGCCGACGCGCTGGAAACCCTGGACTGGGCCATCGTCCTCATGAACTGGGCCAGCTTCGCGCTGACCGTGCCCGTCGTCCTGTATTCGGCATGGCCCATCTGGCGCCACGCGGGCGCCAATCTGCGGCAGGGCCGCGCCGGCATGGATGTGCCGGTGGCGCTAGGCATCATCGCCGCCTTCATCCCCAGCGTCCACGCCACGTATACGGGGCGGGGCGAAGTCTATTTCGACTCGGTCACGATGTTCGTCGCGTTCCTGCTGACCGCACGTTATCTGGAACTGTGCGCCCGACAATCCTTCGGCGGCGCGGGTTCCGCCGGCCGCCGCCATGCCCGCGTCGAAGACCAGCGCCTGTTGCTCGGCACGCGCGCCGACCGCGTGGCGTCGCGTTTCGTCATGGTGCAGGTCGCGCTGGCCTTGGCCGCCGCGGCGGGCTGGGCCTACATCGATCCCGCCCACAGCATTCCCGTCATGGTGGCGCTGCTGGTCATGAGCTGTCCCTGTGCCATGTCCATGGCCGTTCCCACCGCCATGGCTTCCGCGCATAGCGCGCTGGCAGCGCACCCCGACATGCCCGAGGCCGCGCTTGACGCGCTGCTTGCCGAAGCCCGGCGCAAGGCGCGGCAGAATCTTTACGGCTCGCTCGTCTGGCATTTGCTAATGACGCCGCTGGCCCTGGTGGGCTGGGTCACGCCCTGGCTTGCCGCCATCACCATGCTGGTGTCGTCGCTGGCCGTGGCCTACAACTCCTGGCGCCTGTGCCGCCGCGACTGGTCGGGCCGTCTGGCCGCTGGCGCCGCGCTGGGAGCAGCGCCATGACCATCCTCTACCTGCTACTGCCGCTGTCGCTGCTTTTCGTGCTGGCGATCGGCGTGTCGCTCTGGTGGGCCGTCTTCAACGGTCAGTACGACGACACCGACAGCGCCGGCACGGCCATCTTGCGCGACGACGACAGCGGCGCCGCCGGCCGCCGCTGATCGCCGCGGCGCAAATTACCGCCGCCGATGCGCCTCTGCGGACCCCGCCGCGGCGCATCGGCCAGGTCTTTTCACGGCCCGATACCCCTAATAGCGTTGCGGTTATGCAGCGATGTCCAAGGCGTCGCAACCCGGTTGATCCAAATCAACGCCTCCTCGAGTGACTAGTCCCATCATCGAAGCCTGGAAGTTCTTGTTACTTTAGGGGATGGGTGATGAACGATTGCCCCGCAATCGCAAGCAAGTCCGATACCTTCAACTACAAGGTCGTGCGGCAGTTCGCCATCATGACCGTGGTCTGGGGCATTGTCGGCATGGCTGTCGGTGTTTTTCTGGCCGCTCAGCTAATTTGGCCTCAATTGAATTTCGACACCGCATGGCTCAGCTACGGCCGCCTGCGCCCGCTGCACACCAACGCCGTGATCTTCGCCTTCGGCGGCAGCGCACTTTTTGCGACGTCCTACTACGTCGTCCAGCGCACCTGTCAGGCGCGCCTCTTCTGCGACAAGCTCGCCGCCTTCACGTTCTGGGGCTGGCAGGTCGTCATCGTCGCAGCCGCCATCACCTTGCCCATGGGTTTTACCAGCAGCAAGGAATACGCCGAACTCGAATGGCCCATCGATATCCTGATCACGCTGGTCTGGGTCGCCTACGCCATCGTGTTCTTCGGCACCATCATCAAGCGCCGGTCCAAGCACATCTACGTGGCCAACTGGTTCTTCGGCTCGTACATCCTCACCATCGCCATCCTGCACATTTTCAACAACATTGAAATGCCGGTGTCGATGTGGAAGTCCTACTCCGCCTACGCGGGCGTGCAGGACGCCATGGTGCAGTGGTGGTACGGCCACAACGCGGTGGGCTTCTTCCTGACCACCAGCTTCCTGGGCATGATGTATTACTTCGTGCCCAAGCAGGCCGGCCGTCCCATCTACTCTTACCGCCTGTCCATCGTCCACTTCTGGGCGCTGGCCTTCACGTACATGTGGGCGGGCCCGCACCATCTGCTGTACACCTCGCTGCCCGACTGGACCCAGTCGCTGGGCATGACCTTCTCGCTGATCCTGCTGGCGCCTTCATGGGGCGGCATGATCAACGGCATCATGACTCTGCAGGGCGCCTGGTACAAGCTGCGCACCGACCCGATCCTAAAGTTCATGGTCACTGCGCTGTCGTTCTACGGCATGTCCACGTTCGAAGGCTCGATGATGTCGATCCGCACCGTGAACGCGCTGTCGCACTACACGGACTGGACCATCGGCCACGTGCACTCCGGCGCGCTGGGCTGGGTCGCCATGATTTCGTTCGGCTCGCTCTACTACCTGATCCCGCGCCTCTATGGCCGCGAAAAGATGTACAGCGTCAAGGCCATCGAACTGCACTTCTGGATCGCGACCATCGGCGTGGTGCTGTACATCGCCGCCATGTGGATCGCCGGCGTGCAGCAGGGCCTGATGTGGCGCGACACGGCGCCGGACGGCACCCTGGTCTACAGCTTCGTCGAAGAACTGAAGACGCGCGTTCCGTACTACCTGATCCGTTTGCTGGGTGGAACCCTGTTCTTGTGCGGTGTGTTCGTCATGGCCTGGAACGTATGGAAGACGGTGAGCGGCGCGACCGCGGTCAATCCCGCCATTCCGCAAGACGATCCCCATGCCGCCCGTCCGTCGGTCCCCGCGACCGCCGTGCCGGCCACTGTTTGACGAGGACATCATGGCCAACAAGAATCACGGCTTCTTTTCTCATCAGACCCTCGAGAAGAACATCGGCTGGATGATCATCGCCAGCATCCTGGTGGTCTCCTTCGCAGGTTTGGTGCAAATCATCCCGCTGTTCTTCCAGCACAGCACCACCCAGCCCGTGGCGGGCGTCGAACCCTACAGCCCGCTGCGGCTGATGGGTCGCGACGTCTACATCCGCGAAGGCTGCGTGGGCTGCCACTCGCAGCAGGTGCGCGTGCTCGCCGCTGAAGTCCAGCGCTACGGGTCGTACTCGCTGGCGTCCGAGTCGGTGTTCGATCACCCGTTCCTGTGGGGTTCCAAGCGCACGGGTCCGGACCTGGCGCGCGTCGGCGAGCGCTACTCCGACGACTGGCACCGCATCCACTTGCGCGATCCGCGCAAGGTGGTGCCCGAATCCAACATGCCCGCCTATCCGTGGCTGGAAAAGACGGTCATCACCGGCCAGAACGTCGACCAGCGCATGCGTGCCCTGCGTGCCCTGGGCGTGCCTTACACCGACGAGGAAATCGCCGCCGCGCCCAAGGCCATCGAAGGCAAGACGGAAGAAGACGCGCTGGTGGCCTATCTGCAAGGCCTGGGTGTCGGCGTGCGCAAGGCGCAGCTTGCCAAGCAGGCCGAAGAGGCCAAGGCGGAAGCGGCCAAGAAGGCTCAGCAACCCGCTGCCCAATCGGCCGTGCAACCCGCCGCGCAAGCGGCCACGGGAGGCTGATCATGGTCGGCTACCTGAGCGCAATCGTCACCGCCATCTCGATGGCAACCTTTTTCGGCATCGTCTGGTGGGCCTGCTCGCGCGGCCGCCAGGGCGCCAATCGCGAGTCGGCCATGCTGCCGTTCGCACTGCCCGATGAATTCGGGCAGGCACAACAAGATGGAGCGAATCGGTCATGAGCGATTTCGTCAATGGCTTCTGGGGGTATTTCATCTCGATCGTCGCCGTGGGCGGGGTGGTGTGGTGCGTGTGGCTGCTGTACACGCAACGCCGCTGGCTCACCGCCAAGCCGGCCAGCGGCCAGGTCGAGGACACCGGGCACGTCTGGGACGGCGACCTGACCGAACTCAACAACCCGGTCCCCACCTGGTGGACGTGGATGTACCTGCTGGCCTGCGCCTTTGCACTGGGATACCTCTTCCTGATGCCGGGCCTGGGCGAATACAAGGGCAAGCTGGGCTACAGCAGCGCCGACGAAGTGGCGCAGCAGCAGGCCAAGATGGCTGAAGCCGTGCGTCCCATCTATGCGCGCTTCGAGACCATGACGGTGCCGCAGATTGCGCAGGATCCGGGCGCCCGTGAAATCGGCCAGCGTCTCTTCCTGAACACCTGCGCGCAGTGCCACGGCTCCGACGCTAAGGGCGCGCCCAGCTTTCCCAACCTGACGGACGGCGACTGGCTGCACGGCGGTTCGCCCGAAGCCATCATGCAGACCATCAAGGAAGGCCGCCACGGCATCATGCCGCCCTGGAAGGCTTCGATCGATCCCAAGATGGCCGGCGACATCGCGCAGTACGTGCGTTCGCTGTCTGGCCTGACCGCCGATCCGGTCCGCGTGTTCCGCGGCAAGCGCGAGTTCGCCAACTTCTGCGTCGCCTGTCACGGTGTCGATGGCAAGGGCAACCAGCTTGTCGGCGCGCCGAACCTGACGGACGACGTGTGGCTCTACGGCAGTTCGGAAGCCAGCATCGTCAAGACCATTCTTGATGGCCGCGACAACCGCATGCCGGCGCACGAACACATCCTGAGTCCCGAGCAGATCAAGATCCTGACTGCGTGGGTCTGGGGACTGTCCAACAAGCCCGACGCGTCTACGCAGACCGCTGCCGCGCCGGCCGAGGGCAGCACTGCCAAGCAGTGAACCGGCAGCACGTAAATGGGAGGCCGCGCGGCCTCCCATATCACTAAGCACTTACAAGCACGGAGCAGCAAATGGAAGATGGGTCAACCGCAAGCGTCAGCAGTTCGCCTGGCGGTGACCCGCCGCCCTGGCGGCCGCATACGCGGCCGCCGCGTCCTGGCCAGGAGACCCTGGAGCAGACGTTGGCGGGGGTGCGCAGCAAGATCTATCCGCGATCCGTCAGTGGCATCTTTGCCCGCTGGCGTATCGCGTTCGTCTTTATCACGCAGATCATCTTCTACGGCTTGCCCTGGCTCGAATGGAACGGCCGCCAGGCGGTGCTGTTCGACCTGGGCGCGCGCAAGTTCTACATCTTCGGCCTGGTGCTGTGGCCGCAGGACGTCGTGTACCTTGCCGTGCTGCTGGTCATTTCGGCATTGGCGCTGTTTCTCTTCACCGCGGTGGCCGGGCGCCTGTTCTGCGGCTACGCCTGTCCCCAGACCGTCTACACCGAAATCTTCATGTGGATCGAGCGCAAGGTCGAAGGCGACCGCATCGCGCGCATCCGGCTGGACGAATCCCCCTGGAGCTGGCGCAAGTTCCGCCTGAAGTTCACCAAGCACTTCCTGTGGATCGCGTTGGCCTGGTGGACCGGCTCTACGTTCATCGGCTACTTCGCGCCCATCCGCGAGCTCGGCCACGAACTCTTCGCGCTGCAGCTCGGACCCTGGCAGTGGTTCTGGATGCTGTTCTACGGTTTCGCCACCTGGGGCAACGCCGGCTTCATGCGCGAATCGGTGTGCAAGTACATGTGCCCGTACGCCCGCTTCCAGAGCGTGATGGTCGACCCGGACACCTTCGTCGTCACCTACGACAAGCGCCGCGGCGATCCGCGTGGCGGCCGCTCGCGCAAGGTGGACCACAAGGCGAAGGGGCTGGGCGACTGCGTCGATTGCAGTCTCTGCGTGCAGGTCTGCCCGACCGGCATCGACATCCGCGATGGCCTGCAGTACATGTGCATCGGGTGCGGGGCCTGCATCGACGCCTGTGACCAGGTGATGGACAAGATGCAATACGAGCCAGGCCTCATCCGCTACACGTCCGAGCGCGCCATGCTGGATGGTCTGTCCACGAAGAGCGCGCGGTCGCATCTGCTGCGGCCTCGCGTCCTGATCTACGGCACGTTGATCCTGTTGCTGGCGATCGCCTTCGTCGTCTCGCTGGTGGTCCGCAACCCGCTGCGCGTCGATGTGATCCGCGACCGCGGCGTGCTGGGCCGCGAGGTGGCAGGGGGCATGATCGAAAACGTGTATCGCCTGCAGATCATCAACACGTCGGACGCGCCCATGCGGCTGCGCCTGACGGCCGAAGGCATGCCCGACCTGGCGGTGCTGGCGGGCCAACAGGGATCGGACGTGGTCGAGGTCGAACCCGCCGCCAACAAACTGGTGCCGATGGTCATTCGCGCCCCGGCGGGCGCAGCGCCCGGCGCCCATCCCATCACGCTGCGCGCCAAGGGGCAGGATGGCGAGAACCGGCAGGTTGAAACCGACGAGGCTGCCAGTTTCTACGTGCCCGAGTAGGGCAGACACCGCCCTGGTCACCAAAAGGAATTTTCATGAACGCTGCACAAATCACCGTTGACGCCGCCGACGCGGCGCATCCCGCCAAGCCCTGGTACCGCGAGCCCTGGCCGTGGATCCTGATGGCGGGTCCGTTCGCCGCCATGATCGGCTGCTTCATCACGATCTACTTCGCGATGACCCAATTCGCCAGCCAGCCCATCCAGGAGGGTGTGGTCAAACGCGGTCTGGTCATCGAACAGACCGCGTCCGGCGCGACCGCGAGCCCGGCGCCGACGCCCGCCGGCTCTGCAGCCGCCAAACCTTGATCGGGGGAGTTCAGGCATGGGATTGCGATCTTTGATGTGGATCCTGTGGCCGTCGTTCATGGCGGCGGCTGCGGGTAGCGCACTGATCTTCGCCCTGATCGATCCGCTGGACGTGGCCATTTTCGGCTACGTCCCAACCGGCAGAATGGGCTTCTACACGGTGTCGTTCTTTGTCTTGTGGGTGATGGCCGGCCTGTCCAGCGCGCTGACGGCGTACCTGATGCCCAAGGTTGAAGAGGACGACGACTTCTAGTTCCAGTGTTCCAAAAACTAGTTCCAGTGTTCCCAAAAAGAAAACACACCGTTCCGCCAGGTTGAACAAGCGCGGGCCGCGCGACGGGTAAAATCCTCCGGCTATGGTCAAGTTGGGGGCTCGCGTGCAGCCAGTCATTTCAGTACAAGGCTTATCCAAGCAATATGCGTCGGGATTCCAGGCGCTCAAGAATGTCAGCCTGGACATCCAGCGCGGCGAAATCTTCGCGTTGCTCGGGCCGAACGGCGCGGGCAAGACGACGCTGATCAGCATCATCTGCGGCATCGTCAATCCCACCCATGGCACGGTGCTGGCTGACGGCCACGACATCGTGTCCGATTTCCGCGCCGCCCGGTCCAAGATCGGTTTGGTGCCACAGGAAATCTCCACGGACGCCTTCGAAAGCGTCTGGAACACGGTCACCTTCAGCCGCGGCCTGTTCGGCAAGCCGGCGGACCCCGCCTATATCGAAAAGGTCTTGCGCGAATTGTCGCTGTGGGACAAGAAGGACAGCCGCATCATGGCGCTGTCCGGCGGCATGAAGCGGCGCGTCATGATCGCCAAGGCGCTGTCGCACGAACCGGCCATCCTGTTCCTGGACGAACCCACCGCGGGTGTCGACGTCGAATTGCGGCGCGGCATGTGGGAAATGGTGCGACGGCTGCGCGAAAGCGGCGTCACCATCATCCTCACCACGCACTACATCGAAGAAGCCCAGGAAATGGCGGACCGCATCGGCGTGATCCGCAAGGGCGAAATCATCCTGGTCGAGGAAAAGAATGCGCTGATGGCCAAGCTGGGCAAACGCCAGCTTGCGCTGACACTGAAGGCGCCGCTGCCCGGCATTCCGACGGCGTTGGACGCCTACCAGCTTGAGCTTTCGCCCGACGGCTACAAGCTTGTCTATACCTACGACAACGAGCGCGGCGGCGATATTTCGCGTCTGCTGCAGGACCTGAGCCGCCTGCAGATCGAATTCGCAGACCTGAACACCTCGGAAAGCTCGCTCGAGGACATCTTTGTCAGCCTGGTGCACGGTCAATCATGAACTTCTACGCCATCCGCGCCATCTACCTTTTCGAAATGGCCCGCGCCTGGCGCACGCTGATGCAAAGCGTGCTGTCGCCGGTGATTTCAACGTCTCTCTACTTCGTCGTGTTCGGCTCCGCCATCGGTTCGCACATGGTCGAGATTGACGGCGTGAGCTACGGCGCGTTCATCGTGCCCGGCATGATCATGCTGTCGCTGCTGACGCAGAGCGTGGCCAACGCCTCGTTCGGCATCTACATGCCGCGCTTTTCAGGCACGATCTACGAAATCCATTCGGCGCCCATTTCGTATGTGGAAATCCTGATGGGCTACGTCGGCGCGGCCGCCAGCAAGTCCATCATCCTGGGTCTCATCATGCTGGCCACCGCGCGCCTGTTCGTGACGTTCGACGTGGCGCATCCGTTCTGGATGCTGTCGTTCCTGGTGCTGACCGCCGTCACGTTCAGCCTGTTCGGTTTCATCATCGGGATCTGGGCCGACGGGTTTGAAAAGCTGCAGATCATTCCGTTGATGATCATCACGCCGCTGACCTTTCTGGGCGGCACGTTTTATTCGATCAACATGCTGCCGCCGTTCTGGCAGACCGTCACGCTGTTCAATCCGGTGGTCTACCTGGTCAGCGGTTTCCGCTGGGCGTTCTTTGGCGTGGCGGACGTCAGCATCGGCGTCAGCGTGGGCATGACGCTGGCCTTCCTGGTTGCATGCCTGATTGGCGTGCGGTGGATTTTCAAGACGGGCTACCGCCTGAAGACCTGACACAACTGCAACGTCAGGCCTCGCACAATGCAAAAGGCGCCGCATGTCCCGTTCAGGGAATGCGGCGCCTTGTTTTTCCGAGGCGGCCGTCGTGGGCGGCGTGACTGCGTGTCCGTCAGCGCCCGGGCTTACCGCGCCGGCTGCATCTTCATCAGGCGATCACGAAGCTGGGGATCCTGCTGCACGGCCTGGCCGATGCCGTTGAATTCCTCAACCGACAGCCCGTCCGCGCGGACCAGCTTGACCATTTTTTCGTCCGCTTCCTTGACGACCTTCTGCTTGGCGTCGTCGGTCTTGGCGGCTTCGACCTTCGGACGGTACTCGTCAACGACGCCAGAGATCTTCTGCGACGCTGAAGCGAACTTCTGCAATTGCTGATCCGTCGGCTTCTGCACGGCGGGCGCCATGCCCGGCTGAGCTTGCGTCTGCGCCGGAGCCTGGGCGGCCTGTTGAGCCAGGGCAGGGGCACCGGACAGCGCCGTCATCAGAATGGCGGCGGATAGGAATGCATATTTGGAACGCTGCATCAAAACTCCTTGTTCCGGTTGAAAGTCCGACCATGATGACCAGCCGGACCGCCGTGGGACAAGTTTCGCGATGTGTTTTCCTGTGTCGGCAGACCACGAGATCTCTGACGCGCGGTGCGGGGGCAGCCCCGGGGGACGCCGGTCCCTCGCGTTCGAAACGTTTTGCGCGGTTTCGTAGTCGCTGCTGGCCGCGATGTGTCCTTAGGTTTGTCCTTCGGAAGCGGATCGGGCGCCTTTGCGGGCTTACGCCGCGTACCAGAACACCGCGAAGAAATGGCAGACGGTGCCGGCCAGCACGAACAGATGCCAGATGAAATGGCTGTAGCGCCAGCGGTTGTCGAACACAAAGAAGACCACACCGCCGGTGTAGGCGAGGCCGCCAGCCACCAGCCACCACAGGCCGCCGGTCGGCACCAGTTCAAGCAAGGGTTTGACCGCGATAACGACGATCCAGCCCATTGCCAGATACAGGCCCGTGGATAGCGCGGGCCGGTTGAGCCGCTTGCTGGCCTTCAGGCCCACGCCCAGCAGCGCCAGGCCCCACACCAGTCCGAAGAGGGTCCACCCCCAAGGGCCACGCAGCGCGCCCAGCGCGAACGGGGTGTAGGTGCCCGCGATGAGCAGGTAGATGGCCGAGTGGTCCAGCACATTGAAGATCTGCTTGGCGCGGCAGCGGGGCAGGGCGTGATAGATGGCGGACGCGAGGTACAGCAGGCACATTGACGCGGCAAACACGGCGGCGCCGGCGATGAAGGCGGCATCGCCCTGGCGCACGGCGGCGGCAATCAGGAGCGGCGTGCCGGCCAGCGCGCCCACGGCGCCCAGCCCGTGGCTGATGCTGTTGGCGATTTCTTCGCCCAGGGTCTGGGGTCGGTCGTTGGGAAACATGGGGAGCCTGTTGATGACAAGTTTTCCACCTTAGGCTTTTTGGCATGCGCGCTCAAGGCGCGCGTCGGGTAGGCTTGACCGATCGCAACGTCGTTACGCTGTGATACATTCGTCCCGCGAACAAACCGCCCAATAGAGGCGTCGCATGTTCTTCACTCCGGGCTTGCACGTCGGCCGCGCCAGGCGCTGCCGTGATCGACACTCTTAGGGGAAGCACTCATGAATCCGGCATCAGGTCTTTCGGTTGGGGCGTCCTCTCCGCCCGTCCACACATGCGCACCAGACGACAGGCATCCGCCTTGCGGAGCGGCGTAGCCGCGGCGACCGCCGTCCGGCGCTGCCAACCCCGGCACCCCGGGCGGCGCGGCAAACAGGAACCTCCGAACAGGCCCTAACAATGGCGCGCAGTTTCAGCAGTCTGTTTTTCAAAGCGGCAAAAAAGATCACCCGCCTCCAGCGCACGGCAATGCGCATGGCGGCCCCCAAACCAGCCCGCAAGCGCGCCACGCCGTCGCGCAAGACGGCCGCCGGCACCACGGCGGGGCGGGCGGTCAAGACGGCGCGGCCGGGCGGGACGGCGGGCGCGGGCAGGGCAGCGGCGCCCGAGGCGGCGTCGCTTGGCGCCGGCCGCTGGGAGGCCTCCCGCCAGTTCACGGACAAGACCGGCCGCCGGCTGGCCTTTGCGCGTTACACCCCCGCCTCCGCCACTGCCACAGCCGCCGGCATGCCACTGGTCGTAATGCTGCACGGATGCCGGCAGACAGCCGAGGCTTTCGCGCGTGGATCGCGCATGAACCAGTGGGCGGACGCCGGGGATTTCATGGTGCTGTATCCGCAGCAATCCCTGGCGCGTCAGGTGCAGCGCTGCTGGCGCTGGTTTCAGCCGGATGACGATCATGGCGGGGCCGAGGCTGATCTGATCGCGGCCCTGATCCGGTCGGAAGTCGTGCGCCACGGTCTGGACCCCGAACGCGTCTACGTGGCGGGCCTGTCGGCAGGGGCGGGGATGGCGGCCTTGGTCGCCCTGCGTCATCCAAGTCTGATCGCCGCGGTGGCCATGCACTCGGGGCCGGTCGTGGGCGACGCGCATAACGCCGGCAATGGCCTGAGCACGATGCGGCGCGGCAGTATCAAGCCGTTGGCGCCGCTGGTGCAAGCCGTGGCGGACCCCGCCGTTTTCGACCTGGGCATGCCGGCACTGATCCTGCACGGCCAGCTTGATCCGGCCGTGGCGCCGCGCAATGCCAGGCAGTTGTTTGAACAGTTCCGCAACCTGAATGCCGCCGATCCGCACGCGTTGCCGATCGAGCGCGTGCTGGGGTTGGGCACCGAAAAAGCGTACCGCCGGGTGGATGTGTTGCGCGGCCGCAAGACGGTGCTGCGGCTGTGCGAGATCACGCGGCTTGAACACGCCTGGAGTGGCGGGGATCCTGCCATCCGGTATCACGCGCGCAGCGGTCCCGATGCCTCCGCGCTGGTGTGGCGGTTCTTTCAGAGTCAGCGGCGTGCGGGCGCGATTGCCGCTGCGCAATGACGGCCACCGGCATCACAGACTTTGGCCGGTGGCTGGCGGTGAGCGGCAGGCAGCTGGGCGGCTGCGGTGCGCCATTGTCCGGGCATCCAGAATGATGTTGTCGCCGCCACCGGCGTCCGGGCGACTCCGTGGCGGCGTAACATCGCTGCAATCTCAAAGCGCCTGGCGCCCGTTGACACCCTTCGCCAACCCCATTTTTACGGAAATCGTCGATATGCCCCTGTCCATGTACCAGGCGTCCGTGCCTGTCTTCATCCGCGGCCTGAACGTGCTGGCCGCGCTGCTGGAAAAGGCCGCTGCGCACGCGCAAGCCACCGGCATCGACCCCTCGGAACTCGTTAACGCGCGCCTCGCGCCTGACATGTATCCGCTGTCGGGCCAAGTGCAACGTGCCAGCGATGCGTCCAAGTTCGCGGCACAGCGGCTGTCGCAAGGCGACGCCCCGAAATTCGCCGACACCGAGACCACGCTTGCGCAATTGCAGCAGCGCGTCGCGGACACGATCGCATATCTGGAAAGCGTCAAACCCGAGCAGGTCGACGGCGCCGAAGGCCGCCGCATCACGCTGAGCTTTGGCAACTTCAAGCCTGAATTCCAGGGCGACGAGTATCTGCTGACGTTCGCGCTGCCCAACTTCTACTTCCACGTGACCACCGCCTACGGCATCCTGCGCCAGGCCGGCGTGCCGATCGGGAAGCTGGATTTCCTGGGACCGTACCCGCAACTGGCCCCCTGATGAATCAAGGCGGACGCGGCGTCCCCCGCGCCGCGCCGCACGCTCATTTTTTTGACGGGTCCCCGCAGCCATCCATCGGCCCCATCTTCGCCATGTTCTGCTGGATCTCCTCGGGCGTGAGGTCCTGCATGTGCGTGGCGATGGACCAGCGGTGGCCGAATGGGTCCACCACCTGCCCGTAGCGGTCGCCCCAGAACATGTCGGCAGCGGGCATCGTGACTTGCGCGCCCGCCGCGACCGCCTGCTGGATCGCGGCGTCTGCGTCGGTCACGTACAAGTGCAGCACCGCGGGCGTGCCCTTGAGCGCCTTCGGTCCCAGACTGCCCCATTCCGGAAAATCATCCATCAGCATCAGGACCGAATCGCCGATTTGGATGGCCGCGTGCATGATCTTGCCGTTGGGTCCGGGCAGCCGCATCAGCTCCTCGGCATTGAAGGCTTTCTTGTAGAAGGCGAGCGCGTCGGAGGCGCCCTCGCAAATGATATGCGGCGTCAGCGTGTGCATGCCGTCGGGAATGGGCTTGGCTGCTTTGGTGGCCATGATGTGTCTCCAGGTTTATTGAACGGCTGCGGGTTGAATGGTTGCGCTCGGGGCGTGGCCGCGCGCGCTAGTTGCCGACCAGCGTGGCAAAGCCGCCCCAGCACATGCGCTTGACGTCGAACACGCCCTCGCAGCACATCTCCGCCAGGCGCGGATCGGACATCACCTTGGCGTTGATGCTGTTGCGCGCTTCCTTGCTGGGGTACAGGATCCACGCAAAGACCACGACTTCGCCTTCGCGCGCCCCGGCCGCCGCGCTGAATGACGCGAAGCCTTCTCCATCGATGTCGTCGGCCACGCCTTCGCGGTAGTCCAGCGCGCCGTGCTCGCGCCAGATGCCTTCGGCGTGCGTGGCCATTTTCTTGTATGTCTCCAGGTTGGCCTTGGGTACGCACAGCAGGAAACCGTCTATGTACTTGTCCATCGATCACTCCTCACGTCCGTGTTGTTCTGGTTTGGGCCGGCACGTCCGCAATCCGTTCCGGCCGCCGTCCGGATTCCTGGATCGGCAGGAACCACTTTATCGGGATCCGCGCGGCTTTCAGATAGGCAATTGCGACAATCTTGCGGGTGGATTGCGTCAGCCTGCAGGCGTATGCTTGGCAACATGAAAAACGTCGCGTTCCTGCTGCCCAAGGGGACCAATATTGCGTCCCTGGAAACCGCGCGCCACGGCTTCATGGTGGCCAACGAATACCTGCGCGCGCACGGCCGCGAGCCGCGGTTCCATGTGCGCACGCTTGCGCTGACGCGCGAGGTCAGCTTGGACGACGGACGCATCAAGGTGCAGGCCGACATGGTGCTGGCCGACGCCACCGACATCCATATCTGCATTGCGCCGCCGCTTCTGGGTTCGGTATCGGACGCGGTCCTGTCCAACCGCGAACTCATCGAATGGCTGTCGCGCCATCACCGCGAAGGCGGCGAGGTCGCCAGTCTGTGCATGGGCGCCGCGCTGCTCGCCGCGGGCGGCGTGCTCGACGGGCAGCAGGCGGTGGTGCACTGGGTTGCGCAAAACCTGTACGCCAGCCTTTTTCCGACGGTGCGATGGACCAGCGATCGCGTCGTCATGGCAGAAAACGGCGTTTATACGAGCGGCGGCGCATTTTCGGCCGCGCATCTCGTGCTGCACCTGATCGAAAAGTACACCGACCGCGACACCGCGATCTGGTGCGCCAAGTATTTCCAGCTGGACTGGAGCCGCCAGAGCCAGTTGCCTTTTTCGGTCTTCATGGGGCAGAAGTCGCACGCGGACGAGATCGTGCGGGCGGTGCAGGAATACATTGAAGGCCGCTACCAGGAAAAGATCACCGTCGAGGAACTGGCCGGCCGCCACGCACTGGGCCGCCGCACGCTGGAGCGGCGCTTCCGCCAGGCCACCGGCAACAGCATCGTCGAATACGTGCAGCGTGTTCGCGTCGAAGCCGCCAAACAGCGGCTGGAAAGCTCGCGCAAGAGCGTCGCCGAAGTCATGTACGAAGTCGGCTACAACGACACCAAGGCCTTCCGCGACATCTTCAACAAATACTGCGGCATGTCGCCCGTGGGATATCGCGAGCGGTATCAATAGCACGGCGATTGCGCGGCAAACACCGCTTGAACGCTGCCGCACGCGGGCCGACGTCAAGCTTGTTTCAGCAGTGTTGCTGCGCCACGGCTTATCTTCGTTGTCTTTGTGGAATCGCAAACAACGCCGTGCGCAAATGTTTGCGAAATGTGTCGGGAAACATAGACTGGGGTTTTCCCTGAGGCCCCTCTATGAAGCTCCGCACCCATTTCGGCAATCTCTCCATCGGCACCAAACTGGGCCTGGGCTTCGGCGTCGTGCTGGCCCTGCTGCTGGCCCTGGCCGGCGTGTCGCATTTCGAACTGACACGCATCGGCAGCATCAACCGCGCCATCACGCAGGAAACCTGGGTGAAGGCCAACGCGATCTCGGTGGTCGACGTCACGACGCGCGCCAACGCCCGCGTCAATCTGGAACTGATCGTCAACGCCGACCCGGCCGCGATGGACAAGCTGTTCCAGCAGATCGAGGCCAACCGTAAACGCATCGACGACGCCTTGGCCACCCTGCGGCCATTGATGGCGACGGCCGATGCCAGCGCCCGGCTGCGCACGCTGGAAGAGGCTCGGGGCCGTTACGTGAAGTCCTTCCAGTCGGTGGGCGCCCTGCTCAGAAGCGCTGATCGCGACGGCGCCCGCCAGCGCATGCTGCAAGAGACGTTGCCCATTCTGGACAGCCTGCAGGATCACATCATCGCGTTGTCCCGGGAACAGTCGGCCGACATGGACGAGGCAGGCATTGCAAGCCAGGCCGTCATCCAGGAAGCCGAGCGCCTGAACGTGGGCCTGGCCGGCCTGGCGCTCGCCTTGGGCGCGTTGCTCGCTTGGCAGGTCAGCCGGTCGATCACCCGTCCGCTGGCGCGTGCGGTCAAGGCCGCCGAAACCGTGGCGGGCGGCGACCTGGGCCAGCGGATCGAAGCGGACTCCCGCGATGAGACCGGGCGCCTGCTTCACGCTTTGCAGGACATGCAGGAGCGGCTGGCGGGCGCCGTCCGTGCGATCCGGCACGGGTCGGAAACGATTTCCAGCGCCTCGGGCCAGATTGCAGCGGGCAACGCCGATCTCTCCAGCCGCACCGAAGAACAGGCGGCATCGCTTGAGGAAACCGCGGCGTCGATGGAGGAGCTTGCCTCGACCGTGAAGCAGAACGCGGACAACGCGCGCCAGGCCAACCAGCTTGCAGCCAGCGCATCGGAAATCGCGCTGCGCGGCGGGGCGGCGGTGTCCGCGGTGGTCGGCACCATGCAGGAGATCTCGGCCAGCTCGCACAAGATTTCCGACATCGTGTCGGTGATCGACGGCATCGCGTTCCAGACCAACATCCTCGCGCTCAACGCGGCCGTTGAAGCGGCCCGTGCGGGCGAGGAGGGCAAGGGCTTTGCCGTGGTGGCGGGCGAAGTCCGCTCGCTGGCGCAGCGCAGCGCGCAGGCCGCGCGCGAGATCAAGGCCTTGATCGAGGATTCCGCCGGCAAGGTGGGCGCGGGCGCGCGTCAGGCCGAGGGCGCGGGCGCCACCATGCAAGAGATCGTCACCGCCGTGCAGCAAGTGACGGACATCATGGGCGAGATCGCCGCCGCGTCGCACGAGCAGGCCAGCGGTATCGATCAGGTGAACCTTGCCGTGGCGCAGATGGACGAGGTGACGCAGCAGAACGCGGCGCTGGTCGAGGAAGCCGCCGCGGCCGCCGGCTCGATGCAGGACCAGGCACGCGAGCTGGTGCGGGCGGTGGGCGTGTTCCGCTTGTCCGAAGACGCCACGCGGCGCGGACCGGAGCAAGATCCCACTCGCGCCCCGCGCACGTTGATGCTTGCTTAGCGCCGCTATTTTCCGCAAGCGGCCTGCAACGCCTTAATTTGCGGGCTGCCTTGCGCAAAGCGCACGAACTGAACCTGGCTTTCGTCCAGTGTCTCGTCCTTGATGGTGGTGACGAGGGTGTCGTTCAGGAAGTAGCTGGTGGCCGGCAAGAAGCCGACCTGCGACCGGCGGCAATCGAACAGCACCTCGGTCACCGAACGGTCATAGCGCACGGGCTGTTTGTCCGCGCCCGGAATGGTCTGCGCAGCGGTGTAGCGTAGTTCCATCCTGCCCCGGGCGTGGCCCGACGCTTGCTGTGTGTTGGGCAGGCCCCCGATCCGGATCGAGACGTTGGGGTGATCGGGACGCGGCGGCACGTCGAACCATTGCTGCGCGTGAGCGCCGGAGCCGGCGAGGAGCGCGGCCAAGGTTAAGGCGGAAACTGCAAACGGTAGGCGCATGGATTGTCCGTGGTCGAAAGCGGTTTTCTTCTGCCACCGCCCTGTGGCGCTTCAATCGTGCGTCGCCTCAGAGCAGGGCGTTCAAATGTAGCAAAATGCGGTCTGGCGCCGCGTGCGAAGTTCAGTTGCTACCACCCGCGCTACCGTCCGCGCTGACGGCGCGGCAAGAGTTATCGCTAATACGTTGTCCAGATACGCATCAACATGAATTCCTTTGAATCCCTCCGGGCGCAGTTCGCCCGGTTTGGCGAACTGCGCCCGCAGCCGCGCGACGCGTGGCAGGGCGACATTGCGCTGCCACAGGTGCTCGCCGACTTCTACGAACTGGTGGGCCCGTGGGGCGCCACCTATCACCAGAACGTGGGGCCGGTCGGCATCACGCTTTCCGAAACCAACATCAGCTTTCCGCCGCTCTACAAGCTGTGGGACCGGCAGGCCGGCTATCGCTGGGACGCGTCGAACGGCGAACGCGTTGCCGAATGGCAGGACAACTGGCTGGTGATTGCCGACCAGAACGCGGACCCCTTCATCCTGGACACGGAAACCGGCAAGATTCTTTACGCCATGCACGGCACGGGCGCATGGGACGCCGCCGTGGTGGCGCCCGATCTGCCGACGTTCGCGGCCGCGGTGGCCGCGGTCGGCGTCGTCTGCCTGGAGGCCGACGAAGACCTGCGCAACGATGACTGGGAAATCAGGCCCGAGCATCGGACGCGTGCGTTGCAGTCGCTGACCATTGTGCTGGGCGACCCCGTCGAGGCCGAGTGCTTTCTGGATGTGCTTGAGTTCTGACGAAGGAAAAAGACGAATGGCAACGTTTGCCGAATTGGCCGCGGACTGCGGCGTAGCCTTGCCCGGCATGCTGGCCCGGTTGATCGATGCCGGCCGCACCGGCTATGGCGAGGACAGCGCGGCGTGGCGCGCCGACTGGAAGGGCAATACGCTGGCCGCGCGGCCCGTGCTGTCCTGCATGGATGACTTGGAATGGATCGACGCGCAGCAGGCGCGCCAAACGGCCGAGGAATGGCTCAATCCCGGCTATCAGCATGGCAGGCGCTTTCTGCCCTTTGCAGAGTCCGGCGCGGGCGATGCCTATTGCCTGACGCCCACGGCGGGCGGCGGCGTGGGCGTTGCGCTCGTCTGGCATGACAGCGGCGATGCGCGCGTGGAGTGGGCGTCATTCGAGGCGTTCGTGTTCGACGCGCTGGTGCGTAGCGCGGCGGACGTGGGGCATCTTGTCGAGGATGGCCTCACGGCGGCCGAGGCGGTGGCTTGTGTCGCGGCGAACATCAACGCATTAAAGGAATACCTGCCGCCGGTGATGCAGGCGGAACTGGACCGGTTGATGGCGGATGCCCCGCCAGCGCCGGTGGACGGGGCGACGGTTTGGATCAATGAAGCGTCCGCTAGCGCGGCGTTGGCGCTGTTGCCGGTGGCAGAAGATGCGCCTTTTGAGGTGGTTCCGCGTTGGGAGTGCGGAGAAGCGTAGTCAGGGAATCCCCGTCAGCAGATGCGGCGCAGACCCGGAGGCCGCGCGCCGGAAGCGCGACGGCGACACGCCCATGTGATCGCGAAAGAACCGCGAGAAGTTGCCGGGCGTCGAAAACCCCAGGTCCATCGCCACCGAGGTCAGCGGCTGTTCCTGCTGGACCAGCCTGCGCACGGCTTCCTCCACGCGCACCGCGCTCCAGAACACCTGCGGCGTGGTGTTGAGCTGGTCCCGGAAGAGCGCAAAGAAGTGGCCTCGCGACAGCCCCACCTTGCTGGCGATATCTTCCACGGCAACCGGTTCGTGGACGTTTTCGCGCATGTACAGGATGGCAGTGCGAAGCCGCCGGTCCAGCGTCTGCGGGCGGGAGGCCGCGCCGGGCGGGCGCCTGGCCTGGGAGGACGATTCGATCGCCGCCTGCAGCAGCGCTTCGACCTCGGCGTCGATGTCGGCGCGCGGATGGTCCTGCGGCGCGACGATCTTGTCCAGCAGGCTCCAACAGCCCTGGCGCACGGCCGGATCGATTGGCACGCCGGGCGCGGTGAAATGAAACGGGCGGCCGGTGGCGGCGCGGCGCTCGTCCAGCCAGGGCTTGGCGATGTACAGGACAAGAAAGACGGCCGGACCCGAGCGGTCGAGCAGGCGGGCGTCATGGGATTCGTAGGTGTTGGTGCCCAACGCCAGGTGTTCGCTGTAAGGCACCAGTTTCGAGCCGACGTGCGCCTCGGCTCTTGCGCCGCCCAGCCACAGGGCAAGCTGCACTTCCGCATGCGCATGCGCAATCAAATCCCCGCGCAGCTCCAGCACGACCGCGCGGCCGAACGCGCCTTCGTGCAAGGCGTAAGTCTCTTGCATGATCTGTCTCCCAGTTTCTGATCGGGCGATGAGCGCGCGCTCGCCGCGCCGGGGCCACCTGTCCGCCGGGGCCTTCTGCGGGAATTTTATGGGCGTGGTTTCGGGCATTGCCGGGCTCTAGGTGTATACACCTATCACGCCATCTGACTCTGCGATAAGTTCCCGCACCGAACGATAAGCGCGGCCACGCCGGCGCTCCTAAAGTCGTGCTGACGGCGAGGCATGAACCGCTCGCCGATTTTCCGAAGCACGAAGGAGACCGCGGTGCGCATTGCAAGTTACTTGATGAATGGAGAGCCCGGCGTCGGCCTGGTCTCGGACGACGGCCTGACGGTCGCGCCGTTGGCGCTTGACGACGCGGGCAGGCAGCTCGGCGCGCAGGCCGTGATTGACCTGTTGACGGCGGGCCGCCCGCTGCCCGGCACGTTGGCGCCGCTGCGCCTGTCCGACGTCGACCTGCGGGCGCCGCTGCCCCGGCCTCGGCGCAACGTCTGGTGCGTGGGGCGCAACTACCACGCGCATGCAAAGGAGTTGTCTGCGTCCGTCTTCAAGGACAACGACGCCAATCCGGAATCGTGGCCCATCGTCTTCACCAAGGTGCCGGAATGCGTGGTGGGGCCGCGTGCGCAGGTCCTGCTGCCGGTCGGCGTGTCCGCGCAGATCGACTACGAGGCCGAGCTGGGCGTGGTCATCGGCAAGACGGGCAAGAACATCGCGCGCGGCGCCGCCATGGATCACGTCTTCGGCTACACCGTCATCAACGACGTCACCGCCCGCGACGTGCAGATGCGGCACCAGCAATGGGACATGGGCAAGTCGTTCGATACCTTCTGTCCGATGGGGCCGTGGATCGTCACCGCGGATGCGTTCGATGGGACGAGAACGCGCGTGCGCTGCTGGGTCAACGGCGAACTCCGGCAGGACGGTCCCACGGAAAACATGATCTTCGACATCCCGGCTTTGATCGAAACGATCTCGCGCGGCATCACGCTGTACCCGGGCGACGTGATTGCCACCGGGACGCCGGCGGGTGTCGGCATGGGCCTGACGCCGCCCCGGTATCTGGCAACCGGCGACGTGGTGCGCGTGGAGGTGGAAGGGCTGGGCAGCATCGAGAACGAATTCGTGGAGAAGGCGTCATGACGACAACGACGATCAATGGCCTGACGGTGGAAGTCGACGGCGACGGGCCCGCATTGCTGTGCATCCACGGGCTGGGCGGCTCGTCCAACACCTGGACGCCGCTGATGGGCGCGTTGACGGGGTATCGCGTCATCCGCCCGGATCTGCCCGGCAGCGCCAGGTCGCCTTTGCCGGATGGCGAACTGTCCATCGCGGGCTATGTCGATGCGCTGGTCGCGGTGCTGAAAGCGCTGGACTGCGGCGCAGTGCACGTTGCGGCGCATTCGTTGGGGACCATCGTCGCGCAGCATCTGGCGTTGAAGGAACCGGCCCGGGTCCGGTCGCTGGTGCTGTTCGGGCCGCTGGCCGAACCGCCGGAGGCGGGGAGGCCGGGCATCCGGGCACGCGCGGCGCTGGCCCGGCAGGGCGCGCCTGCCATGCAGGAGATCGCCGATGCCATCGTCAAAGGCGCCACCAGCCGCCGCACCAAGGTGGATCTGCCGGCGGTGCTGGCCCTGGTCCGCGAAAGCGTGATGCGGCAGCCGCCGGACGGGTATGCGCAAAGCTGCGAAGCGCTGGCCGACGCGAAGTCTGCCGATCTTGAACACCTGGACGTGCCGGTGCTGCTGGTGACGGGGGACGAGGACGGCGTGGCGCCGCCAGCGAACGTGCAGGTGATGGCAGGGCGTATCCCGGGCAGCCGCTGCACCATCGTGCCGGACTGCGGGCACTGGACCACGTTTGAGCAGCCGGGTGCCTGCATCGAAGCGTTCCAGGCGTTTCATTCGGGCCTGGTCCGGTGAGGCGCGGCTGACTGCCAGGCTCGCCGTACCTGGTCCGCAGCACCGGCTTCGCAGCATCGATCCGCAGCACCGATTTCGCATCAACACTTTTCATAAAAAAATTCCGGCCCTGCGCGGGCCAGGAGGAGACTACGCATGTCCAAAATCGCAATTACCAATGCCGTCATCTTTGACGGAAGCGGCGACGACGTCTTTGACGGAGAGATACTCATCGACGGCGGCCGCATCGCCGAGGTGGCGCGCCTGCCCGAACGCGTCAATCGGGACGGCGCCCGCGTCATCGATGGCAAAGGCCGGTTCCTGATGCCGGGCATGACTGAGGCGCACACGCATTTCTCGTGGAATGACCAGCCCACGCTGGCGGCCATTCAGTTCATGCCGCCCGAGGAGCACATCCTCTGGTGTGTCCGCGTGGCCAAGCGCTATCTGGAAATGGGGTGGACGTCCGCCATTGGCGCGGCGGCGGCCAAGCCGCGGCTGGACGTGGTGCTGCGCAACGCGATCGAGGCCGGCGAGTGCCCGGGGCCGCGCTACCTGGCTGGCAGCCAGGAGATCACGACCATCGGCGCGCTGGGCGACAACACCTTGCCGCACATGCACTTCGAGGAGCTGAGCTTTGGCAGCGTCTGCAGCGGTCCCGAAGAGATTCGCCGCTCGGTCCGGACGTTCATCAAGTACGGCGTCGACCATCTGAAGATCAATCTGTCGGGCGAATACATCGCCGGCCTGCCGGCCGAAATGTCGCCCTTCGCGGAAGACGAGATCGCCATGCTGGCGTCGGAGGCCAAGCGGTACGGCAAGCGGATCGCGGCCCACGCGCGGTCCAGCGAATCGGTCAAGCAATGCGTGCGCCACGGCATCGAAATGGTCTATCACGCCAGCTTCGCGGACGACGAAGCGCTGGACATGCTGGAGGCCAACAAGGACAAGCATTTCGTCGCGCCGGGCATCGGCTGGCTGGTCCGTACCGCTTATCATGCGTCCGACTACGGCATCACGCCCGCCATAGCCGAAAGCATGGGCTACAAGCGCGAGCTGGAAATCGCCGCGGAGAGCCTGCGCAAGATGCACAAGCGCGGCATACGCATCCTGCCGGGCGGCGACTACGGATTCGCCTGGATGCCGCACGGCACGAATGCCAACGACCTCCAATACTTCGTTGACTACATCGGCATGACGCCGGTCGAGGCGCTGGTCGCGGCCACGCGGCTGGGCGGGCAAATCATGCAGCGGCCTGACGAGCTGGGGATGCTGCGGGCGGGGTATCTGGCCGACGTCGTCATGGTGGACGGCAACCCGCTGCACGATCTGTCGCTGCTGGTAGATCCCGCGCGGATCGTTCTGGTGATGAAGGAGGGGAAAGTCTGCAAAGACATAGTCGGCACGGTGCAGGACGGCACGGGGATCGGGAATGCGGCTCAGCCGCTGCGCGCGGAGCCGGCCTTAGCCTGACGCAGGGCGCAGGGCGAAGGCGCGCCTGCGCCAGGCCCTGAGGCCACGGCAGGGAGGGAAAAATGCGCCTCGTCGGACGCGCGTCGCGGTACGATTCGGCATCGCCGCGCGGCCCGTCCTGCCGGCTCGTTTGTCCCCCCTCCCTGAGAACGCTGCATGAATACCCGTAGACACCTCTGCGCCGGCCTGATTTGCGCCGGCCTTCTTACCGCCGTGTCCGGTCCCGCCCTTGGCCGCTCTGAATTGCCCTACATCGACAGCGTCGTGAACGAAGCGGCCCGCGCGGTCATGCGGCAGCACGACATCGCGGGCATGGTGATCGCCGTCACGCATCAGGGCCGCCAGCGCTTCTACACCTACGGCGTCGAATCGCTGGAAACGCGGCGCGCGGTCACTCGGGACACGCTCTTCGAGCTGGGGTCGATCAGCAAGACCTTCACCGCGACGCTCGCCACCTACGCGCAGGCCAAGGGGCTGCTGACGCTGACCGACAGTCCGGCGCGGTTCGTGCCTGAGCTTGCCGGCACCGAGTTCGCCAAGCTGACGCTGGTGAACCTGGCCACGCACACCACGGGCGGCTTCCCGTTGCAGGTGCCCGACGACGTGCGCGACAACGCGCAGTTGATGCAATACCTGAAGGCATGGAAGCCCGAGCACGCGCCGGGCACGTATCGCTCGTATGCCAATCCCAGCATCGGCATGCTGGGCGTCGTGGCCGCCGCCAGCATGAAGCAGCCGTTCGCGCAGGCGATGGAAAAGGACCTGTTTCCGAAGCTGGGCCTGTCCAGCACGTATATCAATGTGCCCGCCGCCAAGATGTCGCGCTATGCGCAGGGCTACAACAAGCAGGGCGCGCCGGTGCGCGTGAATCCCGGCGTGCTCGCGGCCGAGGCCTACGGCGTCAAGTCCAGCGCGCGCGACATGCTGCGCTACGTTGAAGCCAGCATGGACATGGATGTGCTGGACAAGGACATCCGCCGCGCGCTCGCCGACACCCACGTCGGCTATTACCAGGTGGGCGGCATGACGCAGGACATGGCGTGGGAACAGTTTCCGTATCCGGTGGCGCTGGACACGCTGCTGACGGCCAACGCCGGCACGCTGAACAGCCAGAGCCATCCGGCCCAGGCGCTGCAACCGCCGTTGGCGCCGCTGGGCGAGAGCTGGCTCAACAAGACAGGCTCGACCAACGGCTTTGGCGCCTATGTGGCGTTCGTGCCCGCGCGCAAGTTGGGCATCGTCATCCTGGCCAACCGCAACTATCCGAACGAAGCGCGTGTGCGCTTGGCGGCGGAAATCCTGGGCGAGCTGGACGAGCAGCCGTCCTCGGCCCGCGCCGCGCGTTGATTGCGGGTTTGCGCCGCACGCCGGCAGCAGGCCCGCGGCGCATCGGCATGGTTCAGGAACGTGTGCACTGACGCGTTGCGAAGGGTGTTGCGCGCGGGCCATGGAATGGCGCGCCGATTTCGATACGAATTACGACGTGTGCCGGTACGGGATGCGCCCGCCGGCACGCAGGGGGAACCGCTTTGGCGGTCATGACGGATCGCTCGAACCTGTTTCAACATATCTCCGGCGTATCCCGTCCCCAATAAATAAACGGATTTCTTGTCCG
Organism: Achromobacter sp. ACM05; assembly: GCF_019218915.1. Lineage (NCBI taxonomy): Bacteria > Pseudomonadati > Pseudomonadota > Betaproteobacteria > Burkholderiales > Alcaligenaceae > Achromobacter > Achromobacter sp. ACM05. The sequence goes on from NZ_JAHUWQ010000003.1 coordinate 587,413, forward strand.
ATAATGCAGGTCGTCGCCCCACGCCGGACCTCTCATGCCTCGCGTCACCCGCCGTATCGCTTTTCCGTTGTTTGCCACGCTGACGGCCGTCCTGGCCGGATGTTCTTCCCCCAAGCCCGTCTACGAACGCGAGGACTTCGCGCAAACGGATACGTATTCGCGTAGCGTTCCGGCGGCCAGCAGCGCCGCGTGCGACGCGGGCCGGCGCGCCTTGCTTAGCCAGGGCTATCTCATCGACAAGTACGAGCCGTCTCGCGTCACGGGCCACAAGAACTTCGAGGGCGAGGACGGGCAGCATACGCAGATCAGCTTCAACGTCGAATGCGCATCGGACGGCGGTGCGAGCGACCGCACCACCGTATTTGCGAACGCCGTGCAGGACCGCTATTCGATCAAACGCACCGGCAACTCGGCCAGCGTGGGCGTCAGCGTGTTGGGGCAGGTGTCCATGCCGTTTGGGGGCAGCGACGATTCGCTGGTCAAGACCGCCAGCCAGACGGTGACGCGGCCCAAGTTCTATGACGGGTTCTTCCAGTTGCTGCAGCGGTTCCTGCCGGATGCGCAGGCGGCTGCCGCGCCGCATGAGCCGCCCGTGCGGACGAAGGGCGCCGCGCCCAAGTCCGCCCCGGCGCCCGCGCCCGCAGACCCGGTGGTGGCTCCGAATGCGCCGGCGGATACGTTGAATCCGACGGAGGCTGGCGGTGACAAGCCGGCCCCGGCTGGCGCTGCAGCACCTGCGAAGACGCCTACGGGGGGATCGCCTGCCGCAGGTTCGCCTGCCGCAGGTTCGCCCGTCCAAGGGGCGCCGGCTGCCGGATCGGCCACGGAAAAAGCGCCCGCGGCAGCGACGCCCGATACGGGTTCGCCCGCCGCACCCGCCACGCCGCCCGCGCCGCAGTCCGTCAACTAACGCCCAACATCCCAGCGCATCGACCGCCGCCCAGTTTGCCGTATCGCAAACTGCCTGCGCGCACGCGCCGCACGGGTCTTCCAGCGAGCGGCGATAATGCCGCGCATGACATATCAACTCCTCAAAATGGCCCACGTCGCGGCCGCGGTCGCTTGGCTTTGCGGCTCGCTCTTCGTTGCCCTGTTTCTTCTGACCTCGCAGCCGCAGGAAGGCGAAGACGCGCCGAAGGAACGCAAGATGCTTCACGCGCTGCGCCGCTGGACGCTCTACGTCACCACGCCGGCCATGGTCATCACCTGGCTCATCGGCCTGCACCTGGCCATGACGTTCGGGTGGTTCGCGATGAACTGGATCTGGATCAAGGTGGCCTTCGCGCTGAGCCTGTCGGGGTTGCTCGGCATGCAAAGCGCATCGCTGCGGCGCATGGCCGGCGGCAGCGGCAAGCGGCCGCCCCTGATCGATCTGCAGGCGCCTTATGTCGTGCTAGCGGCGACGGCCATCGTGACGCTGGCCGTGGTCAAGCCGTTCTGATCGACCCGTTCTGATCGACCCGGCCTGACTGCGCGTTCGGCACCGCGCCGGCGCGCCATATGCCAACGCGCCATATCCAAAAAACCCCGTAATAACGACTCAACCAACTATTCGTTCGCGCGCATAAGCCCCGTCCCTAGAATCGTCTCTCTCATAACTGCGTTGACTTAGAGGCGATTCCATCATGACTATCCGTATTCTTGCCGCCGGGGCTTCCGCGGATGCAGGCGTTTCCCAAGGCGCGCAGCAATCGCGCATGGCATGGACGCCGCTGTTCAAGCGCCTCTTGGGCGCCGTGCTGGCCTCGGCCGCCATGTTCCACGGCCCGGCGTTCTCGGCAGACCCGAAGCCGCTCAAGGTGGGTGTGCGCGGCGGCGTGGACGAGCAGATCTGGGAAGTGGTGACGCAGGTGGCCAAGAAAAACGGCCTGGCCGTCGAGCCCGTCGTCATCACCGGCACCGCCAGCCCGAACGAAGCGCTGAACAACGGCGACCTGGAAGCCAACGCCTTCCAGCACATTCCCTTCCTGAACGACCAGATCAAACAGCGCGGCTACAAGCTGGTGCCGGTCGCGAACACGCTGATCTCGCCCATCGCGTTCTATTCGAAGAAATACAAGTCGCTCAAGGACTTGCCGGAGGGCGCGAAGGTCGGCATTCCCAATGACCCCAGCAACCAGACGCGCGCGCTGGTCATCCTGCGCGACCAGGGCCTGATCACGCTGAAAGACGGTTTCGACCCGGCCACCGGCACCGCCACGCTGGCCGATGTGACGTCCAATCCCAAGAAGCTCAACTTCGTGGAAAGCGCATCGGTCGTGCTGGCGCGTTCGCTGCCCGACGTGGACACCGCGGCCATCGTCAACAGCTTTGCGTACCAGGCCGGGCTGATCGCCACGCGCGACGGCATCGCGGTCGAGAAGAAAGAAAACAATCCGTACGTGAACATCATCGTCGTGCGCGAGAAGGACAAGGACGCGCCGTGGGTGCCCGCGCTGGTCAAGGCGTATCACTCGGAAGAGGTTCGCCAGTTCATCCTGACCAAGTTCGAAGGTTCGGTGATTCCGGTCTTCTAAGCCAAGATGCAACGCGAACTTTCCCTGGCCGCGGACGCGGCCGGCGCAGCGCCATCGCCGGGGCGCGACGCGCACATCGTGTTCGAGGGCCTGCAAAAGCAATATCAAGGGCCCGCGGGCCCCGTCACGGCGCTGTCGGACGTGTCGTTCTCGATCGCGCGCGGCGAGGTGTTCGGCATCATCGGCCGCAGCGGCGCGGGCAAGTCGACGCTGCTGCGCTCGATCAACATGCTGGAACGTCCCAGCGCCGGCCGTGTGCGGGTGGACGGCGTGGACGTGGGCAGCCTGGACGAGGATGCGCTCGTCGGCCTGCGCCGCCGGATCGGCATGATCTTCCAGCACTTCAATCTGTTGTCCGCCAAGACGGTGGCCGAGAACGTCGCGCTGCCGCTACGCGTGGCCGGCGTGAAGCCGGCCGCGGCGCGGGCGCGGGTCGAAGCGCTGCTTGAGATGGTGGGCCTGCGGGACAAGGCCGACGTGTATCCGTCAAAGCTGTCCGGCGGCCAGAAGCAGCGCGTGGGCATCGCGCGCGCGCTGGTGCATGAGCCCGAGATCCTGCTGTGCGACGAGGCGACCTCCGCGCTCGATCCCGAAACCACGCAGTCGATCCTGGGCCTGCTGCTGGACATCAACCGCAAGCTGGGCCTGACTGTCGTGCTGATCACGCACGACATGGCCGTCATCCGCGAGGTCTGCCACAACGTGCTGGTGCTGGACGGCGGCCGCAACGTCGAACTGGGCGAAGTGTGGCGCGTGTTCGGCAACCCTCAGGCCGACGCCACGCGCGCACTGCTGCGGCCGTTGCAACACGACCTGCCCGCGGACCTGGCGGCCAAGCTGGTGCCCGACCTGCAAGGACGCGCCGGCGTCGCGGTGCTGCGCCTGCGCTTCACCGGACAGGACCGGCCGGAGGGCGTGTCGCTTCAGGCGCTGGCGGCAATGGGGCCGGGCGCCACGCTGCTGCACGGCGGACTGGACCGGCTGCGCGGCCATGCGCAGGGCAGTCTGCTGGTGTCCGTGCCCGCGCACGCGCTACAGGAAGAGGCCGCGCGCGCCGCGCTGGTGGCCGATCAGATCAAGGTGCTGGGCTATGTCGCTACCGATGCTTGACAAGTACCTGCAGGCGTTTCTGCAGACCCTGACGATGGTGAGCATTTCCGCCGCCATCGCCATCGCGACCGGACTGGCGCTGGCCGTGGTTCTGACCATCACGGCGCCCGGCAATCTCTACCCGCGTCCGCGGTTCAACAAGGCGCTGTCGATCACGGTCAACACGTTCCGCGCCATCCCGTTCATCATCCTGCTGGTGGCGATGCTGCCGTTCACGCGCTTTCTGGTCGGCACGACGCTGGGCACATGGGCCGCGATCGTGCCGCTGTCGGCCAACCTGATTCCATTCTTTGCGCGCATTGCGCAGGTCAGCCTGAACGACGTGGACCCCGGTCTGGTCGAGGCGGCGCGCGCCATGGGCTGCCGGCGCTGGCACATCGTGCGGCACGTGCTGCTGCCTGAGGCGCTGCCGGGCATCATCGGCGGCATGACGGTCAGCGTCATCGCCATGATCAACGCGTCAGCGATGGCGGGCGCGGTGGGGGCGGGCGGCCTGGGCGACCTGGCGATCCGCTATGGCTACGAGCGCTACGAGACCCGGGTGATGTTCGAGGTGATCGTCATCCTGATTGCGCTGGTGTCGATCGTGCAGTTCACCGGCGAGTGGCTGTCGCGCCGCGCCGATCACAAGCGGTGAACAATGCGAGCCGCGCGCGTGACATCGTCCGGTTCAGCGCAAGGGCGCTTGCGGCATCGCGGCCAGGGACTGCGTCGCCAGCTTCTCCTGCTCGCCGGCCAGCCGGTTGACGGCGTCTTGATGCTGATGAAAGCGCGCCAGATCGGCGTCGCGGCCGAACATCAGCTCGTCGCGGTCTGCGTACCAGAACTGCCGGTTGTCATCGAGCAGCGTGATCATCATCCCGAACTCGTGCAGGATCTGCGTTTCCAGGTCCCAGACGCGCGCCAGCTTTTCGGTGCTGGCCGCCCGCGAGTCCTGCAGCGCTTTCAGGATCTTGTCCTTTTCCGGCTCGGCAATGGTCAGCGAACGCACCAGCGCCGGCATGCCGTTCAGCACTTCCATGCTTTGTTCGCGGTACCCCGGCACAAGCTTTTCGGCCTGTTCCAGGATCAGGCGGCTTTCGATCAGGCCCGAGTCGCGCGCCAGCCGCCGGGCGTCGAACAGCTTGGGCAGGCCGATTTCCTTGAGTTCCTGCAGGTAGGCGCGATGCTGCGCCAGCCGTTTGCCCGCGATGGTCTTCATGGCCCGTTCCATTTCGCCGTACGGGCCGGTGGCTTTGGGCGAGGGGTCGATGGCGGGCACGTCTTCGGGCGCGCCACTGCCGCCGCCGGCCTGCAGGCGCAGCGCGTCGATGGCTTTGCGGATTTCGGTGTTGGCAATGTCGCGCTGGCGGTTGTCGTGGTTGCGTTCGGCAAGCGGCCCGGCCACGGCGGCCAGCAGAAATACCCCCGTGCCCAGCATGATGCGCAAGCGGTTGCGCGGCGTGCGAAAGCGCTTCCAGATCGAAAAGACCCCCAGGACGAGAAACGGCAGGAGGCCCAGCAGGATAGCCCCGCCGAACGCCAGCTTGGCCACGTCCAGCATGGTGGCGGGCCGGCTGCTGTAGACCGCCCACGCCAGCACCCCGGAATAGACCAGACAGGTGGCTGCCTTGAGCAGCCAGCCGGGTTGGGGCGGTGTCGCGGGGGGAACCGCCGGGCCGGCGGCCGTGGCGGGCGCTTGCGGGTCGTTCATGTCGCGCACGAAAACGGGGATACGGCGTTTGACTGTAAAGACTCGCTTCGGCCCCGTCAATGCCGCGGGCTGGCGGCAATTTCCGATTTCCAGGCAGGCGCGATGCGCCCCTGCACCCACCCATGACAGGAGTGAACACCATGACCGACCACGCGCAGCAGGGTTTTGCGACTCGCGCCATCCACCTGGGCTACGATCCGCTGGACGAACAGGGCGCGCTGTCGCCGCCGCTGTATCTGACGTCCACCTACACGCAGGACAGCATCGAGGCCTTCGACCGGATCCGGCTCGGCGAGGCCCAAGGCTATGTCTACGGCCGGACGCGGAATCCGACGCAGGCGCTGCTGGAAGAGCGGCTGGCATCGCTGGAAGGCGCCGAGGCTGGCGTGGTCACGGCGTCGGGCATGGCGGCCATTTCGGCCACCCTGTTCTCGCTGCTGCAAAGCGGGGACGAGATCGTGGTGGACCAGATCGTCTACGGCACGGCCTTCACGCTGTTCACGCAGGGGCTGTCCCGATTCGGCGTGCGCGCCGTATCCGCGGATTTCACCCAGCCGCAGTCCGTGGCCGCGGCCATCGGCCCCAATACCCGGGCGGTGTACTTCGAGACCCCCGCCAATCCGAACCTGCGCCTGGTGGACATTGCGGCCATCTCGGCCATCGCGCGTGGCAAGGGGTTGCTGACCATCGTCGACAACACCTTTGCCACGCCGGTGCTCCAGCGGCCGCTTGAACACGGTGCGGACATCGTGCTGCATTCGGCCACCAAGTACCTGGGCGGGCACGGCGACCTGCTGGCGGGCGCGGTGGTGGGCCGCAAGCAGCACATCGACGCCATCCGGCTGCAAGGCCTGCGGTATTTCACGGGCGCGACGCTGTCGCCGTTCACGGCGTTTCTGGTGCTGCGCGGGATCAAGACGCTGGAGCTGCGTGTGCAGCGCCACAGCGAATCCGCGCTGAGGGTGGCCAAGCTGCTGCGCGAGCATCCGGCGGTGGCCGACGTGTTCTATCCGGGCCTGTCCGGCACGGCGGGCGCCGACATTGCGCAGCGCCAGCAGGCGGCGGGCGGCGGGTTGGTGGCTTTTGAGCTGAAGGGTGGCCTTGCGGCGGGAAAGACGCTGCTGAACAGCCTGAAGCTGGCGCGCATCGCGGTCAGCCTGGGCGATCCCGAGACGCTGATCCAGCACCCGGCGTCGATGACGCATGCCAGCTACTCGGCCGAGGACCGCGAGCGCTACGGGCTGTCGGAAGGCCTGCTGCGGCTGTCGGTCGGGCTGGAAACGCCGGCGGACATTCTGGCGGATCTCAAGCAGGGGCTGGATCGCGTGTAGCCGGGCCGGGCATCGGCTCTGCCGTCGAGGGGAGCAATCAGCGAGACGCAAAAGGGCGGCAAACACGACGTCGAGGGGGCGGCGATCAGGGCGGCGATGACGGCGGTTCCTCGGAAACGTCGCGCCGCCATGCCACCCATTCGCCTTCGCCTTCGTAATGGCGCAGCCCGCGCGCGGCGGTCGCCAGTCCCGCCCGCAGCACGTCCATGTCGAGTCCCGGCATGTTGTGAAGCAGGGCGGGCGGCAGGTCGTTGATATCGAGCACGCGCTCGTCGAACTCCATCCGCATCAGCCCGCCGTCTTCGTTGGCCACGCGAACGAACCACAGGCTTTCCATGTAGTCGCCAAACCAGGGATCCGGATAGATCGCCTGGGTGAACGCGAAGCCGAACTCATGCACGTCGCGCCAGGGCCAGAACTGCTGCAGCCCCATGGCGCGCGCCAGTTCGCCCGACCGCGTGAGGCCGGCGTCGTCAAAGCGCACGATTTCCTGCAAGGGATCTTCGGCCGCTGGCGGACCGGCAAACCATCGCTTGATGCGTGACCACATGGCGTCGCGAATGAGGGGATGAGGGACGTGCAGTGTAATGGGGCCGGGTTCGTGAAAAAATGTTACAACCGTTGATCCCCATCAATCCCTCGTGCCGTGGCGCACGTTAGGGTTTGACGTTTGCGCAGCAAGGACAGGACCAATGACCGACAAGACATCGCCAGCCCCCGATCAAGACGCCCCGCCGGCGCCCGCCAAGCGGTCCAGCAGCGGCCAAGGCGCCGCCAAGCGTACGGCAAGCACGCGCCGCGCGCCCGTCACGCGCGCCGCCAAGGGTGTAGCGAAGCCGGCCGGCGTTGCAGGGGCAGCCATCGACCCCGCCGTTGAACCGGCCCTTGAATTGCGCAAGCGCGTGGCCGCGCGGCAGGACGCGGCGCGGCAGGAGACCGCGGCGGTGCTGGCCGATATCGCCAGCCGCTACACCATCGGCAATCCGGGCGAGGCGCACGCGGCGCTGCGCACCGTCATCGACGCGCTGTCGCCCGACGACGCGCAGGCGGTGCATCGTGCGCTGCTGGAGGCCAACCGTCAGACCCCGGGCGCGCGCCGCAATCCCGACGACGAGCTGGCGGGAGATTGGCGCGAGGGCGTCTACCCGTATCGTCACCGCATGCTGCGGCGCAATTACGAAAAGCAGAAGTACAAGCTGCAGGTCGAACTGCTGAAGCTGCAGGCGTGGGTCAAGGCCACCGGCCAGCGCGTCGTGATCCTGTTCGAGGGGCGCGACGCCGCGGGCAAGGGCGGCACGATCAAGCGCATGATGGAACACCTGAATCCGCGCGGCGCGCGCGTGGTCGCACTGGAAAAGCCGTCCGATACCGAAAAGGGCCAGTGGTACTTCCAGCGTTACGTGCAACACCTGCCGACCGCCGGCGAGATCGTCATGTTCGATCGCTCCTGGTACAACCGCGCCGGCGTCGAACGCGTGATGGGCTTTTGCTCGCAGGACGAATACCTGGCGTTCCTGCGCCAGACGCCAGATTTCGAGCGCCATCTGGTCAGCAGCGGCATCACGCTGATCAAGCTGTGGTTTTCGGTCAGCCAGGAAGAACAGCGCAGCCGCTTCCAGCAACGCAAGGTGCATCCGCTCAAGCAATGGAAGCTGAGCCCGGTCGATCTGGCGTCGCTGGACAAGTGGGACGACTACACGCGCGCCAAGGAAGCCATGTTTGCCCACACCGACACCGCCGACGCGCCGTGGATCGTGGTCAAGTCCGACTGCAAGAAGCGCGCCCGTCTGAACGCCATGCGTTATGTGCTGAGCCGCCTGCCTTACGAGGGCAAGAGCGACGACCCGCATATGGCGATCGACTCGCTGATCGTGGGCCGGGCGCTGTAAGGCTTCAGCCGCCCAGCGCAGCCAGGTTCAATACGTGGCTGCGTCCGATCCACACCGCGCAGTCGCGGTGGTCGCGCAGCGAATGGCCGGTGTTCGGGTGCATGAAAACATCCAGCGCGCCGTGGTTCAGCGTAAGCCACGTTGCGATCTCGGCCAGGTGCTGCGGGTCAAAGGCAATCTGGTAGCTCCATTGCGGATGCGGGCCCACGGGGCGCTCATGGAAGCGCCCCATGTCCATCTTGCCGTCAAACGTCGCGACAATCCGTTCGCGCAGGGCGAACGCGGTGTCGCGGCTTGCCGCGTCGAAGTACACATGGGCATGCCAGCTCGCGACGTCCGTCACGGAAATTTCCATTGTTCTGTCCTGATACCTGATACGGTTCAGCCGCCCGCGCGCTTGGCGCGGTGGCCCTGCTTCGTCAGCGCCTCGAGGATGCGGTCGCAGTGGTCGCCCTGCACCTCGATCACGCCGTCCTTGACGGTGCCGCCCGAACCGCACGCGGTCCGCAGCTGCTTGCCCAGCGCGTTCAAGGCGTCGGGCGCCAGCGCCAGTCCGCGCACCAGCGTCACGCTCTTGCCGCCGCGCCCCTTGGTTTCACGCGAGACGCGCGCCACGCCGTCACCTGCCGGGACTTTCGCGGCCGCCGCCTTGCATTGACATTGCGCGACGGGCTCACGGCATTGCGGGCACATGCGCCCGGTTTCGGTGGAATAGACCAGCCCGCCGGTTGCGGCGCGCTTCATCAGGATTTGCCCCGTATCTGGTCGATGAGACGGCGGTCACGCTTGGTGGGGCGCCCCGCTTCGATGCCCAGTGCCGGCTCCGGCGCGAGTCGGCGCATTTCGGCGGCGCGTTCGCGGGCGGCCACGCTTTCGGGCGTCTCTTCGTACAGTTGGCGCGCAACCGGGGCAGGCCCGCGCACGCCGCTGACGGCCACGACGCGCACCTGCACGGCGGGGTCTTCCTTGCGTACCGTGATCACGTCGCCCGCGCCGACCTCGCGCGCGGGCTTGGCGGGCTGTCCGTTCACGAACACGCGGCCCTTGCCGATTTCATCCGAAGCCAGGCTGCGCGTCTTGTAGAAGCGCGCCGCCCAAAGCCATTTGTCGAGCCGGATCTTGTCCATCCTGCGGGTTCCTGCGGTAAAGCTGGTCAAGGCGTCATGATAGCGCCGCCCGGAGACCGGAAGCGCCGGCGGGCATGGCATGCACCCGCGCGCGCGTCGCCAACCGTTGCCGCAATGGCGACCGCGCAGGGCAAAAAAAAGCGGCGCCCCGAAGAGCGCCGCAAACCGGCTACGCGGTGTCCGGGCCGTGGGGCCCGGCAGTACTCAATCCAGCTTCAATCCAGCTTCCTTCACGACGCGCTGCCACTTCTCGATTTCGGCGCGGCGGAACGTGTCCAGTTCGGCGGGCGTGGAGCCGATGGGCTCGGCGCCGATGCCGGCAAGCTGCTCGGCAATCGTAGGATCCTTCAGCACCTTGGCCAGCGCCTGCGAGACCTGCTCGACGATGGCGGGCGGCGTGCCGGCCGGGGCGAACACGGCGTTCCATTCGTAGGTCTCGTAGCCCGGCACGCCCGACTCGGCGATGGTGGGCAATTCGGGCGCGGTCTTGGAGCGTTCCAGCCCGCCAACGGCCACGGCGCGCAGCTTGCCGTTCTTCACGTGCTGCCAGGCCGAGCCCATGCTTGCGAACATGACGGGGACCTGGCCCGACATCACGTCGATCATGGCCGGGCCGCCGCCCTTGTACGCGACGTGCTGCAACTGCGTCTTGGCAAGCAGGTTGAACAGTTCACCCGCCAGGTGCTGGGCGGAGCCGGGGCCGGCCGACGCGAAGTACACCGGCTCCTTGGCATCGGGCTGACCGAGCCTGATCAGGTCGCCGACCGACTTCACTTCATACGACGGCGTCACGACCAGCACGTTCGGCACGCGCAGCAGCAGCGACACGGGCGCGAAGGCCGACAGCGTGTCGAACTGCATCTTGCTGTGCAGCGCGGGGTTCTGCGCGTGGTTGGAAGCGTCCAGCATCAGCGTGTAGCCGTCGGGCTGGGCCTTGGCGACGACCGCGCCGCCGATCATGCCGCCGGCGCCGCCGCGGTTTTCAATGACGACGGGCTGGCCGAGTTCAGCCGCGAGCTTCGGGCCGATCAGGCGGGCGACCACGTCCACGGTGCCGCCGGGCGGGTAGGTCACGACCAGCGTGACGGCGCGTTCGGGGTAGGCGGCGTGCGCGGCGCCAGCGGCGCCAGCCAGCAGGCCGGCGGCGGCGAACAGCGCGCTACGGTGCGCCAGGCGTTTGAACAGAGGGGTCATGGAGTGTCTCCTTGGAATTGGAATAGCCGCAACGGCGTGTCGGCGAGTACGGTGCGCCGTTGCGCGGGGTCGTCGATCCAGGCGTCCAGCCACTGCGTCGCGGCGGGATAGGACGCCAGGTGGCGATGTTCGGTATGGGGCCAGTCGCTGCCCCACATCAGGCGTTCAGGGGTGTAGGCGTCCAGCAATTGCTGCGTGGCCAGACGGCCGGCCGCGGCGCAGGCCGGCGCCGCCCAGTTTCGGTACGGCGCGGCCAGCTTGACCCAGATCCGGCCGCTGTCCGCCTGGCGCAGCAGGTATTGGAAGCCTGCGTCCAGGACGCCGAGCGCGGGATCCGGGCGGCCGAAATGGTCGACCACGATGCGGCAGCCGGCCGCCAGCAAGGCCGGCAACACGCCGTCCAGGCGCGCGGCTTGCAAGTGCACTTCAACGTGCCAGTTCAGGGCATTGACGCGGGCCAGCAGCACCTGCCACGCCAGCGTCTGCAGCGCGGGCGTGTCCAGGCCGAAAAGGTTCAGACGGATGCCGACCACGCCGGCGTCGGCCAGGGCCTGCAGTTCGGATTCGCTGGCATCCTGCGCCACGACGGCCACGCCGCGCAGGCGGGCGGGGGCGGCACGCAGCGCCTCGACCAGATGGCTGTTGTCCGTGCCCAGGAAACTGGGCTGCACCAGGACGCCGTGGGTCAAGCCGTGCGCGTCCAGCAGCCCCAGGTACTCGGCCAGCGTGGCGTCGTAGTCGGGCGTGTGACGGCGCGTGTTGGCCAAGGCGAGGCCTTGGTGAAACACGTGGGCGTGGGTGTCGACGGCGGCGCCTGGAATCGGCGAGGGCAAAGCGGTCTCCTCATGCGGCCCGCCGCTCTCTCGGAACGGCGACGCGCTATGTAGTGTTCTGTAAGTCGGGATTCTAGGAAGTCGGGGTATAGTTTTCCATTCTGGAAAGGCGCATTAAATATATTGGAACGATATGGAAACCCGGCATCTGCGGTACTTCCTGGCAGTGGTTGACCACGGCAGCGTGAGCCGCGCCTCGGACTGGCTGGGCATCGCGCAGCCGGCGCTGAGCCAGGCGTTGACGCGCATGGAGAAAGACCTGGGCGTGCGCCTGTTCGAGCGGTCGCGACAGGGCACGACGCCCACGCCCGCCGCGCAGGCCATCCTGGAGGACGTGCGCGCCAGCGTCGCCCGCATTGACGCGGCGGCCCGGCGCGCCAGGGAGATCGGGCGGGGCAGCGCGGGCCAGTTGACGGTCGGGCTGGTGTCCTCGGCGCTCTTTGACACCTTGCCCCGCGCGCTGCGACAGATGCGCATGCAGGCGCCCGGCGTGCGCATCATCCTGCGTGAAATGAGCAATGCCCAACAGGCCGAGGCTTTGCAGACCGGCGACATCGACATCGGCCTGATGCACACGCCCGTCGCCGTCGGCGGCCGCATGCGAGAGCGCCAGTTGTTGCGCGACCGGCTGGTGGCCGCCGTGCCCGACGAATTCGAGGTCGATGCCGACGGCCAGGTGTCGATGGCCCAGATCGCGCAGGCCGGCCTGGTGATGTACCCGCAGACGCAACTGCCGGCATTTTATGCGGCCATCCTGGATGCCATGCGCAAGGGCGGCCACGATGCGCACGTGAACCAGGAGGCCAGCCTCACGCTGACGGTGCTGTCGTGCGTGGCGGGCGGTTGCGGCGTGGCCTTGCTGCCCAGCTGGATCCGGTCCATGGGATTTCGAGGCGTCCGCTTTTGCGAGGTGCGCGATGGCGAGCGTCTCCCCAGCTTCGACTTGAGCGCGATCTGGCCGGCGCGCAGCGTGCCGACGCTGGCGGATCTGTTCGCCAATCTGGATCTCAGATCCGAATAAGAGCGTCACGTCTTTCAACGGCCCTTCAACGTCCTTCAATCAGGCTTAAGCGAGGCTTAAAACCGCGTTTTTGCCGGAACTGCCGTCGATCCCGCCGTCTAACCAGGAACTTCTTTGCGAGGTTCCGGGCTCATGGATCTGAATTGGCAGCAGCAACTCGCGGAAAGCGCCCTGTGGCTCGTGCGCGCATTCGGCATCTCCGCCGTCGCGCTGGCGCTCGTCACGCTCGTCCTGACGCGCACCACCGTCTGGGGCCGCAAATTCTGGCGGCTGGCCTGGCCGTATCTCACGCCGCGCCGCAGTTGGCGTCCGATGCTGACGCTGGCGCTGCTGCTGTTCCTGGCGATGTTCGCAGTGCGCATGACGGTGCTGTTTTCGTTTTGGTACAACGGGTTCTACAGCGCCCTGCAGGCGCTGGATCAGGCCGTCTTCTGGCACTTTCTGGGCATTTTCGCCGTGCTCGCCACGGTGCATGTGGTGCGCAGCCTGGCCGACAGCTATGTGGGGCAGGCCTTCGACATCCATTGGCGCGTCTGGCTGAATGATCGGCTGACGCGCGACTGGCTGGGCGCGGGCGCCTACTACCGCGGACACTTCCTGGCCGAACCCGTCGATAACCCCGACCAGCGGATCGAGCAGGACATCGCGCAGTTCGTGACGGGCTCGCGCACGCTGGCCATCGGCGCGCTGAGCGCGATCGTGTCGCTGGTGGCCTTCACGTCGATCCTGTGGGGGTTGTCGGGTCCGTTGACGCTCGGCGGCGTTGAAATCCCGCGCGCCATGGTGTTCGTGGTGTACCTGTACGTCATCGTCGCCACGTGGCTGGCCTTCAAGATCGGGCGTCCGCTCATCAAGCTGAACTTCCTGTCCGAGCGTCTGACCGCCAACTTCCGTTATGCGCTGGTGCGCCTGCGCGAGAACGCCGAGAACGTCGCGTTCTACCAGGGCGAGGAAGTCGAGCGCGCGACCCTGTGGACCCGCTTCACGTCCTACATCGCCAATCTCTGGCAGCGCGTGTACCGGGGCTTGAAGTTCGACGGCTTCAACCTGTCGGTCAGCCAGATCGCGGTGGTGTTTCCGTTCATCCTGCAGGCGCCGCGTTTCTTCAGCGGGGCAATCAAACTGGGCGATGTCATGCAGACGTCGCAGGCGTTCGGGCAGGTCCAGGAATCGCTGTCGTTCTTTCGCAGTTCGTACGACACGTTCGCGCAGTACCGCGCCACGCTGGATCGTCTGAACGGATTCCTGGACGCCAACGAGGCCGCGCGCGCGCTGCCGCAGGTGCAGACGCAAGCCCTGCCGGATGGGCTGCAGATCGAAGGCCTGAACGTGTCGCGCCCGGATGGCGCGCGTCTTCTGGAAAACCTGAACCTGCGCTTGCATCCCGGTCAGGCCCTGCTGATCAAGGGGCCGTCGGGTAGCGGCAAGACGACCTTGCTGCGCGCGCTGGCGGGCCTGTGGCCGTATGCCAGCGGCGAGGTGCGGCGGCCGCAAGGCGAGTCCGCGTTGTTCCTGTCGCAGCGGCCTTATCTGCCGCTGGGCGACCTGCGCGGCGCGGTGGCGTATCCGGGACTGGCGCAGCCGGCCGACGACGCGCGTCTGGCCGACGCGCTCAGGCAGGTCAACCTGGGGCATCTGGCCAGCCGGCTCGACGAGGTGCACGACTGGTCGCGCGTGTTGTCGCTGGGCGAGCAGCAGCGCATCGCGTTTGCACGCGTGCTGTACAACCGGCCGGCGCTGGTGTTTCTGGACGAGGCCACCTCGGCCACGGACGAAGGACTGGAACACATGCTGTACAGCCTGCTGCGCGACGCGTTGCCGGACAGCATGCTGGTCAGCGTGGGCCATCGCAGCACGCTGGATGCTTTCCATACGCAGCGGCTGGATCTGGATGGAACGGGCCGTTGGAAGGTCGGCCCGATGCCGGCGTCGCGCCACGGCGAGGCGCTGCGCAGAGCGGCGGCCTGACGGACTGCGCTGCACATGCAAAAGACCGCACGCAGCGGCCTTTTGCACGTCTTGCCGAAAATCAGGTGCCCACGCGCAGCGGTCCGGTCAGCTTGCGCAACGCGGCAATCACGCTTTGCGCGGTAATGCGGCCGGTCTTGGGATTGGCGGAGGGAATGTTCTGGATTTCCACCGAGAACGAGGCGGAATCCGACACGACCTCGACGCGATGCACGTTGCGTTCGAGTGAGGGATCTGCCCAGATTTCCAGCGTGGTGCGGTCCGGGCCGATGCCCGCCAGCGACACGCTGACGGCCACGTTGAGGTTGGCCGGAAAGCCCACGGCGGCCTCGCGCGGCGAGCCGCGGAAGATCAGGCGCGGTTCGGTGATGCCTTCGATGTCGATGTTGTTTTCGGTAAGGTAGGGCGCGCCGAGCAGGCCGCGCACCGGTTTGCGGGTGATCATCGTGACCGAGTGGATGACGCCTTCCGCGGCGGCGGTGATGGCGTCCAGCCCAAGAATGGCGCCCGACGGCACGATGACCTGGCCACCATGCTGGCCCGCGATGCCGATCAGGTCTTCGTGACGCAGCAAAGCGCCCGAACTGAGCACCACCATCTTCTTGCCGGCACGCAGCACGGGTTCGGCGATGTCGCGGAACACGGCAGCGGGCGCGCATTCCACCACCACATCGCAGTGCTCGGCAAGCCCGCCGATGGTGGTGAACGTGGGCGCGCCGTTCTTCCAGTCGAGGGCGGGCGGGGCGTTGGGATCGCGCACCGCGACGGCGGCGAGGGTCAGGCCGGGCAGGCCCGCATCCAGGGATTGCGCCACGGCCTGGCCGATGGCGCCGAAGCCGGCGATGCCGACGCGGAAGCTGTTCATGGGTATCCGGAGTGTTGGGCCAACGGCGGGACCGCGGGCGGTTCGAAAATGCGGCGCAAAAGCCTTGCCGCAAGACTGCCGGCCACTGTAGCCAGGGCATCGCGACGCGTCAATGCGGGATGCCCGCAAGGCTCGCGAGACGTGTGCGCAGGGCCGTGGGTCACGTCGCCCGCAACGCGCCACATGTTGCCGGCGCGGTGACGCTGCGAGGGCATCTACGACAGCGCGAATTCCTCGCCGTCGTAGTGGCTGGCAATCTCGATCTCGCCGGACGCCAGGCGCCCAGACCAGGCGTCCAGCTCGCGCCGCTCGTAGGCGGTGACGTCTGCGCCAAGCACGAGCCGCAACGAGGCCGCAGCCTCCAGGCCAAAACGCGTGATGCGTCCCACGGCCAGCGCGCCCGCGGCGTGGTCCGCGGCCGCGCGCTCCACGCACAGGCCGGAGTCCGCCAGCGCCGATGCCAGATAGACCTCCGGATCGCGGGCCACCCAATCCAGCACGTTGCCGATCTGCCAGATGCCGGCCTCGCGGCAGGCGCGCGTGACGCCGTCGCGGCCGCCATCCATCATCGCGAACAGCACGCGGGCGCGTTGTGCGGCGAGCGCACGTGTCCAGGCCTCACCCAGGTCGGGGTCGTGCTGATTGCCGCAAAAACCCGTAAGCGGATCCCGGCCCGTCACGCGGCGCACGCCGTCGGCAAAGGCGGCGCGGCCCTTCAGACCGGGCCGGACGCGCTCGCCGGAGAGGTGTGCGGGGCGGCCATCCGCGGGGCGGCCATCCGCAGGGCGTCCCCCCGCGACCAGGCCGCCCGCGCCATCTCCCTCCGCCCGCAAGCCGGCCAGAATCCCGGCAAGAAACGCGGAATGCTCCTGCAGAATCTCATAGCTCGCGACGTTGGCCGCCGTATGACTGCCTTGTGTGATCGCGAACTGCGTGCGCGGAAAATGCGGCGCCACCTCGGCCACGGGCACGTCGCCCTGGCCGCCGTGCACGATCACCAGATCCGGGTTGCCGTTGCACAACTGCGCAAGGCGCTCGGCACGCGCGGCCGGATCAGTGGCCGCGATCCATTCCTCGTGCAGCGCATGGCCCGCACGCGCCGCGCGCTCGGCGCCCTGCAATGCCGCCTCGTTGAAGCCGCCCCGGCCGGGAAAGCCGAACAGCACGAGCAGACGGCGGGCGCTCACAGGCTGGCTCCCGTCGCGCGCACGACCGGCCCCCAGCTATCGGCCTGCCGGCGCACGAAATCGGTGAACTCCGCCGGCGTCTTCTGCGCCAGCACGAAGCCCTGGCCCTCGAGCTTGGCCCGAATGTCCGGATTGTCCAGCACGGATCCGACCTCCGCGTGCAGCCGCACGGCCACCGCGTCTGGCAGGCCCGCGGGGGCGGAGAGCCCGATGAAGTTCTCCGCGACCAGGCCCGGATAGCCCAGTTCGCCCACCGAAGCGATGCTGGGCGCCTGCGGCACGCGCTCCTGCGTGGTGACGGCCAACAGACGCAGTTGCCCTGAACGCAGGAAGGGCAGGTTCTGCGGCAGGGCATCCACCGCCACGCGGATCTGTCCGCCCAGCAGATCGTTGCGCATGGCGCCGGAGCCCTTGTACGGGATGTGCTGCAGCGGCGCGCCCGTCTGCCGCGAATACAGCTCGCCCACGATCTGCCCCACGGACGCCAGCCCGCCGCTTCCGTATTGCACCGGCTGGTCCTGCGCCTTGATCCAGGCGGTCAGCTCGGCAAGGCTGGACACCGGCACGGACGGGTGCACGACAAACACCGTGGGCACCGCGCCCAGGTAGGCAATATGGCGGAAGCTCGCCAGCGCGTCGTAACCGCCCTGCGGCATCAGCGCCGGCGAGATCGACAGGGGCGCCGAGTTCGACATCAGCAACGTGTAGCCGTCGGCGGGCGACTGTGCGACAAGGTTTGCGCCGATGGTCGAGCCCGCGCCCGGCTTGTTTTCGATGACGATGGACTGACCCAGCCGTTCGGCCAGCACGGGCGCAATGATGCGCGCGGCGATGTCGCTCGCGCCACCGGGCGGAAACGTGACGACAAGACGGATGGGACGCGCGGGCCAGTCTGACGCGCGCGCCAGGCGAGGCCGAGCCAGCGGCAGCGCCAGCGTGCTGGCAAGCAGGAATTTGCGTCGGGAGATCGGCATGGCGAAAGCTTCTGTCGTGCGGCCGCATGGCGGCAAAGGCGCACACTGTAAGAAGCGGGGCGGCGGCTGACAAAGAACTTGTAGCCGTTTGCTTATGCCGTCCTGGTAGCCGAAGCGATAGCAGGCGTGAAGCCTGTCGCCACCGTTGCCGATGCACGTTCCGCGATGGACGCGGCGCGTGCATCGGCGATCCGGGTAAGAACGATCAACTGCCCTTGTGCGTGCTCGCCATGTAGTCGATCGTCAGGTTCGACAGCGCGCGCACGCCGTTGATGAGCCCCGACTCGTCAACGTGAAAGCGCGGCGAATGGTTCGGTGCGGCCTTGTCGACATCCGTTCCCTTGGGCGTTACGCCCAGGTAGAAGAACATGCCGGGCACCTTCTCCTGATAGAACGAAAAGTCCTCGGACGCCGTCGACTTGGGTTGCAAGCCATAGTTGCCTTCGCCCGCCACGCGCCGCAGCGTGGGACCCATCTGCTCGGCCAGCGCCGGCGGATTGACGGTGGCGTTGTAAAGCTCGACGACTCGCACGTCCGCCTTGGCGCCCGCGCTTTGCGCGATCATGTCCGCGGTGCGTGCGATGCGTTGATGGATGTCCTTCTTCATGCCTTCGTCGTATGTCCGGATGGTGCCGATCATCGCAACGCTGTCGGGCACGATGTTCATGCGGTTGCCGCCGTGGATGGCGCCCACCGTGATCACCGCCGGTTCCAGCATGCTGTTGATCTGTCGGCTGGGAATGGTCTGCAAACCCAGGATGATCTGCGAGCTGACCACGATCGGGTCGATGCCGGACCACGGGCGCGCGCCGTGCGTCTGCTTGCCGGTCACGTCGATCCAGAACTGGTCGGCGGCGGCCATTGCGGGACCTGCGCGCCATGCCAGCCAGCCGGCCGGGTAAGCGCTGGACACGTGCAGACCGAAGATCGCGTCGACCTTGGGATTGTCCAGCACGCCTTCCTGCACCATCATCTTCGCGCCCCAGACCTTCGTGCCGTCGGGCTCGAAGTCCGCGGGGCTTTCCTCGGCGGGCTGGAAGATGAACTTGACCGTGCCGCGCAGCTCGTCCTTCATGCCGGCCAGCACTTCGGCGGCCGCCATCAGGATCGCCGTGTGCGCATCGTGGCCGCACGCGTGCATGACGTCGACTTCCTTGCCGAGGTACGTGCCCTTGGCCTTGGACGCGAACGGCACGTCTACCTGTTCTTTGACGGGCAGGGCGTCCATGTCCGCGCGCAGCGCCACCACGGGCCCCGGCTTGCCGCCCTTGAGGACCGCGACCACGCCGGTGCCCGCAACGCCGGTCTTCACGTCCATGCCCAGCGCGCGCAGATGATCGGCGACCAGTTTGGACGTGCGGTGTTCCTGGTTGCCGAGCTCCGGATGCTGATGGATGTCGCGGCGCCACGCGATAAGCTTGTCTTCGATGGCCTTGGCGCGTTCGTCAATCTGCGCGGCCAGCGCGGGGTTGGCGGCGGGTTGCACCGTGCCTTGCGTGCCGGGCGCGCCTTGCGCGGCCGCCGGGCCGGAAAAGATCAGGTGGGCGGCCAGCGCCAAGGGCGCCAGACGGAACAGGGAATTGCGTTGCGGCATGCTCTCCTCCTCATGGTAGTTAACTTGTTATTGACAAGGATCTTACCCGAGGGCCCCAGCGCAAGGGGTCCTGTTTCCAGTACTTACGTTGCGCGGAATTTACCTCGCGCCGGCGCTACTGCAGCTTGATGCCCAGCTCCTTGATCAGCGGTCCCATCTCGGCGCGATCGGCCTCGATGGTGGCCGCCAGTTCCTCGGGCGAACTGCCGATCGGAATCATGCCCAGCGTTTCCATCTGCGCTTTCATCGCAGGGTCTTTCAGGATGTCGGTCACCGCCTTCTGGATCTGCGCGACGCGGTCCTTCGGGATGCCCGCCGGTCCCATCAGGCCGATCCACGGCTGCGGCGCGTAGTCCAGTCCCGACTCCTTCAACGTGGGCGTGTCGGGCAGGCCGCCAAAGCGTTGCGGACTGGTGATTGCCAACGCCCGCAGCCGTCCGCTGTCGATCAGGCCTTTCGAGCTGGACGGGGCGTCCAGGCCCACGTCGAGCTGCCCGCCGATCAGGTCATTCTGCGTTTTTCCCGACGAGGATGACGGCACGTACAGCGCCTTGATGCCGGCGCGCCGCGCCGTCTGTTCCCAGACCAGGTGAAACGCGGTGCCGATCGAGAACGAGCCCACGCTCAAGTTTCGCGTCTTGCTTTCGCGCACGAAGTCTTCCCAGGTCTTGAGGGGACTGTCCTTGGGCACGATGAAGATGAACGGCGTGCGCGCTACCAGCGAGATGGGCTGCAAGTCCTTTTGCGTGTCGAACGGCAGGCTGTCCACCGCAAACGGCACGATGGTCACCGACGACGCGACGACCATGCCGAGCGTGTAGCCGTCTGGCGCGGACTTGACCAGTGCGCCGGTGCTGATGATGCCCGAGGCGCCCGGCTTGTTTTCCACGACCACGGGCTGGCCCCAGGCCGCGCCGAGTTTGCTGGCGAGGACGCGCAGCATGACGTCGACCGGACCGCCGGGCGGATTGGACACGATGATCTTGACCGGCTTGTCGGGATAGGCGGCGGTGGCGGCAAGCGGCAGGGCAAGTGCCAGCGCCAGGAAGGTTTGCTTGAACATGGAATTCCCCTTGTGTTGTTGGTATGCGGGACGCGGCGGCAAGGCCGGCGCCTGTCGTGTGGCGTAGCGGGCTCAGGCCAGGATCTGCATGTGTGGCGCTTGCGGCCAATCCGGCGCATCGCCGCGGATGAACGCCAGCCATGCGGTCTGCGTCTGGCGCGCCAGTTGCTCGCCCTGCGCGGCAGGTAGTCCCGCCAGCATCGGAGCATCGGCAAATGCCTGCAGCGTGTCGAACACGAACGGCAATTCAATGCAGTGGCAGGCGCCGAAGCGGTCCGTCGGCGCGAGGTCAAAGCGCGCCAGCCAGGCGCTGCGGCCTTGGGCCACGGCCTGCCGGGCCCAAAGCCGGGAGGGCGCGCCGAACACGGCGTCGCCCATCTCCTGGCTGGCTGCGTCGGTGCCGTGGTCCGGGAACGCGGCCATTTCGTCGCGCGTGTAGCAGACCAGTACGTCCGCGCGGCCCGCGGCGGTAAGGAGCGCGGGTGTGATTTCTTGCGGTAGCACCTGGCCGTCCAGCACCGGTGAGAACAGGCTGCGACTGCTGCCTTCGGCCCGCAGGGCCTGCACGACCTCGGGCGCCTGCTGCGCCGCCAGCAACGCGGACACCGGCAGCTCGCGCGCCGCCGAAAGCGAGTCGGCGCCGGCCGCGCGCAGAAAGACCTGACCCAGCGCGTCGGCCTGCTGCGCGCTGCGAAAGCCGCGGCCCAGCGCAGCGCTCTGCAGGATGGCGCGGGAGAAGCACGGCTGGCGCGCCAGCATGGCGCAGATCGACGAGGCGCCTGCCGATTGGCCCATGACTGTGATGCGCGCCGGATCGCCGCCCAGATCCTGGATGTGGTCCAGCACCCAGTCGATCGCCAGTTCCTGATCCAGCAAGCCGACGTTGGCCGTTTGCCCGGGCACGTACAGCCAGCCCAGCGCGGCCAGCCGGTAGTTGACGGCCACGACCACTATGTCGCCGCGTTCGGCCAGGCGGGCGCCGTCGTACCAGTCCAGCGCGCCGCCGCCGCTTTGCCAGGCGCCGCCGTGCAGCCACACGACGACGGGGCGGCGCTTGCCGTCCGCGGCCGGCGTCCAGACCGTCAGGTGCAGGCAGTCTTCGGATTGTTCGGCGTCGAAATCGCCCATGGCGCCGCGCAGGCGCGAGGGCAACTGCGGCGGGACGGGGCCGGTACCCGTAGCGTCGAATTCGCCGCGAATGTCCGCCGGTTGCGGCGATGCAAAGCGCAGTTCGCCCACGGGCGCCTGCGCATACGGAATGGCGCCATAGCGGCACACGCCGCCGTCGCGCACGCCTACCAGCGTGCCAGTGCGCAGCGCCGCCTTCACGCGTTCACTCATATTCCTGCCCCTTGTATCGTTGTTCATCGTCCAGCGGCGGCAATCTGTGCTGCCGCCGGACTAATGGTAGGGAGGAAAGTGCCGCGCCGGGCATTCCGGTTTTGAACATAGCCATGCGAAACACGCATGGCTGGATGGGAGCTGTCCGGACCGTGGCGACCCGGATCCCGCTACCGGAACTCCCGCTATTTGGCGATGCGTGCGTCCAGGCTGTTGTCCGCCAGCGCCTGCGCCTGCTCGCGCGTCATGCTCAGGTGTTCGTGGAGCGCGTGGAAATTTTCGGTGACATAGCCGCCGAAGTAGGCGGGATCGTCGGAGTTGACCGTGACCTTCACCCCGGCATCCAGCAGCGACAGGATGTTGTGCTCGCGCATGTGATCAAACACGCGCAGCCGGGTGTTGGACAGCGGACAGACGGTCAGCGGAATCTGCTCGTCGATCAGGCGCGCGATCAATTTGGGATCTTCGGCGGCGCGCACGCCGTGGTCGATACGCAGCACCTTCAGCAGGTCCAGCGCCTCCCAGATGTATTCGGGCGGGCCTTCCTCGCCCGCATGCGCCACGGCCGGCAGGCCTTCGGCGCGCGCACGGTCGAACACCCGCTGGAAGAGGCGCGGCGGAAAGCCTTGTTCGCTGCTGTCCAGGCCCACGGCGATGAAGGCGTCGCGATACGGCAATGCCTGCTCCAGCGTACGCATGGCCTGTTCTTCGGGCAGGTGGCGCAGAAAGCTGAGGATCAGCCCGCTGGTCACGCCCAGTTGCTTGCGGCCGTCAGCCAGCGCCTGGCTGATGCCGTTCAGCACGGTTTCGAACGGCACGCCGCGGTCGGTGTGGGTCTGCGGATCGAAGAAGGGTTCGGTATGCACCACGTTCTGCTCGTGGCATTTGAGCAGGTAGGCCCACGTCAGGTCGTAGAAGTCCTGCTCGGTGCGCAGGACGTCCGCGCCCATGTAGTACAGGTCCAGGAATTCCTGCAGGTTGTTGTAGTTGTAGGCGCCGCGCAGGGCGTCGATATCGGGCCAGGGCAGCGCCACGCCGTTGCGCTGCGCCAGCTTGAAGAGCAGCTCGGGTTCGAGCGTGCCCTCCAGATGCAGGTGCAATTCCGCCTTGGGCAATGCGTTGAGCCAGTCGTACATGGGTGCTCCGGTATGAATGAGGTGCGTGTTCGGGATGCGGCGCGCGGTTCATGCGGCCAGCGCGATGCCATCGGCCTGGATGGTGCGTTCGAGCTGGGCGGCGAAGGCGCGCGCCTGACGGGTGCTGGGGCGGTCGCGGCGCCAGATGGCGGCAAGGGGCGACCTGCGCAGGGCGGGACGGGCCGGCAGCACGGCGAGTTCGCTGCGCGCCTGCCGGACGGCTGCGACGCTGCCGGGCAGCATCCACAGGTAGTGTCCGTCCACGAGTAATTCGCGGCCGAATTCCAGCGACAGGACGCCGATCATATCCGGAATCGCCAGACCGGCCTGGCGCAGGGACAATTCCAGCTCGCCGCGGATGCGGCTGCCGGGCAGGGCGGTGATCCACGGATAGGCCACGTAATCGGCCAGCGTGGCCTGCGGCAGGCGCGTCAGCGGATGGTGCGTGGCGCAGGCCAGCACCACCGGATCCTCCAGCAGGGTGGTCGACCGGTAGATCTCCGGATTCACGGTGGACGAGAAGCGGCTGATCAACACGTCCAGCGCGCCGGCGTCCAGGTCCTCGATCAGCCGTTCGTGCGTGCCGATCTCAATGGTGAGCGTGATGCGCGGATGCGCCTCGCGGTAGTCGCGCGCGGCCTGCGCCACCGGCCAGCCCGCAAACATGGAAAAGCAGCCCACGGTCAGGCTGCCTTCTTCACCGCGCGAGACGGCGGCCAGGTCGACCTCGGCCTTGCGAAAACCGGTCAGCAACTGCCGCGCGTGGCGGCACATGGCGTCGCCCAGCGGCGTGCAGGTCGTGCCCTTTGCCGTGCGCTCGAACAGCCGCGCACCCACCAGCTCCTCGATCTCGGCGATCGCGCGGGACAGGCCCGATTGCGTGCTGTGCAACTGCGCCGCCGCCTTGGACAGGTTGCCCAATTCGGAGACGGTCAGCACGATCTCCAGGTGCCGGATGCGAAGTTTGCCTCGGAACGGTGTCATGGCGCAGGGGAGCGGAAGCGATTTGCCGATTATTCTCCCGTGCCGGGCGCTTGGCAACGCAGTGCGGGATTCGGGATATAGTTCGACGCCTGCATGGGCTTCGGCTTGCAACGGGAGAGCGGCATTGACTTTGAAGGAGCGGGGCGGCTGGTGTGCCGCGCAATGCGTCACCCAGCGTGAAGGCTGGCCCAACGCTAAACGCGCCGGCGTCCTCGCAACGATCACCTTGCTGGCCGCGGCGCTGGCCGGCTGCACCGCGTCGCGCGTGGACGAGGTCGCCGTGAGGTGGTCGTCCTTCAAAGACAACACGCAAGTTCTGTTGCCGTCGGATCCGGCGCAATGTCCCGACCTGACCGGCACTTATCGCGCCCAGGGCGAACGCCGCGCGGGCGATGCCGACGCTGTCCTGCTCGAAGACCTGCGTGGATTTTTGCTTTACCCCTTGGACCTGCCGGGCATGCGCGATGCGCCGCTTCCGGCGTGGAAGCCGTCATCCCGCTCGACCGTTTCGTTCGTGGCTGAGGCGCGCGGTTGGCAGATCGAGACGCGTGATGGGCAAGGTGCGCACGAGGCCGCGCTACTTGCCGTCCACGACGACGGCGCCAGCTCCATGGCCTCGGGCGGCGAGCCCATGCGCCCCGGCAACACGATCTGGCGCGCTGCCGGTTGCACGCAGGGCCGGCTATGGATCAGCGTGCGGCATGACTGGCGCCAGCATGAATCCATGGGGGTGCGGCGTCATGTTGCCGTTCTGCGCAAGGACGCGGGCGGGCTGCTGCTGACGGTGCAACGCGAGTCCGACAGCATTGGAATGCTGCTGCCTTGGTACACCAATCGCGGCGATTTGTTCCAATACTGGTTTGCGCCCGCCACCAACAATCCCTGAATTCCGCGGGCGCGAGCCTGCCTTCACCGAGACCGAGAAAAACATGACCGCCAAACGGCTTTTCACCTGGACCTTCTTTTTTGCGCTATTCGTGGTGCTGGTCGCGATGTTCTGGCGCCAGCTGTTCATACAAACCCCGCCGTCGCTGCGCGAGCTGGGCGGCACCATCGAGGGCGGCAACGCCCACATCTATGGCGAATCGCCGCGCCAGGACGGCATGGCCGAACGGGCGATGCTGGCCGCCGCGCAACGCGGCGAGCCGGGCGCCCAATACATGCAGGGCCTCGTCATGGAGCACTTCGACATGAAGGAAGCGCTGCGCTGGTACGAGGCCGCCGCGGCCCAGGGTTATGAACTGGCGGTGCAGCGCCTGGCGCAATTGCGCGACGCGCCGCAGGCTGCGCAATAACGGCACGCAAACAACGCCGCGCAATGGCCCCGCGCCAGTAATGCCGCTCACGCCTCGTCGCGCAATGGCAGACCTGCCTTGAACGCACCCGCATCCCACGCCCGCTTCGTGACCGGCCCGCTCGGCGGGCACGTGCTCGAGATGATCCTGACCGGCTGGGCCAGCATGCTGGCCGTCTTCGCCGTGGAGTTCCTGTCGCTGCTTTACCTGGGCACGCTCGAGGACGAAGCCGTATTGGGCGCGGTGGGCTTCGGGTCCATGACGCAATTCACCATCACGTCCGTCTGCATCGGCGTCACGGTGGGCGGCGCGGCGCTGGTCTCGCGTGCGCTTGGCGCCCAGGACGCCGGCCGGGCGCGCACGCTTGCGGGCGCGTCGCTGATCCTGATGGCCGCCGCCGCGGTGGCGGCGGGCGCGGTGTTTCTGGCGGCGATCGGCCCGTTCACCGCCGCCATTGGCCTGGCCGAAGACGTGCGCGACCATTTGCTGTCGTATGTCCTCATCACCACGCCGTTCGCGGTGGTCATGGGTATCGGAATGATGCTGTCGAATCTGCTGCGCGCGGCCGGCCAGGGGCGGCAGTCGATGTGGGTGCTGCTGTCCGGCACCGGCACGGTCGCCGTGCTCGACCCCATCGTCATCTTCGTGCTGGACGGCGGCATGGAGGGCATTGCCTGGGCCGGCGGGGTGGGGCGCGTCGCCACCGTGGTGCTGGGCGCCTGGCTGGTGTTCGGCAAGCACCGGCTGGTGACCTGGCCGCCCGCGCGGGAACTACGAGAGCACCTGGGCGCCATCGGCAATATCGCCTTGCCTGCGGCGCTGACCACCCTGGCCACGCCGGCGGCGGTCATCTTTACCGTCTCTACCTATTCCAGCTTCGGTCCGAGCGTGCTGGCGGGCGCCACGGTGGTCGACCGGCTGCTGCAACTGGCCTATTCGCTGTTCTTCGTGCTGCCCGGCGCCATCGGCCCGATCCTCGGGCAGAACCTGGGGGCCGGCCACTGGGACCGCGTGAAGGCCACCGTGGCGCTTACGACGCGCTGGGCGTTGCTGTATGGGTTCTCGGCGGCTGTCGCGCTGGCGGTGCTGGCGCCGTGGATGCCGGATGTCTTCCGGGTCACGGGGCCCGGGCGCGACCTGATCGTCTTCTTCTGCCGCGTCGGCAGCTTTGCGTGGGCGCTGAACAGCCTGTTCTTCGTCGCGATCTCGGTGTTCAACAACCTGGGATACGCCACGTATTCCACCGCTATCGGCTGGCTGCGCGCCACGGTGGGCACCATACCCTTCGTGTGGCTGGGCGCGCACCTGGGCGGGCCCGAGGGCGTGATGCTGGGGCAGATGGGCGGCTTTGCGATTTTCAGCCTGATTGCGATGTGGCTGTGCCGGCGCGTGCTGCGCGCGCCACCGGCGGGATTCCAGCACGGCGCGGCGGCCTAGCAGGGGGGGCGCGTTCGATTTCGGCGGCTGGTCGCGGTACGATCCCGGCTGACTTCGATTTTTCAGGAAAGCCATGCGCCAGAGTTTCTCCCGTCCTCGAATCGACAGCCTTTCCCGCGTGCTGCTGGCCGCGGCACTGACCGCCGCTGCCGCCAACGCCGCGCAGGCGCAGTCGCCCGGATCGGCCACAGGATCGCGTGTCCAGACGCCCGCGCCGGAACAGCAACAGCCCGTGCTCAAACCCAAACGCAGCTTTGACGACACGCCGGCGCCGGCCGCGCATGCCGCGCCCGCTGCGGCACCCGCCGCTTCTGTGGCCCCCGCCGCCGCGCCGGCTGCGTCAGCCGCGCCGGCTGCGTCTGCCGCGCCTGCTGCTGCCGCTGCTCCGGCTGCACCTGCTGCGTCTGCCGCGCCCGCCGCCGCCGCCGCGCCGACCGTCATCGTCCCGACCGAGCTCGACACCAAGGCCTGCATCGACAAGCTGCGCAAGGGCGCCACGGCCAACGGCCTGACCGTCGCCGACTGGGACAAGTACACGGCCAACGCCACGCTGCTGCCCACGACCGTCGCGTCGGCCAAGGGCCAGCCCGAGGGCCGCGAAAGCTGGTGGGACTACATCGCCAAGACGGTCGACGACGAGCGCGTGCAGGACGGCAAGGCCGTGCTCTCCAAATACGGCAAGGAGCTTGGCGCCATCAGCCAGCAGTACCAGGTTGATCCCGCCACGCTGGTCGCCATCTTCGGCATCGAAACCAACTACGGCCGCCAGGTCGGCAAGACCGATGTCCTCAATGCCTGGCTGACGCGCGCCTGCACCGAGAACAAGCCGCTTTGGGAAAAGAACGCGTACGCGTCCGTGCGCCTCTTGCGCGACGGCACCGTGCCCGCCGACAAGTTCGTCGGATCCTGGAGCGGCGCGTTCGGCATGACCCAATTCATTCCGACTTCGTTCTACGAACTGGCTGCCGACGGCGATGGCGACGGCCGCATCGACCTCTATAACTCGCTGCCCGACGCGCTGGCCTCCACGGCAAACCATCTGCGCAAGCGCCGCGCCCAGTGGACGCATGGGTTGCCCGCCGTCGTGGAAGTGCGCGTGCCGGCCGAGCTGGCCGCCGCGATCCCGCCCGAGCCCGACGCCGAGTACGTGGGATCCAAGGACCGCCGCACTATCGCCCAATGGGCGCAGGCCGGCGTCAAGCAAGGAGACGGCTCGGTGTTGAAGCTGCCTTCGGGCAATGACCAGCAGGCGTACCTGTTTGCGCCGACCGGAGCGCGCGGACCGGTGTTCCTGGCCACGGTCAATTTCGACGCCATCCTGCACTACAACCAGTCGCGCCGCTATGGCCTGGCCGTGTCGCTGCTGCTGAACCGCCTGCAAGGCGGCCCGGCGCTGGTGACCGCGTGGCCGACGGACGATCCCGGCCTGTCGCGCGCGCAGATCAAGCAACTGCAGAAGCAGCTTTATGGCCGCGGCCATGACATCGGGGTGGCCGACGGCATCCCGGGCGGCAAGACGCGCGATGCCGTGCGGGCGGAGCAGGCGCGCCTGAACCTGCCGCAGGACGGCCGGGTGGGCAAGCGTATCCTGGACGCGCTGGTGGCGGAGCAGCCCGCCGCCATGCGTGCGTATCCCGAGCAATAAGCGAGGCGCCGATGGCGCAGCGGCGGACCGCGGCGAATCCGCTGCGGCCTTGGCCGGCCTCTGCGAGCACGCTGCGGTTTTCCTTTGGAGTCTCGTGGGGCTGCAGCGCGGGTGAGGGTTAGGCGCAAGTGTGCAAGACCGTGCCGGCCGGTATGATCGGCGGGTCCGTCATCCGGACGGCCAGCCCGTCCCCGAACTTCGTCCGCCATCGCCTCCGACTCCCATGCCGTCCGCCGAGTTTCCCGACGATTTCCAGACCCTGCGCCTGTCCGCCAGCCGGATGTCCCAGGCGCATTTGCCGTTCATGATCGAAATGCACGCCAATGCCGACCTGATGCAGTCCATGGGAGGCACGCGCGATGCGGCGGCCAGCCGGCGCTACGTGGCACAGAACATCGTCCACTGGACCGAGCATGGCTATGGCATGTATGTGCTGCAAGACCGCGACACGGGCCGGCCCGCGGGCCGCGCGGGGTTGAAGGTGTCCACTGCGCCGGGGCGGGCCAGCGTTGAACTGGCCTATGCCTTGCATCCCGACTGCTGGGGCAAGGGTTTCGCGCCGGAGATTTCGCGTGCGCTGATCGGGCTGGGGTTTCGGCTGTTGCCCGTCGACGTGCTGGGCGCCGTGGCGCTGCGTTCAAACCTGGCGTCGCAACGCGTCATGGAAAAGACCGGGTTGCGTTATGTCGGCATGACCGGCGACGCGCCGGAGCCCAAGGTCTGCTACGAAATCCGCCGCGCGGACTGGCGCAAGCGGGAAGGCGTGTGAGCGCGCGCGACGTGCCCGAGCTGGGTGCGCGGCGCTAACATGACGCGATGAGCACGAAGAAACCGACTGGCGGGAAGTCGAGCCCCGCCGCAATTTCGGGCGGCGACCCGCCGCCTGTTCCGCCCGAGCGTCCCGCGCCTGACGAATGCTGCAACAGCGGGTGCATTCCCTGCGTCTATGACCTTTACGACGAAGCGATGGACCGCTACCGCGAAGCGCTGAAGGCATGGCGCGCGCGGCACGAGGCGCACGGCAACTGAAGCGGATGCTTCAGCCGGCAAGCTTCATGTGGATGATGGGAAAGGGACGGCCCGAGTCGTCGTAGGCCGAGCGGCCCACGTCCTGAAATCCGTAGTGCTTGTAGAAGCCATGCGCCTGCGGATTCTGCTCGTTCACGTCCACCAGCAGCGTGCCGTGCAGCGATCGCGCAAAATTCAGCAGGCGGCGGCCAGCGCCTTTGCCTCGCTTGTTGGCATCCACGAACAGCATCTCGACCTTGTTGCCGGTCAGACCCATGAAGCCGGCCACTTCGCCGGCATCGTCCTCACAGACCCAGACCCTGACGGACGGCAGGTACGTGTTCAGCACCTGCGGGTACATGGCCTGGATTTCCTTTTCAGTCAGAAAAGTGTGGGTGGCGCGCACCGAACGGAGCCAGATGTCCACCAGGGCCAGATCGTCGCCGTGGTTGCGTTCTCGGATTTTCATTTTCTTGTTGCTTGGGTGTCAGACACCGGTAAGCCGCTAAAGCCCGGCGCGATACAGGTCCGTGGCTGCCAGGACGGTTTCCATCTGCACAGTATGCGCGAAAACGAATCGGTCTCCGTAGACCGTTTCATCCGGAAACTCCGAAATCAGCGCCATGGGTAGTTCCTCGCGATCGGTCTCCGTGACCTGCACGGGGATGCCGTTAAGCACGTCAAAACCCTTTTCGAGCGCATGGGCATGAAAGAGTTCCAACTGCCGCGCGTTGAACTCCACCAGCCCCGGCACGTTGCACGCCAGCCGCGCGGTAACGCCTTCGATCAACCGCTGAGCGCGGTCGGCCCATCCCGGATGATGGCGCAGGACCAGGAAGAACCCCTTGGGAATGGTCCACAGCTCGAAGTGGCGCGGCAGGTAACCCGACAGCGGACGCGTCCATTCGTGCGCGGGATAGCCATGCAGGTTGATATGCAGCTGCGCGCCGCTGATCGCATGCGCCTGGTGACGGCCGTCACGTTCGAAAAACGGCGCGCGTTCGCGGTAGGCGATGTCGTCGCCCAGCGCGCTGTAGCGCGACGCGTGCAGCATGTGGCGCGGGTGGTGCTCGCGCAGCCGGTTGAAGAGCGCATAGCCGTCCGGGTTCTCGGAGGCGATCAATGCGAAATGCGCGTCGCCGCGTGCGGCCAACGCCTCGGCCGCACGCAAGGCGCCCACGACACCAGAGGTTTCGTTGGCATGCTGCGCGCCGGAAATGAAGACGGCCGGGCCCGACCCGCGCACATAGGTGCCCAACACGGGTCGGCCTTGACGTGACACGGCTTGGAAGGTGTCGCCGCCAAAGGCCGCCATGCAGCCGGCGATCTGCGCGGCCGACAACGGCTCGCGGGCTTGCGCCAGCGGACCGGGAAGCGCGGCCGGCGTCACGGGAGCGACCGGGGCGAAGGGCTCCACCGAGATCTGCACGCGCGGCGCGCCGTCGTGACGGCGGATGTCGGGAATGATCTGGCCGGGTTGCAGGCCGCGGTCGCCGGAGGGGCGGCCGGAATGCTGCTGGAAGTGCTCCAGCAGCGAGAAGTAGATGTCCTCGTGCAGCGCTTCGAACGTGCTGACGATTTCCTCGTCCACCGGCAGGGCGAAGTCGATGCCGGGCAGATCCACGCGGATTTCCAGCCGGTCGAAATACGGCTCGTGCGCACCCCACGTGTGGTTGCGAACCGTGTCCAGGATGCTGCGAAAGAGCAACTGGTACTCGGTGGCCTGCGCGGCATCGGTCTGCACGGCGCCGCTGGCGTCCTGCACGCGCAGCCAGCCGGTAGGCGACAGCTCCGGCGTGCCGTCCGGCGCATGCCCAAGCTGGTTCGGCGCGAACACGCGGGTGGCGAGCGTGCGCCCGTCGGCATACGCCAGGCGCACGTCGTAGTGCAGGTCGTCGGCGCCGGGCAGCATCGTCACGCGCACGTCTTTCAGCAACGCCACGAGCGGGTAGGCCTCCAGCGTGAAGCGCTTGGCCTGCGCGTGTTCGTGCAGCGGATAGCGGATCTCGGCCGAGACCAGGCCCTCGCGATCCACCTCTTCAAGGAAATAGTGCACGAGCGGTTTGTACGCGCTGCGAAAGCGCGCCGTCACGCCCGCCTGCTCAAGCTTGGCCTGCGCGGCGCGCCGGGCGTCCACGCCTTCGAACACCCAGCCTTCCACGACAGCGCCACGCCATGCCGGCGCCATGTAGGCGTGTGTCCAGGCGTCCAGCGTGCGATCGAAACTCTTGTCCAGCAACGACATACTCAACATTCCTTCCGGCCCGTGGCGCGGATCGATTCTTCAGACCTTGCCGGTCGGGTCCAGGCGGTCGCGCAGCCAGTCGCCCAGCAGGTTCAGGCCCAGCACCGTCAGCATGATGGCCAGGCCGGGAAACACGCTGACCCACCAGGCCGTCTGCATGTACGTGCGGCCGTCGGCAAGCATACCGCCCCAGCTCGGGATCATGGGATCCACGCCCAGGCCCAGGAAGGTCAGGCTGCTTTCCAGCAGGATGTTGTTGGCCACGTTCAGCGTCATCAGGATCACCAGCGGACCCAGCAGGTTGGGCACGATGTGGTGGCGGATCATCGCCAGGTCGCGCACCCCGAAGGCGCGCGCGGCCAGCACGAACTCGCGCTCGCGCAACGCCAGCACCTGCGCCCGCACCAGGCGAGCGTACTGCACCCATTGCGACACGATCATGAAGAAGATGACGTTGAACAGCCCGCCGCCCAGGATGGCGATGAACGTGATTGCCACCAGGATGAAGGGCAGCGCCAGCTGCACGTCGGCAAAGCGCATCACGATCATGTCCCAGAAGCCGCGGTAGTACCCGGCGATGAGACCCATCACGATGCCCAGCAGCGCGCCGCCCAGCACCGAGGCAAAGCCCACCAGCAGCGAAATCTTGCCGCCGACGATCACGCGGGCCAGTACATCGCGGCCCAGCGGATCGGTGCCGAAGGGATGGGCGGCCGACGAGAACGGGGCCATCAGGCGGGCGGCCAGGTCCATCGATTCGCCGCCGTCCGGAAACAGCCAGCCGGATGCCAGCACCAGCAGGACCATGACGCCGGTCAGAAGCGCGCCCAGCACGAATTCGAGCGAGCGGTAGCGGCTGCGCGGCTTCATGGCCTTGGGGGCGGCGGGGGAAGTGGTTGTCTGCATGATGCTCAGCGCGTGCGAATACGGGGATCGACAATGCCGTAGGCGATGTCGACGATCAGGTTGACCAGGACGATAACGGTGGCCAGCACGGTGACCGTGCCTTGCAGAACGGGATAGTCGCGGCCGGAAATGGCGTCGAAGGCCAGCGTGCCCAGCCCGGGCCAGTTGAAGACCATCTCGATCACCACGATGCCGCCGATCAGGCCACCGAATTGCAGGCCCAGATACGTGATCAGCGGAATGGCGCAATTGCGCAGCGCATGCTTGTACAGCACGATGCGCTCTTTCAGGCCCTTGCTGCGCGCCACCATGATGTATTGCGCCGACAGCGTTTCCAGCATCGTCGTGCGCACCAGCCGGATATTGGTGGCGCTGAGAATGATCGCCATGGTCAGCGACGGCAGCACCAGGCTGGCCGGCCCGCTCCAGCCGGACGGCGGCAGCAGCGGGAAAGTAATCGACAGCAGCAGCACCAGCATCAGCGCCAGCCAGAAATTGGGGAAGGACAGGCCCACCAGCGACAAGATGCGGATGGCCTGGTCGGTCGCCTTGCCGCGCTTGATCGCCGCCTGGATGCCCAGCGGCAGCGAAATCAGGATGGACACGAGGAGCGACGTGAACGCCAGCATCAGCGTCGCGGGCAGCGCATCGCCGATCAGCTTGGCGACCGGCGTGCCGCCCATGAAGCTGCGCCCGAAATCGCCATGCAGCAGCCCCTGCATATACGACAGATATTGTTCGTGGAACGGCCGGTTCAACCCGAGCGCCTGCCGGATGTTGGCCAGGTCCTGTTCGGTCACGCTGCCCGACCCCTGGCTCAGCATCAGAGCAGGGTCGCCGGTCAGGCGCACGGCATAAGAAACAAGCAGCGTCACGGCCACGATCACGAAGACGGCCTGCAACACGCGTTTGATGAGAAATCCGGTCATAAGGCGCCGCCCCGGCTTGCACCGGTGCGGGAAAAGGGTGTTAACGCGGCATCGATTCGCACCGATGCCTCAACGGAGCACATCCCAGCGGGATGCCGCGGATCCGGGCTCCGCCGGTCCGCAGGCATGCCCCTGGGGGAAGCGCGAAGCGCTCGGGGGGGACTTACTATTCGGGGACTTACTCAATGGCGGTTTCGACGAAACGGAAGCGGATGTCGCCGGGGACTTCAAGTTTCTTCACGCGCTTGTTCACGCCCACGATCGTGTTCAGGCTGTACAGCGGCAATTCCAGCGCCTGATCGGCCACGTAGGCGGCGATCTCCTGCAGCATACCTTCGCGCTTCTTCACGTCATAGACCGTGCGCTGCGCTTCCAGCATGGCGTTCAGCTTGGGGTCGTTGTCGTACGGATTCCACTTCTGGCCCGAGTGGTACATCAGGTACGCGGTGTTGTCGTAGTCGTACGTCCAGCCGCCCCATTGGTTCTGCCACATTTCGCCGGTCTTGCCGCCGGGGATGATGTCGTTGAGCAGCACGCCGGTTTCGTACGGCTTGATGGTGGCGCGCACGCCCACGCCCTGCAGGTAGCCCGACACGGCCTGCGCGACTTCGCGGAAGTTCGAATCGCTGCCGCGCACGTCGATCTGCACCGTGGCGCCCGGCTTCACGCCGGCGGCGGCCAGCAGCTTCTTGGCTTCGGCGGGATTGAAGGGCAGGGGCTTTTGCTCGGGGTTGAAGCCAAACGACTGCGGGCCCTGGAAGCTGGCGATCGTCTTGGCCTGGCCCAGCAGCAACTGCTTGACGATGGCGTCGCGATCGACCGCCATGATCAGCGCGCGGCGCACGTCGCGGTGCTGCGTGATGCCGTTCTTGGTGTTGTAGCGCAGCGCGAAGGCCACCGGACCGCCCGTGGAAATCACGTCCGCATTGCCCGACTTCTTCACCGTTTCGATCAGGCCCAGCGGGATCAGCGTGGCGATGTCGATGCGGCCGGCCTGCAGCTCGGCGACCTGCGTGCCGGGTTCGCCGATGAAGCGGTACACGACCTTGTCCAGCTTCGGCTTGCCGCCCCAGTAGTCATCGTTACGCGCCAGCGTCACGTTGACCTTGGGCTGGTAGCTGTCGAACTTGAACGGACCGGTGCCGACCGGGTGCGTGTTGAAGTTGTCTTCGCCTTTCTCGGTGATGTACTTGGGCGGCACGATCATCGCGCCGTAGCCTGCCAGCTTGGTCAGCAGCACCGGATCCGGCTGCTTCAGGATGAAGTCGACCGTGTACTCGTCCACCACCTTGACCTCGCCGATCGAGTCGTAGTTCGACTTCTGCGGGCCCTTGGCGCCTTCCGCGCCCAGCAGGCGCTCGAAGGTGAACTTGACGGCTTCGGCGTTGAAGGGCTCGCCGTTGTGGAACTTGACGCCTTCACGCAGCTTGAAGCGCAGACGCTTGTTGTCGTCCAGGTATTCCCAGCTGGTGGCAAGACCCGGCTGCAGCTTGAGGTCTGCGCCGCGCATGGTCAGGCCGTCGTACAGATTGCTGCCGACCGATCCCCAGAACGTCACGAAGGTGTCGATCGGATCCCAGCTGCCCGGATCCTGGTTGATGGCCACGTTCAGCGTGCCGGCGGCCTGCGCCGTCGAAACGGGCAGCGCGGCGGCGAGGGCCAGGGTCAGCGCGGTGGCGGAGAGGGTGGTGCGAAGGAATTGCATGGTCGCCTCCAGGGACGGGAAATCGGGTCGGACCGACGGATGAAAGAGGTTCAGGCGGCGCGGGCGACCTGATGGCCGGGCGCGAACTCGAAGAGGGGAACGATGGCAGGCTCATCGCCAACCCGGCGCACCGGGCTGGGGATCTCGCCTTCGATCAGGGACGTGTCGATGTGGCGGCCGGGCTCGGCCACCGGCACCGCAGCCAGCAGCTTGCGCGTGTAGGCATGCTGCGGCGATTCAAAGATCTGGCGGCGCGTGCCCAGCTCGACGATCTGGCCCAGGTACAGCACCGCGACCCGGTGGCTGACCTTTTCCACCACCGCCATGTCGTGCGTGATGAACAGATACGACAGCCCGCGATCCTTTTGCAGATCCATCAGCAGGTTCAGGATCTGCGCCTGGATCGACACGTCCAGCGCCGACACCGATTCGTCCGCAATGATCAATTTGGGATTGCTGGCCAGCGCGCGCGCGATGCACACCCGCTGGCGCTGGCCGCCCGAGAACTCATGGGGATAGCGCGTGGCGTGTTCGGGCTTCAGTCCCACCTGTTCCAGCAGCTCGCCCACGCGGCGCGCGATGGCGTCTTCACCGGTCAGCAGGCCATGCGTGCGAATCGGTTCGGCGATGCTGAAGGCCACGGTCTTGCGCGGATCCAGCGACGCATACGGATCCTGGAAGATGTACTGGATCTCCTGGCGCAGGCGCTGCCGGCCCGCGCTGTCCATCGAAAAAATATCCTGCCCGTTGTAGCGAACCGCACCGGAAGTCGGCGCCACCAGCTGCTGCAAGGTCTTGCCGATGGTGGACTTGCCGCTGCCGGATTCGCCCACCAGCGCCAGCGTCTCGCCGGGATAGACGTCAAAGCTGACCTGCTCCACCGCATGCACGCGGTGCGTCACGCGGCCGAACAGGTTGTGGCCCACGTCAAAACGCGTGGTCAGCTTGTCCACGCGCAGCACGGGTTCATCGTAGGAGGCCGTGTCCTGCTCGCGGGTCTCGCCCACCTCGCGCAGCGTGTCGCCTTCCAGCACGGTCTGCGGCGTGCGCAGCGGCAGGTCGCGGCCAGTCAGGCTGCCCAGACGCGGCACGGCGGCCAGCAGCGCGCGCGTGTACGGATGCTTGGGCGCGTTGAAGATGTCTTGAACGGTGCCTTGCTCGACTTTCTTGCCGCGCAGCATCACGACCACATCGTCGGCCATCTCGGCCACCACGCCCATGTCGTGGGTGATGAAGATAACGGCCGTGCCCAGGTCGCGTTGCAACTCGCGGATGGTGTTCAGGATCTGCGCCTGGATGGTGACGTCCAGCGCCGTCGTCGGCTCGTCGGCGATCAACAGACGCGGCTGGCACGACAGCGCCATCGCGATCATCACGCGCTGGCGCATGCCGCCGGACAACTGGTGCGGATAACGGTCCAGCAGCTGTTCGGCGTCGGGCAGGCGCACCTTTTCCAGCAGCTTGCGTGCAGACTGGCGCGCCGCGGAGCGTGACAGCTGCTGGTGCAGCATGATGGCTTCGACGATCTGGTCGCCGATCGTGAACACCGGGTTCAGCGACGTCATCGGCTCCTGGAAGATCATCGCGATGTCGTTGCCGCGAATCGCTCGCATCTGTTCGTCGTTGGCCTGGGTCAGATCGACCTCGCGATCGTCGCCGTCACGGAACAGGATCTGACCGGTCGAAATGCGCCCGCCGTTGTAATCGGTCAGGCGCATGATCGCCATCGACGTGACGGACTTGCCGGAACCGGATTCGCCCACGATCGCCAGCGTGCGGCCGGGCCGCACGTCGAAATCCAGGTTGTCGACGGCGCGAAAGCCGCCGGTGTCGGTATTGAAGTCGACCGAGACGCCGCGCACGGACAGCAGCGGAGCGGAAGAAGAAGCGGTGGTGCTAGACAACGTGGATTCTCACAGCGAGGTGGCGGCGCGGGCAGCCTGGTCGTACAGGCCCGAGAGGGCGCGCAGGGTGTTGGCCAACTGATGGCTGGCGTCGTCTGCGGCGGGGGAGTCGATGAACGGCTTGACGAGGCACTGCTCGCGCACCTCGGCGTAGCGCTGGATCGCGGCCGCGCCGGCGTCGGTCGTGGTGTAGATCACTTCCTTGCCGGTCTTGGCGCTTTGAACGACGCCCAGACGCTCCAGCTTCTTGAGCGAATAGTTCACCAGATGGGTGTCTTCGACATTCAGGGTGAAGCAGATGTCCGCCAGTTTCTTGCCCCGGCCCCGATGGAACACGTGGTTGAGCACCAGGATGTCCAGCGACGTGAGTTCGGGCAGTCCCGCGCAGGCCATGCAACGCACCATCCAGCGATTGAACGCATGCGACGCGATGATCAGGCCGAATTCGACCTCGGACAGCTCAGGAGCGGACGAGGCGAGGTGGGAAGACGAAACGATGGCGTCCCGGACGGATACAGGCATGGGTGAGTCAGGCAAGGGGACGGATCGGCGACAAAACGTTGGTGAATTATTGACGATTTGTGATTATGCGGGCATCCGGGATAACCCGGCCCGAGTTTTCGGATTTCTCTGATTTGTGCGGTCCCTGCCGCGAATTACAAAGGCGCTTGATGTAAACGCGTGGGTTCGATTTCGATCTCGTTTTGTTACGGAAGCGAGTTCCGCTTCTGAGAAATATCAATAAAAGCTGGCAACGTGAGCCTTAAGTACAACAACCAAGTGGCTTGGTCGCCAAAATCAATACTGAAACAATAGATATACATTGTCATAAAACGTATTGATCGGCAAAATTACCACCCAATTCGGATATCAGGAGATGACGCGCGGCGGATGGCCGTTGGCGTCCAGTCGTATGAGCGGATCGCAGCACTTTCAGCAGGCAGGGTTGATATTGGCGGCGATCATCGCGCTGGCGTCCGCAGGGTCAGCATCGGCCCAATCGGCGCCCGAAGCGGCCCAGCGCGCCGCCGAAATCCAGCGCCGGCAAGAGCAGGAAATCGACGCGCAACGCGCCCGCGCAGCCGAGCGGCCCGACGTGCTGTCGGCGCCGTCTGCCGATCCCGCGCGCGGCCTGGTCCTGCCCGCTGAAACGCCCTGCTTTGCCATTCGGGAAGTGATCTGGGAGGGCGCAGAACCTTCAGAGCGCCTGGCCAGCGCCACGGCGGCCGTCCTGGGCGAATGCGTCGGCGGCCGCGGGCTGCGTGCACTGCAGGAACACCTGATCGGCTTGCTGATCGACGACGGCCTGGTCACCGCGCGCGTCGTCGTGCCTGAGCAGTCGCTGGCGGCCGGGACGTTGACATTGAAGTATCTGCCGGGCCGCATCTCAGCCGTCCAGAGCCAGGACGCCATTGGCTGGTGGCGCACGGCGCTGCCCACCGGCCCGGGCGGCGAACTGAACCAGCGCGACCTGGACCAGGCGCTCGAGAACATCCGCCGCCTCGGCAGCCAGGCCGACGCCGCCATCGACATCGCGCCGGGGCCTGAACTGGGCGACTCCGACATCCTCATCAAGCCCGGCACCGGCAA
Source organism: Achromobacter sp. ACM05 (assembly GCF_019218915.1). Lineage (NCBI taxonomy): Bacteria > Pseudomonadati > Pseudomonadota > Betaproteobacteria > Burkholderiales > Alcaligenaceae > Achromobacter > Achromobacter sp. ACM05. The sequence continues at coordinate 625,903 of NZ_JAHUWQ010000003.1, forward strand.
GCGCTGGCACGGCTATCTGGGCGGCGACAACGGCGGTATGGACACCGTCGGCAAGTACCAGATCAATGCCGGCCTGACGCTGGATTCGCCGCTCTTCCTGTACGACCAGCTATCGGTCTCCTGGAACAGCAACGCCCACTGGCGCGACACCGACTCCAACACGCGCGCCGCCTCCATCAACTACAGTCTGCCGTTCGGCTACTGGACCGTCTTTGCGGGCGCGAGCAAATCCACCTATCGCCAGACGGTGGCCGGCTTTGAAGAACCCATCGTCTATGGCGGCACCACCAAGCAGATCCAGGCGGGCGTGTCGGTCGTGCCGTACCGCGGCACCGCCTACAAGGGCAATCTGTCGCTCACCATGCTGCGCAAGCGCACGGATAGCACCCTGAATGACGTAGCCATCGACGTCCAGCGCCGCGACGTCACCGGCTACGAGATCGCCTACGGGCATCGCCATTACGTCGGCCGCGCGGTGCTCGACATCGGCGGCGGCGTGCGCGGCACGTTGCCGCAGTTCTCCGACGCACCCGGCTACGTCTACGGCGATCCTGACTGGAATGGGCGCAGCACCATCCTCACCGGCAATGCGGGGCTGTATCTACCGTTTCAGATCGCCGAGCAATCCCTTGCCTATCAGGCCAACTGGCAGATCCAGCACGCTAAGACGGCCATCCTGCCCGCCGACTATTTCACGATCGGCAACCGCTACGCCGTACGCGGCTTCGACGGCCAGATGACGCTCGCCTCCGAAGACGGCTGGACGCTGCGCAATGACCTGTCGTTCAACCTCGACGCGTTGACCGGGCTTCCCGGACAGCAGATCTACACCGGCGTCGACGTGGGCCGCGTGGGCGGCCCGTCCGCCGCGTATCTTTCCGGCCGCACGCTGGTCGGCGCCGTCGCCGGCCTGCGCGGACGCCTCTCCATCCCATACGTCAACGCCAGCTACGACCTGTCCGCCGGCTGGCCGTTGAAGAAACCCGAATCGCTCAAAACCGCATCTACCGTCTTCGCGATGGCCTTGATGTTCGAGTTCTAAATCCGCTGTTTCCCGTCAGGTGCGCATGATGTCCAAGCTTCGTTCGTTGATCGTCTGGTCCATCGTCTTCACGCAAGTCTGGACGCCCGTGCTGGCGCAGACGCTGCCGATTTCCGCGGACAAGAGCGTGCCCGGCCAGAAGCCGATCGTGGGGGTCAGCAACGGCGTGCCCGTCGTGAACATTGCGCCGCCGTCGGCGGGCGGGGTCTCCAACAACCGCTACACGCAATTCAACGTCGGACCGTCGGGCGTGGTGCTGAACAACAGCGGCGGCGCCAGCCAGACACAATTGGCCGGCCAGGTGGCCGGCAACGTCATGCTGGGCAACCAGCGCGCCACCACCATCCTGAATCAGGTCACCGCGCCGAACCCGTCGCAGCTGATGGGCACGCTGGAAGTCGCCGGCAACCGCGCCAACGTCATCGTCGCAAACCCGGCAGGCATCACCTGCAACGGCTGCGGCTTCCTGAACGCGGACCGCGCCACGCTGACCACGGGCCGCCCGCACGTCGGTCCTGACGGCAACATCGCGTTGGACGTCGCCGGCGGCAAGCTGCGCATTGAAGGCGAGGGGCTGAACGGCACCGCGGCCAGCCAGGTCGACCTCATCGCCCGCACGCTCGAAATCAACGCCGGCGTCTGGGCCGACCGGCTCAACGTCACGGCGGGCGCCGCGCGCGTGGACTACGCGACGGGCAACGCGACGGCCCGCGCGGGCGAAGGTCCGGCGCCCGTCGTGGCGCTGGACACCGCGGCGCTGGGCGGCATGTACGCCAACAGCATCCGCCTGATCGGCACCGAGGCCGGCGTCGGCGTGAACGTGGGCGGCAACCTGGTCGCGCTGACCGGCGATCTGGAGGTCAGCGCATCCGGTGACGTGCGCATCGCACCCAGCGCCGCCATGCAGGCGGGCCGCGATCTGCGGCTGGCGTCGGGGCGTGATGTGGCGGTGGACGGCGCGGTGCAGGCCGCGGGCAATGTGGCGCTTGTCGCTGGCCGTGATGTTGGGATCACCGGCGTGGTGGGCGCGGGCGGCTCGGTTGATGTGAATGCGGCGGGCGACGTGAAGGTGGCCGCACAAGGGGCGTTGCAGACGCAAGGTGCGCTGCGTGTCGCGGCGGGGCAGGATTTGGCGCTGGGTGGCTCGCTGTTGATGGGCGGGCAGGATGTGCGGGTTGAGTCCGGGCGCGATCTGCGGATTGGGGGGGATATGCCGGTGGGTGGTACGCCGCCGGCGGGTGGATCGGGTACGGAAGGGGCGGGCAATGCGGGTGGCGCTGGCTCGGGCGGTTCGAATGGGGGCGGATCGAATTCAGGCGGATCGAATTCAGGCGGTTCCAACGCGGGCGCTGGCGGCGGCGCGGGCGCTGGCGGCGGCGCGGGTGCGGACGGCGGCGCGGCGCAGGCCGGCACGAACGCCAGCGGTCTGGTCACGGCCAAGGGCGCCATTGCATTGACGGCGGGACGTGACGTCGTGCTGCCCGGCCAGGTCACCGCAGCAGGCGCACTTCATGCACAGGCAGCCGGCGATCTGACCGCAGGCGCGACCGCGCAATTGCAATCGGGCGGATCCGCCCAGATCCGTGCCGGCGCGGACCTCAGCCTCGGCGGCCTCGTCGGCGCGCGCGGCGACGTCTCGCTGATGGCAGGGCGCGACGCACGCGTGACGGGCAAGGGGTCGTCCACCGGCCGCGTCGCCCTCGACGCTTCGCGCGACCTGCGCATCGACGCGCCCGCGCAGTGGGACGCGGAAGGCGCGGTTGCCGCGAAGGCAGGCGGCGCCCTGGCGCTGGCCGGCACGCTCCGCGCCAACGGCGACACCACGCTCATGGCAGGCGAAATATTGGCGGTCGACGGCACGGTGTCGGCCGCGTCCGGCGGCATGAATATCTCGGCGGGCGGCGACGTCTCCATCGGTGCGAAGGCCCAGGTGGCCGCGGCCGGGAACGTCGGCCTGACCGCCGGCGGCGACTTGCAAAGCACAGGCAAGATCACCTCCCTGAAAGACCTGTCGCTACAGGCGCCGCGCAACGTCCAGCTCGACGGCGCAACGCTCGCCACCGGCAATCTGCGGCTGCAGGCGGGCGAGACCCTGACGGCGACTTCCGCATCGCGCATTCAAGCGGACGGCTCGGCCACAATGGCTGCCGGCGATGCGTCGGTCGCGGGCGCCTTGATCGCGGGCCAGTCCGCGCAGATCAATACACAAGGCAACCTGCGCGTGGACGGCACGGTGCTGGCCGACGCCGGCACGTTGAAAGCCGTCAGCGGCGGCGACATGACGCTCGGCAAGGACAGCGTCCTGCAGTCCGCGCAGCAACTCACTGGTCAGGCTGGCGGCAAGCTGATCGCAAACGGCACCGTGTCCGGTGAAACCGACATTCAGCTCTCCGCTGCAACCGACGCCCAACTGAACGGCAAGACGGTCGCCAACGGCACGCTTCGCGCCGACGCGGGCGGTGACTTGACGGTAGGCCAGGACGGGCTCGCGCAGGGCAGTGCAAATCTGCATCTGGGCGCGGGCCAGGACCTGCGCATCGCCGGCACGGCCGGCACCGCGCAATCGGCGGCAGGTGTAGGCACTGCGCAGTCGGCGGCAGGTGTAGGCACTGCGCAATCGGCGACAGGTGCAGGCACCGCGCAATCGGCGACAAGCGTCGGCACCGCCCAATCGGCGGCGGGCCCAGGCCGCGTGCTGCGGGCCGAGGCGGGCCGCGATCTCTTTGTGACCGGCCTCGTCACGGCGGGCACGCCCGTCAACCTCTCAGCCACGCGGAGTATCGGCATTGACGGCACGGTCGCGGCCCTTATGGGTGACCTGACGGCCGGCGCGGGCGGACACTTGCAAGTCGGCGCCAACGGCCGCATGCAAGCCGCACAGAACCTGACTGCGACAACCGGCGGCGACCTGGCGTCCGACGGCGCGATTGTTGCCGGCGGCGGCCTGACGCTCGCGGCGACCGGCGATGCCCGTCTGGGCGGCACCGCCGCCGCACTCGGCGAGGCTGGCACGGGCAACCTGCTGCTCACCGGCCGCGATGTGACCGTCAAGCAAGGCGGACAGGTGCAGGCCGCCGGCACGTTTACGGCGCAAGCCCAACGCGACCTCGCCGCTGCCGGCGCACTGGCGTCGGTCGGCGACATGATGCTGGCCGCCGCGCGCGATGCTCGCGTGGAGGGCACGGCCGCCAGCGACGCGAACCTCACGCTTACCGGCCGCAACGTCGCCGTCGGCGCAGCAGGGCTGGCGCAGGCTGCCGGCACACTCACGTCCACCGCGCAAGGCACATTGCTTGCCGCTGGCAGCATGCTGGCCGGCGTCGCGCAGACGCTCACCGCCGGTGACGGCATGACCATCGACGGCACCGTCGCCGCATTGCAGGGCGACCTGACGCTCAACACGTTGCGCGGCGACCTCGTGATGGGATCCGCGTCGACCCAACAGGCCGGCGCGGCAATGACCGCCACCGCAGGCGGCGCGCTGAAAGCGATGGGTTCCGCTGCCGCCGGCCAAGGCATGACGCTGCGCGCTGGCACCGACGCCACGATCGGCGGCATCGCCGCGACGCAGGCCGGCAACGTCACCGTCGACGCAAAGGGTGCGCTGACCACCACGGCCGACGGCCGCATCCAATCCGCTGCAAATATCGACCTGCAATCTGGAGGCCTGCTGCAGAACGCAGGCGTCGTATCCGCAGCCGGCGCCGCCAGTCTGGTGTCAGGCAAAGGTCTGAACAACACCGGCTCCGTGCTCGCCGGCGGCGACCTCACCGCCACGGCGTCTAACGCGCTGACCAACAGCGGCCGCTTCATCGCCGGCGTCGGCGAAGACGGCACGCTCAGTCTGCCCGGCAGCGTCAACCTCACCGCAGCCTTCATCACGCACCCAGGCATTAGCGCGGCCGGCAAGGACATGACGCTGACGGCAGGCGGCATGGACCTGTCCAACGGCAACCTGTCGTCCATCGGCAAGCTCGCGCTCACCTCGCCCGGAGACATCACCACGCGCAACGCGGTGCTGCACGGCGGCAGCCTCGACATCGACGCCGTCAACCTGCGCAACCAAGGCGGCAAGCTGACCTCCGCCGGAGACGCCACGCTGAATCTCGGCGGTGAACTCGACAACACCAACGGCCTGATCGCCGCCGCGGGCGACACCCGCATTGACGCCGCGCGCGTCGGCAATGCCGGCGGTACGCTGGCGGGTTCGAACGTAACGCTGACCGCGACCGGCGCCGTCAACAATCAAGGCGGCCTGATCCAGGCCGACGACACCCTGACCCTGAACGCCGCCAGCCTGGACAACCACGCCACGCTGACCGCAGCCGGATCGCCGCCCAAGGGCGTGCTCGCCAAAACCGCCACCATCGTGGCGGGCGGCATCAACAACCAGGCCGGCTCCATCAGCGCCAGCCAGGACCTGACCCTCGACACCGCCGAACTCGACAACACCGGCGGCGAAATCGCGGCCGGGCGCTACGCGACGGTCAAGGCGGCGGTGCTGAAGAACGCTCAGGGCAAGGTGTTGGCGGGCGAACGCCTTGCCGTCACGATCCAGGCGCTGCAAGGCCTGGGCCTGCTGCAATCCGCGCAGGATCTCTCGTTCACCTACACCGGTTCGCTCAACCAGACCGGCGACATCGCCGCGGGCCGCGACCTGACGATGTCGGTGGGCGGCAACATGGACAACAGCGCCACCGTCAGCGCCGGCCGCGACCTATCCATCACGGCCAACTCGCTCAACAACCAGGCCAGCGGTGAACTGCTGGCCGGACGCAACAACACCATCAACGTCACCAACGGGCTGACCAACTCCGGCCTCATCGACGGCGGCACGACCACCATCAACGCAGGCCGGGTCGACAATTTCGGCCGCATTTATGGCAACGCCATCGCCATCCGCGCTGGAGAACTGGTCAACGGTTCGGGGCCGGGCGGCGGCGCGGTGATTGCGTCGCGTGGTGATCTGGATATCGGCGTCGGGTCGCTCGTGAACAAAGAGCATGGCCTGATCTATGCCGGCGCGGATCTGCGCATCGGTAGCGCGCTGGATGCGACGGGCAAGGCGGTTGGGCAGGCTGCGTCGCTCGTCAATGCGGGAGCCACGATTGAGGCGGCGGGGAATGCGGTAATTTCCGCGGCATCGCTGCAGAACATCAATACGAACTACACCAGCGAGGTTGTGCCGGTTCAGAAGGTTCCCAAACTGTACGTGACGCCGGCGGGTACGACCGACATGTACGACATGGAGACGCACTGGTTGTGCGACGAAGTCACGGCGCTGTGCGGCAAGACGCCGGATTGGCTGGACGACGACCCCGAGCGCAGGTTCCTGCTGCCGTCCACCAAGTACCCCTATGAACGCTATGGCCCGCCGTTCGACTATTCGCTCGGCGGCAGAGGCCAGGCAGGAGTCAGCACTCCCGTCACCCTGCCGTATGTGCCCCCCCGCTACGTCTGCGGCGGCGGAGACGCCGGTGAGTGCTATGACATACCGGAAAAATTCGTGTTCGGCCTCGACGCGCCGATATGGGCGGTTTTCGGCGTGACGCCTCCGGCTCCGCTTCCCGACTGGCAGGAACCCAGCGCGCCCTGCCTCAGCAATCATCCCAGGTGTGTGGAGGAGGCTGCTCAGCGCCTCGCCTATCAGAATGCCTATGAGGCCTATAAAGCGGCGTTCCTGGAACTGGATAAGCGTGTCCGTGAGTTCAATGCCGACTTCCGCACGCGGCTGGTGGGCACCTTCACGTACTACGAAGTCGAAGAGACCATCACCGAGACCCGCACCGTCTCTTCCGATCCCGGCAAGATCCTGTCTGGCGGCGCAATGACGCTCGTCGGCACCGTTACAAACGATAAGAGCCAGATTGCGGCCGGTGGCACGTTGTCGGTCAGCGGCCCCGCCATCAACAACATTGGCGCCGGCGGTCAGCGGGTCATCACACGCATCGGCACCGCCACGGTCACCCAGGCCCGAGATAGCGACCGCAAGGAATATTCCGAGCCCTACAACCGCACCCTGACCGCCGAATCCATCGAGCTGCCAGTCGGCACCTCCGGTGGCAATCTGTCGGTATCCCTTAGTGGCGCGGCGCCCGGCGCCAACGGCGCCACCGCAACCGGCCCGGTTCTGATCGCCAGCCTCGGTCTGCCCAGCGGCAACGTCGTGCGCACCGTCTCCAACCCGGCCACGATCCCCGACAGCCAACTGTTCGCCGTCAACGGCACGCCCGATGCACCCTACGTCGTCGCCACCGACCCGCGCTTCATCGGCAACCGCGAGTCCGTCTCCAGCGATTACCTGTTCGGGCTTCTGCAACAACCCGGCGCACCCGTCGGCAACGCCGGCGCGTCCGGCGCCATCAATACCGGATTGGGGAACACTCCAGGAGGCTTGAACGCTCTGATTCCCGCCGGCGCCAAATTCCTGACCCCGTCGGGTCAACCCCGCCGCCTGGGCGACGGCTTCTACGAACAAAAGCTCGTCGCCGACCAGATCCTGGCCACCACCGGTCAGCGCTTCCTGGAAGGCTTCGGCGACAACGACAGCCAGTACAAGCAACTGCTCGCCAACGGCGCGCAGTTCGCGCTGGATAACGGCATCAAACTCGGCGCCACACTGACCGAAGCGCAGCAACGCCAACTCACCATTGATCTCGTCTGGCTCGTCGAACAGACTGTCACGCTGCCCGACGGCACCACCGAGACCGTGCTGGTACCGCAGGTTTACCTGCTGGTGCGTGAAGGCGACCTGAAGGGCGACGGCACCCTCATGGCCGGCCGCGACGTCAAACTCGCCGCCGACGGCGACATCACCAACAGCGGCACCATCGGCGCCCGCGATGCCACCGTCATGACCGCCGCCAACATCGTCAACCAGGCCGGCGGCCTGATACAGGGCGCCATCGTCGACCTCGCGGCGCGCGAAGACCTGACCAATCTGGTCTCGCTCATCAAGGGCGACAACGTTGCGTTGTCGGCCGGCCGCGACATCGCGCTGACCTCCACGTCCGCGTCCGAAAACAACGGCGCAACCTGGGGTTCCTACGTCTCGGGCGTATCCCGTGTGGACGCGGGCAACCTCAGCCTGCAAGCCGGCCGCGACATCAACCTGACGGCGGCACAAATCACGGCTACGGAAGACGCGCGCCTGCAGGCAGGCCGCGACATCAACCTGGCCACGCTGCAGGAAAGCCATGGCGAATCGCTGGTCCGAAACAAGAAGAACCGGCACGACCTGAGCACTAACTCGGAAGTTGGGTCGTCCATCGGCGCAGACGGCAACCTCACGCTGATCGCAGGACAGGACGTCAATGCCCGCGCCGCGGATGTGACAGCGGGCGAGCAGCTCGCCGTCGGGGCGGGTCGGGATATCAACTTGATGGCGGGCGTGCAGACCGGATCGGCGTACGACGAGGTCCATTACAAGACCAAGGGGTTCCTGTCGTCGAAGACGACGCACACCAAGAAGGCCCGCGACTGGGAGCAATCCCTGGCCACCACCTTCACCGGCGACACCGCCGTGCTGATGGCAGGCCGCGACTTGAACGTGTCGGGCTCGAATGTCGGCGCGCAGAAGGACCTGGTGATGTCGGCCGAGCGCGACGTCAACATCCTGCCCGGTCAGAATGCCCAGGACAGCTACGACTACAAGATGGTCAAGAAGTCCGGCTTTGGCGCCATGGGCGGCCTTAGCTACGGTTCCAGCAAGCAGACTGACTCGCTCGACAGCAAGAAGGTGTTCCACAACGCCAGCACCGTCGGTAGCGTAGAAGGCGATGTCCTGATCAACGCCGGCAACGCGCTGAATATCACCGGCAGCAACGTCATCGCGCCGCAGGGCGACATCACGCTGATCGGCAAGGAAGTCAACATCGGCGCGGCGCTGGATACCACCCAGGAGCGCGAATTCCATGAGATCAAGCAGACTGGACTGAGCATCAATGCAAGTACCCCCTTGGTCGATGCGATGCAGACTGCGGGTCGGATGGGAGATGCGGCGGGTAAGACCGACAACAAAGTAATGCAGGGACTGGCGCTTGCCACAACCGGTCTTGCCGCCGTCAACGCCTACGACGCAGTTGCAGCCGACCCGAAGCGCGCGGGAGGGGTAAGCATCAGCATCAATTTCGGCGTAAGCAAGAGCCAAAGTACGACGGATCGAGCATCTTCCTCGGTTCTGGGTTCGACCGTCGCGGCGGGCAGGGATTTGACCATCCTCGCTGTGGGCGCTGGTGCAGACTCCGACGTCACTGTGACGGGTTCACGCCTGTCGGCGGGGAACAATGCCGTCATCAAAGCGGAGGGAGACATTCTCCTGCAAGCGGCGCAAAACTTTTCCGAGCAGCATACGAAGAATAAGAACTACAGCGGCAGCATCGGTATTGGTGTCGCAGCGAATAGCGACGACGGTATTGGCGTGATGCTGAACATTGGTGCGGGCGGTGGTCGTGGGCGCGCGGACGGCAAAGACACAAGCTGGACTTACACCGATGTGACGGCCGGCAATGTGCTTGCTCTGCAGTCGGGTGGTGACACTTCTCTGATCGGCGCGTCAGGCAGCGCCGATCAAATCATTGCCTCCGTTGGAAAAAACCTTCGGGTCGAAACTCTGCAGGACACCAGTACCTACGATGCCAAGCAGCAAAGCGCAGGGATTCAGGCCAGTATCTGCATTTACGGTTACTGCAAGAGTTCAGTGTCTGGCAACGTGTCGCAAGGCCGAATGGACAGCAACTTCAAGTCGGCCACACAGCAGGCAGGGTTGAAGTCGGGTGACGGCGGCTTCCTGGTTGATGTTGGCGCGAACACCACGTTGATCGGTGCAGTCATTTCCAGCAGCGAGCGCGCAGTGGCCGACGGTCTGAATCGGTTGAATACTGGCACGCTTGTCGTCGAGGATGTTAAGAACACCGCGCGCTACAAAGCCGATCAGATCGCGCTGAGTGGAGGATACAGTTGGGGCGGCAACAGCGGCGGTGAAGCGAAGAAGGGTGACGTAGGTACAAATTCAAAGGGCCAAGCTGCCGGCGGTTCCGAAAAGGTGCCGGGATCGAATTTGCCGACGAATGAGAGCGGCATGTCTGCCGGTATGCCTGTGGTCGCGGCGGCGTCCGGTAATGCAAATTCGACCACGCATAGCGCTATAAGCGGGGGCAGCGTGATCATCCGTGACGACGCGGGCCAGATCGCCTTGACCGGGAAGTCGGCCGCAGAGACGATCGCGTCGCTAAACCGGGATACCTCAGATACGTTAAACGCGCTAAAGCCCATCTTTGACAAGGAGAAGATCGAGGCAGGGTTTGAGATCGTAGCGGAGGCAAGTCGGCAGGCCGGGCAGTTCCTCTCAAATCGTGCAAGAGAGGCTGATGCAATTAGGGCGCAATTGGGAGCCGAGTTGGATAAAGGCGAAGCTGCCGACCCTGATCGTCTGAAGTATCTCAATGCCGAATTCGCCAAGACTAAGAAGTGGGCACTGGGCGGCGATGCCCGAAATGCAGTCACGGTGATCGTGGCAGCTGCTGCAGGCAACGTGACGGGCAGCGCAGGCGACTTTGCGGTAAATGCGGCGGTTGGATACCTGCAAACGCAAGGTGCGAAAGTTGTTAAGGATTGGGCAGATTCTTTGCCTCCTGGCGTGCAGTCGGAAAGTGTGCGGGCCGCGCTCCACGGCGTGCTGGCGTGTGGTTCAGCCGCTGCTCAAGGATCTGCGTGCTCCAGCGCCGCCGCAGGCGCAGGCTTGAGCAGCGTCCTGGGCTATTTGCTCGCTACTTCGACGGATGGCAGTGCTGAGGACATTGAAGCCAAGAACAATCTTCTGAACGGACTTGTCGCTAGCATCGTGGGCGGATTGGGGGGGCAAGCAGCCGCCGCGAGCGCAGCCGCACGCATTGAGTCGGAAAACAATAGTCTTTATAGAAACTCGGCCTCTGTCGCAAAAGCGACCGCCGAACAACGCGCGGCATTGGAACAGGCGTGGGACGAAGGAAATCTCACCCCCGCAGCCTACGAGCAAGCACTTAGGACGCTAGATGTTTCATCGAACAAGATCGATGCGCTTCTAACGATATACAACATACAGAGCGGGGCGGGGATCTCCGAGCAGTTGGCTCAGATGTCCGACGTTCATGTGTCAATGTTCGCCGAGGCGGTTGGCGGATTGTTGACATTCCCTGGTATGTCAATGTCCGCCTATGAGCTGGCGACCGGCGAAACTGCTGCAAGCAAGGAGGAGGCGAATTACTTCTTTGCGGCCCTAGGGGTGGTTCCGGGCGCGCAGCTTGGCAAGGCCGTGGATAAGCTGGGTGACCTGGCGCTGGTTCTAAGGAATGGACCCGCGGTGGAAGCCGCGAAGAGGATCGCGGCTAATCAAGCGCAAGGCAAGAACTTTGAAGAGGCTGTGTTGGCATACTTGGCGGCCGCAAAAAATACGAAGTCGTTTACCACCAATGTAAACGGCAAGTTGGTTACTGTGATTCCCGATGCTGCGGTTGAGGCCGGTAAAATTCTGGAAATAAAGAATGTGGCAAGTCTATCCAGCAGCGCCCAATTTCGCGCCTATGCAAAACTGGTGGAAGAGGGAGGAATTATCAGTAAGGGGCTAGGTGTCGATAATGGAAAGTTTACACAATTCAAAGGTATTGATCTAATAGTGGCTCCTGGTATGAAAATTTCTCGGCCTCTCGAAAGGCTTGTTATTAATAGCGGTGGCTCTATTCAGGTGTTTGATACGACCCAAAATCTTCTCTCACCATGGGTTCGCTAATCGAGGAATCTAAAATGAAAAGTCGTTTTATAGATGTTGATTGTTCGGCTTTGTTGACGCCTTCCTTCGCGGATGCAGATGCTTTCTCCGGACTTATTGAGGATTTTTTAGAAAACTTGCCCGAATTTCGTCCTGAACGCTGGGGGTTCGTGGAGCCAATTAATCTGCAGCTAACAATGGCGGAGGTGCGCAACCTCTTGGGCGATACCGAAAATTCAATAATGTGGAAACGCAAGTCCACTCCAAAAGGGTGGGGTGGTTTTAAAAAAAGAACATACCCGTTGCGCGGACCTCAGTCTGCCAATCATGGTATGTACGTGAAAGCTGAAACGCAAAAATCTGTGGATGCGTTAATTCGCTATCTTCAACATCTAGCGGTTCGGTTCGGTGTGCAGTATGCATTTTGCGATAGCGTTGCGGCCGAGTACAAAATGGTCGGATTCGAAAATGGGTTCGCGCCAACAGCGGGGAATATTCATGTCTTTACCCACACCTTGTCTAAGAAACTTCCGGACATTCTTTGGGCTCAGATATTTGGTCCGGCATACGTCAACCTTTTCGGCCTGGAAAAACTGTTATCGGCACCAGCATACCGAGTGGAGCAATTGGGGCCGGAAACGGTATATATTCAACTTACCGAATCCCTATTTGATTTGCACGATCGCTATGCCGAGGTGGATGCTGTGCGAGACCGTGTAAAGAATCATTTGGATGACAATATATTTTTTAGGCCTGGTAATTCTGCAGATCACGTTTACAAAACTCCCACTTTTCAATTTCCTCAGTAGAAACCGCAACTGTCTGGTTGAATGCCTGAAGTCTGTAGGTCGTCGTACCCGACAGTCGTCAAGCGATCACAAAGGGCGTAAGGCTTGGCTCTTGCCAAGATAACACTTTCGTCTTTGCGGGAAGAGCTGGAGGTTTTTACGAACTGCTGGGTTGATGTGGGATGGCCAAGATGGGAAGCTAGTGACCTCTTAATGCAGGACCAATTAAATAATTAATTTAAGAGAATTTTCAATGTTCAGACTTGTATCGACACTGCTTGCCTCGACTCTTCTGTTTACTACCGACTTAGCTTCTGCGGCAACTAATTCCCACGTGTCGCCAACTGAGGCGCTCCGTCTGTTCGCGAGGTGCGATGCTTCGCTTTTTAATGCGCTAAAGGAAAATCCTAATTTGTTAGGAACAGGCGTAAAGGTAAAAACTCGCGGAAAGGCTGCGACCATCGCGGTGGAAAATCCGCTTGCTGAAAAGGGGCGGGATCAGGTCTTTAGCGAGCCAATCATTATTGACGGGCTACGTCTTATCGCATGGCACGACGAAGTGTCCTATGATATCGACTTTGGCGGTTTCGTATTCTGGGGGTTCCGCGCGGAGGGTAGCCTCAACGCGGTAGCCAAGAAAATAAATAGCGTTCTGCCTACGTCGGAGAAACTCGTCGATGCGGGAAATACCTGGGCTCGTGCTGAAATTCGTAGGATTGGCGATCCGGTAGATTCATGGCGGCCGAATAACACTGGGACTGGTACGGTGACTGCAAATGGAAGCGTCGAGCGCGTACTTTTCCTTGAGAGTGGCACCGCCAACCAAACGAACGTCTTTTGCACGCTTCAGGGTTCGGTGACGCCAGCTTTGCTCCAAGTCTTGCGTCCCGACCTGACCAACGCCGAGTATCCGCAATGAAACTCCTCAACTTAGCAACCTTGGTTGTCCCCCTGGCTCTATTTTCGGTATGCGCCGTCACGCCGAGGGTGGCTTTAGCGGAAGGCTCACCGACTAGCCACGCTCGCACCTGCATGCAAACAAGCAACATGAAATTGACCAAGGACGGCGAAGGATTCGAGGATCCGGACCAGGTCATACGGCTGCTGTCCGATTGTCTTTCGGGCTGGCCCGACGCGCCGACAAAATTTCGGGCGATGTCGCTGCAAATGCGTGCCGCTGCCCACGCGCAAAAGAAGGACTACACCCGTGCCATCGCAGACCGTGAGGAATCAATGCGCTTGATGCCTCCCCGCACAGGCTGGGACATCATCTCACTTGCCAGCGATTATCGGGAGGATGGACAACCGGAACGGGCGGTCGAGTTGCTTCGGACAATGCTCCAAAACAACATGGGTCTTAGAGGAAAGGGCACTACCCCCGGCATGCCGAGTTATTACCATCTCGGACGCTCGCTCATTGCGCTGCAGCACTGGTCGAGTGCCGCAGAAGCGCTTTCTGAGGGCATGAGATACCAACCGGACTATGTATGGGCATATGCCTATCGTGGTCTCGCTTACGACCGGATGAAGCAGACGGAAATGGCGCGGGCGGATGTCGACAAAGTTCGCTCGTTGATCAGGGAGTCCAAACCAGATGCGCGCGAGCGTGACCAAAAGGTTTTTCAGGAGCCGCCGTTCACCGAATTATCGACGAAGTATCCTGAAGCTTCCCCGTCTCAGGTAAAGCAGGATTAATCGATGTCGTCGAGCGACTTGTTCCGAGCCGTTTTCTGCGAATGAGATGCTCTCGGCCTTTTTTCGAAGGTTAAGAACGTCCCGACGGTCGATTTTATTCTGGCTGCTGCGTCCATTCGATAACTCCGCGAGGACAAGGACGAACGCATCGACACCTTCCGCTGCGACTAAGAAGAGTTCTTCACCGTCGTTGAGGTGTTCGATGCTACCGGGCCATGGCAAAACCAGATCTGTAGTCAAACGTGCTGCAAAGGAAGTCGCACAAGGCGAACTCGTTTGATACGCGCTCGCCTGAGCAATTCTTTTCGTACCACTCGTGGCGTCTGAATCGTTCCTCTTCCAATTGAGGGTTTGGCGTCTGTTCTCGGGATGTCAGGCGTGGCGAGTAAGTGCAACCTCACCCCGCTCATATCGGGGCCATCGGTTCTAACGGATCCGTCATCGGCCGATGCGTCATTCCGCAGTCACCCGCCAGCCTTGGATCCCCCAAACCATTTCATGCGTAGGCGCAATCCCTTCCAAAAACGCCTCATCATGCGACACCACGACCATCGCCCCGGGATACGCTCGCAGCGCCTTCTCCATCGCCTCCGCCGACTCAATATCCAGATGATTTGTCGGCTCATCCAGCAATAGCAACTGCGCAGGCGTCTTCCGCCACAACGCGCACGCCAGCGCCGCCTTGAGGCGCTCCCCGCCGCTCAATGTCGCTGCGGGCGCATTGACCAGCTCAGGCCCTAGGCCCAGCAACGCCAATCGACTGCGAAGCTCGCCTTCCGCTAACGTGGCGCCCAGCACCTGCAGCGTCTCCAGCAGCGATTTGTCTTCCGGAATAACGGACGCCCGCTGATCCAGCATGGCCGTCGGCACACGGACGTCGCATACACCCGCGTGCGGAGCCAACTCCCCAGCCAGCATAGACAGCAACGTACTCTTGCCGCACCCGTTCGGCCCGCGAATGGCCAACCGGAACGGGCCAGACAGCGTCATCGTCAGCGCACATACGTCCGCCGGATAGGGCGGTTTCGCATGCTCCAGATGCAGAACGCGGCGACCCGGCGGCACGGCAGTTTCGGGCAGCGCGAGCGCAATGCCTGCCGATTGATCGATCTGTGCAGCAGCCTGCCTTACCGCATCGTCCAACGCGGCAACGGTGTCCTGCCGCCGCACGTTCTCGCGGCCCGCATGAGCTTCGGCATTCGCCTTCTTCATCCCCAGCAGAATCGGCGCCTGGTTCGCATCCCGGGCCTTGCGGGCGTCGCGGGCGTTACGTTGTTGTTGGGCGTCGTGCTGTTGGCGCAGCGTGCGCAGGGTCGCAGTGCGTTCGTTGCGTGCGTGAGCGAGAGACGCTTCGTGCGCGGCGTTCAGACGGTCCCGATGGTCACGGTAGGCTGTGTAGTTGCCGGAATGCACGGAGAGGGTGCCGCGATCCAGTTCGACGATGCAGGACATGGCGTCCAGCAGCGTTCTGTCATGGCTGACGACGATCAAGCCGCCGCGCCAGGCGTCGATCTGGTCCATGAGCCAGCGGCGGGCGCCTGCGTCCAGGTGATTGCTGGGTTCGTCCAGCAGCAAGGCATCGGGGGTCTGCATCAGGGCGCCAGCGAGCGCGACGCGAGTGAGCTCGCCGCCACTGGCAATCGAGGCGGGGTGATCGGGCTGCCACGCGGGCAAGCCGGCGTCGGCGAGCATGCGGGTCCATTCATCGCGGATGCGCCAATGGCCGTCGGTCAGATCGAAGTCTGACTGGCAAGTGCTGCCGGCTTCGATGCTGGACAAGGCCCGCAGAATCAGCACAATGCCGGCGATGTCCGCCAATGTGGTGCCGTCGGTTCGCGGTTGTTCTTGAGGCACGTAGGCGATGCGGCCGCTGCGGACAATTCGGCCGGATTGCGTTTCCATAGCGCCGTTCGCCAAACGCAGCAGCACGGATTTGCCCGCACCGTTGCGGCCGATAAGGCCATAGCGGTTGCTGCCGTCAAAGTCGTGGCTGACGTCGTTGAGCAGGATGCGTCCATCCGGCAGCGCGTGGCTGACGTGACGCAGGCTGAGGAAAGGCGCCGAGGATTGCGGCTGGGAATGCGCTGGTGCGAGCGCGCGGGAAGACTGGGCCATATGAAGCTCTCCGGATTCGATAAGACGCGTTGCGCGCAGCTCAAGCGGTGATCTGGGGGAGGGCTTAGAGGGTCATGGCCGGACGGGTCTCCGCGATGAGGGAATGAGGTTGGTTCGAGCAATGTGCCAAAGGAAAGTTCCTAGGCGCATCGCGAGCAGTGTATTTCAAAGCGAGGCCGAGGAAATCCAGCGACCAGAACGCAACGCCATCGATACCCCGCGCGCGCGCCTCAATCCTCCAGCATTCGCAGATCCGGCGGCCGGTTTTCGATGATCGCTTCCATGCTGAAGAACCCCGTCACCGTGGACAGCTCAAAGTCCGTGATCAGCTTCTGATAGAACCGGTCGTACCCGACCATGCCGCGGCACACGACTTTGATCAGATAGTCCCAGTCGCCGCCGATGCGATAGAACTCCGTGACCTCGGGCAGACGCTCGACGTGCTTTCGGAATCCATCGGCCCAGGCCTTGGCGTGGTGGCTGGTGCGGATCATGACGAAGACAGTGAGGTCCAGACCCAGCGCAACCAGGCTGACTTCGGCCCGGGTGCCGCGGATGATGCCGCAGGCGTTCAATCGTTGAAGCCGGCGCCAGCAGGCGTTCTGCGACAAGCCGACCCTGTCGGCAAGCTCGCGTTGCGAGAGCGCGCCGTCTTTTTGCAGGCAAGAGATGATGCTTAGATCAAGCTTGTCGATTTTTTCCATGGATTCGATCATATGACCCGTTTTCACGTGCTTATGGCAAAAAAACGGTGATGTTTCATCAAGGCATCCATCGTATGATATTTGCGTACTTTTCGGATCCCTCTCGCCATGAATATGCCTTTTGCCGAGGCGCCCGTACGCGTCTCGGCTTCGCCGTTGCAGCAGTTCCAAGACAGCCTGAAGACTTCTGATATCCCGGCGGCGCTTGCCGACGGGCTTATCGGCAAGGATGCCTGCATTGACGGGCCTTTTGGTTCGAAGCCTCTGGTTTACGCGGACTACGTCGCGTCGGGCCGGGCGCTGATGCAGGTCGAACGCTTTGTGCTTGAACAGGTGCTGCCGTATTACGCCAATTCGCACACCGAGGCTTCGTTCTGCGGGGGCTTCATTACGCGGCTGCGGCGCGAGGCGCGCGCAGCCATTGCGCGATGCTGCGGCGCCGGCGATGAGCATGCGGTGATTTTCTCGGGGTCGGGCGCAACGGCGGGTATCAACCGGCTGGTGAATCTGTTCGGCGTGAACGCGGCGGTGGCTGCCGGCCGGAAGGTTCGGGTCATCATCGGACCGTACGAGCATCATTCGAATATCCTGCCGTGGCGCGAATGCGGCGCCGAGATCGTTGAACTGGCAGAAAGCCCCGAAGGCGGCCCGGATCTGGCGCAGTTGGCGCGGGCGCTGGATGCGCCGAAAGATGCGCTGGTGGTTTGCGCGCTGTCGGCCGCGTCGAACGTGACGGGCATCGTGGCGGATGTCGCGGGCATCACGCGACGTGTGAAGGCTGCCGGCGCGAAGATGTTGTGGGACTACGCGGGCGGCGCGCCGTACCTGCCCATCATGATGTCGCCGGCGCCGGATGCGCAGATCGACGCTATCGTGTTTTCACCCCACAAGTTCATCGGCGGGCCCGGGGCCTCGGGCGTATTGATCGTGCGCCGCGACGCGGTGCTCGACACGACGCCGACCTGGCCGGGAGGCGGCACGGTGAAGTTTGTTTCGCCTGTGGGACATGATTACAGCGGCAGTCTGGAATCTCGGGAAGAAGCGGGTACGCCGAATGTGGTGGGGGACATCCGCGCTGCACTGGTGGTGCTGGTGAAGGAAGCGCTGGGCGCGGAATTCATGCAGGAGCGCCATGCGCACTTCGTGCAGCGCGCGCTTGCCGCCTGGAAGGGCGCGGAGCGTCTGGAGCTGCTAGGGTCCTTGACGGCGAACCGTTTGCCGATCTTCTCTTTCCGGGTGCGCGACGGCAAGGGCGGGTTTGTGCATCAGCAACTGGTGACGCGCATGTTGAGCGATCGCTTCGGCATTCAGGCGCGCGGCGGATGCGCTTGCGCGGGACCTTACGTGCATCGTTTGCTGGATATCGACGACGCACAGTCGCTGCAGATGCGGCAGGCGATCATGGACGGCCGCGAGATCGAGAAGCCCGGCTTTGTGCGGTTGAATTTCAGCGCGCTGCTGTCTGACGCTAAGGCGGACTTCATTCTGGAATCGGTGCTTGCGTTGGCGGCCGACGCGCCGGAGTACGAATCCCTGTATGGCTTTGATCCCAGCCGCGCGATTTTCTTTCCGCGCGATGCCGCCCAGCAGGCGGCATAGGAACCAGGTAGTTGATGATCGCGATTGAGGCCGCTGGATCGGCCACGATCGCGATGTCTTTTCAGGACACGGCGGCAGCGATGGCGCGAATCGCACCGGTATCCGCCGACGGGAATGAGAACGCGGGCGCAATGCCCGGCCGGTATTTCAATACCGTCATCAGTCCTTCATGTGCAGCCCGCAGGTCCGGATCCACGAGGCTTTCATGCCGCTAAGATCATCAGACGCGCCCGTCAACGTGCGCGTGACCTGATCCGAAAACTGCACGCCGTCGCGGCGGCACGCCTCGAAGTCGTCGCTTAAGGCAAAGCGCGCGTCCAGCAGGTCCAGCCGGCCCTGGCACAGCTCCCGATTCAGTTCCAGATTATTTGAGGCCTCGCGCGTGCGTTGGACGTCCTGAGCCTGTTTGATGCGGGCCAGCTCGGTATCGACGCGCGCGATGCAGCCGTCGTCGGCAAATGCGGACGTGCTAACGCACGCGGCGATGATGAGAAGAATGGCGAGGGACGGGCGGTGCAAGACGGCCATGCGGAAGAACCTTCGTGGTGCGTGATGAATGGCTTGCATCATAACTGCTGGCTAAAGTTTCTCGCCGGTGCGGCCGTTAACGCCGATACAGCGTTTATCGGCCATCAGGAGGCCAACTCCATGTTCAATATCATTTCCATCGTCCTGACGATCGTCGCGTTGATCGCCTGGGCCGTGCATCGTCAGCAGAAGCGGCACAAGGCGTTGTTGACAAAGTTTCGCGAACACAATCGGCGGTTGGGCACGGCCTTTCCGGAAGACAGCGTCGACAGCGAGTTGATTCTGAGCGACAAGGACAAGAAGGTCGTCATCGCGTTCGATCCGCAAAGCCAGAAACTGTGCATGGTGGATGGCGCAAAGGACCCGGGCGAGGTCCTGGACTTTGCCTATATCCGCAAGTGGCAGCTCAAATGGACCGAGACGTCAGGCAGCGGAAACCTGTCGTTCCTGAACGTTCACTTCGACTTTTCCACCAACGACCTGAAACGGCCATTGATCCGCATTCCTGTCGCTGGAAAGGGCTATGGCGACACGTGGAATAGCCGGCTGGGAATCCTTCTGCAGGGCTGAAGCGACATTGCATTGAAGCGGCAGTGCGGAGGCCGAAGAATGCCGGATCGCTGCACCGCATTTGCCGATTGGTGCGTGGCGCTATCGGCAAGCCTCATCCGCACGCGTCCCGCACGCGTCCGGGATAAGGGACCCTACCCACGGCGTAATACTCGGCGCGCTGCGCAACGCAGCCGTGGCACAGGCATCAGTCACTGTGCAAAAAGCCAGTTTACCGCTCTGAAAATCTGTCCTACCGTCCTTAACAGATCAATGGCTATCGAAGCCCGAGTTGCTGCTTCCTTTCAAACTGCCAGCGGTCACCCCTTCTGTTTTATCAACGCTTGACGACGGAGATGAAAGAGAATGACAAACACGCTTATCAGTGTCGATCTGGAACAATCCCCCTACGAAAACAAGCAGATCCACAACCGCTGGCATCCGGATATTCCGATGGCGGTGTGGGTGAAGCCCGGGGACGATTTCATTTTGGAAACCTATGACTGGACGGGCGGCGCGATCAAGAATGACGACAGTGCCGATGACGTGAGGGACGTGGATTTGTCGACCGTGCATTTTCTGTCCGGGCCCGTGGGGGTGGAGGGTGCAGAGCCGGGCGATCTGCTGGTGGTTGATCTGCTGGATATCGGCGCCAAGCCGGACAGTCTGTGGGGATTCAACGGATTTTTCAGCCGCAACAATGGCGGCGGCTTCCTGACGGACCATTTTCCGCACGCACAGAAATCGATCTGGGACTTTCACGGCATGTTCACGTCGTCCCGGCACATCCCTGGCGTCAATTTCGCGGGCCTTATCCATCCTGGGCTGATCGGCTGCCTGCCTGACAGAAAGCTGCTGGACGAATGGAACCGGCGCGAGCAGGCCCTGATCGATACCAATCCAGATCGCGTGCCGCCGCTGGCCAATCCGCCAGCACCCAAGACCGCGCACATGGGGGCCTTGCAGGGCGCCGACCGCGACCGCGCAGCGGGCGAGGGGGCGCGCACGGTTCCGCCGCGCGAGCATGGCGGCAATTGCGACATCAAGGATTTGTCGCGCGGGGCGCGGGTGTTCTTTCCGGTGTATGTGAAGGGCGGCGGCCTGTCGGTGGGGGATCTGCATTTTTCGCAGGGCGATGGCGAGATCACGTTTTGCGGCGCCATCGAAATGGCCGGCTGGGTGCACATGCGCGTATCGCTGATCAAGGGCGGCATGGACAAGTATGCGATCCGCAACCCCATCTTCAAGCCCAGTCCGATCACGCCGGCCTATAAGGACTTTCTGATCTTCGAGGGAATTTCCGTCGATGAAGCGGGCAAGCAGCATTATCTGGACGTGAATGTGGCCTACCGGCAGGCGTGTCTGAACGCCATCGAATACCTGAAGAAGTTCGGCTATTCGGGCGCGCAGGCTTATTCGCTGCTGGGGTGCGCGCCGGTGCAGGGGCACATCAGCGGCGTGGTGGACATTCCCAATTCGTGCGCCACGCTCTGGCTGCCCACCGAGATCTTCGACTTCGACATCCAGCCGTCCGCGAGCGGTCCCGTCAAGCACATCAAGGGCGATGTGGACATGCCGCTGTCGCGCGATCTGTAGGAGACGACGATGCCGATGTATGACTATGCGTGCGCGGATTGCGGCGCTTTTGCCGCGCTTCGGCGGTTGGCGCAGTGGCGGGATCCGGCGGCCTGCCCGCAGTGCGGGGCGTTGTCGGACCGCATTGTGGGCGGTGCCCCAGCGGTGTCGGCGCTGTCCTCGGCCATGAACCGGGCGCACGCGGCGAACGAGCGCAGCGCCAATGAGCCGCGCAGCACGCGCGCGGGGCACGGCATGAACTGCGGGTGCTGCGGCAGCGGGCGTTCGCGGGGAAGAACGCGCACATCGCGAGACGGCGCAAAGTCATTCGCGGGCGCGCGGCCCTGGATGATCAGTCACTAACGCACGCTGCGGCCCGGGCGCCTCTGCATGGCGCCCGGCCTGCGGTGCGGCAGGTTGTCGCGAGGCAGCCTAGGCCTGGGCCTGCGCCGCCGGTTCCAGCGGCGCCACGGCGGCGCCCTGGATCTTGTGGCGCGCCAGCGCTTCGGCGACAAAGCCGGATTTCTTCATGGCTTCCACGTAGGCGGCCAGGTAGGCGCTGGCCTTGGCGCCGCGGCTCTTGGGCACGCCCATGGCCTGGCGGATCAGCATGAAGTGACCGTCCAGAAGGCGCAGCCCGCCCAGACGCTGCGCGTCGGCTTCGAGTTGTTGCTTGACGCCCGCGGCGACCTCCATGTTTTCCTGCACGAAGGTGTCGACGACGGCGGGCGAAGTAGGGGCGCGAAAGATCTCGGCCTGCTTGAGTTCGCGCGTCAGGTACAGGTCATAGGCGCTGCCCTTGCCGACCACGACGCGGTGGCCGGCGCGGTCGACCTCGTCTTTGTTGACGATGGGCGAGTCCTGGCGCACCAGATAAGCGCCTTCGATAACGACATACGGCGCGGTGAAGGCGATCTGTTCGCCGCGCAGCGGGTCTATAGCGAAAAAGCCTACGTCGGCCTGTTCGGCGGCGACGGCATTGACGGATTCGCCGGCGGACTTGAAGACCACCAGTTCCAGCTTCACGTTGAGCCGGCGCGCGAGTTCAGTGGCCAGGTCCACCGACACGCCACCAGGCTGGCCGGTGGCGGGATCGGTGTTGGCGAGGATGGGATTGCCCAGGTTGATGGACGCGCGCAGCGCGCCCGTCGGGGCGAAGGCAGACAGCATTTCGTGATCGGTCTTCATGGCTTCCTTGCTGGATGAAACGCGCCGCCGGGCGCGGTCGATGCCAGAGGATAGCCTCAAAGGCGGCGGCGGCGCGATGGCTTATTGCACGCGGCGCAGCACGTAATGCGCCGCGAGCGGGCCGGTGGGGCGCGTGCCGTCGCGGTAGAGCATCGTTACCTGGTTCTCGCCGACGAAGTAACGCTGGCTATCGCCTGCGGCGTCCAGCCGGATCGTGCTGCCGTCAGACTCCCAACTGAAGGTGCCCGTCACGATCTCGGGCTGTGGCTGGCGGTCCAGGTACTGGGTCAGCTTTTCGTAGCGGCCATCCTTCATCAGCGTCAGGCGGGCGCGGATGCCGGGGCAGTCGGCGCAGGGCAGGGTGCCTTCGTAGCTGCCGGGCCAGTCCAGGGAGTCGCGGGAGGTATGGTGGTCTACCGGCACCGATCGGGCGGTGATGGGCTTTGACGGGGCGCAGCCGGCGAGCAGCGCAAGACTCAGGGTGCAGGTCAGGGTGGTTTTCATCATGGCGAGCTCCTGTGTGACGGACTGGCTTATTGGCTGATCTCAGATGGCCAGACGCGTCCTCACGATACGGACAGTAACGGGCCCATGCTGAAACGGGATGTAAGGCCGATGCGTGTCATAAACATCCAACCGGCGCGGCCAGGCGTGCGCTAAGCTCGGCCTTCCTTGCGCGTGAGGCGGCATTAGGCTGCCGGCGCAGCGATAGCGGCACAAGGCGACAGGGCCGCGAGGCGCAAGGCAACAGAACCACAAGGCAACGGAACCACAAGGCAACAGGACTACAGCATGAAAGGCGAGCATCACTACAGCGTTACCGTCGAATGGACCGGCAACACCGGCGCCGGTACGGCCGGCTACGCGGCCTATTCCCGCGACCACGTCATCCAGGCCGCCGGCAAGCCCGAGGTGCCGGGATCGTCGGACCCCGCCTTCCGCGGCGATGCCTCGCGCTGGAATCCCGAAGACATGCTGGTGGCCTCGCTATCGGCGTGCCACAAGCTCTGGTATCTGCACCTGTGCGCGGTGGAAGGAGTGACCGTGCAGGCCTATCGGGACGAGGCCGAAGGCGTCATGCAGGAAGATCCGGAACGCGGCGGCGCGTTTGCATCGGTCACGTTGCGGCCCCAGGTCACCATCGGCGCGGGCGACGACGCCGCGCTGGCGGAACAGCTGCACGAACGCGCGCACCACTGCTGCTTCATTGCCAATTCGGTGAATTTTCCGGTACGGTGCGAGCCGCGCATTGCGATCCAGTCCTCCCCCTGACGCCATTCCCATGACATCCGCCCTGATCGTGATCGACGTGCAACGCGCGTTGTTCGAAACCTCGCCGCCGCCCTTCGAGGCCGCGCAGGTGCTGGCCCGCATCAATGCGTTGGCCGAACGTGCCCGTGCGGCCGGTGCGCCGGTTGTTTACGTCCAGCATGAAAGTCCCGGGTCCGATCTGGCGCATGGTGAGCCGGGGTGGGACCTGGATACGCGCCTCGCGCCGGCCGCCGACGACTTCCGTGTCCGCAAGACGACGCCTGATTCGTTTCTTCGAACGGAATTGGGGCAGGTGTTGGCGAAGCGGGGCGTTACGCATCTGGTGGTGTGCGGGTACGCGACAGAGTTCTGCGTGGACACGACCGTGCGGCGGGCGGCGGGGTTGGGGCTGGCGGTCACGCTGGCGGCCGACGCGCATACCACGCACGACAAGCCTCATGCGGACGGCGGCCAGATCCGGGCGCATCACAACGCCACGTTGCCGGCAATTTCCAGCTTTGGTGTGAAGATCGCCGCTGTGGCGGCCGCTGATCTCTTTACGGGCGGTGCGTCGCGATGAATGTGATGGATCCCGAACTGCTGGCGCTGCTGGTGACGCGCGACATGCCGTTTGGCAAGTACAAGGGCAGGTTGATCGCCGACCTGCCCGGACCGTATCTGGCGTGGTTCGCGCGCAAGGGCTTTCCGTCGGGAGAGCTGGGCCGCTTGCTGGCCTTGATGCACGAACTGGATCACAACGGCTTGTCATCGCTGCTGGATCCGCTGCGCAAGACCCGGCGCGCGTCCTGAGACCCGCCGCGGAAACCGCAGGAAACAACTGGCGGGGATGATGTTGCGTCTTGGCACGACGCCTGCCATCCACCGGGGATACGATTAGGCGGTGCGCCCGGCCCTCGGCCCGGGCGCTGACTCATCTAACCGAGGTCGCCATGAACAAAAAACACGTATCCGCTTTCCTGTTTGCCGCCCTGTGCGCGGCGGGCGCTGCCCACGCCCAGAACGTCGCGCCCGGCGCCACGCAGGAGATGCAGTTTCCCTCGGCCCAGGGCAGCCTGTCGCCACCCTCGACGCTGCGCATGACCGTAACGCCCGAAGCCCCGCCGCCCGCACCGATCCGCGACACGCCCCAAAGCCAGGCCGAGTTCCAGCGCTGCCGTACGGTGTCGGACCGCGCAGCCACGTCGAATGCGCAGATGCAGGCCGGCGTCGAGCAATGTCTGCGCGAACTGGAACAGCGCCGCCAGCAGCAATAAGCGCCCAGGGGAATCCAGGGCCGGAGCCAGAGCGGGTACACTTGTGCGCCGTTTTGCTCTAAGCGCCTGAATTCCCATGATTTCCACCGCCTGCGGCGTCGACTTCGGCACCTCCAATTCCACCGTCGGCTGGAGCCGTCCCGACCAACACGCGCTCCTCGCGCTGGAGGACGGCAAGACCACCTTGCCGTCGGCCATCTTCTTTCACGACGAGGACGCCGAGGTCAGCTATGGCCGCGCGGCCATCTCCGACTACCTGGCGGGTTACGACGGGCGCCTGATGCGCTCGATGAAGAGCCTCTTGGGCAGCTCGCTCATCGACGGCTCTACGGAAGTGCAGGGCCGTTCCATCCCTTTCCGTGTCCTGCTGACGCGCTTCATCGCTGAATTGAAGGCGCGCGCCGAGACCGCCGCCGGGCGCGGCTTTACCCGTGCCGTGCTGGGCCGTCCGGTGTTTTTCGTGGACGATCATCCCGCGTCCGACAAGATGGCGCAGGACACGCTGGAAGAGATCGCGCGCAACGTCGGGTTTACCGACATCGAGTTCCAGTTCGAGCCGATGGCCGCCGCTTTCCACTATGAGTCGCAGATCAGCCGCGAGGAACTGGTGCTGGTGATCGACATCGGCGGGGGGACGTCGGACTTTTCGCTGATCCGGCTGGGGCCGGACCGCGCGGCCAAGCCGGACCGCCGCGACGACATCCTGGCCTACGGCGGCGTGCATATCGGCGGGGTGGATTTTGACAAGCAATTGAGCCTGGCGCACGTGATGCCGCTGCTGGGCCTGGGCAGCCAGTTGCGCAGCGGCAAGGACGTGCCGTCGACGCAATACGGCAACCTGGCCTGCTGGCACACCATCAACCAGGCCTACACGCGCAAGGCGGCCGAGCATTTTGCCTATATCCGCGCCGAGGCCGGCGACCGCCAGAAGATCGATCTGCTGCTGAACCTGGTGAAGGAGCGTGCGGGCCACTGGGTGGCGGTGCAGGTGGAAGAAGCCAAGATCGCGCTGTCCGAGGCGCCCGCCGCGCGCATCGACCTGTCGCGCGTCGCGCCGGATCTGGGTGTCGAGGTGACGCGCCCGTCGTTCGACGCGAGCGTGGGACGCTTGATCGACAAGGTCGAGACCACCGTGGGCCAGTTGCTGCGCGATGCGGGCGTGTCGACGGCGGACGTGGATACCGTGTTCTTCACGGGCGGCTCAAGCCGTGTGCCGCGCCTGCGCGAAAGCGTGTCCCGGCTGGTGCCCGAGGCGCGCAGCGTGGAAGGCGATCTCTTCGGCAGCATCGGCGCGGGTCTTGCGCTGGATGCCGCGCGCAAGTTCGGCTGACCGGCCGCCGGCGGGGCGGTGGTAAGCTGCCAGGCGAGCCGGCAACGGCTCGCCGCCCCTCTCAGTTTCCGATTCAGACGTCCTCATGACCCGACCCGCCGATACCCATCTCGTCGAAACGCTCCTCGAAAGCGAGGCTCCGTATAACGGCAGCTTCCTGAAGATCCGCCGCGATACCGTCAGCCTGCCCAACGGCCATACCGGTATCCGCGAGTACGTGGTGCACCCGGGGGCGGTGGTGGTGATTCCGCTGCTCGACGATGGCCGGGTGCTGCTCGAGCGGCAGTTCCGATATCCCATCGGCCGCGTGATGACGGAATTTCCCGCGGGCAAGCTGGATCCGGGTGAGGATCCGCTGGTATGCGCCAAGCGGGAACTGCTGGAGGAAACGGGCTATACCGCCGGCCAATGGGCCCATGCGGGCGCCTTGCATCTGGCCATCGCCTATTCCACTGAAATCATTCACATCTTCTTTGCGCGCGGCCTGCGGGCAGGCGAGCGCCAGCTCGACCAGGATGAATTTCTGGATGTCATCAGCAAGCACCCCGAGGAGCTGCTGGCGGCGTGCAGCCAGGGTGAGGTCACCGACGCCAAGACGCTGACCTGCGTACTGTGGATGCAGAACGTGCTGTCCGGCGCCTGGAAGCTGGACTGGCAGGACAACGTCGCCTGAGCGGCGGCGGGCAGCCTGACGACGATGTGCTCGCACCCGGTTCTCGTCCAGCCCTCGGGCCTGCGCTTTGACGCGCCGGCCGGCACGTCCGTACTGCTGGCGGCGCAGGCCGCGGGGATCAAGCTGCCCAGTTCGTGCCGCAATGGCACCTGCCGCGCCTGCATGTGCCTGATGCTGGACGGATCGATCGTGTACGGCATCGAATGGCCCGGCCTGTCGCGCGACGAAAAGGAAGAGGGCTGGATCCTGCCGTGCGTGGCCCAGGCGACGTCGGCGCTGGAAATCCAGGCCCCCGGCGCCGCGTTGATCGAGACCGCGCCGCCCGCGGTTCGCCCGCTTACCGGCGCCAGACGCTGACCGCGGCGACCGGCAACAGGGTCGCAGCCATGCCTGCGGCCATTCCTGCCGCCATGCCCAGCACCATTCCCCAAAACGGCGCAGCGCCCAGCGCCTGCGCTGTCTGAACGCCCAGGCGCGCGCCCAGCACCATACCGATCGCCATGAGGACCAGGCAGAGCACCCGGCTTGCCAGCGGCGGTTCGCCGGCTTGCAGCCGCAGCCAGGGCCATCGGATCCGAGGCATTCGGGACCAAAGCAATTGAACCCAGGGCCATCGAGTCCCGGACAGCTGAGACCAGGGCAGCAGCGCCGCCAGCGCCATCGCGGCCGAGCTGGCCGGCATCAGCACGACGTGCCGCCATGCCAGTTGCGCCAGCGTTCCCGGCGCACCGCACTCGCTGGCCAACAGCGCGGCGGGCGTGCGCCACGTGTCCACAATCAGTCCGGCGCCCATGGCCGCCAGGCACACCAGCCACAGGCCAGCCATGCCGGCCGTGGCCTGCGGCCTAGCGGTGGCCGTGGCAGGCTTGGCGCGGGGTGTCGCCGTATCGGTCATGGTGGCGCACCCAGTCGCGAACATCGAAATACGGGCCGTTTTCGTTGCGGCCCAGCGGCGCGATGTCGAGGTAGTTGTAGGCCCCCGCCAGGCGCTCCACGCCGCGTTCGAAGGCCGAGTAGGTGTGAAAGATTTCGCCGTCGGGATCTCGGAAGAATGCGCTGGCCCCTGGACGTTCCTCGACGGCGCCATCCGCCTGCGGCACGGAGGCTTCGAAGTCGAAATTGAAATCGCTGCCCGCTGACGAGTACCAGTCAAACTGCCAGCCCATGCGGGCCTGGAAGGCGGCCAGGCGGGCATACGGCGCGCGCGAGACGGCCACCACCGTCACGTCGTGGTGCCGCAGGTGCATGAGCGCGCTGTCCAGATGATCGGCCAGGAGCGAGCAGCCCACGCACCCGTCCTCCCAGTCCGGACTGAACATGAAGTGATAGACGATGAGCTGGCGCCTGCCTTGGAACAGGGCATCCAGGCCTTGCATGCCGTGCGCGCCTTCAAAGGGGTAGGGCTTGTCCACTCGCACCCACGGCAGCGCCATGCGGTCGCGGGCCAGGGCGTCTGAGGCGTGGGTCAGTTCCTTTTCGCGCCGCAACAGCGCCTCGCGGGCAACGGTCCATTGGGGGCGGGATACGACGGGATGATCGGTTTGCATCGTGCGTCTCCTTTGCGTGCCGGGCGCTTGGGCCCGGGGTCAAGTTCGGATCCGGCGTACAGATCCGGGGCACCAGGTTCAGGCCTTGCCGGCCAGGTGGTCCGCCAGCCGGTCCATGGCGCCGGACCAGCCATTCTCGTGGCCGTCGCGGGTGGGCTCGTCGACGAACGGTGCCTGCAGGAAGGCAAGCTCGGTGCCCCCGTCTGCCGAGGTGAAGTCCAGCGTGATCAGTGAGGTTTCCTGCGGCGTGTCGCGCCATGCCCAGGTGAACACCAGACGGCGATGCAGCGCGACTTCCTGGTAGCGGCCGCTGGCGTAGTGTTCCCCGCCGTCTGCGGTGATGAAGCCGACTTCATAAGCGCCGCCCACCCGCACATCGGTTTCGGCCAGCAACACGCGTTGCGTGCCTGCCGGGCCGAACCAGCGCATCAGCGCTTGCGGGTCGGTCCAGGCTCGCCAGACGCGTTCGACGGGGGCGTCGAAGCGGCGCTGGAGCCGCAGCTCGAGGGGGGAGATTCGGTTTTCCATGGGTGGATTTCCTCTTCGTGATAGAGATATCGCGCCAGCGAATCCAGTTGGCCGGTCCAGAACCTTTCGTACCGTGCCAGCCAGCCGGCGGCGGCGCGCATGGGTTCGGGAGACAGCGTGCAGCGCACGACCCGCCCGTCCTTGGCGCGCGCGATGAGGCCGGCCTCTTCCAGCACCCGCAGGTGTTTCATAAAGGCGGGCAGGGACATGGCGTGGGGTCGGGCCAGCGTGCTGACCGAGGCCGAGCCCTGTTCCAGGTCCGCCAGCACCCGGCGGCGCGTGCCATCCGCCAGCGCGGAGAAGATGGCATCGAGAGCATCATCATTTAACTTAACCATAAGGTTAAGTTTTAGGTCTGCCACAAGCGCGTGTCAAGCGCGATGGCTTCGGACTTTCCCTAGGGGTGAAGCGCGCTACTTGCCGCGCGGCTTGATGATGTCGCAGGCCGCGGCGGTGTTGCTGGCCGGGGCTTCGGCGCCCAGCAGCGCTCGCACGCCGCACACCGAGCCGAACATGCGCTTGCCGTCGTGGCCCACGCCGCCGACTTCGAAGGCGCTGTGACGCAGGGGGACGGGCTTGGAGCCTCGGGCGGCCAGCACGTGCTCGTACTGGACGTAGCCCGTGCCGCGCGCCAGCCGGGTGGCGCCCTGGGCTTCGGCGCCGCAGGCTTTGTCCAGCAGCCGGTGCTCGGGGTTGTTGTCCGCGCCGCCCAGCAGGTAGACCACATCGCGCGCCGCGTAGCGCACGAAGAGGCGGGAATCGTCGGATTCGCCGGCGTAGGCGGGCAGCTTGTCCGTGCCGTACTTGTACTGGTTGTAGGTGGGGCAGATGCCGCGCTCGTAGGGCGCGTAGCCCTTGCCGTCGGCGCGTGGCCGTTCGTTGGTCAGGTACAGGTAGGAAGAGGGGTTGGCGACCACGTACCGCAGGGTCAGGCCGTCGCGTCGCAACACCCCGTCCACGTTGTTCAGCACCGCATACCGGTGCACCAACTGCGCGCCGGCCGAATGGCCGGCAAGCACCAGGCCGGCGAGCGACGGCAGGCGCTTGCGGTCGTCCAGGCTGCGCAGCAGGTCGTCCAGAACCTGGAACGAGGTGACGGGGGCGGGCCGGCCCGTGGCCTGGACGCTTTCCTGGCCGTCTTCCCAGCTGGCCTTGCGCCAGGCGGCCATGCCCGCGAAGCCCGAGTCGATCGAGCCGGAAAACCGCGGGGCAAGCACCAGCGTGTCGCCCGCGCGCGCCGGGTCGGCGGCGACCAGCGCGGCGGCGGTTTCGTAGTAGTTGTCGGCGTCGCGCTTGACGCCGTGGATGACGATGAGCACCTGCTTGATGCCGCGCAGGTCGTCCTTGGCCAGATCCCGGTTGGCGTAGACCGGCATCTTGTACCGGTTTCCGGGGCGGCCCAGTTCAACCGCCTGCCAGCGCAGCGGCGCCGCGCGCTTGGGCACGGGCGTGGCTTCGTCGTAGTCGTAGGGGTCGGGCAGCGGCGTCTGCGCATGCGCAGCGCCGCAAGCCAGCAGGGTGGCCAGGGCGAGCGAGGCCGCCAGCGCCGTGCGGGTCAGGGATGTGGCAGGCGCGCGGCGCATGGCGCGGCGACCGCTCAGCAGCTTTCGAGTCCCAGCAGTTGCTTGAGCGCGGGCAGGTCCAGGATGCGGACTTCGCGCTGGTTGATCTTGATGAGGCCGTCGCGGGCAAAGCGCGAGAACAGACGGCTGACCGTTTCCAGCGTCAGGCCCAGATAGTTGCCGATTTCTTCGCGGCTCATGCGCAGCACGAACTCGGTGGACGAGTAGCCCAGCGACGCATAGCGCTGCGAGAGGTTCAACAGAAATGCGGCCAGGCGCTGTTCCGACCGCATGGAGCCCAGCGACGCCAGCATCTGGTGCGAGCGGGTGATCTCGCGGCTCATGAGGCGGCGGAATTGCTGTTGCAGCGACGGCAGGTGCGACGCGACGCGATCGACTTCGTTCAGGCGGATGACGCAGACCTCGGAATCTTCGAGGGCCACGGCGGCCGACACGTGCTTGCCATCCAGCATGCCGTCCATGCCGACGATCTCGCCGGGCAGATGGAAGCCGGTGATCTGGATCTGGCCGGTGGCGTCTTCAAGTTGCGTTTTCAAGCTGCCGAAGCGCACGCCGTAGACGGCGTCGAGCGGATGATCCAGCGAAAAGAGCGTCTTGCCTTTTTCCACGCGGACGCGCTCTTTGACCAGTTCGTCCAGCTTTTCGACTTCGGCGGCTGCCATGCCCACGGGAACGCAGACGTGACCCAGCATGCACGTGGAACAGTGGGCGGCATCAGGGGCAATGGGGACCCGTTTTTGCATACGATGACCTTTAGAGTGCCCATTGCACGGCGGGCGCCGGAACGGGTGTGAAGCACGAGACAGGCGTCTATTGTAGTCCGTTGTTACTACGGGTGTCTTACCGGGCGTCCTGCTTTGTTCTGGAAAGGCGATGAGCAATCCAGTCTTCCCCGGTGATATCGACCGCCGCGGCCCGAAACGCGGGGTCGATCGGATAGTACTCGCAGGGCAGCAGACTGGTCGGGCCGGCGCCTTCCAGACTGGCGGTAACCGTGCGGCGCACGAAGCAGCAGGGCTTGCCGGGCTGATATTCTTCGATCTCGTCCATCAGGGCGATCAACGCCGGTTCCACCTGGAAAACGTCGCCGCGCACGCGCCGGCCGTCCTGCACGGGGATGAGCCCGGGCCAGTCGCCAAAATCGACCAGCATGCCGGGCACGCTGGCCGCGCCGACGTGGCTGGCGGCCGGCAAACCGCGCGCTGCGGCCGCCCGGGCGAGGTCGTTGATTTCGCCGGCCCGTAGGGTGCCGTACACAAAAACGTATATGCTCATTGCTCTGTTTGCTGGTGCACGTCGAAGAAGACCATGAGAGGCGCCGGGTGTTGAAATTGTCTCACCCGGCCACATATTCAGGTTATCGAGCCAGCCGGCACGGATCGGTCAGGCTCCCCACAAGCCAATACGACCATTATGCGATTCGACAAACTGACGACCAAGTTTCAACAAGCGTTGGCAGACGCCCAAAGTCTGGCCGCCCGCAACGACCACCCCTACATCGAACCTGTCCACGTGCTGTCCGCCCTGTTGTCGGATTCCGACAGCGGCGCGGGCAGTTTGCTGGCGCGTGCCGGTGTGGCGGTCAACCGACTGGGCCCGGCCCTGGAGTCCGCCCTGAAGGGCTTGCCGCAGGTGCAGGGCGAAGACAATGTGCAGGTGGGCCGCGACCTGCAGGGCGTGCTGACCCGTACCGACAAGGAAGCCTCGCGCCGCGGTGACACCTATATCGCCAGCGAACTCTTCCTGCTTGCGCTGGCCGACGATAAGGGTGAAGCCGGCCGCATCCTGCGCGACGCGGGCCTGCAGAAAAAGGCCCTGGAAGCGGCGATCGACGCCGTGCGCGGCGGCGAGAACGTGTCGGGCGCGGAAGGCGAAGCCAACCGCGAGGCCCTTTCCAAGTACACGCTGGATCTGACCGAGCGCGCCCGCCAGGGCAAGCTGGATCCGGTCATCGGCCGCGACGACGAAATCCGCCGCACCATCCAGATCCTGCAGCGCCGGACCAAGAACAATCCCGTGCTGATCGGCGAACCCGGCGTCGGCAAGACCGCCATCGTCGAAGGCCTGGCGCAGCGCATCGTCAACGACGAAGTGCCCGAGACCCTGCGCGGCAAGCGCGTGCTGTCGCTGGACCTGGCGGCGCTGCTGGCGGGCGCCAAGTTCCGCGGCGAGTTCGAAGAGCGCCTGAAGGCCGTGCTGAAAGAGCTGGGCCAGGACGACGGCCGCAACATCGTGTTCATCGACGAGCTGCACACCATGGTGGGTGCGGGCAAGGCCGAAGGCGCGATGGATGCGGGCAACATGCTCAAGCCGGCGCTCGCGCGCGGCGAGCTGCACTGCATCGGCGCCACCACGCTGGACGAATACCGCAAGTACATCGAGAAGGACGCGGCGCTTGAGCGGCGCTTCCAGAAAGTGCTGGTCGACGAGCCCGACGTGGAATCCACCATCGCCATCCTGCGCGGCTTGCAGGAGCGCTACGAAATCCACCACGGCGTCGAGATCACCGACCCGGCCATCGTCGCGGCCGCCGAGCTGTCGCATCGCTACATCACCGACCGCTTCCTGCCCGACAAGGCTATCGACCTGATCGACGAAGCTGGCGCGCGCATCCGCATGGAAATCGACTCCAAGCCGGAAGTGATGGACAAGCTGGACCGCCGCATCATCCAGCTCAAGATCGAGCGCGAGGCCGTCAAGAAGGAAACGGACGACGCCTCCAAGCGCCGCCTGGGCGTCATCGAGGACGAGCTGCAAAAGCTGCAGCGCGAGTACAACGACTTCGAGGAAATCTGGAAGGCCGAGAAGGCCGCGGTGCAAGGCACGCAAGCCATCAAGGAAGAGATCGACAGCGTCCGCGCCGAAATGGCGGAACTGCAGCGCAAGGGCCAATTCGACAAGCTGGCCGAACTGCAATACGGCAAGCTGCCGGATCTTGAGGCACGTCTGAAGGCCGCCGAGGTGGGCGCTGCCGAGGCCGCCGAAAACGCCGAAGGCGACGAATCGCGTCCGCGCCTCTTGCGCACGCGTGTCGGCGCCGAGGAAATCGCCGAAGTCGTGTCGCGCGCCACCGGCATTCCGGTGTCGAAGATGATGCAGGGCGAACGCGAAAAGCTGCTGCACATGGAAGAGTTCCTGCACAAGCGCGTGGTGGGTCAGGACGAGGCCGTGCGTCTCGTGTCCGACGCCATCCGCCGTTCGCGTGCGGGGCTGGCGGATCCGGCGCGGCCGTATGGCTCGTTCCTGTTCCTGGGCCCAACCGGCGTCGGCAAGACCGAGCTGACGCGTGCGCTCGCCGAGTTCCTGTTCGACTCTGAAGAGCACATGATCCGCATCGACATGAGCGAGTTCATGGAGAAGCATTCGGTGGCGCGGCTGATCGGCGCGCCGCCCGGATACGTGGGCTACGAAGAGGGCGGCTATCTGACCGAGGCCGTGCGGCGCAAGCCCTACAGCGTGGTGCTGCTCGATGAAGTCGAAAAGGCGCATCCGGACGTGTTCAACGTGCTGCTGCAAGTGCTGGACGACGGCCGCCTGACCGATGGCCAGGGCCGCACCGTCGATTTCCGCAACACGGTGATCGTCATGACGTCGAACCTGGGTTCGCACCATATCCAGACGCTGGCTGGCCAGCCGTACGACGTGGTCAAGGAAGTGGTGTGGGATGAACTGAAGCAGACGCTGCGGCCCGAATTCCTGAACCGTATCGACGAAGTGGTGGTGTTCCACGGCCTGGAAGCGCAGCACATCGAGTCCATCGCCCGCATCCAGCTTCGCCGTCTGGGCGAGCGCCTGGAAAAGCAGGAGATGCGGCTGGAAGTGACGGAACCGGCCCTGGCCGAACTGGCCCGCTCCGGCTTCGATCCGGTGTTTGGCGCGCGCCCCTTGAAGCGTGCGATCCAGCAGCAGATCGAGAACCCGGTGGCGCGTCTGATCCTGGAAGGCAGGTTCGGTCCGCGCGACGTGGTCCCGGTGGATTGGCAGGATGGCCAGTTCGTCTTCACCCGCACGTTGCAGTGATCGCGCTGCAATAAGCAAAATGCCCGGCGCGTAGCCGGGCATTTTTTTGTCTGCGCCGTAGCGCCGCAGCGCCGCCGCTCCGAACAGATCGGCGCGGCGCTGGGCAATCACATCACTTCGCGACCGTCACGAACACCGGGTTCGAATAGAACCACAGATCGTTGTAGTTGCGGGCGTTGATGGCGTTGAAGCGCGCCGCGTTGTCGGCAAAATCGACCTTCGCATCCGGCAGCGGTTCGCCCGCTGCGGTTTCGCCTGCCACGTCCACGCCAAGATTGGTGCCGCGCAGGCGCAGGTATTGGCTCTTGTCGGCTTTGATCGTGGTCGTGATGACGTTGTAGCCATCTTCGTCGACCTTCCAGTCGGCCTTGGTGAAGCGGGCCAGCACGCGCGTCGTGGGGTTGGTGTCGGCGTCGTATTCCGGGGTGCCGGGTGCGGCGCGTTCGGTCACGTCGCCGACGATCAGGTCCACGTGGTTGACGGTGGGCTTGACGTAGGTGGGGTTGCCGCTTTCGATCGGGTACTCGTAGTTGTTGCGCTCGGGGCTGCGGAAGCGGATCGTGACCTCGACGGTTTCACCCTTGGCCGCCTGCAGTTCGCCGCCCATGTGCACCGCGCCGGCCGCGCCCTTGGCCTGGAAGTCCAGCGCGTCGATCAGGTCGCCGAAGACACCGAACATGCGGCCGCTTTTCAGGCCCGTGACCACGGCCGCCATGTCGTCGCCGTCCTTCCAGACGTACGTCTTCGAATATTCGCCGGGCGCGTAGCCGCTGCTGTACAAACCCTGGCTCGTGCGGAAGTGGTAGTCCGAATCGGCCACGTTCCAGATGCGTCGGCCTTCGCCCAGCAGCGCGTCCCACGTGCCGCCCAGGTGCGCGACCAGGTAATCGGCGCCGCCATAGGTGCGGTTGGGCAGGAAGGCGTTGGTGTAGGCGGTGGCGTAGCCGCCACGGTCCGGTTCCATCTGGTTGCCGACCATGCCCTCGATCGCGAAGAAGACGCTCGGGGCCAGGTCATTCATCTCGCGCAGCTGGGCGATCGTGTACTTGCCCGCGTAGCGCGACGGGTGGTTCAGCAGCATGTAGCTGTCGGGGTACTTGTCGCGCAGCCACTTCAGCGCGGCCAGCGAGTCGGCGTGCGTGGTGAACGCGCGCGTTTCGCCGGACAGGCGCGAGACCAGCAGCGGGTCGAACAGGTTGGGATCACGGTTGGTGAACAGGTACTCGAACTCGGCCACGGCCTCCAGCGACTTGGGCGACTGCGGATCGTTGTAGCCGATGCCGATGTTCACGTGGTCATGCGTCGGCATGTCCCATTCGAACGACGAGAAGATGATCTTGCCGGCGTAGCGGCCCGCGGCCTGCGCCTGCTTGATGTAGGGCACTTCGTACTGCGCCATGCCTTGCGAGAACGGGATCGATCCGCCGGGCAGGTTGACGCCGGTATGGTCGCGGGCGGACAGGCGCAGATGGTTCGAGATGGCGGCCCAGTCCAGCTTGTAGCGGTCGAACGCCTGATCCAGCGCGCTTTCCAGGCTGACCTGCGCGTCGTCCGACTGGAACGTGTGCACGTGCAGATCGCCCGTGGACCACGCGCCCGTTTCGATGGGCTTGGGTTGCTCTGCGGGCGGCGTCGGGTCGGTCACGACGGGCGGGGTCGGCTCAGGGGTGACCACCTCGTCATCGTCATCGCTGCCACCGCAAGCGCTCAGCAGGGTCACGCAAGCCAGCGACAAGGGCATGATGGCTCGCCGCAGGCGGGATACTTCGAACTGCATCTACAACACTCCAACGTCATGTCGGCATGCAACGCGCAAGCCGCAAAGCGCGCAACTATGCGGGCGGGGAATGACGTGGGAATGACAGTGGCGCGCCGGATGTCGATTTCCGTGCGCCTGGCGTTGTCTTCAGCAGCTATTTTTTTGCGGCTCGGGCTTCGGCCAGCGCCTGCGTGATGATGGCGTTCGCGGTCCAGCGCACCACATCGGTCACCTCGGGCAGGTCGAGCTTCCAGATGTCCTTGAGCACCAGGAACACCTCGGTGCCGTATACCAGCGACAGCGCCTGCGCGACGCGGTCCTGCTGCGCCGGTGTCAGGTCGGCGGCCAGGGGTGCGATGGCGCGCCTGAGGATGTCGACGCGGTGGCCGCGCACCAGTTGGGGCTCGGCGCCGGCTTTGCCGGCGCTGGCCTGCGCATGCTGTTGCAGCGACACCTGAATGGCAGCGCGCAGCGGCGCCTCGTGCGCCGCCAACCGCGGATACGCGAAGCGCAGCAGCTCGTCGACGCGCGCCGCCGCGTCAGGCGCATCGGAATTCCACGCGAGGATGGGGCCCAGGCTTTCGTCCACCACGGCGGCGATCAGCGCGCTCTGGCTGGGAAAGTAGCGGTAGGCGGTGGCGCGCGAGACTTGCGCGTGTTCGGCCAGCTCGGCGACCGAGGGCGTGACGCCTTGCGCCATCAATTGCTGGGCGGCGTCGAGCAGGGTCTTGCGCATCCGTGCGCGCGGCCCGTGCGGGGGTTCGCCGCTGGCGGCTGCCTGCGGGCTGGCGGGGGCGATCAGCTTCGTGCCGGCCGCTGCCGAGGACGCCTTGCGGGCGGGGGATTCGGATTGACGTGAGACAGGTGTCTCAGTATGATTCTTTCGTCTCATTTCTGGATTCTACGGGCCTTTGGCCTCACATATCGAGGCGCGCACGCAGTGTAGCCGCCCGCGGAGGAGTCATGACGCATACCAAGCAGCGGGTCTTTGTCGCCGCGACCTACGACACCAAGGGCCACGAGGCCGACTACGTGGCGGATCTGCTCCGGCGCGAGGGGCTGGACGTGGTATCGGTGGATGTCTCGACCTCCGGTGCGCCCAGCGCCGCGCAGGTCTCGGCGCAAGAGGTCGCGCGCAGCCACCCGGACGGCGCCGCGGCGGTCTTCACGGGCGACCGGGGCACGGCGATTGCGGCCATGGCTCTTGCGTTCGAGCGCTACGCCGCCGGTAACGCGGAAATCGGCGCGCTGCTGGGCCTGGGCGGCTCGGGTGGCACGGCGCTCATCACGCCGGCCATGCGCGCGTTGCCCATCGGCACGCCCAAGGTGATGGTGTCCACGATGGCGTCCGGCAATGTCGCGCCTTATGTGGGGCCGTCGGACATCGCGATGATGTATTCCGTGACCGACGTGGCGGGCCTGAACCGCATCTCGCGCCGCGTGCTGGCCAATGCGGCCGGCGCGATCGGCGGCGCGTTCCGCCAGTCGTCGGCCGCGGCGGCTGACGATGGCCGGCCGGCGGTGGGCATCACCATGTTCGGCGTCACCACAGCCTGCGTGCAGCAAGTCACGCCGCTTCTGGAATCGCAATTCGACTGCCTGGTGTTCCATGCCACTGGCACGGGCGGGCAGTCGATGGAAAAGCTGCTGGACAGCCGCCTGCTTGCCGGTGTGCTGGACCTGACCACGACTGAAGTCTGCGACCTGCTGTTCGGCGGCGTGCTGGCCTGCACCGATGACCGCTTTGGCGCGGTGGCGCGCACGGGCGCGCCCTATGTCGGGTCGTGCGGCGCGCTGGACATGGTGAACTTCGGCGCGATGGACACCGTGCCCGAACGCTACCGCGCCCGACGCTTCTATCCCCACAACCCGCAGGTCACGCTGATGCGCACGACCGCAGAGGAAAACACGCGGCAGGGCGAATGGATCGCCGACCGGCTGAACCGTTGCGACGGCCCGGTGCGCTTCCTGATTCCCGAGGGCGGCGTGTCCGCGCTGGATGCGCCGGGCCAGGCGTTCTGGGATCCCGAGGCCGACGCGGCGCTGTTTGCCGCGCTGGAGGCCAACCTGCGGCAGACGGCGGACCGCCGCCTGATCCGCGTGCCTTGCCACATCAACGATCCGCTGTTCGCCAGGACGGCGGTCGACCACTTTCTTGAAATTGCCGCACATTGAAGGACTGCCGCCATGCCGCGTTTTGACCGTAACGAACTGCTGGACAAGTTTCGCGCCATGGTGCGCGCGCGCACGCCCATCGTGGGCGGGGGCGCGGGCACCGGGCTGTCGGCCAAGTGCGAGGAAGCGGGCGGCATCGACCTCATCGTGATCTACAACTCGGGCCGCTACCGCATGGCGGGCCGCGGCTCGCTCGCGGGCCTGCTGGCCTACGGCAACGCGAACGAGATCGTCGTGGACATGGGCCGCGAAGTGCTGCCGGTGGTCAAGAAGACGCCGGTGCTGGCCGGCGTAAACGGCACCGACCCGTTCTGCGACTTCGACGTGTTCCTGGACGACCTGAAACGGCAGGGCTTTGCCGGCGTGCAGAACTTTCCCACTGTCGGCCTCATCGACGGCAACTTCCGCGCCAATCTTGAAGAGACCGGCATGGGCTATGCGCTGGAAGTCGACATGATCCGTCTGGCGCATCAAAAGGGCATGCTGACGACGCCGTACGTCTTCAACGAGGACGACGCTGTGGCTATGGCCCGCGCGGGGGCTGACATCATCGTGGCGCACATGGGGCTGACCACCGGCGGGTCCATTGGCGCGGAAACGGCGCTGACGCTGGATGATTGCGTCGCCGCCATCGACCGTATTGCCGAGGCCGCGCTGGCGGTGCGCCCGGATATCATCGTGCTGTGCCACGGCGGCCCGATCGCGACGCCCGACGATGCGGCCCACGTGCTGCGCGCGTGCAAGCATTGCCACGGCTTCTATGGCGCCAGCTCGATGGAACGCCTGCCGACCGAACAGGCCCTGACGGCCGCCACGCGCGAATTCAAGAACCTGACCTTCTGATCCCCATCGCCGCAGTTTTCGGCTTATTCGACACGCATTGCGTTTAACGGAGCCCGTATGCCGCATACCGTACACATCACCGCTGTCGTCCACGCGCCATTGAACAAGGTCTGGCCGCTGTTCCGGGATTTCAACGGCCTGGCAGGCTGGCATCCCGGCGTCGCGGAGAGCCGGCTGGAAGCGGGCGGCCGCCATGACGCCGTGGGCTCGGTGCGGCATCTGACGCTCAAGCCTTCCGGCTTCGTGCGGGAGCAGCTTTTGATGCTGGACGATCCCAATACCGAGCTGCGGTATTCGATCATCGAGACGGATCTTCCGATGCGCGATTATGTCGCGGGCGTGTCGCTGCATCCGGTCACCGAAGGCGGCGGCACGCTGGTGCAATGGTGGGCCGATTTCCGCGTCGAGGGGGCCGCGCTGAACGATGTGGCTGCGGCGGTCGGGCAGAACGTGTTCGCGGCGGGATTGGCCGCGTTGGACGAGAAGCTGCGATCGGGTGTCTGACACCCGCGCAGGGGCGGCGCCGGTCAGCACGCGGGTGACACCCGCGCACCTAGTGCTTCCGCCGTGTGGCGGACAGGCGGCGGCAGCCTGCGGGAAGCGGGGCCGTGCGCAGGTACTCGTGGATCGATGCGATCAACGCCTGCGCGGCCGGGCTCAGCGGATATTCCTTGTTGCGGATGATGCATAGCGTGCGCACCACCGTGGGCCGGGCCAGCAGCGCGTAGGCCAGCCCCGGCTCCATCACGCGTTGCGCGGCCAGCGCCGGCAGCAGCGCGACGCCCATGCCTGCCTTGACCAGCGCGGCCTGCGACGTGGTGCTCGATGCTTCATAGAACGGCGCCGCCGCCTCGATGGGCAGGTCGGCGCGGGCGCGCAGCAGGGCCATGATGCCCGTTTCATCTACGACTCCAACCAGCTTGCGGCCGGTCAGGTCGGACCAGCGCATGGCGCCGTCGCGCGCCGGGCGCAGCGTGACGTCGTCCTGGCGGTAGAGCACACCGAAGCGGTCTTCGAGCAAGGCGTCGAATTGCAGGCCGGGGGCGTCGGCCCAGCGGCTGGTCAGCCCGAAATCGACCTCGCGCGCGGCCACTTTGCGTTGGATGCGGCCGGAGTTGTCGTCGCTGAGATAAAGCCGCACCGCCGGATACTGCGCCGCGAACACGGCGGCAGCGGGCGCGATGAGCTGCGTGATGGCCGACGGCGCCGCCGCCACGCCCACCCGGCCGCGTTCCAGCGCGCCAAAGCGCACCACGTCCTCGATCACGCCGTCAAAGTCCGCAAGCAGGCGCATGACGCGCGGCAGGAATTCCTCGCCGGCCGGCGTCAGCAGCACGCGCCGGCTGGTGCGCGCAAAGAGCTGGGTGCCCAGCGCGTCTTCAAGCTGGCGAACCAGGCTGGTGACGGACGATTGCGTCTGGAACAGGCGTTTGGCGGCATGCGTGAAGCTGGACTCCTGGGCTACCGCCACAAAGGCGGTCAGGTGCTTCAAGGTGACGTGCTTGGGCAGGCGATGCATTTCAAAACGCGATAGATAGATCAATAAAAACAATTTTTCCAGATTGATCGCGCGGACGATACTAGGTCCTTCACCAAGGCAGGAACACCATGCAGGAGACTTTGGATCTGATCATCGAAGGCGGCTGGCTCATCGACGGGCTGGGCGGTCCGCGCAGGCGCGCCGATGTGGGCGTGGCGGGCGAACGCATTGCGGCGATCGGGGACCTGTCGAAGGTGCCCGCGGCCACGCGCGTGAACGTCGCGGGCAAGATCGTGGCGCCCGGCTTCATCGATGTGCACGGTCACGACGACCTGATGTTTGTGGAAAAGCCCGATCTGGCGTGGAAGACGAGCCAGGGCATCACCTCGGTTGTCGTGGGCAATTGCGGCGTCAGCGGTGCGCCCGCACCGCTGCCGGGCAACACCGCGGCGGCGCTGGCGCTGTTGGGCGAGACGCCGCTTTTTGCCAGCATGACGCACTATTTCGACGAGCTGCGCGAGCGCCAACCGGTCATCAATGTGGCCGCGCTGGTGGGGCACGCGAATCTGCGCCTTGCCGCGATGCGCGATCCCACCGCGCAGCCCACGCCCGATGAACAGGCGGCCATGCAGCAGATGCTGGCCGACGCGCTGGCGGCGGGCGCCGTGGGCTTCAGCACCGGACTGGCGTATCAACCGGGCGGGGTGGCGCAGCCGCCTGAACTGGAAGGGTTGGCCCGCGTGGCGGCGGCGCGCGGCGCGATGCATACCAGCCACATCCGCAACGAGGGCGACGCGGTCGAGGCGGCCGTCGACGAGGTGCTGGCCATCGGCCGCAACACCGGCTGCGCGACCGTGCTGTCGCATCACAAGTGCATGATGCCGCGCAATTGGGGCAAAAGCGCCGCCACGCTGGCCAACATCGACCGCGCCCGTGCCGAGGGCGTGGACGTGGCTTTGGACATCTACCCGTATCCCGGCAGTTCCACCATTCTGATCCCGGAGCGCGCCGACACCATCGACGACATCCGCATTACGTGGTCAACGCCGCATCCCGAATGCAACGGCGAATACCTGAGCGACATCGCGGCGCGCTGGGGTTGCGACAAGACCACGGCGGCCGAACGCCTGTGCCCGGCCGGGGCGATCTATTTTGCGATGGACGAGAACGAGGTCCGCCGCATCTTTCAGCACGAATGCTGCATGGTCGGGTCCGATGGCCTGCCCAATGACGCGCATCCGCATCCCCGGCTGTGGGGCAGTTTCACGCGCGTGCTGGGGCGCTACGTGCGCGAGGCGCAGCTTGTCACGCTGGAGGCGGCGGTGGCCAAGATGACCGCGCTGCCGGCCCGCGTCTTCCGGCTGGCGGACCGTGGCCGGATTGCCGTGGGCGCGTGGGCGGACATTGTGGTGTTCGATGCCGATACGGTGATCGATCGCGCCACCTGGGAGGCGCCGACGCTCGCGTCTGCCGGTGTGGAGCACGTGCTGGTCAATGGCACGCCGGTTTTTCCGGCCACGGCAGACACCCCGCGGCCCGGCCGCATTCTTCGCCGCGATCAGGCCGCGGCCCAACCCCTTCCATAACAACAGCCGTACCAGGAGACCCAACATCATGATCCGCAAGACTTGCGCCGCCCTGGCGCTGGCCGCCGCGCTGCCGGCCG
The DNA here is from genome assembly GCF_019218915.1 of Achromobacter sp. ACM05. NCBI lineage: Bacteria > Pseudomonadati > Pseudomonadota > Betaproteobacteria > Burkholderiales > Alcaligenaceae > Achromobacter > Achromobacter sp. ACM05. The sequence goes on from NZ_JAHUWQ010000003.1 coordinate 668,559, forward strand.
CTCACGCCGCCTTTCCCGACCGCCCCATCACGCTGATCGTGCCGTTCCCGGCGGGCGGTCCCACGGACATCGTCGGCCGCGTGGCCGCGGCCAAGGCAGGCGAAATTCTGGGCCAGCAGATTGTCGTAGAGAACCGCACGGGCGCGTCGGGCACCATCGGCATGACGGCCACCGCGCGCGCCAAGCCGGACGGCTACACCGTGGGCCTGGCCACCGTCAGCACGCACGGCACGGCGCCGCACCTGTTTCCCAACCTGGCCTATGACCCGGTCAAGGACTTCACGCCCATCAGCAATCTGGTGACCAGCCCCAACATCCTCAGCGTGAATCCGAACTTTCCGGCCAAGACGCTGGCCGAGTTCGTGACCCACGTGCGCGCCAATCCGGGCAAGGACGGCTACGCGAACGCGGGTGCAGGCGGCGTGAACGACCTGGGCATGATCTGGTTCCTGCAGATCATCGGCGGCAAGATGAACAGCATTTCCTATCGTGGTTCGGCGCCGGCGCTGACCGACACGGTGGGCGGCGTGGTGCCGGTGATCTTCGACAACTTTCCGTCGTCGCTGCCGTACGTCAAGAGCAATCACCTGAAACCCCTGGCGATTACCGGAACGGCGCGCAATCCGCGACTGCCCGACGTGCCGACCTTTGCCGAGCAGGGCTACAAGGATTACGACGTGACGGCCTGGTACGGCGTGGTGGGGCCGGCCAACATGCCGGCCGATGTGCGCGACAAGCTGGCGGATGCCTTTGCGCGTGCGGTGCGCGATCCGGCGACCGCGGCAAAGATGGAAGAGACCGGCGCGTTCCCGCTGGGCAACACGCCGGCGCAGTTTGGTGAGCAGATCAGCACCGAACGCGATCGCTGGAAGACGGTGATCGAGCGGGCGCAGATCAAGCTGCAGTAGGGACTCGGGAAACGCGGGCCGCGTGCGTCGTCAATACACGTCGCGCCGGTAGCGGCCCGTATGCTGCAGGGCTTGCAGGCGGTCCGCGCCCAGGATGTCCTGCAGCGCGGCATCCACGCCGCCCGCCATGCCTTGCAGGCTGCCGCAGACATACACGGCGGCGCCGGCATCCACCCAGGCGCGCACGGCGTCCGCCTCTTCGCGCAAGCAGTGCTGCACATAGCGGCGCTCGGGCTGGTCGCGGGAAAACACCGCATCCACGCGTTCCAATGTGCCGTCTTGCCGCCAGGCGTCGATCTCATCGCGGCAGAACGCGTCGCAAGCGGCGTTGCGCTCGCCGAAGACCAGCCAGTTGCGGCGGTGGCCGGCAGCGCGGCGCGCTTTGATCAGCGCGCGCAGGCCCGCAAGGCCGGTGCCGTTGCCGATCAGAATCAGCGGGCGGTCGTCAGCCGGCGGGTGGAAATTTCGGTTCGTGCGTACACGCAAGGCGATCTCGTCGCCGGTCTGCGCAATGTGCGTGAGCCAGCCGCTGCCCAGACCCAGCGCGCCGTCGGCGCCTTGCATCTGGCGCACCAGCAGCTGGATGGCGCCGTCAGCGGGCAGCGAAGCGATGGAGTATTCACGATGCGCCTCCAGCGCGCCGCCGCGTTCGCGCCGGGGGCCGATTTCGGCGATGTCGCCCGCCTGCCATGCTGCCGTGCTCTCGGGCGGCGGCGACAACGTCAGCAGATAGCAAGGGCCGCCCTGGCTGCCGGGATTCAGCAGTGTCCGGCCCGCCAGGCGCCAAGTGTCGTACACGGGCGCTTCCCAATCGGGCAAATCGCTGCGGCCGGCCAGCAGGCCCAGATGATGCTGCCAGTGGCGCAGCGCGGCCGCGTCGTCGTTGTCGACCTCGACCAGATCGAACAACGGCGTCGCGCCTTGCGCGTGCAGCCAGTCGTTCAACCGGTGGCCAAAGCCGCAGAACTGCGCGTACTCGCTGTCGCCGAGCGCCAGGACGGCATATTGCGCACCGGCCAGCGCGGCGCCCTGTGGCGTCTGTTGCATCTGGCCGGCAAACGCCGCGGCCGCATCGGGCGGATCGCCTTCGCCGTAGGTGCTGACGACAAACAGCATGCGCCGGCAGGCGGCCAGGCGTTGAAGGTCCAGTTGGTCCAGCGAGGCGACGCGCACGGTCAGACCGCCGGCGCGCAGAGATTCCGCAGTCTGCATGGCCAGCGACTCGGCGTAGCCGGTCTGGCTGGCGTAGGCCACCAGCACGGCGTCTTCGGGCGCGGGTGCGCTCAGCGCCTGCAGCGCCAGCGCGTGTTGCGCATGCTGGCGGCGGGCGCGTTGCCAGGCCCACAGGCACAGCAGCAGCCAGGTCAGCACCACGCACGTTGCCGCGATCAATCGGGTGTGCAACATGGGTATTCAGGTGGCCAGGGCCAGGGCTTCAAACTGCGGGGTGGCGACGACGCGCCAGGCGTCTTCGCCGCGCACGATGAACAGCGCGGCGAGGGCATGGCGGCGCGCATAGGCCAGCCCCTCGGCTTCGCCCAGCACCGTCAGCACGGTGGCCAGCGCGTCGGCCTGCATGCAGACGGGGTGCAGCACGGTTACCGAGGCGACCGCGTTGCGTACCGGGTGGCCGGTGCGCGGGTCGATCGTGTGGGCGTAGCGCGCATCGCCGTCGCCGGCGTGGCGCCGGTAGTCGCCCGACGTGGCGATGCTGCAGTTGTGCAGCGGCAAGGCCAGCGCATGGTCATCGCTGGCGTCGGGGACTTCGATGGCCACGCGCCAGGATTGTCCGTCGGGACGCTTGCCGCGGGCGCGCAACTCGCCGCCGACTTCGACCAGGTAATCGGTGATGCCCAGGCCATCGAGCGCCATCGCCGCGCGGTCCACGCCGTACCCCTTGGCGATGGACGACAGGTCCAGATAGACGCCGCCGGGCTGCCAGGCCGCGCGGCGGTCTTGGTCCAGCGGCACGCGCCGCCAGCCGCAACGATCAAGCGCGGTCTGGATGGCGGCCGGAGAGGGCGGTTCAAAGGCGCGCTGGTGCGGCCCAAAACCCCAGGCATTGACCAGCGGCCCGACGGTGGGGTCGTAGGCGCCGCCGCTGTCCTCGGCCAGCATCAGCGCATGATGCAGCACATGGAAAAAATCGGGCGGCAGCGTCTGCCAGCCGGACTCGGCGCGGTTGTAGCGGGTGATGTCCGAGTCTGCTTCCCAGGTGCTCATTTGCGCGACGACCTGGTCCAGCGCGGCCTGGATGCCTTGCCGCGCTGACGCTTCGGTCACGCCCGCCGGCAGCGCCAGGCGCGCGGACCAGGTGGTGCCCATGGTGGCGCCGGCCAACGCGGCCGGGCGCGCTGGCATTGCGCCATAGGCGACGCGAACGGCCGGGGCCGCCGCGTTGCGCGGTGCGAAGGAAGGAGAGGTCGCCACGCGCGCGCCTTTGCCTTACGGTTGCAGCACTTCGACAGTGCCGGCGTACGACAGGCGGCGCTTCTTGGCCTGCGGCACGGTGACCTTGGCGTCTTCCATGCCGGCTTCGATCCAGTACAGACCGGGCTGCGGCCACTTCACCGAGAACTTGCCGTCCTTGTCGGTCTTGATCTGGATTTCGCCGACCTTGTCGCGATAGCGGCTGCCGCCCGGCACGACGTTCACGTCCAGGTCGGCGGCGGGCTTGCCGTCCAGCAGCATCTGGAACGTGGCCGCTTCGTCCGTGAAGAGGTCGTTCGGGTGCGTCACGGGCGCCAGCTCCAGGCCGCGGCCCACGGGCTTGACGGCCGAGGGCTTGCCGGCGGTGACGAAGGTCTCGACGCGGCCCAGGCTTTGCGAGACTTCAAGCTCGTCGGCCTTGGCCGGCACGGCCTGCGCCATGCCTTCCACCTTGCCGAAGTAGCGCTTGTTCTTGCCGTCTTCCTTCCAGCGCGCGAACACGCCGTCGTTGACCACGGCAACGCGGTAGGTGCCGGCTTGTTTCAACTGCAGGTCGAACGTGCTGCGCAGCTTGCCGCGGTTGATGTTCTCGGCTTCGGCGGCATTGCCGTCCGGCGCGGTGACGGTCAGGCCGTCCAGGCGCAGCGGCGCGTGGTTGAAGTAGAACTTGTCGTTGCCGACCGCGGCGTCCACGGTGATCCAGCTGTCGGTGCCCGACAGCACCGTCGAGGACGGCACGATCCAGACGTCATGGGCGTGAGCGGCAAAGGGCAGGCACAGCGCCAGGGCGGCGGCCAGTTTGGCGGCGGATTTCATCGTTGCGTTCCTTGCGTTTCTTGCGTTGCTAAAGGGGCTGGTCACGAGGCCGGTCAGGGTTTGAGGTCGAGCGCGATGGCGCCCAGTTCGTGTTCGCCGCGCGCGCTCAGTTGCTCGGCCTTTTGCGGCGGCCATTGGAAGGGGATGCGCACCAGTTCGCGGCCGCCCACTTCGCGCGCGGCTTCGACCACCACCGCGTACTGGCCGGGCTTGAGCTGCGCGAGCGGCTTGCTGGCCGCGTCAAACGACAGCGCGTGCTTGCCCACGGGCTTGGTCGCGCCGCTGACGCCGTCCACCGGGAACTGCTGGTTGCGGCCGCTGCGGCGCCACCACTGGCGCATGTCCTTGAGCCATTCGGTGCCTTCGTTGTTCTTCTTGGCCACGTCGTACCAGACGGCCAGGTCGGTGGCCACGCTCTGGTCGGGGTTCTCGATCCAGATCGCCACGTACGGGCGGTGGTATTCGGCCACGTCCAGGCGCGGCACCTCGATGGACAGGCCGATGTCTGCGGCGTGGGCCGTTCGGGCGATCAGGCCGGCGAGCAGCGCCGGCAACAGCAACTTGCGCATGGAAATCTCCAGGGCGTATCGATGGAATCAGTGGATGAAAAGCAGCGCCAGCACCAGCGGAATCACAACGCCCAGCCCCACCATGGGCCAGGTTGCGCTGCGGTTGCCGGCGTGCATCTTGAGCAGCACCAGTCCGGTCAGCGAGAACACCAGACAGGCGACGGCGAAGATGTCCAGGAACCAGCTCCAGGCCAGACCCGTGTTGCGGCCCTTGTGCAGGTCGTTCAGGTACGAGATCCAGCCGCGGTCGGTACGTTCGTATTCGATATCGCCGCTGGCGCGGTCGATGGACAGCCAGGCATCGCCGCCCGCGCGGGGCAGCGACAGGTAGACCTCGTCGGGGGACCACTCGGCCGTCTTGCCGGCCGTCGAGGCGTCCAGCGTCTCGTCCAGCCAGGCGGCGACCGAGGCGGGCAGGGGCGCCTTTTTTGCCGCGGGCGCGGCGGCAAGCTGCTGGAGTTGGGCTTCGGGCAGATGGGCCTCGCGGCTGGTCACCACGGCCTTCGATTCGATGTGTGACGCGTTGTTCAGCGTCAGCCCCGTCACCGCGAACAACAGCATGCCCAGCAGGCAAAGCGCAGAACTGATCCAGTGCCACTGATGCAGTGTCTTGAGCCAGTAGGCGCGGCGGCGGGGAGCGGGTTGGGTGTCCATGGAATGTCGGGCAGGAAGCGGCCGGATTCTAGCATTTAATGAGAATTACTCTTAAAAAAGCGAGGCCTTTTCGCGCACGGAAATTTCAATCGATTTCGGCGGAAAGCGCCTTGTTTGCCGAAGCTGAATGCAGGCTGAACGGGTGCGCCTACCGACCAGCGGGACTAAGATAGGCCACCCTTTGCAAACACCGGAGGTCGTCATGCTGCAACAGCAAGTCGTGGATCAAATCGGTCGTCATTGGGGATGGGTGGCGCTTCGCGGCGTCGTTGCCATCCTGTTCGGGTTCATGGCCATGTTCATGCCGGCCATCACCTTGTCGGCGCTGGTGCTGGTGTGGGGCGCTTTCGCGCTGGTGGACGGGGTGCTGGCGCTGATCGCCGGATTCCGCATCCGCGACAACGGCAAACCGCTATGGGCGCTGATCATCGTGGGCCTGCTGGGCGTGGCGGCGGGTATCGTCACCTTTCTCTGGCCGGGGCTGACCGCGCTGATCCTGCTCTACATCATCGCGATCTGGGCGATCGTGGCGGGCGTGTTCCAGATCATCGCCGCCGTGCGCTTTCGCAAGGCCATCCGCAACGAATGGCTGCTGGGCCTTTCCGGGCTGGTGTCGGTGGCCTTCGGCGCCATGCTGGTCATGCAGCCGGGCGCCGGCGCGCTGGCGCTGGTGTGGGTGATCGGGATCTATGCCGTGTTCTTCGGCATACTGCTGCTGGTCTTTTCCCTGCGTCTCAAACAACACGGCACCGTCTGACCTCCATGTCCGCCTATCAAACGCTGGTTCCCCTGAATTTCCTGGCCGTGGGCCTGGGCGCGATCCTTGGCGCGTGGTCCCGCTGGCTGGTCGGTCTGTGGCTGAATGCGGGCTCGTGGCCGTGGGGCACGCTGGCGGTCAATCTGGCGGGCGGGTATCTGGTAGGCGTGGTGCTGGCGCTGGTGGCCGGGCATCCCGAGTGGCCCGCCTGGGTGCGGCTTGGGGCCATCACCGGTTTCATGGGCGGGCTGACCACGTTCTCGACCTTCTCGGCCGAGACCGTCGCGATGCTGGAGCGTGGCGCGTATGTCAGCGCGCTGGGCTATGCCGGTTTCAGTCTGGCCGGGTCGCTGGCGTTGACGGCGGCGGGGCTGGCCACGGTCAGTCTGCTGCGCTAGGCACGTTGTCGCATGTGCCTAAGTGGCGATTGAAGCTGCGGGCGTGCCGCCGCCATTGATGTCTTGCGCGTGCGGCGCCGATCAGGCCCCGTCAGCACGCGTGGCGACCGCCGCGGGCAGCCACGTCGGCTGGCCGGGCATGTCGTGCGCCTGCATGTTCATGCGGTATTCGTAGCGGTCTGGCCGGTAGCGGGCATGCAGCCACTCTACCGGCCGCCCGGACTCGTCGCGCACCACACGGTGCAAGCTGAGCAGGGCCGAACCCACCGGCACCTCCAGCAATTCGGCGATGCCGGGCTCGGCCAGCACGGCTGAAATCGACTGTTCGGCCCGCGCCACGCGCACGCCCAGATCGCGGAAGATGGCCAAGAGCGGTTTGGCGTCCAGATCCTGGCGGCGGATGCGCTGGCCGATGTCATCCGGCACAAACGTGGTCAAGTAGGAAAACGGCTGGCCTTCGTGGCTGCGCACGCGCACGGCGCGCTGCACGGGTGCGCCGGGCGGCAGTTCCAGGCGCGCCGCCACCGGCGGCGGGGCGGGCGCGGTTTCCAGTTCCAGCAGGCGCACCTGCGTGTGCATGCCCATGCGGGCCAGATGCGCCATCAGCGCGTCGATACCCGCACCGTGCTGCGGGCCCGGAAACTGCGCCGGCGGGGCCGCGAACGTGCCGCGCCCCTGCCGCCGCTCGATGAGGCCATCGGCCGCCAGCGCATCGAGCGAGCGCCGTATCGTCAGCCGGGACACGCCGTATTCGGCGGCCAGCGCGTTTTCGCCGGGCATCGCCCTGTCCGTGGCGAATCCGCCGGCTTCGAGCCGTTGCTTCAGCAGCAGATAGACCTTGTGATAAAGCGGCAGCGGGCTGTCGGGCACGGTGGGGCTCCTGGTTGACGTTCAGTCGACGGTCGCGCCGGTGAACTTGACGATCTCGGCATAGCGCGCGATGTCCTCGCGCACGAAGACGCCCAGTTCCTCGGGGCTGCTGCTGACCGCGCTGGCGGCCTCGCCTTCGAGCAGCTTGCGGAACGATGGCGTGTCGACCGCCTTGCGCGCCGCGGCGTTCAGGGCCGCCAGCTTGTCGGCCGGCATCTTGGCCGGACCAAACAGCGCGAACCACGCGTTCGATTCGAAACCCTTGATGGTATCGCCGATGGGCGGCACGCCGGGAAACTGCGGCAGCGCCTGCGGACTGGTGACCCCCAGCGCCCGCAACGCGCCGCTCTTGATGTGCGGCAGCGCGTTCAGCGAACTGGCGAACATCATGTCCACCTGACCGCCCAGCAGGTCGGTGATGGCCGGCGCCGTGCCCTTGTACGGCACGTTCAGGATGTCCAGGCCCGCCATCATCTTCATACGTTCGCCGGCCATGTGCAGCGACGACCCGATCGCGCCCAGCGCCATCGTGTGCTTGCCGGGGCTGGCTTTGACCAGCGAGACGAACTCCGGCATGGTGCGCGCCGGGAAATCCTTGCGCACGACCAGCACGCTGGGCACGTTGGCCAGCATGCTGATCGGCGTGAAATCGGCCACGGGGTCGAAGGGCAGGTTCCGGTACAGCGTGGCGTTGATGGAAAAGCTGGTGAAGGTGACCAGCAAGGTATTGCCGTCGGGATTGCTCTTGGCGACATAGTCGGCGGCGATGTTGCCGCCCGCGCCGGGCTTGTTCTCGACGACCACGGGGCGCTTCAAGTCCACCGTCATGTGCTGCGCGATGCTGCGCGCCACGGTGTCGGTGGTGCCGCCCGGCGGTGCGCCGACGACCAACCTGATGGCGTCCGCCTGCGCGAGGGCGGGGGCAGTTGGCATGGCGAACGCCGCCAGCAGCGCGCAGCCCGCGGCGATCCGATGAAGTCCCGGCATGAGTTGTCTCCTGATATGTTGTATTGAGGACAATACAAGTATAGGAAGACGTTCCCGGGCACGCCAGATCGTTTCCCCGTAGAAAGGCGTCAATTGTCCGGCGCGCCTGCCGCCTTCGCGTACTCCACGATGGCGATGTCCCGGAACGCCTGGATCAACGCCAGGCGCGGCGACACGCGCGACCAGATCAGTCCGAAGCGGCGCGGTTCGCAGTGCGCGGGCAGCGGCAGGGCGAGCAGACCCAGCCGTTCGATCGTGCCGTTGGTGGACCGGGGCAGGATCGCCACGCCCAGATCCCGGCTCACCATGACCGCAATCGATTCGATTGCGTTCAGCTCGAACCGGTCCCGCGGCGTGATGCCGACGCGGCGCAGATACTCGTCGACATGCCGCCCGCTCCAGTCGTTGCGCTGGTAACGGATGAACGGCTCCGCGGTGAGCAGGCTGTGCGGATGACGGCCGGCGTGGCGCGGGGCCGCCGCCAGCACATAAGGTTCTTCGCGCAGCAACTGCCAGCCCAGGCTTTTGGACAGCGGATAGGGCGCTTCCAGCGCGATGGCCGCATCGAGTTCGCCGCTTTCAATGGCCGGATAGAAGCGGGCGCTGTGGCCGGGCTGGATCTCCACGCTGATCAGCGGATGGCGTCCGACCAGATGTTCAAGAATGGCCGGCACCATGGAGTTCAGCGCGGTGTTGCCGGCGCCCAGCCGGAGCTCGCCCATCATCTCGCCCGACCGCGCCAGGTAGCGGATCTTTTCGATCCGCTCCAGGACCTCGCGCATCGGTCCGATCAGTTCGATTGCCTTGGCCGTCAGGTGCACGGTGCGGCCGGCGCGCGCGACCAGCGGCACGCCCAGCTCCTGTTCCAGCTTGCGGATCTGCTGGGCGACGGCGCCGTGTGTCAGTCCCAGGCGGCGGGCGGCCTCGGCCATGGAGCCGTGCTGCGCCACGGCGGACAGCGTGTGGAGAAAGTCGGTGTTCATGATGATAGGGATTCTATCTTCTTATCGTATGGCGGCTTTCCCCTGGCGGCGTGCAGCGCGGTCACAATGCGGCCAGGAGACCACAATGAGAAGCAAGCTTTTCGTGCCGGCGTCACGGCCGGAACTATTCGACAAAGCCATGGCCAGCGCTGCCGATGCGCTGTCCTTCGATCTGGAGGACGCGGTCGCGCCGCCTCGCAAGGCGGCCGCGCGTGCCGAGTTGGCCAGCTGGCTCGGGTCGCCCGCCTTTCAAACTGCGCAGGCTCAACATCCCAAGAAAATTATCGTTCGCGTCAATGCGTCGGACACCCCTTATTTCGCGGACGACCTGGACGCGCTGGGACGATCGCCGATCGACATGCTGAATCTGCCCAAGGTCGAGTCCGCCGACGCGCTGCGCGAGGCCGCGGACCGCGCCGGCCAGGCCGGTTTCGAGGGCGAGCTGCTGGTCACCGTTGAAACGCCGCTGGCGCTGGCCCGCGCGGCCGAGCTGGCGGCCGCGCACCCCCGCGTGGCAGGCCTGCAATTGGGGCTGGCCGACCTGTTCGAACCCCTGGGCATCGACCGTTACCAGCCCGAGACCCTGCGCGCGGTGATGCTGGCGTTGCGGCTGGGCGCCGGTTCCGCGGGCAAGTACGCCATGGACGCCGCCTATGCCAGCGTGCGCGACGGCGAGGGCTTCCAGGCCGAGGCGCAACTGGCGCGCTCACTGGGTTTCCTGGGCAAATCCTGCGTGCATCCCAGCCAGATCGCCATCGCCAACGAGGTCTTCGGATTCAGTGCCGAAGAGATTGATGCGGCCGAACGGATCGTCGCGGCAAGCCAGGCGCAGGAAGGGGTGGGCGCTTTTCTGCTGGACGGCAAGATGATCGACGCGCCCTTCGTGCGGCGCGCCCGCGACGTCCTGCTGGCCGCAGGACGCGCCGCCTGAAACGGCCTGCGCGAATCGCGGCCGAGCTTTTTATCGGATGAATTGCATGATGGAAATTGAAACCTCCGCTCAGTTGCCGCTGGCCGGCGTCAAGGTGCTGGACCTCAGCGCCTACATCGCGGGTCCGTACGGCTGCGCCTTGCTGGGCGACATGGGCGCCGACGTGATCAAGGTCGAGCCGCCCGAAGGCGACAACCTGCGCAAGTATCCGTCGACGCTGCCGGCCGAGAGCCGCGCCTTTCTGGGCATCAACCGCAACAAGCGCGGACTGTGCCTCAATTTGAAAGACGAAGCGGGTTACGAGGTGCTGGTCAGGCTGGTGCGCGAGGCCGATGTGCTGGTTCACAATTTCCGCCCCGGCGTGCCGGAGCGCCTGCGCATCGACTTCGCCACGCTGGCCGCCATCAACCCGCGCCTGATCTATTGCGCGATGACGGGTTACGGCGCGGCCGGTCCGATGGCGCGCCACGCGGGCTACGACCAGGTGCTGCAGTCCATGACCGGCATGTGCGCGGCGCAGGCCAAGCCCGACGGCCCGCCCGAGGTGCTGTACGGATCGGTGGTCGACTACTACGGCGCCGCGTTGATCTCCAACAGCGTGTCCGCCGCGCTCTATCAGCGCGAAAAGACCGGGCGCGGGCAGGCCATCGAAGTGTCGCTGCTGGGCAGCGCGCTGGCCATGCAGTCCGCTCGCCTGGTCTGGGCCGAAGGCGAGCCGCGCCGCATCGAACGCGACATGCGCTCGGGCGGCATCACGGGCATCCATCCCACGCGCGAAGGCCATCTCTACATCTCGGCCAACACGCCGCATTTCTGGCGTGCGCTGTGCGATCACCTGGACCTGCAGAATCTGGCGGACCATCCCGACTACGACACCGTGAAAAAGCGCGCGGCGCAGGCAGCGGTGCTGATCCCGCTGGTGCGCGAGGCGCTGGCGCGGGCGTCGGCCCGTGAATGGGCCGAGCGCTTCGGCCAGAGCGTGCCTTGCGCGGAGGTGCGGCCGGTCGAGGACATGTTCGACCACCCGCAGGTGGAGGCGATGGGATTCATGCGCCCGTATCACAGCGAGAAGGCGGGCAATTACCTCGGTCTGGCGCAATGGGCGCAGTTTGGCGGAGCCGCCGCGCAAGACGAAGCCAGTGCCGGCGCCGTGCGCGCCGCGCCGGGTCTGGGTGAACACAGTCGCTCCATTCTGTCCGCCCTGGGATACACAACGAGCGAAATCGACCAATTGCTGCACACCTCCGTGGTGCAATAAGCAGTAACAACCAAGATAAGAATCGTCCGGCAAAAGGGCGAGGAGACAGGAATCATGAATCAAGCGCAACGCTATGTGCGCCGCCCGGACGGATCGAACTGGGGCGATTTCGGACACGATGACCAGCTGGGCACCCTCAACCACCTGGACGCCCAGGCGCGGCTGGCCGCAGTGGCCGAAATCCGCACCGGGATCTCGTTTTCGCTGAGCCTGCCGCTGACCGTGCCGCGCGCGCCGGTGCTGAATCCGCGCCGCAAGGGCCCGGTGATCCAGCCCGCCGAAAAGAACGGGGTGCCGGTCTACCGCTATCCGCTGGACCGCGACGTGCCGGGCGCCACCGATGTCATCAGCGACGACCGCGTCACGCTGTCGCCGCAATATTCCACGCAATGGGACGCGCTGGGGCACGTGGGGTCGATGTACGACGCCCACGGCACCGGCCAGCCGCAGCCCACCGGCTACAACGGCTTCGCCGTCAGCGAGCCCGCCACTGAGGGCTTTACCGGCACCCGCGACCTGTCCATCGCGCCGATGGCGCGCCACGGCATCCAGGGGCGCGGCGTCTTGGTGGATCTGCGCGCCCATTTCGGTGACGCGCAGCGCAAGGTGTCCCACCGCGAGCTGATGGACGTGATGCGCGCCGATGGCGTGGAAGTCCGGCCGGGCGACGTGCTGTGCCTGCACACCGGGCTGGCCGACCTGGCGCTGACGCTCGGCGACGACGAGCAGGAGCGGCTCAGGACGAGTTGCTGCGTGCTGAACGGCGCCGACGCGGATCTCCTGGCGTGGATCAAGGACAGCCGGATCGCGGCCATCGCCGCCGACAACCACGCGGTCGAACTGCGCAACCATCACCTGGACACGGGCAAGGGCGCGCTGTTGCCCCTGCACGAGCAATGTCTGTTCAAGCTGGGCCTGCCCTTGGGCGAGCTCTGGCACCTGACCCCGCTGGCGCAATGGTTGCGCCAGCACGGCCGGCATGCCTTTTTCCTGACCGCGGCGCCCATGTACGTGCCCGGCCTGGTCGGCGCGCCGGTCAACCCCATCGCGACCGTCTGACGACGGCTCGCGCCACGACCCTTGACCGATCGAACATCCCCGCAGGGGAGACCCGAGGAGCACACATGAAGAAAACCCGTCGCACGGCCCTGGCCGCAATTCGTCCGCTGGCCGCCGCCATCGGTCTGGCCACCGCCTTTGGCGCCGCGCACGCAGCCGGCTACCCCGAGCAGCCCATCACCGTGGTGGTGCCGTATTCCGCCGGCGGCGGCGCGGACAACGCCGCGCGCATCATCGCGCAAGGCATGGGCGAAGTCGCCGGCCAGAGCGTCGTGATCGAGAACAAGGGCGGCGCCAGCGGTTCCATCGGCGCGGCGTTCGTGGCGCGGGCCAAGCCCGACGGCTACACGGTGCTGTACGACGCGTCGTCCTTCTCGATCAATCCGGTGCTGCGCAAGCTGCCCTATGACGCCAAGAAAGACTTCGTTCCGGTCTCGCAGGCCGTCAGCGTGCCCAACATCCTGGTGGCCGCGCCCGGTTCCAGCTTCAACAACCTGCAGGACTTCATCGATGCCGCGCGCGCCAAGCCCGGCCGCCTGACGTTCGCGTCCTACGGACCGGGCAGCCTGGCCCAGATGGCCGCCGAACTGCTGAAGAAGGATGCGAACCTGGATATGGTGCACGTGCCCTACAAGGGCGGCGCACCGGCCATCGTGGACGTCATGGGTGGTCAGGTCGACGTCTACTTTGCCAACGCCGCGTCCAGCCTGAACTACGTCACCGGCGGCAAGCTGAAGGCGCTGGCGGTCTCGTCGTCGCAGCGCATGCCCGAACTGCCCAACGTGGCGACGGTGGGCGAGGCCGGCATCAAGAACTTCAACGTGGTCGAGTGGAACGGCTTCTTCCTGCCGGCCGGCGCCAGCCCCGAGGTGGTGGCCAAGCTGCAGGACCTGGTGCAAAAGGCGCTGGCGCGTCCTGAGACCCGCGAGAAGCTCGCCAAGCTGGGCCTGTCGCCGGTCGGCAGCAGCGCCGAGGACTTCGCCAAGTTTGTCGACGCGGAACAGACCCGCTGGGCCGAGGTCGTGAAAACCAATAACATCCAGGTGAATTGATCATCCGGGGGCGGGCGCGGCAACGTTTGCACGCGCCAGCCCCCGATCCGAATGGAGATTGACCAGATGAGCCGGGAAGACGATTTCGAGCGCGGCCTGGAAAACCGCCGCGCCGTGCTGGGCGATGAATGGGTGCAGCGTTCGCTGGATCGCGCCACCACGTTCACCGCCGACTACCAGAACATGATCACGCGTTATGCCTGGCACGATATCTGGAGCCGCCCCGGACTGCCGCACAAGGCGCGCCGCATGATGGTGCTGGCGGTGACGTTGTCGCTGGGCCGCTGGGAAGAATTTGAACTGCACGTGCGCGCCGCGTTGACGGCACAGGATGCCTCGCGCCTGACGCCCGATGAACTCAAGGAAGTGCTGCTGCAGAACGCGATCTACGCGGGCGTGCCGGCGGCCAACACGGCCTTCAATCTTGCGCAGAACATCCTGCGCGAGGTTGCGGGGCAGATCGGCTATGAGCTCGCCGCGGCAGACCCGCGCCAGGCCGACCTGTTCGGGACAAAGCCGGCCTGACCGGTCTGCGTAAGGCGGGCGGCTTGCCCGCCTTACGCTGTTCAGTCCGCGCGGGGATTCAGCACGCGAGCCGCCTGCAGGCCGCTGCGCACCGCGCCTTCCAGCACGCCGGGATAGCCGGTGTCGGTCCAGTCGCCCGCCAATGCCAGCGTGGGCCACGGCGTCGTATTCAGCGGGCGGGTCAGGCCCGGCACCGCGGCAAACGTCGCGCGCTTTTCAATGAACAGTTCAGCCGCTGCCACCTCGGGCATCGGCGGCAGCCGCAGCGGATGCGCGGCTGCCTGTTCGGCCACTTGATCGATCAGGGCTTCAATGGTTTGCCGCCGGTTGCGTTCGCTCATGCCGATGGCAGCGCTGGCCACCACGGCCAGTTCCCCGGCCTTGGTGTCGCCCGCGAGCTGGGCGCGGTCGAACAGCCACTGGCCGGCATGGCCGCGGGCCGCATCCTCGCGCAGCATCATCATTGGCTCGGGCAGCCGCCACGGCCCAGCCAGCCGTATGTTCAGCGTGGCGATGGGCAGATAGTCGAAGGCCTTGAGTGCATCGAGCAGCCCCGTGGCGCCGGCCTCGCGCAGCGGGCCGTCCAGGAGACGCGCGGCGAAGGTGGGCGGCACGGCCAGCACGGCCGCGTCAAAACGTTCCTGGTTGATGTCGATGCCGTCGACGGACGGATGCAGCTGGCGCACCGTGCTGCCATAGCGCATGGTGACCTGTCGCGCGGCGGCGTCCGGCCATAGCGCCGACAGGTCCGTGCAGGGCAGCAGCAGATCGCTGTCTTCACGCGCGCCGGCCAGGCTGTCGCGCAGCACGCGGGCGAACAGCACCGCGCTGGCGGTGGCGATTGGCGTGTTCAACGCGGCCAGGCAAAGCGGTTCCCACATCTGCCGGATCAGCACGTCGGATTGCGCGTGATAGTGCAGCAACTGCAGCACGGTCCAGTCGCGCGGCGGCGACCAGGACATGGTCTTCAAGCCGCGCATCAGGCGCAGCATCGCAAGCCGGTCGGACCAAGACAGGCCACGTGCGCGCAGGACGGCCATGGCCATGTGCAGCGGCGCCGGCAGGCGCGGGGCGGACAGGTTGAAGCGGCCGTCCAGGCTTGCCAGCCGCAAGGGGCGCCGCATCAGCAGGGCGTCGGGGTTGCGGCCCACGCGGCGCATCAGCGCCAGGGTTTCCTTGTAGGCGCCGCACAAGAGATGCTGGCCGTTGTCGAGCGGTGCTTCAAAATCGCCGTGGAACACGCGCCGCGCGCGGCCGCCGGGGGTGTGCCCGGCCTCGAACACCGTGACCTTGGCGCCGGCTTCACGCAGGGCGACGCTGGCCGCCAAGCCGGCCCAGCCTGCGCCAATGACTGCCGCCTTCACCGGGCCAACCGGCGGACCAGGCCGCGTCCGCCGCCCACCCAGGTTTTCCAGGCGAGCCAGAGTTTGCGCAAGGGGGTGAGCGAAATGCGCTGGTGCAGCACCTGCCAGTTGTCGCGCTCGATCTCGTCGAGCAGCGCATGGTAGATGGCGGCCATCATGAGTCCCGGACGCTGCGCGCGGCGGTCGGCCTCGGGCAGGTTGCTCATCGCCTCGCGGTAGAGTTCGCGGGCGCGGTCGGCCTGGAACTTCATCAGCGCGCTGAAGCGGTCGGAATACTCGCCATTCAGGATGTCCGAGGCCTTGACCTCGAACTGCTGCATGTCGTTGACCGGGATATAGATGCGGCCGCGACGGGCGTCGTCGCCCACGTCGCGGATGATGTTGGTCATCTGGAACGCCAGGCCCAGCTTTTCGGCGTAGACCAGCGTCTTGGGATCGGAATAGCCGAACACGCCGGCGGACAGCTCGCCCACGACGCCGGCCGCGTGCCAGCAATACTTGCGCAGGCCGGGCCAGTCCAGATAACGGGTCTGGTCCAGGTCCATTTCCATGCCGTCGATCACGGCCAGCAGACGGGCGCGGGTGATCGAACAGCTTTCCAGGTGCGGCTGCAACGCGCGCGTGACGGGATGGTCGGGCTTGCCGTCGAACATCTGGTCGATCTGCGTGCGCCACCAGGCGAGCTTGATGCGCGCCAGCGACGGATCGGTGCATTCGTCGACCACGTCGTCGACTTCGCGGCAGTACGCATACAGGGCCGTGATGGCGCGCCGGCGCTCGGGAGGCAGGAACAGGAAGGAGTAGTAGAAGCTGGAGCCGCTTTTGGCGGCTTTTTCCTGGCAATACTCGTCAGGGGTCATTAGGCACGGCCTGTTACTTGATGGAGCGCCACAACATGATGGCCCAGTCTTTGGCGCCCAATTCGGGGCGATTCATGAATACATCGTAGCCGCTCGCCTCGATCCGCTCCAGGACGCGCAGCCCGCCTTGCACCACCAGGCGCAACTCCAGGCCGATGCGGCCCGGAAGGCGGCGCGCCAGCGGAGCGCCGAAGTGTAGCAGCGCGCGTGTGCGGTCAACCTGGAAGGCCATCAGCTCGCGCCACGCCGGCGTAAGCCGGCAGGCGGCCAGGTCTTCATCCGACACGCCGTGGCGGCGCAGGTCTTCCTGCGGGAGGTAGACGCGGTGCTTGTGCCAGTCCACCCGCACGTCCTGCCAGAAGTTCACCTGCTGCAGGCCGGTGCTGATGGCGTCGGACTCGGTGATGTTCTGCGGCGTGCTGGCATCGAAGAGGTGCAGCATCAGTCGCCCGACCGGGTTGGCCGAGCGGCTGCAGTAATCCATGAGGGTGGTGTAGTCCTCGTAGCGCTTGACCGTCAGATCCTGCTCGAAGGCGGAAAGGAGGTCGTAGAACGGCGTGATCGGCAACTGGTGCCGGGCGATCGTCTGCGCCAGCGGCCCGAAGATGTCGGACAGGGGCGGCAGGCCCGGCGCCGGGGGCGTGCCGGGTTCGGCGCCGATGCGGTGCAGCTCGGTGCGGAACGTGGCGAGCTGGGCCAGGCGCTCCTCGTCGGTCGCGCTGCCTTCGTCGGCAATGTCGTCCGCGGCGCGGGCGAACCGGTAGATATCGGTCACGGCGCCGCGCAGCCTGCGCGGCAACAGCAGCGAGGCAACGGGAAAGTTCTCGTAGTGATCGATGGACATAAAAAGAGGCCAGTGGGCAGGAATGGACCTGCAAAGACGGCGTAAAGCGGAAAACGGTCTCATTTTAGAGTAGTCGCCCGCGCTTGATCCGGCGCGCCGCCGCCGGGGGCGGCGATCAGTTAGACTTGGACGCCACAGGATCCCACACCATGCCGCGCCCAATATCCGCCACCGTTTCCGTTTCCGCCCTTGCGCACAATCTGGCCACCGTGCGCCGCCACCTGGACCAGACCGCCGCCGCGGCCGCCGGGCTGCCGCCGTCGATCTGGGCCGTCATCAAGGCCAACGCCTACGGCCACGGTATCGAGCAGGCGGTAGCGGGCTTTTCCAAGGCGCAGGGCCTGGCCATGCTGGACCTCGAAGAAGCCGTGCGTTGCCGCGAGGCCGGCTGGGGCGGGCCGATCCTGCTGCTGGAAGGCTTCTTCAACCCGTCCGACCTCGACATCGTCGACCGCTACCATCTCAGCAGCACGGTCCACCACCGCGACCAGCTCGACATGCTGGCCCGAGCCCGCCTGTCCCGGCGCGTGGACATCATGCTCAAGCTCAACAGCGGCATGAACCGGCTGGGGTTCAGCCCGGCGGCGTTTCCCGCCGCCTACGAGCGCGCCGCGCTGCTGCAACAGCAGGGCACGCTGGGCTCGGTCGGCAAGATGACCCACTTCGCCTGCGCGGATGGTCCGCAAGGCGTGAACGAACAGCTCAGCGTCTTCAATTCGGTGACGCATAAGCTGCCCGGCGCGATCAGCGTGTGCAACTCGGCCGCCGCCCTGCGCTTTGCCGACATCGCCGTCGGCTCCGAAAGCCAGGCGCACTGGGTGCGGCCGGGCATCTGCCTCTACGGCGCGTCGCCTTTCGCGGATGCCGAAGCGTCCTCTTTCGGCCTGAAGCCCGCCATGTCGCTCCGCTCGGAAATCATTGGGGTCCAGGAAATCAAGGCCGGCGACTCCGTCGGCTACGGCGCACTGTTCCGCGCCGAACGCGCCATGCGCATCGGCATCGTGGCCTGCGGCTACGCCGACGGCTATCCGCGTCACGCCTCCACCGGCACCCCGGTCGTGGTGGCGGGTATCCGGACCCAACTGCTGGGACGGGTGTCCATGGACATGCTGGTCGTGGATCTGGGGCCCGTGCCGTCCGCCAGGGTCGGTTCGCCCGTGTCGCTATGGGGCGAAGACGGCCCCTCGGTGGACGAAGTCGCCAGCGCGGCCGGAACCATCGGCTATGAACTGCTGTGCGCCCTGGCGCCGCGCGTCCCGGTCACCCGGGACGTCTGATCCCCCCGCGCCACGGCGTCCAGGGGGCAAGAATTGCTACGCAAATTACAAGACACGCGGCGCCGGATGGTGTCTACTTTGGAAACCGGGCGCTCAGGCGCCCGTTTTTGACCAAGAAAACAGACTGCGAGGTTTCAATCCATGAAGGACAAATGCGTGCTCATTACGGGCGCCACCAAAGGCATAGGCTGGGCGCTTACTCAGCGGTTGTCCGACATGGGCTGTCACGTGGTTGGTATCGCGCGCAACACGACCGACGTCGATTTCCCGGGCTACCTGTACGCCTGTGATCTGGCCGACGCCGGCCGCACCGAAGAGGTCCTGCGCGAAATCCGCGAAAAATTCCCGGTCGACGCCGTCGTCAATAATGTCGGCATCGTGTCGCCCCAGCCGCTGGGCGAGATCGATCTGGCCACCCTGTATAACGTGCTGGACCTGAACGTGCGCGTGGCGGTGCAGGTCACGCAGGCCTTCATTGAATCCATGAAGGTGCGCCGCGCCGGCCGCATCGTCAATGTGGTCAGCCGCTCCATCCACGGCGCGCTGGACCGCACGGCGTATTCCGCCGCCAAGAGCGCGCTGGTGGGTTGCACCCGCACGTGGGCGCTGGAATTGGCCGAATACGGCGTCACCGCCAACGCGGTCGCGCCGGGTCCCATCGAAACCGAAATGTTCCGCGCCACCCGGCCTGCCGGCAGCGACAACGAAAAGCGCGCGCTGGCTTCCGTGCCCATGAAGCGCCTGGGCACCCCGGCCGAAGTGGCCGCGGCCATCGCCTTCCTGCTGTCGGACGACGCCGGTTTCATCACCGGACAGGTGCTGGGCGTGGACGGCGGCGGCAGCCTGGCGGGCCGCTCCTGAATTTTGCCGCTGCAAGTGTGAACAACGCACCCCACGGGGTGCGTTTTTTTTGGCTGGCGCAAGCATGGCGGCGTTCAGCCGGGCTTGTATAATAATAACTATCATTTCCATTTTGGATGCTCGCCGTGTCGGACCGAGAGCACGCAGTTGGCGCATCGCTTTCCGCCCTGTACACCGCGCATTGCGGCTGGTTGCAGAATTGGCTGAATCGCCGTCTTCAGGACAATCACCAGGCCGCCGACCTGACCCAGGACACCTTTCTGACCTTGCTGGTGCGCCGGCACGCCATCGCGGATGTGCGTGAGCCCCGGGCATTCCTGACCACCATCGCGCGCGGCCTGCTGATCGATTTCTGGCGGCGCCGGGACATTGAACTGGCCTGGGCCGAAACACTGGCCGCGCGTCCCGAGATCACCCACCCATCCCCCGAAGTGCAAGTCCAGGCGCTCCAGGCGCTGGTCGAGATCGACCGCAAACTGCATCGCCTGGGCGTGCGCGCGCGCGCCGCTTTCCTGATGCACCGCATCCACGGCATGACGCATCCCGCCATTGCAGCGGAGCTGCGCGTGTCCGAGCGGACGGTGCGCAACGACATCGCGCAGGCCATGCTGTGCTTTTTGCTCGATACCGACCTGCAACCCGCTGGTGTGTATGGCGAAGAGGCAGGACGTTGATGGGCGCCGCCGCCGTCGATCCGCGCATTCTTGAGGCTGCCGCGCAGTGGTATGCGCTGCTGAGCTCGGGGGCGGCCAGCGAGCAGGAGCGCGCACGCTGGCAAGCATGGATGGACGCCGACAATGCGCATCGCCGGGCGTGGCAACGCGTCGAGGATGTGGGCGCGCAGTTCGATGCGCTGGTCGCCCAGCCGATGGGACGTGAGGCCAGCCTGGCCAGCCTTAATGCCGCCGCGCAGGGCCGGCGCGAGCGCCGCCGGCTGCTGACGGTTGCGCTGATTGCAGGCGCGACGGGATTGCTGGGCCTGGGCATTGCGCAGTCGCCAGCCGGCCGTCGAACCTGGGCGGCCTGGCAGGCGGACCTGGTCACGCCGGTGGGCGGATCGAAAGAAATCCGGCTTGCCGACGGCACGCTGATCCAACTCAATACCGATACCGCAGTGAAGGTCGATTACACCCGCGACCAGCGCCGCCTGGTGCTGCTGCGCGGCGAGATCATGATCGCCACCGCGCCCGACCCCGGGCGCACCTTCGTGGTGGACACGCCAGAAGGGCGGTTGCAGGCGCTGGGTACGCGGTTCAACGTGCGCAGCCTTGACGGCGAAACCACGCTCGCCGTGCTGGAGGGCGCGGTGCAGGCGCATTTTGCGGGGGCGCCGCCCGCCGGGATTCGAGTCGATGCCGGCATGCGGATGCGTGGCGGATCGCAAGGCATGGACGCGCCGGCAGCGCTGCGGGCCGACGACCACAACTGGACACGCGGCATCGTGCAGTTCGAGGAGGCGCCGTTGGCGCGGGTGGTCGCGGAACTGGCGCGTTACCGCCGCGGGCATCTCGGCTGTGCCGATGACGTGGCGGCGCTGCCCGTCACGGGCACGTTTCCGCTGCATGACAGCGATCGCGCGCTGCGCCTGCTGAGCCAGGCACTGCCCGTGCGCATCAGCCAGCCGCTGCCGTGGTGGACGACCCTCCAAGCCCGCTGAACCCTCGCTGTTACAAAATAGTTTGCCGCTTTTGCCGCGCTCATCCGGCCTATGGGCAATTCAACACCCATATCGCGGATTCGTGGCATGACCAACCCCCTCACTGTTTTCCCCAACCTTCCGAGCCGCCGCGCGCGCATCGCCCCGCTGGCGCTTGCCATCGGCGTGATGCTGAGCGGCGGGGCGCCCCTGGGCGTCGTGCACGCGCAGTCCATCCAGACGCAGGTCCGCGACTACGACATCCCGGCCGGACCGTTGAGCCAGGTGCTCAATCTGTTTTCCGCCGAAGCCGGCCTCTTCGTCAGCGGCCACGGCGATCTGAGCAGCGGCCGGCAGAGCCCCGGCGTGCGCGGCCGGTATACGCCCGAGGCCGGGATGGCCGCGTTGCTGACCGGCACTGGTCTCGTGGCGGAACGTCTGCCCGATGGCGGCTTCGTCCTGCGGCAAGGCCGCCAGGACGTGACGCTGCTGGAGCCGATTGCGGTGACCGCCCAGATCGAACGCCCGGATGGCCCGGTGCTGGGCATCGCCGCCACGAACAGCGCCACGGCCACCAAGACCGATACGCCGATCATCGAAACGCCGCAGTCGATCTCGGTGGTGAGCGCCGCGCAGATCAGCGATCAGAAGGCGCAAAACCTGCAGCAGGCGCTGGGCTATACGCCCGGCATCATGCCCGGCATCGTCGCCAAGAGCTCGATGTTCGAAGACACGATGAGCATCCGCGGCTTCGAAGCCAACCCGCAGACCGGCAGCTATTACCGCGACGGCATGCGCTACATGATCAATCAGTACAACGGCAAGCAGGAGCCGTACGGACTGGAGCGGGTGGAAGTGCTGCGCGGGCCGTCATCCGTGCTGTATGGCGCCGCCGCGCCGGGTGGCATCGTCAACACCGTGACGAAGCGTCCGCCCGGCGAAACGATGGGCGAGATCAATCTGGACGGCGGCAGTTTCGATCGCCGTCAGGTGTCGGCGGACATCGGCGGTCCGATCGATGAGGCCGGGGTGTGGTCCTATCGCCTGACCGGCCTGTTCCGCGAGAGCAAGCAGTTCATCGACTACAGCGCCGACGATCGCACCTACATCGCGCCCGCGTTGACGTGGCGCCCGTCAGCGGCCACCTCGGTCACGCTGCTGGCCAACTATCAGCGCAGCAAGACGATCAATCCGACGGAGGTGCCGGTCACCGGCTCGCTCTGGACCAACCCGAACGGACAGGTTCCGCGTTCGCGCTTTCTGGGTGAGCCCAACAACAACCGCTTCGATGTCGAATCGACGTCGTTGGCCGTGCTGATCGAACATGCGTTCAATGACACGCTGAAGTTCCGCCAGTCGATGCGCTACTACGACGCGGACCTGACGATGCGCTACGTGCTGCTGCAAGGCGACGTGGACGCCGCGACGCAGCGCAGGGTGGCGCGTTCGGCACGCGGTTTCGATGACCGCACCACGGTGCAGACGATCGATACCAACATCGAAAAGCGATTTGAAACGGGGCCCGTGACGCAGACGATTCTTGCGGGCTTCGATTACACGCGCTCCACCTACAACAGCGACCGCCTGCGCGGCAATCTGCGGCCCATCGACGTCTTCGATCCGGTTTATATGCCCGGCGATGTCGTGGTCCTGCCCTGGCAGCAGCGCCGCAACACCGAGCATCGCCTTGGCATCTACCTTCAGGATCAGTTGAAGATTGCGGACAAGGTGGTGGTGCTGCTGGGTGGACGGTATGACAACGTGCGCGCCGAGAACCGCGCCTTGCACGCGCCGTCCACCAATTCGAACGACAAGGACACCGCCTTCACCGGCCGCGCCGGCGTGGTGTATCTGGCGGACAATGGCCTGGCGCCGTACGTCAGCTTCAGCCAGTCGTTCGAACCCACCAGCGGACGCGACCGCACCGAAGGCGCCTTCGAGCCCAGCCGCGGGACGCAGTACGAAGTCGGCATACGATATCAGCCCGCCGGACAAGACATCATGCTGAGCGCGGCGCTGTTCAACCTGGAGCGCAAGAACGTGCTCACGCCGGATCCGGTGGATCCGACCTTTCTGGTGCAGACCGGCAAGGTGCGCTCGCGCGGCCTGGAGCTCGAGGCGCGCGTACGCGTCACGCCGCAAATCGATGTGATTGCCGCCTACACCTACACCGACGCCCGCGTGGTCAAGAGCAATCTGCCGGGCGAAGAGGGCGAGCGCTTCAACACGCCTCTGCACGCTGCTTCCCTGTGGACCGACGTGAACCTGTCGGAGTGGGTGCTGATGGGACTCAAGGCCGGCGCCGGCGTGCGCTATGTCTCGGCGCGTCCCGACCGGCCGTCCAGCGGTTCGCTCGGCGGCGCCGGCTACACGCTGATCGATGCGCGCGTCAGTTATGAAAGCGGCCCGTGGCTCTACGCGCTCAACGTCACCAACCTGACGGACAAGACCTACATTCCGTCGATCTGCTACGGCGGCGTGTGCGACTACGGCGAGCCGCGCCGCATCATCGGCACGGTGAGCTACCGCTGGTGAACGTGCGCGCCGCGCTGCTGCGGCTGCATCGCTGGACCGGCCTGGTGCTGGCCGGCTTTCTTTGCCTGGTGGCGCTGACCGGCATCCCGCTGGCGTGGTACGACACGCTGGACGCCGCCACCGCGCCGGCCTTGCATCGCGTGGCGCCGCCTTCGGCGGATGCCGCGCGGCTGGACGCGTTGACCCTGCGGGAACACGTCGCCCGGCTCGCGCCCGCCGCGGCGATGCCCGCCACGCCGCTCGGTGGACAGGACGGCCGCAGCGTGCCGTTCCCGGTCTGGCTGCACGAGGAAGGCGCGGGCGCGCCGGTGCTGCACGAGGTCTTCGTCCACCCGTACTCCGGCGCCATTCTGGGCCAGCGCCGCTGGGGCGATCTGCGGGAAGGGCTGCGCAACCTGATGCCGTTCCTGCATCGGATCCACACGGCCCTGCTGTTCGAGGGTATCGGCGAGCTGTTGCTCGGCATCGTCGCCTTGGCGTGGACGCTGGATGGATTTGTGGGCGCGTGGCTTACGCTGCCTGCCCGGCCCCGAGCGCGCAAGCCGGCGTCCTCCGCGTGGCAGCGCTGGGCGCCCGCCTGGCGCATCCGCTGGCAGGGTGGTCCGCATAAGCGCAACTACGATCTGCATCGTGCCGGCGGGCTGTGGCTATGGGCAGCGCTGACGCTGATGGCATGGAGCAGCGTCGCGCTGAACCTGCCCTCCATTTACGATCCGGTGATGCGTGCCGGTCTGACCTATCAGGCCGATCCCCGGCGCGGCGCGGCCGTGGCGGCGGGTGACCCGATGCCGCCTGCTCAGGCCCGCGACGCCGGGCGGCGGCTGATGGCGGAACTGGCTGCCCGCGAAGGCTTCGTCGTGCTCGGCGAACACTGGCTGGCGCTGGATGCGCGCCGCAAGCTGTATCGCTACAGCGTGCGCAGCAGCCGGGATCTGCGCACGCGTAGCGGCGCGACGTCGGTCGTGTTCAATGCGGTGAATGGGCAGCTCGTGGGCAGCCATCTTCCAACGGGCAGGGCCGCCGGCGATACCGTCAAGCATTGGCTGACCAGCCTGCACATGGCGGCGTTCTGGGGCTGGCCGTTGCAACTGACGGTGGCGCTGGTCGGCGTGGTTACGCTGGCGCTAAGCGTGACCGGGGTCTGGCTGTGGTGGACGCGCCGCCGCGCACGTCAGTACGGACCCTTGCTTGCGCCGACGGCGGCCAGTTCCTTGAACTCGCCGGCCAGCGCCTCGGCCGCGCGCGCCAGCAGTACGGCGTCCACGCCCACCGCCACGAAGGTCGCGCCCAAGGACAGGTAATGCTTGGCCTGCGTCACGCCGCTGTGCAGGATGCCTGCCGCCTTGCCGGACCGCACGATGCGCGCGATGGCATCGTCGATGGTCTTCTCGACCACGGGATGCTCCGGCTGGCCCAGGTAGCCCATGCTGGCCGACAGGTCGGCGGGTCCGATAAAGACACCATCCACGCCGTCCACGGCCAGGATCTCGTCAAG
This sequence comes from Achromobacter sp. ACM05, assembly GCF_019218915.1. NCBI lineage: Bacteria > Pseudomonadati > Pseudomonadota > Betaproteobacteria > Burkholderiales > Alcaligenaceae > Achromobacter > Achromobacter sp. ACM05. The sequence continues at coordinate 693,628 of NZ_JAHUWQ010000003.1, forward strand.
CGCCGCGATGCCGTCCGGGGTTTCGATCTGCACCAGCACGCACATCTGGTCGTTGGCGCGTTCAAGGTAGTTGGGAATGCGATTCCAGCGCGACGCGCGCGCCAGCGCACTGCCCACGCCGCGGATGCCCTGCGGCGGATAGCGCACGGCAGCAACCGCGGCGGCCGCTTCCTGTGCCGATTGGATCATGGGCACCAGCACGGTCTGCGCGCCGGTGTCCAGGATCTGCTTGATCTGGACGGGGTCATTCCAGGCCGGACGCACCACGGGGGCAACCGGATACGCCGCCACGGACTGCAATTGGGCGAGGGTGGAGTCGAGCGTATTGGGCGCGTGCTCGCCGTCGATCAGCAGCCAGTCGAACCCGGCGCCCGCAAGGATTTCCGAGGTGTAGGCGCTGGCCAGGCCGGCCCACAGGCCGATCTGGGGTTTGCCGTCGCGCAGGGCTTGCTTGAACGTATTGGTCAGGAGGTCCATGGACTGGGGATCGCGTGGAGGGAGGAGAGGGGATTGACGTTCAGGGCGTACCGGCATCGCGGGTGGGGCCGTCGCGCTTGATGAGGTCGACCATGGCGTCCACATCGGTGTACAGGCGCTCCAGCAATTCCTTGCCGATCCTTTCTTCGATTTCCTGGTACTTCGCGTCGACCTGGGGCCGCATGCGGTCGATGAGCTTGTTGCTTTTGGCGGTCAGGGAGATTTCCTGGCGGCGCTGGTCGGCGCTGGACCGCGTGCGCTTGATGAGCCCTTGCTCTTCCATGCCGGCCAGCATGCGCGTGAGGCTGGGGCTCAGGATCTGACAGGCCCGGGCGATCTGATTGGGTTCCAGTGAGCCCACCTCGCTCAGCGTGCGCAAGACCCGCCATTGCTGTTCGGTGACGCCGGCTGCGTGCAGGATGGGGCGGAAATGCGCCATCAGCGTTTCGCGCGCGTAGAGCAGCAAATGGGGAAGATTGCGGTGGTGGAAGCTCGGACTCATGGCGGCTATGTTAGCAAGAAGCCGCCCAAAAAATGCTCAATTATTCAGGCCTGAACGAGGCCTGCCCCGGCGCGGCGGCGGGCCGGGGCAGGGGCAGGTCAGGGGGGCGGACCAGCGGCGCAGTCAGGCCGCAGTCAGGAGGCAAAGCCAAAGCCGCATTGGGACTGGCGAGGGCCAATCCCGGACGTCACGCCGGGTTCTGACGGGACAGTTCCTGCAGGTCGTCAGGCAGCGCAAAATCGGGCGCGCCCCGCTGCAGCTCGCGCAACGCCTGCACGGCGTCTTCTTCGCGGTCGTCCACGATCAGGCCACGGATCTGGGCCACGCGCGCCTCGATGTCCTGTTCGGTAAAGGCTGCAACCTGCTGTGCTTCTGCCGGGGCCTCCTGCGCGGCTGCTTGCGCGGATTCCTGCGCAGCCGTTTCAGGGGCCGCGGGCTCGGCGGGAGCTGCGGCCGCGGCGGGTTGCGCCGCTGCAGGATGGGTCGATGCGGGTTGGGTCGATGCAGGTTGCGACACCGCCGGCTGTGCCGGGACGGCTGGTTCCTGTTGCAGGGCGACGACGCGGCGCAGGGGCGACGGATCGCTGGCCGGCGCGGCGGACGCGGAAGGCGCAGCCTGCGCGGCGTCGCTTTCCTGCACAGCCACCAGTTGCATCTGAGGCTCGGTGTCCTCGATGGCCTCGCGCATGTCGGTCCATGCAAAAAGGCCTGCGACCATCACGGCGCAGGCGGCGGCGCCCCAACCGGGATGCCAGCTATGGCCGGGGTGCCATCTGCGTCGTACCGCGGCATCCAGTTCCGGATTGGCGCCGGGACCCGGCTTGCGGTACAGGGCGCGCAGATCCCGTTCATCGTCTTCGTCAAAAGGGGGGCGATAAGTAATGCTCATGCGCGTACTCCTCGCACATACGCCGGGTGGCACAGCGTATCCGCGTTCGACCTTTGCGAGCGCCGCGCCGGTGGTCCGGCGTCTGGTCGTGCTGGGGTCATGTTCCGGTTTGAGCGGTCTCGTGAAAGGCCGCGAGTGATTGCGCCGCGATTCCCCACGCAGTGCGTCGCAAGGACGTCCGTCGTGAAGTATGCCGTCCGGTCGGGACGGTTCGACAATATGCGCTGCACCTGGCGATTATGCGCGATTTGAAACGGATCGGGCAGGAAATTTCTTCTGTTTGCATCATGTAACCACTGCGCTGGGCGGTTTGTGAAAGCTGTCTGAAAGAAATGCCTTTCGCCCGTGCGCAATCGGTGTGCCAAAACGATCTCGGTACTGGCGCAGCGCCCGCAGGTTGCCGGGTACACTTTCGCGCATGGCAAAAACCCGAACCGTATATGTGTGCGCCGATTGCGGCGGCACCACCCCCAAGTGGCAGGGAAAATGCCCGCATTGCAACGCGTGGAACACGCTTGAAGAAACGGTGGAATCGTCCGCGCCCGCGGCCGCTGCCCATCGTTATGCGCCGCTGGCCTCGTCCAGCCCGGTGCGCAGCCTGTCCGAAATCGAGGCCCGCGAAACCCCGCGCACGCCCACCGGCCTGGACGAATTCGACCGCGTGCTTGGTGGCGGCCTGGTGGCCGGCGCGGTGGTGCTGATCGGCGGCGACCCCGGCATTGGCAAGTCGACGCTGCTATTGCAGGCGCTGGCTTCGCTGTCAGAGTCCACCAACGTGCTGTACGTCACGGGCGAAGAGTCCGCCGAACAGGTCGCGCTGCGCGCGCGCCGGCTTGGCCTGCAAACCGGCAACGTCAATTTGCTGGCCGAAATCCGCCTCGAAGCCATCCAGGCCGCGGTGTCGGAACAGAAGCCGTCGGTTGCCGTCATCGACTCGATCCAGACGCTGTACAGCGGCGAACTCACCGCGGCGCCGGGCTCGGTCTCGCAGGTGCGCGAATGTGCCGCGCAACTGACGCGGCTGGCCAAGCAGACGGGCATCGCGATCGTCATGATCGGCCATGTCACCAAAGACGGCGCGCTGGCCGGCCCGCGCGTGCTGGAACACATCGTGGATACCGTGCTGTATTTCGAGGGCGACACGCATTCGTCGTTCCGCCTGGTGCGCGCGTTCAAGAACCGCTTTGGCGCCGTCAACGAACTGGGCGTGTTCGCCATGACCGACCGCGGCCTGCGCGGCGTGGCCAATCCGTCCGCCTTGTTCCTGTCTCAACACGAACAGCAGGTCGCGGGCTCGTGCGTCATGGCCACGCAGGAAGGCACACGCCCGTTGCTGGTCGAAATCCAGGCGCTCGTCGACAGTTCCCATGCGCCCAATCCGCGCCGCCTGACGGTCGGCCTGGAAGGCAACCGGCTTGCCATGCTGCTGGCCGTGCTGCACCGGCATGCGGGCGTGTCCACCTTCGACCAGGACGTGTTCGTCAACGCGGTGGGCGGCGTGCGCATCACCGAACCCGCGGCCGACCTGCCGGTGCTGCTGGCCATCATGTCTTCGCTGCGCGACCGGCCGCTGCCGCGCGGTCTGATCGCGTTCGGCGAAGTCGGTCTGGCCGGCGAGATCCGTCCCGCCCCGCGCGGGCAGGAGCGCCTGCGCGAAGCCGCCAAGCTCGGCTTTTCGGTGGCCCTCATCCCCAAGGCCAACGCGCCGCGCCAGCCCATCGAGGGCCTGGAGATCTGGGCGGTAGACCGGCTGGACGCGGCACTGGAAAAGCTGCGCTGATGCGTGGCGTCGTTGGTTGGAGCAATACGTGAGTCTGTTCGTCATCGCCGCATGCCTGGCCGCCGGCTGCATGATCGGTTTCATGGGCGGCGTGCTGGGTATCGGGGGCGGGCTGATCGCCATTCCGGCCCTTGTCCTGCTGATGGGCATGTCGCAGCAGCTCGCGCAGGGCACGGCGCTCATCATGGTCTTGCCGACCATCATGATGGCCGTGCGCAAATACAACCAGCAGACGCGCATCGACAAGCGCGTCGCGTTGGCCGGTGCGGCGGGCGCCGTGGTGTTCACGTGGGTGGGCGCGCAGATGGCGCTGGGCATCGACTCGACCTTGCTGCGCCAGAGCTTCGCGGTGTTCCTGTTTTTCATCGCGCTGTTCTACGTCTGGCAGACGTGGCGCGCCTCGCGCCCGGCGGCCCATCACGCACCGCGGCCGACACGCGCCACGCCCGTCTTCACGCCGCGGCGCGCCAGCGTGCTGGGCATGCTGTGCGGCACGCTTGGCGGGTTCTTCGGCGTGGGCGGCGCGGTGCTGGCCGTTCCCATCATCACATCGGTCTTCCGCCTGCCGCAGACCGCCGCGCAAGCGCTCGCGCTCAGCATGGTGATTCCGGGCTCGATGATCGCGCTCGTCACCTACACGTGGGCAGGGCAGGCCAACTGGATGGTCGGCGCGCCGCTTGCGATCGGCAGCCTCATCTTCGTGCCCATCGGCGTGCGGCTTGCGTACCGGCTTCCTGAACGCAAGCTGAGAGCTTGCTTTGCGCTGATGCTGTTTGCCACCGTCGCGCTGTTGGCGTTTGAAGGTTAAACCGACAAAAGAATAGCCGCCCCGCCGCCCGGGGCAAACGCCTCGGGGAGCAGCAAGCGAGCGAAGCGAGTGCGGCGTGGGGGCGACAAGAATAGCCGCCCCGCCGCCCGGCCGCCCGAAGGCGGGGCAGCCCCCTCGGGGGGCAGCAAGCGAGCGAAGCGAGTGCGGCGTGGGGGCAACAATTTTTTAGAGACCGAAAAATTGTGGTTCGGTGTTGAACCTTCTTGGCGGGCAAGCTTCCAACCGCATACGGGCCTAGCGGCATCGTGCCGCCCCGTAACGGAAAAGGGCATCTGCCCTTCACCAACCAGGAGTACTTACATGACGACTCACTCCCGCATTGCTGCGTTTCTTTCCACTTCGGCCCTGTGCCTTGGCCTCGCTGCCGCGCCGTCGGCGTTCGCGGCTGGCGCCAGCAAGACCGGCGACACCAAGACCCAGGCGCATCACAAGCATCACAAGGCTGACAAGTCGTCCGCCAAGCATTCAGCAGGCGCAGCGACCAACCACAAGTCCGGCGCCACGACGCCGACCAAGTAACCGCGCCGGGCGGCGACGCCCACGTTCCTTTGCGCGACAAAGACTGACCGGACACGCGGGGGCCGGAAGGTCGAAAGCCTCTCGGTATGGGCGCCGAGAGGCTTTTTCATTTCTGCTTCAAGCCGCGCGCCGTGACGGCGGCGGCCGCATTCGCTTATTCCACTGGCGTGATCACGCGGCCGTTCTCGAAGAACGACTGCAGGTTCTCCAGCATCATGTCTTCCATCGCCAGACGCGTTTCCTCGGTGGCGCTGCCGATGTGCGGCAGCAGCACGGCCTTGTCGCTCTTGATCAGCGCTTCCGGCACCTTGGGCTCGTGCTCGAAGACGTCGAGCGCGGCGCAGCCCAGCTTGCCGCCTTCAAGCGCGGCGACCAGCGCCGTCTCGTCGATGACCGGCCCGCGTGCAATGTTGACGATGATGCCCTTGGGTCCCAACGCCTCGAGCACCTCGCGGTTCACCAGGTGGCGCGTGCTCGGTCCGCCGACGGTTGCCACGATCAGGAAATCGGCCCACTTGGCCAGGTCCGTCAGCGAGGCCTCGTAACCATAGTCGACGTCGTCGCGCTTTCTGCGGTTGTGATAGCGCACGTCCATGTCAAAGCCCGTACCGCGCTTGGCGATGGCTTCGCCGATGCGGCCCAGACCCACGATGCCCAGTTTCTTGCCGCTGACGCGCAGCCCCAGCGGAATGCTGCCGTGCACCTGACCCCATTGGCCGGCACGCACGAAGCGTTCGCCCTGGCCCATGCGGCGCGCGCCTGCGATCAACAGGCCCCAGGCCAGATCGGCCACGCAATCCGTCAACACGTCCGGCGTATTGCTGACCAGCACGCCACGCTTGCGCGCGGCGTCGACATCGATCGTCTCGTAACCCACGCCCCAACTGCAGATGGCCTTCAGGTCGGGCAGCGCGTTGATGAGTTCGGCGTTGGCGCCGAAATTCGCGGACGTGACGACGGCGGTGACGCCCTTGCCATGTTCGGCCAGCGCGGCCTTGCGGTCCGGGTACTTCCACAATTCGATGACGTCATAGCCGTCGGCCAGGCGCTTGTTGGCGGAGGGAGAGCCGGCCAGCGAGCCGACCTGGATGATGCGTTGATTGGTGGTCATGTTGTCGTACGGTAGGGTGGCGAAGGGTTCATGCTACTTGATTCATGCAGAAGACCGCGGGCCAGCCCCGCATCCGCGGGATCGGGACGGGCCGCGGACAAAAGATGCCCGCCTTCGGGCATCCCGTCGCTTTACTCGAGCTGGATGTTGGCTTTCTGGATCACGTCCTTCCAGCGCTTGACCTCGGCCTGCTGGAATTCCGCGAACTGCTGCGGCGTGTTGGCGACCACTTCAAAGCCCAGGCCTTGCAGCGTCTTCTGCGTCTGCGGTTCGCGCAGCGCGGTGCGCAGGGCTTCGGCCAGCTTGTCGACGACCGGCTGCGGCGTACCCTTGGGCACGGCAAAGCCCTGCCAGGAATACACGACCATATCCTTGATGCCGGCCTCGGCCAGCGTCGGCACGTCGGGCAGGTCGGTTGCGCGCGTGTCGCCCGTGATGGCCAGCGCCTTCAGCTTGCCCGCCTTGATGTGGTTCTGCACCGCGCCCAGATTCTGGAAGGACACGTTGACCTGGCCGCCGATCAGGTCCGCGATGGCGGCGCCGCCGCCCTTGTACGGCACGTCGACGCCGGTGCTCTGCGTGCGCTGCCGGAACAGCACGGCCGACAGGTGGTCCGACGATCCCGTGCCGGACGAGGCGTAGGACACGCGGTTCGGATTCTTCTTGGCGTAGTCGACCAGTTCGGCCACGGTGCTGGCCGGGAACGACGTCGCCGCGACCAGCACGTTGGGGTTGCGCACCGCCTGCGTCAGGTAGGTGAAGTCCTTGCTGGGGTTGTACGACAGGTTCTTGTACAGGGCTTCGTTGATGGCGAAGGTGCCGATGGATCCGACCATCATGGTGTAGCCGTCGGGCGTGGAGCGGGCCAGCGCCTGGGCGCCGATCGCACTGTTTGCGCCCGGCTTGTTCTCGACGACGAAGGTCTGCCCCAGGATCTTCGCCAGCGCCGGCGTGACCGAGCGCCCGGTGATGTCGGAAGAACCGCCTGGCACGAAGGGCACGATCATGGTGACGGGCTTTTCCGGGTAACCGGCGGCAAGGGCCGCCGGCGACCCAAGCACAACGGCGCCCGCCGCGAGTACGGCGCTGATCAGTTTGTTCATGGTGTCTCCTGGTTCGCGTGATGATGAAGAGCCCGCCGCTCACGCGTTGCGGACGGGCCCCGGATCGGCGCAGGGTCAGTCGACCTTGGCGCCGGATTTCTTCACAACGTCGGCCCACTTGACGGTTTCCTGGGCCATGAACTGCTTGAACTGGGCGGGCGTGTTGCCGGATGGGGTCGCGCCTTGCGCCTGAAGCTGTGCGCGCACGGGCTCCTGCTGCAAGGCCGCCGCCACGTCGCGCTGGACCTTTTCCACGATGGCGGGCGGCGTGCCGGCCGGCGCCAGCAGACCGAACCAGCTCGAGGCCTCGTAGCCCTTGACGCCGGCCTCAGCCATCGTGGGCACGTCGGGCAGGGCGGGCGAGCGGTTGGCGGTCGTCACGGCCAGCGGGCGCAGTTTGCCGGCCTTGATGAAGCCCATGGACGAGGGGAGATTGTCGAAGATCAGGTCCGCCTGCCCGGCCATCACGTCGGTGAGGGCGGGGCTGCTGCCCTTGTAGGGCACGTGCGTCATGCGCGTGCCGGTCATGCTCTGGAAGAGTTCGCCCGACAGATGCGTGGACGTGCCGTTGCCCGTGGACGCCATGTTGACGCTGTCGGGATTGGCCTTCAGGTATTTGATCAGGTCCGCCACGTTGCGGATGCCGTGCTTGTCGGCGAACTTGGGGTTGACCTCCAGGATGTTGGGCACCGGGATCACCAGCGTCACCGGCACGAAGTCCTTGACCGGGTCATAGGGCAGCTTGGCGTACACGGACTGATTGATGGCGTGGGTGCTGACCGTGCCCATCAGAAAGGTATAGCCGTCGGGCGTGGCGCGCGCGGCTTCGGCCGAGCCGACATTGCCGCCGGCGCCCGCCTTGTTGTCGACCACCACGGGCTTGTTCCAGCTCTTGCCCAATTCGGCCGCCACGACGCGCGCGGCTATATCGGCAGTGCCGCCGGCGGGGAAGGGCACGATGATCTTGACTTCGCGTTCGGGGTAGTCCGCGAAGGCCGGCGAGGCCGGCAGGGCAAAGGCGGTGGCCGTCAGCAGGGCGGCCGCAATAAACCGGCCTCGCACAGGGGCTGCATGCATGGAATTCGTCTCCTCGGTGTGCGCGTGGCCGCGCATCGTTTCTGGGGGTATTCCGCTCCCGGCGAGCCGGGAGCTCAAAGCCGCATGCGGCCCGCGCCTCATGCGACTTGTGTGCTGCCGAACTACTTGTAAAACAAATATAGGTATTGAGCTATAGCTTGTCAACCAAGTATACTTTTTTCACCTTACTTATCTGACAACCGCACTGACAACCCACCCCGCCAGGAGCCCCTTCCATGAAAACCACCCCGGTCACCGCCCAGGATCTGCAGCGCTCGGTCATCGCCGTGCCGCCGCTGGCCCGCAACGCCGATCTGTCGCTGAACGAAGCGGCCAACAAGACGCTGCTCGGCCACCTGGAAGCGGGCGGCGTGCGCAACGTCATGTATGGCGGCAACGCCAACTTCTACAACGTGGGTGTGAGCGAATATGCACGCATCGTGGACATGCTGGCAAGCCTGGCGGGTCCGGACACCTGGATCCTGCCCTCGGTGGGGCCCGACTACGGCAAGATGATGGACCAGGCCGCCATCCTGCGATCGCGTGCCTTTCCGACCGCGATGCTGCTGCCCATGTCCTTCCCCTATACCGACGCCGGGCTGGCCGACGGCGTGCGCCGTTTCACGGATGCGCTGGGCAAGCCTGCGGTGGTCTACATCAAGTCGGCCGACTACCTAGCCCCGGAGACCGCGGCGCGCCTGATCGAGGAAGGCCGTCTCGTCGCCTTCAAGTACGCCGTCGTGCGCGACAACCCGTCCGAGGACGCCTACCTGTCCGCGTTGCTGCAAGCCGTGGATTCGCGCTGGGTCGTCAGCGGCATCGGCGAGCGCCCGGCCATCGTCCACTACCGCGAATTCGGCTTGAAGAGCTTCACGTCGGGATCCGTCTGCGTGGCGCCGCGCGGTTCGATGCGCCTCCTTCATCTCTTGCAGGAAGGCCGCTTCGACGAAGCCGAAGCCGTGCGTGAGCAGTACATGGGCCTGGAAGACTGCCGCGACGGCATCAGCCCCATTCGCGTGCTGCACGACGCCGTGACGCTGTCGGGTGTGGCGGACATGGGTCCGATGCTGCCGCTCCTGACCGGCATCTCCAGCACCGAACGCGAACGCGTAGCGCCCGTGGCGCGCGCGCTGGCCGCCTGGGACCGCGAAACCGCCACGGCATGACCGCGTGCGGCGCAGCGGACGCAATGCGGGTACGATGAGCGCCGTCCGCGCATCGCAGCAGTCTTTCAGGGCCTGTTCTCCGCGCGAGGACAGGCCCTACTACCAGGAGTTTCCGTGGCTCGACCCAAAGCATCCCCCTCATCCACGCCGCACGCGCCCGACGAGGCGCAAGCGCCCGCCGCGCCGGTGCTGGAACGCGGGCACCGGGTGCGGCTGGCGGACCAGCTTTACGGGCAGATCTTCGAACAGATCGTGTCCGGCGGACTGAACGTCGGCGACAAGCTGCCGTCCGAAAACGAAATCTCCGAACGCTTCGGCGTGTCGCGGCCCGTCGTGCGCGAAGCCTTGCTGCGCCTGCGCGCCGACGGCCTCATCACCGCGCACCAGGGCCTGGGCACGTTTGTCAGCCACCAGCCTGCGCCGCGCCTGAAAGCCTTCAACGATGTGCAGAATGTCAGCGCCTATCTGCGGGCCCAGGAGGTGCGTGTGGCGCTGGAGGGCGATGCCGCGCGCCTGGCCGCGCTGCGGCGCACCGACGATCAGCTTGGAAAGATTGCCGACGCTCACGCCGCGTTTGCCGACACGCTGGCAAAGGGACAAGTGTCCGCCGAAGCGGATCTGGCCTTTCATGCCAGCATTGCCGAGGCCAGCGGCAACGACTTCTATCTGGGCGTGCTGGAAAGCATCCATGAGTCCATCAGCGGCTTCATGCGACTGACGCTCAACCTGACGCGCACCGGCTCGCGCCAGCGCGCGCAGCGCGTTGTGGACGAACATGCCACCATCCTGGACGCCATCCGCGAACAGGACGGCGAACGCGCGCGCGTCGCCATGCAATTCCATCTGGGTCAGGCGCGGCACAGACTGGTCGACCGCGACCGGGACTGACCCCGCTGCCGACGCCCGCCACACCTACAAGACGACAGGAGACAGACAGTGTCAGGGAACGGAGCAAACGCCACGGCCGTGCCGGTGGAGCAGGTGCGAGAACAGATCCTGCAGGTGCTGATGGCATGGGGCATGGCCGAAGACCTTGCCCACATCACCGCGGGCCTGATGGCGCGCACGGACCTGCTGGGCATCGATTCGCATGGCATCTCCATGCTGCCCGCCTATGAGGACAAATGGCGCGCCGGCACGCTGCGGCTGGACGCCCGGGCCCGCGTGGTGCGCGACGGCGGCGCCAGCGCGCTGATCGACGGCATGGGCGGCCTGGGCTATCCGGTCGCCGCGCAGGCCATGAACCTGGCCGTGGACAAGGCGCTGGAACACGGCGTGGGCGCTGTCTCGGTCTGCAACTCGCACCACTTCGGCGCGGCAGGCGTCTATGCGCGCATCGCCGTCGAGCGCGGCGTGGTGGGACTGGTCACCAGCAGCGCCAACGGCGTCATCATGGTGCCCACGCGCGGCGCGATGCCGATGCTGGGCACCAATCCCATCGCGTTCGGTGCGCCCGCCGCCTACAACGAACCCTTCGTGCTCGACATGGCGACGACGACCGTCGCGGCCAACAAGGTCAAGGTCTACGACTTCCTGGACAAGCCGCTGCCGCCGGGCTGGGCGGTGGATGGGCAGGGCGCGCCGGTCACGGACGCGGATGCGGCCATGCAGTACATCTTCAAGCGCCCCGAGGGCGGCCTCACGCCGTTGGGCGGCACCACCGCCATGAGCAGCCACAAAGGCTATGGCCTGGCGATGATGGCGCAGATCCTGGGCGGCACGCTCAGCGGCAGCGCGTTCGCTGCGCGGCGTGCGGGCACGCGCCGTCCCGGCGAGCCCGACGACGTCGGACATTTCTTTTTGGCGCTCAACCCCGACGCCTTCCGCGCGGCCGGGTCGTTCGAAACCGACATGGACGACATGATCGACGCCATGCACGACACGCCGCCCGCCGATCCCGCCGAACCCGTGCTGGTGGCGGGCGAGCCCGAAGCGGCCGAGCGCATGCGCCGGCTGCGCGAGGGCATCCCGATTCCCGCAGCGCTGGCCGAACGCCTGCGCGCCATCTGCGAGCGCGCTGGCACGCCGTATCTGCTGGATCCCGCCTGACCGGTCGAGGCGCGCGCGCAAGAAGCCCGAGCCGCTTTGCGGTCCCGTGGCCATCGGATTCCAAGTTCACTTTTCAAGACATGAGGTCAGCAATGAATTCACCTCTTCCCAATCGTTTCCGGCAACGCATCCTGGCCCGCGAGCGGCTCATCGGATTCTGGATGTGCATGTCCAGCCACATCACCGCCGAACTCGTCGGCCTGGCGGATTTCGACTGGCTGCTTCTGGATGGCGAACACTCGCCCAACGAGGTGCCGATGTTCCTGCAGCAGCTCCAGGCCCTGCAGGGCAGCGCCAGCGCGGCCGTGGGGCGTCCGTCCTGGAATGATCCGGTCGAGATCAAGCGCCTGCTGGATATCGGCTTCTATAACCTCTTGATTCCCTTCATCGAATCCGAAGAAGACGCGCGCCGCGCGGTGGCCGCCACGCGCTACCCGCCGCAAGGCATCCGCGGCGTGGCGGGCGCGATGCGCAGCAACCGCTACGGCACGGTGCCGGACTATCTGCACACCATCAACGACAACATCTGCGTGCTGCTGCAGATCGAAAGCCGTCCGGGCATCGAGGCGGTGGACGAGATCGCCGCTGTCGAAGGCGTGGATGGCGTGTTCATTGGCCCGTCGGACCTTGCTGCGGCATTGGGTCATATTGGCAACCCCGGCCACCCCGAGGTGCAGGAGGCGATCCGCCACCTGCATCAGCGCGTGACTGCGCAAGGCAAGGCGGTGGGCATTCTGGCGCCCGTGCATGCCGACGCGCGCCGTTATCTGGACATGGGGATGCACTTCGTGGCCGTGGGGACCGACCTGGGCGTATTCAAGCAGGCAACCTTCGCGTTGCGCGAGGCGTTCCCGACCTGATGTCTTGATGCGCCAGGCCCCCGTGGGGGCGCTGGCCGTTGCGAGCGAAACCGCTACGCCGGCGCCGGACAGGCAAACTGTCCGGCGCCGTTTGCATTTACAGGCGGCTTACTCTTCCAGCGCGAGCAGCTCGGCCACGGTCTGGCGGCGCCGGATCAGGCGTGCCTCGCCCTGGTCCAGCAAAACCTCCGGTGCGAGCGGTCGGCTGTTGTAGTTCGAGGACATCGACGAACCGTAAGCACCGGCGTTGTGAAAGACCATGAAGTCGCCGATGCGCGGACGAGGCAGCAACTGGTCGGTCATGACGCCGCCTTCGTTCTGCGTGAATACGTCGCCCGATTCGCACAGCGGGCCGGCCACCGCGATGCGCGTCTGCGGCGCGTCCTGCGGGTCGCTGCCGTCCGGCGCATGCACCGAGATCCGGTGATAGCTGCCATACATGGCCGGGCGCATCAGATCGTTGAAGCCCGCGTCAACCAGCGCGAAGTCGCGCTCGGGACGCCGGTTGATCGAATGCACTTCGGCGACCAGCACGCCGGACTCGGCGATCAGGAAGCGGCCGGGTTCGATCTCCAGGCGGATCTCATGACCCAGATACTGGGCGATGCGCTGACGCGCGGCATCCCATTGCTCGAAGTAGTGATCGCAGTCGATGCGCGGCTCGCCGTCACGGTAGGGGATCGACAGCCCGCCGCCCGCCGAAATGGCTTCGATGTCGTGATCCAGCGACTTCACCACGTCCACCATGGCGTCGCACACGCTGGAAAGATGGCCGTAGTCCACGCCCGAACCGATGTGCATGTGCACGCCCACCAGCTTCAAGCCGTGGCGGCGCACGATGGAGATCGCCTCGGCCACATCGCCGATCCAGATGCCGTGCTTGCTTTGCGGGCCGCCGGTGTTGGTCTTGTTGCTATGGCCGTGGCCAAAGCCCGGGTTGATGCGCAACCAGACGCGATGGCCCGGCGACGCCTGGCCCACACGCGACAGCATGTCCAGCGACCCGGCGTTGACCGAGATGCCGTGCTTGAGCGCGGTGGCCAGCGTGGCGTGGTCGATCAGGTCGGCCGTGAAGACGATGCCTTCCGGTTCGCTGCGCGGGTCGAAGCCGGCGGCCAGGCTGCGTTCGATCTCGCCCAGGGATACCGCATCCACCACCACACCTTGCGCGCGCATCAGGCGCAGGATGTGCAGGTTCGAGCACGCCTTCTGCGCGTAGCGGATCGTGTCGAAGCGGCGCAGTTGGGCGATGCGTTCGCGGATGACGGCGGCGTCGTACACCCAAAGCGGCGTGCCGTGTTCGGCGGCAAGTTGGGTGAGCTGGCGCGGATCGAAGGTCATGATGAAAGGAACCCTGTGGGAAGTGAAGCGAAGGCGGCATGATGCCTGCGTTGGTCCATCCAGTAAAATGCTTTGATTTTCGACACCGATTCATTCCTGATATGGGAGGCGCGATGCTCACGCATCGGCATATCGAAGTCTTCCGCGCGGTGATGATCGCGGGCAGCGTGACGAAGGCCGCCGATCTGCTCAACACGTCGCAGCCCACCGTCAGCCGCGAACTGGCCCGGATGGAGCAAACGATCGGTTTCGCTCTCTTCGAACGGATTGCGGGGCGTCTGCGGGCCACGATGCCGGCGTTGGCGCTCTTTGAAGAGGTGCGGCAGTCCTACGCCGGCCTTGAGCGCGTGGCGTCCGCCGCGGCCCGTCTGCGAGCGTTTCGCGAGGGGCAGCTGTCGGTGATCACCCTGCCGGCGTTTTCGCATTCGATTCTGCCTGATGCGTTTCAGCGTTTTCATGGCCAACACCCCGGTGTGAGCCTGTCCGTCGAAACCCAGGAGTCTCCGCTGCTCGAAGAGTGGCTGACAGCGCAGCGCTACGACCTGGGCTTGACCGAACACGATGCCGCGCCCGCCGGCACCCGGCTGGAATTGCTGGTGCAGGTTGACGAGGTCTGCGTGCTGCCTGACGGCCATCCGCTGCTGGCGCGCGCGGCGGTCGAGCTGGCGGATTTTGAAGGGCATTCCTTCGTCAGTCTGTCCGCCAGCGATCCCTACCGCGTCCAGATCGACGAAGCGTTCGGCCAGGCGGGCGTCTTGCCCCGCTCCATTGTGGAAACACCTACTGCGGTGTCGGTTTGCACATTCGTGCGACAAGGACTGGGCCTGGCGATCGTCAATCCGCTGACCGCGCTGGACTTCGTGGGGCGAGGGCTGCACATCCGGCCGCTGACACGGTCGTTTCCGTTCCGCGTGAATGTGGTGTTTCCGGAACACCGTCCGGGCAATCCGCTGGTCGCCGCGTTCATGGAATCGCTGCGCGACGCCGCGGCAGCCATCAAGGGCAGGCTGGCGGCAGCAGAATCCGCATGAAGCGGGGCAGGGCACGCCGGAGAGGGGGCGGCCCGGTAGGCCGGCTGAGACGCAGGTGCTGGGCCTTGGGGCGCGCAGCGAACCGCTCAGTCAATCGGCGCAGACAACAAAAAAGGATGCCCGTGGGCATCCTTCTTTATTTGCCGTATTCGTGTCGCCCCGGAAGACCGGGGCGGCAGAATGGCTTAGGCCAGCGCCTTGATGGCGGCAGCCAGGCGGCTCTTGTGGCGAGCGGCCTTGTTCTTGTGGATGATGTTCTTGTCAGCCACGCGATCGATCACGCTGGTGGCCTTCTGGAACACTTCGCCAGCCGCAGCCTTGTCGCCAGCGGCGATGGATTGGCGAACGCGCTTGATGGCGGTGCGCAGCATCGAGCGCAGGCTGGAATTGTGCTTGTTGCGCTCAACGGATTGGCGAGCGCGCTTGCGGGCTTGGGCGGTATTGGCCATGTTGCTTTGTAAGTTGAATTCGGCAAAGTCGAACATTGTAGCAAGCCCCGTGGGGAATGCAAGCTTTTAATGTCGCTTTAACCGATGGAGCGCCCGTCAACCGGGCGGGAGGGCGCTGCTGGGAAGAATTCCCGGGTTGGAGAACCCTTGCGTCAGATCCTCTTGAAAACATGAGGAAAATTCGCGGCGCCTATCGATAAAACCAATGGACAAACCACTGGATAAAAACTAGGTGTCGAGTATACAACGGAAACCGCGCCGCCCGGCATACCTTCGGGGCGGACGTTGTCAGGCGGCGACGTTGATGGAGACGAACCAGGGCGTGAAACGGCGCACCTGGATGGGCATCTGGTCTTGCAGGCTGTCCAGCGCGGCGTCGGTGTCGTCCAACGGAAAATGGCCGGACACGGGCAAGCCGCCTGCGGCCATGGACACGCGCAAGGTGCCGCTGCGATAGGGGCGCAGCGCCGCGATGACTTCGCCCAGGGGACGGCCACGGGCCTCAACCCAGCCCGATTCCCAAGCGGCTTCGGCCATGAGCTCGGCGCGCGGCGTGTCCATGCGGGCATTGTCGAAGCGGGCGCCGGTGCCGGCGCGAATGGTGCCGTGCGCCCCGGACATGGTCTCGACCTCGACTTCGTGTTCGTGCACCACGACGACCGTACGCTGCGCCTGCTGGCGCACCATGTAGCGGGTGCCGAGCGCGCGGACCGTGCCCTGGGCAGTCTGCACCAGGAAAGGACGGCGGGAATCGGGTGCGACCGACACGGTCACGGCGCCATCCAGCAGACGGACCTGACGATACGCAGGCGTGAAGTCCAGGTTGACGCGGCTGCGCGCGTCGAGCAAAAGCTGGCTGCCGTCCGACAGCAGGTAGCGGCGGCGCTCGCCCGTTGCAGTGGCCGCGTCGGCGGCAACGTTGTTCAGCGGGTAGAACGCATTGCCGACATAGGCAGCGGCCGCGCCGGTGCTGACGAGCGCAAGCGCGCCAGTCAGAAAACGGCGGCGGGGCGGCACGATGGCGGCGGGTGGGGGCGGGATCAGCGACTGGGCAGCGGCAGCGGCGTCGCCACTGCCGGTGGCATAGGCGTCGCCAAGCCGGCCAAACGACGATCCTGCCAGGGTGCCCGTCAGTTGCTGCCAGGCGTTTTCATGGACAGGGTCAGCCGCTCGCCAAGCCAGGAAGTCGTTGTAGTCTTGGGCCGTTGCCTTGCCGGAGCGCAGCAGCAGCAGCCAATTGATCACCTGGTCCGCCATGGGTTGTCCTTGGGCGTACTTCAATTCGTGCTTCCCGCAGGCAGGGGCCTACAGGGGGTCCTCTCAGTGGCAATTTTTAAATCATAAAGGTTTTTTACCAAAGATTACGGGGTGGTTGTCAATTCTTGACGAAATTAATGCGAAAAGCCGGCGTTTGGCCGGCTTTTTGAAGGCAATGTAGCCCGAACAGGCGGAATTACTGCTTCGGGCGTCGTCCGAAGTCCCTGGGACGAAATCCAAACAGTAACAACATTCCGAAGTACACCACGCCGCTTGCCGCCAGCACGCCGGCCAGCAAGAGGACGCGCTGGCCGGAATGCGTCTGCAGCGCGATCCAGTCGATCCGTGTGTCCGCATACCAGAGCAGCGCCGCGAGCCCGGCCAGCGCGGGCACCAGGCGCAGGGCAAACGCAGTCCAGCCGGCGCCCGGCATGTACACGCCCCGCCGCCGCAGCCCGATCAGGAGCGCCAGCGCGTTCAGGCAGGCGCCCAGTCCAATGGCCAAGGCGAGCCCTGCGTGGGCCAGCATCGGCACGAGCATCACGTTCAGCAGCTGCGTCACCACCAGCACGGCGATGGCAATCTTCACGGGCGTGCGGATGTCCTGCTTGGCATAGAAGCCGGGGGCCAGGATCTTGACAGCCAGCAGGCCAATCAGCCCGGCAGAGTAGGAGATGACGGCCAGGCGCGTCTGCAGCACGTCCTGCGCGCTGAAGGCGCCGTAATGAAACAGCGTGGCGACAAGGCCGTCCGACAGCATTGCCATGCCCACCGCCGCGGGCAGCCCCAGCAGCAGTACCAGGCGCAGGCCCCAGTCGAGCAGCGCGCTGTAGCCGCCGTGGTCGTCGCGGGCATGCGCCGCGGACAGGCTGGGCAGCAGGACGGTGCCCAGCGCCACGCCCAGCAGCGCCGTGGGAAATTCCATGAGGCGGTCGGCGAACGACAGCCACGTCACGCTACCGGGCGTGAGCCACGTCGCGATATTGGTGTTGATCAAGAGCGAGATCTGCGCCACCGACACGCCCAGCGTGGCGGGCGCCATCTGCTTGAGGATGCGCTGCACGGTCGGATCGGCCCAGGCCTGCCCAAAGCGCAGCGAAAAGCGTGGCGTCAGGCCCAGGCGCGCCAGGGCCATCCATTGCACCGCCAATTGCAGCACGCCGCCGATCATGACGCCGACGGCCAGCGCGTAGACCGGGACGTCCATGCGCGGCGCAAGCCAGATGCAGGCGCCGATCATGGACAGGTTCAGCAGCACGGGCGTGAAGGCGGGCACGGCAAAGCGCCGCCACGTATTGAGCACGCCGGACGCGAAGGCGATCAGCGACATGCAGAGGATGTACGGGAACATCATCCGCGTCATCCAGACCGCCGCGCCGAATTCGGTATCGCGCGCCGCACCCCGCAGGCCGCTGGCCATGGCGGACACCACCCAAGGCGCCGCGACGATGCCGATCAGCGTGACCAGCATCAAGGCGGCGGTCAACAGCAGGGCCACGCGGTCCAGCAGTGTGCGGACTTCTTCTTCGGAGCGGTTGTTGCGCGCGGCGCCCAGGATGGGGACGAAGGCCTGGGCGAAGGCGCCCTCGGCGAACAGGCGGCGCAGCAGATTGGGAATGCGGAAAGCGACCCAGAAGGCGTCGGTAATGGGGCCGGCGCCAAACGCGCGGGCCACCAGGATGTCGCGGATCAGGCCGGAAATGCGGGACAGCAAGGTGAAACTGCTGACCGTGGCCGCCGAACGGAACAGGCTCATGGGTGGACTACTGAAGTGAAATGCCGGCCGGATCGCCGCGTGATGGGGACGGAATGCCGGCCGTCTGCTGGGCCGGCATTGCAAGGCCGGCCCCTTTGGACCGGCCCGTACGGACCGGCCATGAAGCTGAATTACTTCGGCGGCATGCGGATCGCGCCGTCAAGACGGATGGTTTCGCCGTTCAGCATGTCGTTGGTGATGATGCTGTGGACCAGCTTGGCGTAGTCTTCCGGGCGGCCCAGGCGCGCGGGGAAGGGGATGCTGGCGGCCAGCGAGTCCTGCACTTCCTGCGGCATGCCGAAGATCATCGGGGTGCCGAAGATGCCCGGAGCGATGGTCATGCAGCGGATGCCGGTCTTGGACAGGTCGCGCGCGATCGGCAGCGTCATGCCCGCAACGCCTGCCTTGGACGCGGCATAGGCCGCCTGGCCGATCTGGCCGTCAAAGGCAGCGACGGATGCCGTGTTGATCATCACGCCGCGTTCGCCGGTGGGCTCGGGCGTATTGGCGCTCATGGCCTCGGCGGCCAGACGCATCATGTTGAAGCTGCCGATCAGGTTGATCGACACGACTTTCTGAAAGAGTTCCAGCGGGTGCGCGCCATTCTTGCCGACAATCTTGGCGGCGGGAGCCACACCCGCGCAGTTGACCAGACCAAACAGCGAGCCCAGTTCCAGCGCGGCGGCCACGACCTTCTTGCCGTCGGCTTCCTGCGTCACGTCGCAGTGCACGTAGCGCTGGCCGAGTTCCTTGGCGAGGGCTTCGCCCGGCTCGTCCTGCAGGTCGGCAATGACGACCTTGGCGCCATGTTCGACCAGCATGCGGGCGGTGCCGGCGCCCAGGCCGGATGCGCCGCCGGTAACGATGAATACCTTGTTCGCGATTTCCATGTGTGTACCACCAGATCAGTTCAAGGGAAGGAAGGCGGCGCGCCGGGCGCCGGATGCAACAAGGCCTTCGGGCCTGGGCCGGGACGCGCTGCGTCCGGCCGGCGCCGAAGGCCTTCGGGCCATCGAGACGCCGATCAGCTTTGAACGGCTTCGAACAGGCGCGACTTGATTTCGTCGACGGCGCCCACGCCCGAGATCTTGCGGTACTTCGGGGCAGCGGCGGAATCTTGCTGCGCCCAGGCCGAGTAGTAGTCGACCAGCGGACGCGTCTGCTCGCGGTACACCGACAGGCGATGGCGCACGGTTTCCTCGCGGTCGTCGTCGCGCTGGACCAGGTCCTCGCCGGTGACGTCGTCCTTGCCTTCGATCTTGGGCGGGTTGAAGCGCACGTGATAGCTGCGACCGCTGGGCTGGTGCACGCGGCGTCCGCTCATGCGTTCGATGATGTCTTCTTCGGGCACGGCGATTTCCACGACGTAGTCCAGCTTGACGCCGGCGCTCTTGAGCGCGTCGGCCTGCGGGATGGTGCGGGGAAAGCCGTCGAACAGGTAACCGTTGGCGCAGTCGGGCTGCGTCAGGCGGTCTTGCACGAGGCCGATGATGATCTCGTCGGAAACCAGGCCGCCGGCGTCCATGACCTTCTTGGCTTCAATACCCAGCGGGGTGCCCGCTTTCACCGCGGCGCGCAGCATGTCGCCGGTGGAGATCTGGGGAATGCCGAAGTGCTGCGTTAGAAACGCGGCCTGGGTGCCTTTGCCGGCGCCGGGGGGTCCGAGCAAGATGAGACGCATGAGTGCTCCTGAAGGGGTTTATTTTTTGTGATCCGGGGGATTATGCCGCAACGCAGCAGCCAATGCGGGGCTGCGCCATGGGAAATAACCCTTATATCTGATTGCTGTAGATCAAGCGGACGCGCTCGAGATCGGCCGGGGTATCTACCCCACCCGCAGGAGGCGTCGACGCCCGATGGACGACGATGACGTGGCCGTGTTCCATGGCCCGCAATTGCTCCAGCGATTCGAAGCGTTCCAGCGCGCCTTGCGGCAGGGTCGGGAAGCGGCGCAGGAACGACGCGCGGTAGGCGTACAGGCCGATGTGATGCCAGGCGGGCAGTCCCTGCGCCAGCACGCGTTCGCCGCCGGCCAGCGCGTCCCGCGCCCAGGGAATGGGGGCGCGCGAAAAATACAGCGCGCGGTCGTCGGCGGCGCAGACCAGCTTGACGACGTTGGGATTGAACAGCGCCTCGGCATCGGCCAGAGGGCAGGCACAGGTGGCGATGTCAGCCTGCGGATACGCTTGCAGCTTGGCCGCCACCGCGTCGATGAGTTCGGGTTCGATCAGGGGCTCGTCGCCCTGCACGTTCACCACGATGGCGTCGTCGGGCAGGCCAAGCTGCTCGACCGCTTCGGCCAACCGGTCGGTGCCGGTGGGGTGATCGCCACGGGTCATCAGGGCGCGCAAGCCGTGCGCCTGCGCCGCCTGCTGCACGCGCCCGTCATCGGTGGCGATGAAGATCTGCGAGGCGCGGGACAGGGCAGCACGGTCGGCGGTGCGCACGACCATCGGCTTGCCGGCGATGTCGGCCAGCGGCTTGTCAGGCAACCGGGTCGACGCGGTGCGTGCCGGGATGATGGCGATGAAGCTCACGATGCGGCGTTCAGCGAGGGGCGGCGGTGTCGTCCAGCGCGCGGGCCTCGGATTCCAGCATGACCGGAATGCCGTCGCGCAGCGGGAAGGCCAGCCGGTCCGCACGGCAGACCAGTTCGGCCTGCTGCCGGTCGTGTTCGAGGCGGCCCTTGCACAAGGGGCAAACGAGGATGTCGAGAAGGCGGGATTCCATGACCGCGATTCTAAAACAGTTTTGCCGCCGGACAGCGCGCGGCGCGTCGGGGTTGCGGCAAGCGGCCTGTTACGCCGTTGGGTTGCGGCCCCGGTTTTCGCTCGCACCGTTCTGCTCACGACCCGGGCGCTCTTTGCGAGCGCGCAGCGCGTCGGCCAGCCAGTCAAAGAGCCTCGGGTCGGAGAACGCGGCTTGCACCGGCACTTCCCACAAGCGGGGATCGTTCAAGGCGCCGCATTTGATGGCGTCCTTGGCGGTCACCAGGATGACGTCGGCATCCAGCGCCTGGAAGGGGGACGAAGCGTAGTCGTGGTGATCGGGCAGGGGAAGCGTCGCGGATAGCGTGATGCTGGCTGCCCGCAGCGTGGCAAAAAAGCGCTCCGGATTGCCGATGCCGGCCGCGGCCGCGATGCGCGGCTGCCCGGCAAAGGCCGATAGCGGCTGCGTGGCGTGTCCCCCGATATGGCGCGCCAGGCCGGGTTCAAGCCACATCTGGATATGGCGCGGCCGGGTGTCTGCCACCGTTGGGAGGCGGCCGTCATGCTGCGAAGGCGCCTCAACGGTGTCAGACACTGCAGTCGAGGCGCCGGGCGTACCGATATTCGTGACCACGGCGTCCACGTCGGCCAGACGGCTGGCGGGTTCGCGCAGCGGGCCGGCGGGCAGCAGGCGCCGGTTGCCCACGCCGCGCTGGTCCTGCACGACGATTTCGATGTCCCGAGCTAACGCCAGATGTTGCAGGCCGTCGTCCGAGACGATGACATCGACCTTCGGATGCGCCTGCAGCAACACCTGGGCGGCGAGGGCGCGCTTGGGGTGGATGCACACGGGGGCGCCGGTGGCGCGCGCGATCAGCGCGGGTTCGTCGCCGAATCGAGCGGCTTCCAGGTCGCCCAGCCCGACCCGCGGATGGGGACCGACCTTGACGCCATAACCCCGGCTGACCACGCCCGGCGTGTAGCCGCGGGCCCGCAGGTTTTCGACGGTGGCGATCACCATGGGCGTCTTGCCCGTGCCGCCCACGAAGATATTGCCGATCACGACCACGGGCACGGGCGGCCGGTAGGACACCTTGGCGCCGCTGGCGTAGCGCGCGCGCTTGCGCTCGACCGCCCAGGCGGTCAGCGCGGACAACGGGCGCAGGGCGGTGGACAGCCAGCCGCCGCGCTGCCATTGGCGGGCCAGCAGTGATGCGCGTCGGGTTTTCAACGGTTGGTCTGGGCGGCGAAATTGACGCGGCCGATGCCGGCAAGGCGCGCGGCTTCCATGATGTTGATCACGGACTGGTGGGTGGCCTGGGCGTCGGCATTGATGATGACGAGCGGCTCGGTCTTGCCGGCCGCGGCCTGGCGCAGGGCGTCGGCGATTTCGGGCGGCGTGGAGACGTCGATCAGGGTGCCGTTCAGGGCGTAGCGGCCATCCTGGCTGACCGCGACTTCCAGCGCGGGCGGCGTGTCCTGTTCGGACGATGCCTGGGGCAACGTCACCTTCAACTGCGTGAACCGGGTGAACGACGTGGTGGCCGCCAGGAAGATGAGGATGACCAGCAGGACGTCGATGAGCGGAATCAGGTTGATGTCCAGCTCATCGCGGTCGCCCCGGGAACCGCGGAAATTCATGGGCGGGCCTCGCGGGAGGCGCGCGCCGGCGCAAGGGCGCGGATCAAGCGCGATGCAGCCTGTTCCATGGCGTTGAGGTAGCCATCCACGCGGCCGCGCAGATAGCGGTGCGCGATCATGGCGGGAATGGCGATCAGAATGCCGAAACCGGTGTTGTAGAGCGCGATCGAAATGCCGCGCGCCAGTTGGGCGGGGTCGCCGCCGCCGGGCGTGTAGGAGCCGAAGATTTCGATCATGCCGACGACCGTGCCGAACAGGCCCATCAGCGGGGCGACGACGGCGATGGTGCCGATGGCGGAAATGTAGCGGCTGAGATCATGCGCGACGGCGCGGCCAGTGTCTTCGACCACGTTGCGCAGTTCTTCGCGGGGCAAGTGGCGGTGGCGCATCACTTCGGCCAGCACGCGGCCCAGCGGCGAATTGCGTTCCAGCCGGTGGATCGAGTCTGGCGTGTCCTGGTGGTTGCGCAGCATTTCGGCGACCTGCTCGTTCAGGCCGCGCGGCATCACCAGGTTTCGGCGCAGGGACAAAAAGCGCTCGAAGATCAGCGCCAGGCCCAGCACGGATGTCGCCAGCAGGGGCCAGATGGGCCAGCCGGCCTCGCGCAGAATGGAAAGCAAAGCGGTCAACTCCTGAGGAGCCGAAGGCGCCGCAAGCGGCGCTCAGTGGCATCTGAACAAGCCGAAACTGTAACGGTGCGGCGCGTATGTGGCAAGGCAGGGGAAGACCCGAATTATCCACAGAATCTGTGGATAATTCTGTGTAGAACTCAGCCGGAAGGCTTATGGGCACGGGGCTTGCGCTTGTTTGCTTCAAATGCGCGCACTGCCGTGTCCTATATAAGTCCTTATAAATCAATGATTTGCACCGAATTTGCTGGCTTTCTGGGCAGTTCGTGCAAATTTCTGCGAACGCGGTATCATTGCGCCCCGCTCCGCCTGCCCTGTGGACAGGTTCGCATCGGAAAGCCCCATGACAATTGAGCTCCCAGTCACAAACAACGCATTTGCGCGGGAAATCCTTACAGTTGCCCAGCTAAACCAAGCAGTGGGGCAGTTGCTGGAACGCAGCATCCCGGCGCTGTGGGTTCGCGGCGAGATTTCCAATTTCACGCAGGCGGCGTCCGGGCATTGGTACTTCACGCTCAAGGACAGCCGGGCCTCCGTGCGGGCCGTCATGTTCCGCAGCCGCGCCAGCGCCGTGGGCTTCGTGCCCCGGGCGGGCGACCAGGTCGAGATCCGGGCGCGCGTTTCCCTGTACGAACCGCGGGGCGACTATCAGCTCCAGGCTGACGCCATGCGGCGGGCAGGATTAGGGAATCTGTACGAGGCTTTTTTGCGCCTCAAAGAGCAACTGGCCTCCGAGGGGCTGTTCGATCCGGCCCGCAAGCGCGAGCCCGTCCGTCTGCCCCGTGCGATCGGGGTGATCACCTCGCTGCATGCGGCAGCGCTGCGTGATGTGCTGTCGGCCCTGGCCCGGCGGGCGCCGCAGGTGCCGGTCATCATCTATCCGGCCCCGGTTCAGGGGGCGGATGCCGCCAACAAGCTGGCCGCGCAGTTGCGTCTGGCCAACGAGCGGGCCGAGGTCGATACGCTCCTGCTGGTGCGGGGCGGCGGCAGCATCGAAGA
This sequence comes from Achromobacter sp. ACM05, assembly GCF_019218915.1. NCBI lineage: Bacteria > Pseudomonadati > Pseudomonadota > Betaproteobacteria > Burkholderiales > Alcaligenaceae > Achromobacter > Achromobacter sp. ACM05. Next base: position 717,801 of record NZ_JAHUWQ010000003.1, read on the forward strand.
CCTCTGGAGCTTCAACGACGAAGACCTGGCGCGCCAGGTGGCGGTCAGTGAGATTCCCGTCATCAGCGGCGTGGGTCACGAAACCGACTTCACCATCGTGGACTTCGTGTCCGACCTGCGGGCGCCCACGCCCACCGCCGCGGCCGAACTGGCCTGCGCGCCGCGCGCCGAATTGCTGGGCCGCGTCATGCAGACACTGCAAACCCTGGTGCGCGGCCAGCAGCGCCGGCTGGAGCGGGCAGCGCAGCGCCTGGACCGCGCCACCGCGCAGTTGGTGTCCCCGGCACAACGCCTGCAACACCAGCGCGAGCGCTTGAACAGCCTGCAATACCGACTGGCCTCGGCCTGGTCCGCGCCGCAAGGCCGGCGCGCCGCGCGCGTCAATCTGCTGGCGCAGCGCCTTGGCCATCGCGTGCCGGACACGGGCAGGGCCGCCGAACGTCTGGCGGGCGCCGTGCGTCAACTGGGGCAGGCCCATGCCCGCCTGCTGGTGCAGCGGCGCAATCGCCTTGCCGCCGCCTCGGCGCAACTGCGCGCCCTGGATCCGGGCAATACGCTGGCGCGCGGTTACGCGATCGCCCGCGACGCGGAGGGCCGCATTGTTCGTGACGCGGCCGCGCTGTCGGCGGGCCAGCCGCTCGACCTGAGCTTCGCGCAGGGCGGGGCTCAGGTCCAGGTGCAATCCACGCGTTCCACGCGCGACCCAAGCTAGTTTTTCCGCGAGCCCCGACAGGGGACTGCGCGCGGCGCGATCGCACGCAAATCCTCTCCACCCGAATCATGGCGGCAGGATGTTCCACGACAGAAATCTGAATTGGGCGGCCACCGGACTGGCCGCGGCGATCTGGGCGACCGGGGTTGGCTCCGTGGCCTACGCGGAAAACGCAGCCGCTTCCCCGACAGCGCCCGCAGCCACCGCACCCTCAATCACGCCACCCTCAGCCGCAGCCGCCGATTGCAACTGCGCGTCACCGTACCGCGAATACAAAAGCGCCGACACGCCGGAGTCGGAGGCCCTGTTCGCAGCAGCCGGGCGCAACGACGAGGCGGCATTCCTGGCCGCGCTGGCGCAAGTCGAACGGCCCGGCGACTATGCCCGTGACGGCGTCCCCTTGCTGCACGCCTTGCTGATGCCGCCACGTGATCTGCGGTCGCAGTACGTGTATTGGGACATGACGCCGGAAGACGCGGCGCGGTTGCGCCAGGCGCACGAGACCGGCCTGCCGGCCCGCGCGCGCATGCTGGCCGCGCTGCTGGCCACCAAGCCGGACCTGAACGACATCACGTACGAATCGCGCCGGCCGCCGCTCCACCTGGCGCTGTTGTATGGCACTCCAGCCATCATGGAGGCGTTGCTGGCCGCGGGCGCCAACCCCGACCAGCGGGGTGATCAGAACAACACCCCGCTGGAATTCCTGCTGCACCGCGATTTCGAATTCGCGGTGCGCCAGACCTACCTGCCGCGCCTCGTCGACCGCAAGAGCCTGACGCGCATGGTGGTGGCCTTGTTCGGCGCCGGCGCCAGCCGCCCGTATGCGGCGCTCGACGCCGATACCGCCGCGTCAAGTGTCTTGAAGGACGGACAGGGCAAGACGCGGCCCGCGGCGGACTTCCTTGCGTGGTTGCCCCTGGTGGAACTGACGGAAGGTGCAGAGGCGCTGCGAGCGCTGGCCGCCACGGGCAGCCGGCCTGCCTATGAAGAGGAACTGACCGCCCTGGCGTTCGCCGCCTATGAAGGCGATGCGCAGGCCGTGTCGTACCTGATGGAGGTGGGCCCTCGCACGATCCCGGCCACGGCGTACGGAGAAACCGGCGACCGTGACGTGTGGCTGGATGCGGCGCAAGCAGCGGTCGAAGGCGGCCACCCCGCAATCGCCGAACAATTGCTGCGCGCGGGCATGCCCTTCGCGCAACGCGGCCCGCAAGTGGGCTCGGGCGGCCTGACATTCGCCAAGCCCCAGATGGGCAATCGGCCGATCCTGAACCTGGCGGCCCAGCGCGGCGACACGCAGACCGTGCAGCGCCTCCTGGCCCTCGGTGCGCCGGTCGACGGCGATCCCGCGGAACCGCATGGCAACACGCCGCTGGCCGATGCCGTCGAAGCCGGCAATTCCGGCGTCGTGAAGGCGCTGCTGGCCGGGGGCGCCGATCCGGGCTTGCGGCGCGAAGGCTACGACCGCCGGTCGGCGCTGGAGGTTGCGGTGCGGGCCCGAGACACCGCGCTGCTGCGCACCCTGTTGGCGGCGATGAAACCCGACGCGCTGCGCGCGGCACTGCAGAACCCCGCCGACTCGCCTGTCGCGCAACTGCTGCGGCAGCCGGGCGGGCAGGGCGCGGCAGTGCTGCGCATGTTCGCGGACGCGGGATTCGACATGAAGACGCTGGACGCAAGCGCCATTCGCCAGGCGCTCGAAAGCCGCGATACGGCGCTGGCCTTGATGCTGATCGAGGCGGGCGTGCCGGTGAATCCGTACGTGGACCCCGCGGTAACGGCGGACGATAAAGCGTCCGGGGACGGGGCCGACCGCGATGCCTGGCCGCCAAGCCCGGACGATCCGCGCGGCACGCCGCCGCTACTCCTGGCGGCGACCTCGGGCCAGGTGGCGGTCGTCGATGCATTGCTGGCCAGGGGCGCGGACCCCGCCGCCATCGCGCCGGACGGCGAGAGCGCTTTGTATTGGCTGATCGGTCGTCAGGACACCGCCATGCTGGATCGGCTGCTGCGCGCCGGCGCGCGGTTGGACGACCCGCGGCTGCCGGTCGCGCCCAACCCGTACGCACTGCTCAATGCCGCCGTGGCGTCCGGCGACATGGAAACGGTGCGCCGCGTGAGCGCGGCGAACCGCCAGTCGGTTGCGCAAGCGTGCATGCCAGACAACGGGGAGTTCGTGCTGATCGACAAGCCTGGCTACTTTGCAGCACTGCATGCGGCCGGTTTCACCGGTCAGCCATCGTCATGCGCGCGGGATGGACGTACCTTGCCCGATCGCATCGTGTCGATGCTGCTGCATAGCCGGGAGCTGGTCACCGCGCGGCATGACACTGTGGTGCAGGTATTGCGTCTGTTGAAGGCGTCGGGCACGGATCTGGATGCGCCGCTGCCCGACGGCGATACGCCCCTGAACGCTGCCATCCGGCTGGGACGCCGGGACCTCGCCCAAGCGTTGCTCGACGCCGGCGCCAGCCCTGATGCCGGCGACGGCTCGGGCCGCGGTCCTGCGTGGATCGCACTTGAAACCGGCCAGCCCGCCATGCTGTCCTTATTGGCGCAGCACCACGCGCGCTTCGACGCGGCGGTGGCGCCGCCGGGCCAGTCGTTCCGCACGGCGCTTGCCTGCCAATCCGATCCGGCCTTTGCGCGCGTCCTGCAGGATGCGGGCATCACGCTGCGGGCGGACTGCGCGCCGCCGCCCGCGCAAGGCCGGCGTGTGGGATCCAAAGCCGCCAGCAAGTCTTCGGAAGCCGTGCGCGTTCCGGGTCATTACTACCTGCGCGGCGTGCGGGAAGTCGGCAGCGAATTGCTGCTTCTGGAAGACGGCAGCTTCGAGTACTTCCTGAGTTATGGCGCCGTCGACATCAACGCGCGGGGCGTCTGGCGCAGCGACGGCAAACAGGTGTTCCTGGACACGCCGCCGCTGCGGCCGTACTCCGCCATCGCGAACGTGCGCGCGGACACCAGGCCGGCCGAACCCGGCATGCTGACGGTGCGCGTGTATCACCGTGGCCGTCCGGTCAATATCGACGTGGCGGTGTCATCGGCCGATCAGGACTACGGCGGCGGGCCGCGCCAATCGGAAGGGGCGGACGGCGTCTCCGTGCCCATCGCGGCAGGCGCGTTGAAGGCGCTGGCCGTCTTCGTGCCGGCGCCGTCTGGTGGACGTTGGCACGAGGTGGACGTGGCCCGCATCGACGCCGCCACGCGGGCCGTGCGCATCGACGTCGACGTGCCCGACGACGCGGGCAGCGCGCCGCTGCACAAGGTCCTGGCCATGGATAAGGACGGCGCGCTGGTCGAAACCGGCAGCGGGCAGGAGCTACGTTACGTGAAGTGACGCTATGTGGTGACGCCATGCGGTGAGGCCATGTGGTGAGGCCATGTGGTGAGGCCATGCGGTGAGGCCATGCGGTGAGGCCATGCAGTGAGGCCGTGCGCGCCGCCGCGCGCGGGCGCAACAACATGCGGTCATAAGCATGTGCCCGTTAACCCCGCGCCAGCGCGGGGTTAACACGGTATCCTCAGGAGTTGCCGATACAATTGACCGGCTTGATCGTGCTCTCAACAGAAGGAACCATCACATGGCACATACTCTTCCCCCCCTGCCTTACGAACTCGACGCTCTGGCGCCGCACATCTCCAAGGAAACGCTGGAGTTCCACTACGGCAAGCATCACCAGACGTACGTCACGAATCTGAACAACCTGATCCCGGGTACGGAATTCGAAACGCTGTCGCTGGAAGACATCGTGAAGAAGTCCTCGGGCGGCATCTTCAACAACGCTGCCCAGGTCTGGAACCACACGTTCTACTGGAACAGCCTGGCTCCCAAGGCCGGCGGCGCACCGACGGGCGCGCTGGCTGACGCCATCAACGCCAAGTGGGGCAGCTTCGACGCCTTCAAGGAAGCCTTCAACAAGTCGGCTGCCGGCAACTTCGGTTCGGGCTGGACCTGGCTGGTCAAGAAGGCCGACGGTTCGGTCGACATCGTCAACACCAGCAACGCCGCCACCCCGCTCACGACGGCCGACAAGCCGCTGCTCACCTGTGATGTCTGGGAACACGCGTACTACATCGACTACCGTAACGCGCGTCCCAAGTACCTGGAAAACTTCTGGGCCCTGGCGAACTGGGATTTCGCTGCCAAGAACTTCGCCTGATCGGCGGTTCCGGCGCGCATGCGGTCTTAGCGCCGCATGCCCGGAAACACGACCCCTCGCCCCGGCGAGGGGTTTTCTTTTGTTCAGCAAAAAGTCAGTTTCGAAAACCCTGTCGACTGTCGCGTTCATTACACGGAACTGACGCCTGAACTGGCTTTTTCTCCGGGTAAGCCCTAGACCAAACGTCGATATCGTTCCTCCCCGGTCAGCGCTTGCACCCCGGAGCGCCTGGCTGCGGCAACGCCGCCACAAGCCGGGGCACATACAGGGAAGGGAAGCATGTTGCGGTTATTTAAGGGGATGCGTATCGGCGCTCGCCTGACAGGCGCGTTTTTGCTGGTGGCGGTGATAGGCGGTGCGATCGGGGCCTTCGGGGTATGGGGGCTGTCGCGTATCAATGAAATGAATGACAGGCTTTACGACACCGAATTGCGCGGCATTTCGGATCTGAAGGAAGCCAACATCAATCTGATCTACGCAGGACGTGCGCGCAACGCATATCTGGCGGCGTCGACCGAGGCAGACCGGCAGGCGCTGCGCAAGCAGTTCGACGACGCGGTCAAGAACATGGACGTGCTGCGCGAGAAGGCAGCCGCGAACTTCCAGGAAGCACAGACCCGCGAACTGCTGGCGCAGTTCAGGGAAACCGAGCAGGTCTGGAAGCGCGAGGCGACGGCATTCTTCGACGCGGCCAAGTCGCAGCCGCTGACGCAGAGCGATCCGCGCGTGGCCGAGATCGAGAAGCGCGTCATCGTCGCGTCGCAAAAGCTGGACGACCTGATGACCAGTCTGGCCATCAGCAAGGAAAAGTCTGCCGAGCGCTCGGTGCAAGAAGGCACGGACCTTTATGGCACCGTCCGCGCGATCATGATTGCGCTGGCTGTCGCGGGTGTGGCGATCGGCATGCTGCTCGGTTTGCTGGTAACGCGCGGCATCGTTCGCCCGCTGACCGAGGCCGTATCGGCCGCACGCCAGGTGGCCGCGGGCGACCTGACCACCGATATCCGCGTGGTCACGCGCGACGAGACCGGCGATCTGATGGGCGCGCTCAAGGCCATGAACGAAAGCCTGGCCCGTATCGTCAAGGACGTGCGCGACGGCTGTGAAAACATTGCGTCGGCGTCGTCGCAGATTGCGCAGGGCAACGCCGATCTGTCGCAACGCACGGAAGAGCAGGCCTCCTCGCTCGAGGAAACCGCGGCCTCGATGGAAGAGCTGACCAGCACGGTGCAGCAGAACGCCAACAACGCCAGCGAGGCCGACCGCCTGGTCAGCCAGGCGTCGAACGTCGCCGTGCGCGGCGGCGAGGTGGTCGAGGGCGTGGTGCAGACCATGAGCGCGATCTCGGACAGTTCGCGCCGCATTGCCGACATCACGGGCGTGATCGACGGCATCGCGTTCCAGACCAACATCCTCGCGCTCAATGCCGCCGTGGAAGCGGCGCGCGCGGGCGAGCAAGGCCGCGGCTTCGCGGTCGTGGCGGGCGAGGTGCGCACGCTGGCCCAGCGTTCCGCTGTAGCTGCAAAGGAAATCAAGGCCCTGATCGACGAATCCGTGACGCGCGTCGAAGGCGGCTCGCGTCAGGTCGACGAGGCCGGACGCACGATGCGCGAAGTGGTGGACAGCGTGCGCCAGGTCGCGACGCTGGTGCGCGAGATCTCGGGCGCATCGGAAGAGCAATCGACCGGCATCGGGCAGGTGAACCAGGCCGTCTCGCAGATGGACACGGTGACTCAGCAGAACGCCGCCCTGGTCGAGGAAGCCGCGGCCGCCGCAGCCAGCATGCAGGAGCAGGCCACGCGTCTGGCGCAGGAAGTGCGCCGCTTCAAGGTGGATGCAGGCAGTGGATCTGCGGTTCAGGCGCAAGCCCGGCTGCTGCCGGCCGAACGGGAGGCGGTGCGCAAGCCCGCCGCGCCGGCAGCCCGTGTGGCGCAGGCCCGGCCCGCGCTGGCAGGCGCTTCTCAGGACGAGTGGTCGTCGTTCTGAAGCCTTGCCGCGTCGTGATGGACGGCCGTTGACCGGCCGTTCCCGTCCGCGCTTGCGCGTGCGCAACGCTGCATTCTTTCGGCTACGGGTCAGGATGGGATGGTAAGGTTGGCAACCTCCCCACGCCGCCCTGTCCCCGTCCATGAGTCTGCCCGACCCCGTCCGTCGCGTCATCGCCCGAACACGCCGGCTGGCGCGCCGCAAGGTGCGCCAGATCAACCGTCTGTCCAGGAAGAGCGTGCAGCTCGGGCTGTTGCTCGGCGGCGCCGCGTTGGTGGCGCTCATGTCGCTGGGCTTTACCTATCTGGCCGACAAGGCGCTGGCCTGGAACCGCCAGTGGGTCGCCTACAACGGCTGGCTGGCGTTGCTGGTCATGCCGTTTGGGCTGGCCGCGCTGCGCTGGCTCACGCTGCGTTTCGCGCCCAACGCTTCCGGCAGCGGCATTCCGCAAGTCATCGGCGCCTTGTCGCTGCCGCCGGGCCCCAGCCAGAACAGCCTGGTGTCGCTGGCCCAAAGCCTTTGGAAGATACCGCTGGCGTTCTTCGGCATGCTGTGCGGCGCGTCGATCGGCCGCGAGGGTCCTTCCGTGCAGGTCGGCGCGGCGCTGATGCTGGCGTGGGGCGATTTCTGGAAACGCCGCGGTTTGCAGCTGCGCGGCTTTCACGCCAACGAGCTGATCGCAGCGGGCGCCGCCGGCGGCCTGGCGGCGGCCTTCAACGCGCCGCTGGCCGGCGTCATCTTCGCCATCGAGGAACTGGGGCGCGGCACCGTGCTGCGCTGGCAGCGGCTGGTGCTGATCGGCGTGCTGGCCGCCGGCTTCCTGGTGGTGGCGGTGGAAGGCAACAATCCTTATTTCGGCGTCTTTGCCGGCGCACCCCTGTCGCAGAACATGGTGATGTGGATCGTCATCTGCGGCGCCCTCAACGGCGCGCTGGGCGGCATCTTCGCCCGCCTGCTGGGCAAGGGCCCGATCGGCGCGGCGCCGCAGTCGTGGCGCGCGTGGATCCGGATGCATCCGATCTGGACGGCGTTCATCATGGGCCTGGCGCTGGCGGTGATCGGCCTGTGCACCGCGGGCAGCGTGTACGGCACCGGCTACGCCGTCGCGGCTGACCTGCTCAACGGCAAGGACGCGGTGCCGGACGGCTTTGGCCTGGCCAAGCTGGCGGCCACCGTCGCGTCCTATTGGGCGGGCATTCCCGGCGGCATCTTCACGCCGGCGCTGACCACGGGCGCGGGCATCGGCCATCACATCTGGGAGTTGGCAGGCGAGGGCGTCGACCAGCGCGTGCTGGTGCTGCTGTCCATGGCGGCCTTTCTGGCGGCCGCTACCCAGGCGCCCTTGACGGCGAGCGTCGTGGTGATGGAAATGACGGGCAGCCAGCCGATGCTGTTCTGGCTGCTGGTCGGGTCATTGCTGGCGTCGGGCGTGTCGCGCCAATTCTGCCCGCAGCCGTTCTACCATCTGGCGGCCGGCCGTTTCCGCCGTCAGGCCATCGTCGACGCGGGCCGCGCGGCCAAGGCCGGCGCGCACTGATCCTGGGCATGGCGGCCCGGTTCCGTGCACGCGCGCGCCGGTCCAATGTGAACGTCTACTGGACACTGTCCGTTCTGCGGACATCCGGGTAACGCACCAACTTGGCGCGAAACCGCTGCGTTAACATCGTCCGATCCCGAGTTCTTTCACTTCACTTCGAGCTTCCCATGACCGTGAATGCCTTTATCTGTGATGCGATTCGTACCCCCTTCGGCCGCTACGGCGGTGCGCTGGCTTCCGTGCGGCCCGACGATCTGGCTGCCGTAGCCATCAAGGCGCTGGCGGCGCGCAATCCTGGCGTGCGCTGGGAAGAACTCGACGACGCCATCATGGGTTGCGCCAACCAGGCGGGCGAAGACAACCGCAACGTGGCCCGCATGGCCACGCTGTTGGCCGGCCTGCCGGTCGAAGTGCCCGGCGCCACGGTCAACCGCTTGTGCGGCTCGGGTCTGGACGCCATCGGCACCGCCGCGCGCGCCATCCGCGCCGGAGAAGCCGGCCTGATGCTGGCCGGCGGCGTGGAAAGCATGAGCCGCGCCCCGTTCGTCATGGGCAAGGCCGACAGCGCCTTCTCGCGCAGCGCCGCCATTTATGACACCACCATCGGCTGGCGTTTCATCAACAAGCTGATGAAGGCGCAATACGGCGTGGACTCGATGCCCGAGACCGCCGAAAACGTCGCCGACGATTTCAACATCAGCCGCGCCGACCAGGATCTGTTCGCGCTGGCCAGCCAGGAAAAGACCGCGCGCGCTCAGAAGGAAGGATTCTTCGACGCCGAGATCGTGCCCGTGTCGATCGCCCAGAAAAAGGGGGACCCGATCATCGTCTCCAAGGACGAGCACCCGCGTGAAACGTCGCTGGAATCGCTGGCCAAGCTCAAGGGCGTGGTCCGCGAAGGCGGCAGCGTCACGGCCGGCAACGCGTCGGGCGTGAACGACGGCGCCGCCGCGCTGCTGCTGGCCGATGAAAAGGCCGCCGCCCGCCATGGTCTGACCCCGCGTGCCCGCGTCGTCGGCATGGCAACCGCTGGCGTCGCGCCGCGCATCATGGGCATCGGTCCGGCGCCCGCCACGCAGAAGGTGCTGGCCCAGACCGGCCTGACGCTGGATCAGATGGACGTGATCGAACTGAACGAAGCGTTCGCCGCGCAAGGTCTGGCCGTGCTGCGCCAGCTTGGCATCGCCGACAACGATCCGCGCGTGAACCCCAACGGCGGCGCGATCGCCCTGGGCCACCCGCTGGGCGCCAGCGGCGCGCGTCTGGCCACCACGGCCATCAACCAGTTGCATCGCACCGGCGGCCGCTACGCGCTGTGCACGATGTGCATCGGCGTCGGCCAAGGCATCGCGCTGATCATCGAACGCGTGTAAGGCGCGTGGTACGGCCGGCGGCGCGCGTCGCGCTGTCCGGCAAACAACAAGGGAGCCCTCGGGCTCCCTTTGTCATTACCTGCCGGGGCGGTCTGCCGGAAGGCGTCAGGGCAGGCCGTCGAGCTTTTTCCCGGCAGTGATGCCGTGCTTGCCGAACCAGCCTTGCGCCATTTCCAGCGCGTAGCGCACCGGCTTCTTTGCGCAATGCGGGTCTTCGGTCTGCGGCGCCATGTCTTCAATGTTGACGATCGTGCCGTCGTCGGCGATAAAGGCAATCGACAGGGGCAGCAGCGTGTTGCGCATCCAGAAGCACTGCACGTCCGGCTGGTCGAAGACGAACAGCATGCCGTCGTTGCCCGGCAGCTCCCTGCGGAACATCAGACCGTCGCGCCGCGTGGCGTCCGTGTTTGCAACTTCTGCGCGGATAATATGGATTCCGGCCGACAATTGCGTCGTGGGCAGACGCGGCTGCGGGCCGGTCTGCTGCTGGGCGCTGGCGGGCAGGGGCAGGGCGGCTGCGATCGCGATGGCGGCGGCGGCGATCACCGGCGCCTTGCGGCCGCCCGCGTTTGCCGCTGACGTTGCCTTGTTGAAGGTTGTTTTGAACAGCGTACGAACAATGGGAAACAAAACGGCAATCTTCAGCATGGCCCGGCGGAGTATTAAGAAAAATAACAAGGCGGGGCCCGAAAGCCCCGCCTGGATAATGGCGCAACCTTACCGTTGCGCTTTAAAGGGTAACTCAGGCAGCCGTAATATTGAGCGCCTGTTTTCCTTTAGGCCCCTGGATAATCTCGAAGGCCACTTTCTGGCCTTCTTTCAGGGTTTTAAAACCATTCATCTGGATGGACGAGAAGTGGGCGAACAGATCTTCACCGCCATCGTCGGGCGTAATGAAGCCAAACCCCTTTGCATCGTTGAACCATTTGACGGTGCCCGTCGATTTGGGATTGTCCCCTTGGACGGCGGTTGCGGTCGTATCAGACATGCGGCCTGCCTCATTGAATCGTATGTTGACAGAAGGGCATTGTGGTCTAGACCCCTGTCCCCCCTCCGGCTTCCTGGCAGATTTTCGGTAAATTGAAAACCCCAGAATGCGTGGATAATGCGCCGCTTTTCTTGACCTAGTCAAGTATGGATACTACGTATTTCTGCGTGTAATTTTCAGTAAGTTGAGTGGTTGCCGTCCCCAGTTTAAATAGAATACCCGCCCTATGAGTTCTACCTTGGATTCCCAGCATGACTTGGTCGTCGAGAAGGCGCCGGCACGTACTGCGCCGCCGCCGATGTACCAGGTGTTGCTGCTTAATGACGACTACACCCCGATGGAGTTCGTCGTGAAAGTGCTGCAGAAATTCTTCAATAAAAACCAGGAAGAGGCGACGCGCATCATGCTGCAAGTGCATCACGAAGGCCGTGGCGTCTGCGGGGTTTACCCCCGTGACCTCGCCGCCACACGGATCGCGCAGGTCGGTCAGTATGCGCGGGCGCGTCAACACCCGCTGCAGTGCGTGATGGAACCGGTTTGATCTCGACAAAACACAATGGCGCCGCCAGCAATGGCGGCGTTGTGCTGCCGGTTGCATCCCGGGCACAGGGATGAACGGTTTTGCCGCGTAACGGGAAGCGCGCGGCACATGCGGGTCGGCAGCTCCGCCGCTAAGGAGCGTTGCGTTCTAGTGGGCGGGGAGGTTTCGCCGTGAGTGGAAAGTTCAACAAGACCTGGCTGGCTGTAGCCGGGATCGCGGTGGTGGCCGGCGCTATTGGCGTGGGCTGGTGGATGGGCAAGGGGCAGCAGCCGGCAAGTCCGGCAGCGGTTCCGGCGGCGCAGACAGCGACCGCCGCGGCTCCGCAGGCGGCGAACAACGCGGCGCCAGCACTGCCTGCCACCGCGACCGTGGGCGCCGCGGATCCCTTCGCGGCCTTGAATTGCCAACCCCGCCAATACAACGATGCCTTGTCGCTGGCCGTGACCTTCACGCAGCCGGTGGATGCCAAGAGCAATCTGGACGCTTTCCTTCAGGTGACCGATACGGGTTCGACGGCCGGCAAGGCCGACGAGGACAGCGAATCGGCCGCCGCGCCGGGCCAGCAGCCGGCCTCGGTGCGTCCTGGCGATTCCGCGCCCAAGGGCAAGATCCTCAAGGGCAACTGGGTCGTCGGCGACAACCCGCGCGTGGTGTACTTCCCGTATGTGCAGCCGCAGCGCTCCTACGCGATCACGGTCCGCTCGGGCCTGCCCGGCGCGGGCGAAAAGGTCGCGCTGACCGAGGCGTCGCATTGCGAAGTCAGCACGCAGGCCATGCCGCCGTCGTTTTACTTCGCCAGCCGCGGCGTCGTGCTGCCCGCCGGCCAGAACGGCGGCCTGCCGGTCGCCACGGTCAATGTGCCCGAGGTTGACGTGCAGTTCCTGCGCGTGTCCCCCGACCGCGTGCCCGAACTCTTCGACACCGTGCTGGGCGTGGGCCGCACGCCGGCCGCCTCGGAAGACGAGGACGACGGCAACTATGACGAGAACGACTGGCGCTACGCCGGTAACCGCAGCCTGAAGGGCTCGGTCAGCAACTGGGACCTGGACCGGCTGAATTCGCTGACGACCAGCGTCTATCAGGGCCGCTTCGTCACCGACGACAAGCCGAACCGCCGTCACGTCACGTTCCTGCCCGTCGAGGGCATCAAGGAACTGCAGGAGCCGGGCATCTACGTTGCGGTCATGAGCCAACCTGGCCGTTTCCGCTATGAGTACCAGGTCACCTATTTCTACGTCAGCGACATCGGGCTGCACGCCCGCCGCTACAGCGACCGCATCGAAGCGTATTCGGTGTCGCTGAAGTCCGGCCAGGCCATTTCCGGCGCGGTGTTTGAACTGGTGGACGGCGCCGGCAAGCCGCTGGCCAAGGCGGCCGCCGATGCGCAGGGCCATGTCCGCTTTGACGGCAGCTTTGCCAATGCCCGCGTCATCCGCGCCTCGCGCGACAAGGAAATGACCGTGCTGGCGCTGGGCGAACCGGCCCTGGATCTGTCCGAATTCGATACGGGCGGCCATGCGTCGCGCGCCAACAATCTGTTCGTCTACGCCGGCCGCAACCTGTATCGCCCCGGCGAAACCTTCCACGTATCGGTGCTGCCGCGCGACCTCGACGGCCGCGTGCTGACGCCGTCGCCGCTGACTGCCACCATCAAGCGTCCGGATGGCCGCACGATGCAGACCGCGCTGTGGCAACCGCAGAAGGATCTGCCCGGTTACGTCGAACGCGCGATTGATCTGCCGCTGGATGCCCAGACCGGCACGTGGCTGCTGGAACTGCGCGTCGATCCGTCCTCGCGCGCGCCGGATGCCTCGTGGAAGTTCCAGGTCGAAGAGTTCCTGCCCGAACGTATGAAGATGGCGCTGACCTCGGGCCAGGACGTTTTGTCCCCCGACGAGGAGCTGACCGTCGATGTGCAGGGCGACTACCTGTATGGCGCGCCGGCTGCCGGCAACCGTCTGCTGGCCACCTTCCAGGTCAAACGTGATCGTTTTGCGCTGGCCCAGCAATGGCCCGGCTTCATCTTTGGGGATGTGGCCGACGATACGCGCCGCAGCTTCGGTGAACTGCCGGAATCCGCGCTGGACGACAAGGGCCGCGCGCAGCTCGACGTGAACCCGAACGCCGCCGGCACGCATTCGCCGATGAAGGTCCGTGTGTCCGCCAGCCTGCTGGAATCCGGCGGCCGCCCGGTGGTCCGCTCCATCGAACGCACCGTCTGGCCCGCCGACAAGCTGATCGCCGTCCGTCCGCAGTTCGACAGCGACGTGGCCCGCGAGAACGCGCCGGCCGGTTTTGAAGTCATTCGCGCCAACGCGCAAGGCAAGATCGAACCGCTCGCGCAGGCGCAGATGCGTCTGTTCCGCGAAGAGCGCCAGTACTACTGGCGATTCGACGACCAGCGCGGCTGGAACAGCGGCTATACCGAAACCGAAGAACTGGTCGACTCACGCGAAATTGCGCTGAACGATCGCACCCAGCTGACCGTGCCGGTCAAGTGGGGCCGCTACCGTCTGGAAATCACGGATCCGGAAACCGGCGAAACGATGCGCTATCGCTTCTATGCCGGCTGGAACGCGCAGGACGCCGATGCCATGGGCAACCGTCCCGACCGCGTGCAGATGAAGCTGGAAGGCGTGCCCGCCAAGCCGGGCGACACCGTCAAGCTGACGCTGACGCCGCCGCATGATGGCCAGGCGCTCATCACCGTCGAAGGCGACCGCATGCTGTGGTCCAAGTGGGTGGCCGTGAAGGCCACGGGCACCGAGGTCGAGATTCCGGTCGACAAGGAATGGAAGCGCCACGACCTGTACGTGGCCGCGGCGGTGTTCCGCCCCGGCAGCGAAGGCGACCGCGTCACGCCGGCCCGCGCGCTGGGCCTGGCGTTCCTGCCGATCGCCAGCGCCGACCGCAAGCTGGACGTCAAGCTCACCGCCGCGCCCAAGGCCGTGCCGGAGACCAAGACGACCGTGCGCGTCAAGGTCGATGGCGCGCAGGGCAAGCAGGCGATGGTGACGCTGTCCGCGGTCGACGTGGGCATTCTCAACATCAACCAGTACGCCACGCCCGATCCGCTGGATTATTTCTTCGGCAAGCACCGCTACGCGCCCGAGCTGCTGGACATGTACGGCAAGCTCATCGAGAAGATGGACGGCACGAAGGGCAAGCTGAAGTGGGGCGGCGACGCCGCGATGCGCGGCGACAGCAAGAGCCTGCCCAAGAAGGTCAAGCTGGTGGATCTGTTCTCGGGTCCCGTTGCGCTCAATGCGCAGGGCGAAGCGGACATCCCGCTGGACCTGCCGGACTTCAATGGCACGCTGCGCCTGATGGCCGTCGCGTTCACGCCCGACAACTACGGCAGCACCGACGCCGAAATGGTCGTGGCAGCGCCCATCGTGGCGGAACTGAACACCCCGCGTTTCATCACGCCGGGCGACCAGGCCGCCATTGCGCTGGACGTTACCAACATGAGCGGCGCCGAACAAAAGATCTCGGTCAAGCTCGAGGCCCTGGATCCGCTGGCCATCGTCGACGGCGTGCGCACTGTCACGTTGAAAGACAAGCAGCGCACGACGCTGCGGTTCACGGCGACCACCACCGGTTCGTACGGCCTGGGCCTGATGCGTCTGACCGTGGACGGGCAGGGCGGCGCCAAGCCGATCCGCATCGTGCGCGAGTCCGTGCTGCAGGTGCAGCCCGCGCATGCGCCCGAGCGCCAGGTGCGGCGTCTGCGCCTGAATCCGGGCGAGTCGCAACCGGCGCAGGCGTCGTGGGTCGCTTCCTATTACCCGGACTCGACGACCGTCAGCCTGACCGTGTCCAATCGTCCGCCGTTCAACGTCAACCGTCTGGTCGAGGACCTGCTCAACTATCCGTATGGATGCACCGAGCAGACCATCAGCGCGGCCATGCCGTGGGTGATGCTGGATGAAGACGCCGCCAAGCAGTTCGGCCTGAAGCCGCGCACCGAGGCCGAACGCGCCGCCAAGGTCGCCGGCGCCATCAGCCGCCTGTCGGGCATGCGCAACTCGGTCGGTTCGTACAACCTCTGGAGCGGCGCGTCCTCGCGCGACGTGTGGCTGACGGCCTACGCCGTGGGCTTCATGCAGGACGCACGCGATCGTGGCTTCGATGTGCCCGAGGCGTCGCTGGATCGTTCGCGGACGTGGCTGCTGGAGCAGGTGCAGCAGAGCGCCGGCGCATTCGGTACGTGGTCGGCCAACCTGCGCCGCAACGTCGAGACCAACCGCATCGACAGCAGCGACGCCAACGTGCTGCGCGAAGACCATCGCCGCTTTGCCGGCCTGGCCACCGCCGCGCTGGTGCTGGCGCGCGACAAGAAGGCGCCGTTGTCGACCGTGCGTCAGCTGTTCGACAACTATCAGGAGCGCGCGCGCTCGCCGCTGCCGCTGGTGCAACTGGCCGCCGCGTTCAAACTGATGGGCGACGAAGGGCGCATGAAGCAGGCGCTTGACCTGGCCATGACGCGCACCTATGGCATCAACATCAACAACCGCAGCAGCGCCTACTACGACGAATGGATGGGCGACTACGGCAGCAGCGTGCGCGACTACGCGTTGTCCTACGCGCTGGTCTCGCAATACGAGCTGCGCCACGAACGCAGCGAGAACCTGCTGAATCAGCTCTCCAGCCGCCTGGGCAACCGTTCGTACCTGTCCACGCAGGAGCAGATGGCTTTGCTGCTGGCCGCGCGCGCCGCGGGCGGCAACAAGAACACGCCGTGGGAAGCGGTGCTGACCGTCAATGGCGAGCGCAAGCCGCTGACGGGCGGCAAGAGCGACCAGACCGTGTCGCTGTCGGCGGCGGATCTGGCGGGCACGCAGTTGCAGAACACGGGCAGCCAATCGCTGTTCGTCGAATACGACATCCAGGGCAGCCCGACCGCGACGCCCGCGCCGCGCAACGACATCATCCAGCTCAAGCGTGGCTGGTACCGTCCGGACGGCCGCCCGTGGGACGGCGGCACCCTGCAGACCGGCGACATGCTGGTGGTGTGGGTCCAGGCCAGCGCCAACCAGAACATCCCCGATGGTCTGCTGGTTGACCGCGTTCCGGCGGGCTTCGAGGTCGAAAACCTCAACCTGTCGCAGAGCCCGGAAATGCAGGACTGGAAGATCGGCGGGCGCCGCGTGGCCGACGCCATGTCGGATTCCAACATCAAACATCGCGAGTTCCGCGACGACCGCTACGTCGCCGCAGTGTCGCTGGGCCGTGGCAAGGTGGACGTGTTCTATCTGGTGCGCGTCGTGACGCCGGGCCGCTACGCGGTGCCGTCGACGGTGGCCGAGGATATGTACCGCCCCGAAATCCGCGGCGTGGGTGAGCAATGGAGCACGGTCGAAATCCGCGATCGCGGCGCCAAGCGTCCTTGAACGCCGCCGCCGCTTGCCAGGCGGGCGCATCGCGCGCCCGCCGCTGGCGGCGGCGCGGCATCTTCGCGGCCAGCGCGTTGTCAGCGCTGGCCGCGTTGTTATTCGCGCTCGACCGTCTGTATCCGCTGCCTCCCATCGATTCGGGCGGGGCGGCGGTTGTCGTCGCCGCCGATGGCACGCCGCTGCGCAACTATCCCAGCCGCGACGGCATCTGGCGCTACCCGGTCCAGCCCGATCAGGTTTCGCCCCGCTACCTGGAGACGCTGCTCACCTACGAGGACCGCTGGTTCTACTGGCACCCCGGGGTGAACCCCGTGGCGCTCGCGCGTGCGGGCTGGCAGTGGGCCACCAACCGCCGCATCGTGTCCGGCGGCTCCACGCTGACCATGCAGGTGGCGCGGCTGATCGATCCGCAACTGGCGGGCAAGCCGTCGCGCACGATGTCGGCCAAGCTGCGGCAGGCGTGGCGCGCCGTGCAGCTGGAAATGCACTACAGCAAGGACGAGATCCTTTCCCTGTACCTGACCCACGCGCCGATGGGCGGCATCGTCGAGGGCGTCGAGATGGGCTCACGGCTGTGGCTGGGCAAGCCGGCCCGCGACCTGGGCCCGGCAGAAGCGGCGATGCTGACCGCCTTGCCGCAGGCCCCGTCACGGCTGCGTCCCGACCGTCACCCCGAGGCCGCGCAGGCCGCCCGCGACAAGGTGCTGGACCGCATGGCCGAACTCGGCCGCTGGACTCCGGCCGAGGTGGCTGACGCCAAGATAGAAACCGTCATCGCGCCGCCGTTGCGGGCGCGCTGGCTGGCGCCCCTGGCGGCGCAGCGCCTGCTGCTGGAAGCGGGCGGCGCGCGCCGCGCGGGCGGCCGGCCACCGCTGGTCACCTCCACGCTGGATGCGGATATGCAGGCGTCGGTGGAACAAATGTTGCTGGACCGGGTCGATAACCTTCCGCCCAAGGTGTCGATGGCCGTGCTTGTGATGGACAACGATTCCCTGGAGGTCAAGGCTTACGCCGGGTCGGCAGATTTTTCCGACGATTCCCGGTACTCGCATGTGGACATGGTGCGCGGCGTGCGATCGCCGGGGTCGACGCTCAAGCCGTTTCTGTATGCCCAGGCCCTGGACGAGGGACTGATCCATTCTGAAAGCCTGCTGATCGACGCGCCCATGTCGTTCGGCGGCTACGCACCCGGGAATTTCCAGGCGGCCTTCGCCGGGCCGATCAGCGTGGCGCAGGCGTTGCAGCGGTCGCTCAATGTGCCTGCGGTGGACCTGCTGGACCGGGTCGGACCGGCCAGTTTTGCCTCGGTTATGCTGACGGGCGGCGTGAAGTTACGAATGCCCGCGGGCGCCGAGCCAAATCTGAGCTTGATTTTGGGCGGGGGTGGCACCACATTGGAAGAACTGGTCGGCGCGTATCGTGCGCTGGCCCGGGACGGCATCTCGGGGCGGCCCCGCTTGACGGCGGAGCAGCCGGTTGTCGAGTCCCGTATGATGAGTCCTGGCGCGGCCTGGATCGTCCGGGACATCCTCGAAGGCGGTGGACACCCGGACCGGCCGTTTTACCAGTCGGGCAACCCCGGCCGGCAACTGGCCTGGAAAACCGGGACCAGTTTCGGATTCCGGGATGCCTGGGCGGTCGGCGTGACCGACAGATGGACGATCGGCGTATGGGTCGGCAGGCCCGACGGTACGCCGAATCCAGGATTTTTTGGGGCGAATGTGGCGGCGCCGCTACTGCAGGATATCGTGGCGGCATTGCCGGAAGGCGCCCAGCAGGTCCGCGTCAGGCCCGAAACGGTGCAGGCGGTGGTGACATGCTGGCCCTTGGGTTACAGGCTGGGCAGCGAGCCCTCGGGCGCGTGTCCCGAACAGCGGGCGGCCTGGATGCTCAATGAAACGGCGCCGCCCTCGTTTGCCGGCTATGCCGATGCCACCCAGGGACCGCTTCGGCTCGGGGGTGTGGCCAACGGCTCGGTGCTGCGGCCCGTGCCCGGCATGCGGCAAGTTGCGCTGGACGTCGACGTCCAGGGCGCTGAAGGCGAAGTCTGGTGGATGCTCGATGGTCGTGTCGCAAGTCATGGCGCCGCGGGTCATCCGTTTAATTTGGTGCTGGCGCACGACGGCCGGTATACGCTAACCGTCATGGATACACATGGCCGGCACGACAGCGTGGTTTTTGAAATCGCTGGCGTTACGCCATGATCGGCATAGAATATGAATCGTGTATTAGCCCGCTTCGATGCGTTACGGAGGAAGCGTGATTTCTCAAGAGCTTGAAGTCAGCCTGCATATGGCTTTCGTCGAGGCCCGTTCGGCCCGGCACGAATTTATTACCGTCGAGCACCTGCTGTTGGCGTTGCTCGACAACGCTTCGGCGGTCGAGGTCCTGCGCGCCTGCGCGGCCAACCTGGACGACCTGCGTCGCAACCTGCGCCAGTTCGTATCGGAAAACACCCCGGTGATCCCCAGCGGCGCCGAAGTCGACACGCAACCCACGTTGGGTTTCCAGCGCGTCATTCAGCGCGCGATCATGCACGTTTCCGCCGGTGGCACGGGCAAGAAGCCTGTGACGGGCGCGAACGTGCTGGTGGCCATTTTTGGCGAAAAGGACTCGCACGCCGTGTACTACCTGCAACAGCAGGGCGTCACACGCCTGGACGTGGTCAATTTCCTGTCCCATGGCATTACCAAACAGCCGCAGGTGGAGTCCGCCGCCGTGCAGAAAGAGCAACAGCCCAATGGTGAAGAGCAGGGCGACTCGCGTCAGTCGCCGCTGGATCAGTACGCCACCGACCTGAACGCCGCCGCGCTGGCCGGCCGCATCGATCCCCTGATCGGCCGCGAGCACGAAGTCGAGCGCGTCATCCAGGTGCTGTGCCGCCGCCGCAAGAACAACCCGCTGCTGGTGGGCGAGGCCGGCGTTGGCAAGACCGCCATCGCGGAAGGCCTGGCCTGGCGCATTACGCGCGGCGAAGTGCCCGAAGTCCTGCAGGCCGCTCAGGTCTATTCGCTGGACATGGGCGCGCTGCTGGCCGGCACCAAGTACCGCGGCGATTTCGAACAGCGTCTGAAAGGCGTGCTCAAGCAGAT
The DNA here is from genome assembly GCF_019218915.1 of Achromobacter sp. ACM05. Taxonomy (NCBI): domain Bacteria; kingdom Pseudomonadati; phylum Pseudomonadota; class Betaproteobacteria; order Burkholderiales; family Alcaligenaceae; genus Achromobacter; species Achromobacter sp. ACM05. Next base: position 737,589 of record NZ_JAHUWQ010000003.1, read on the forward strand.
CCGCGGCAACCCCGACGCGATCCTGTTCATCGACGAAATCCACACGCTGATCGGCGCCGGTTCGGCGTCGGGCGGTACGCTGGATGCCTCCAACCTGCTCAAGCCGGCGTTGTCGTCGGGGCAGCTCAAGTGCATCGGCGCCACCACCTACACCGAATACCGCGGCGTCTTCGAAAAGGATCACGCGCTGTCGCGCCGGTTCCAGAAGATCGACGTGCCCGAGCCCAGCATCGAACAGACCGTGCAGATCCTGCGGGGCCTGAAAAGCCGCTTCGAAGAGCACCACAGCGTGCGCTATTCGGCCGCGGCGCTGTCGGCTGCCGCCGAGCTGTCGGCGCGCTTCATCAATGATCGCCACCTGCCCGATAAGGCCATCGACGTGATCGACGAGGCCGGCGCCGCGCAACGCCTGTTGCCGCGTTCGCGCCAGAAGAAGGTGATCGGCAAGGTCGATATCGAAAACATCGTTTCCAAGATCGCGCGCATTCCGCCGCAGTCCGTCTCCAACGACGACCGCAGCAAGCTCGCCACGTTGGACCGCGACTTGAAGACGGTGGTGTTCGGCCAGGACGGCGCCATCGACGCGCTGTCGGCCGCCATCAAGATGGCGCGCTCGGGCCTGGGCAAGCCGGAAAAGCCGATCGGCGCCTTCCTGTTGTCCGGCCCCACGGGCGTCGGCAAGACCGAAGTTGCACGCCAGCTGGCGTTCACGCTGGGTGTCGAACTGCTGCGCTTCGACATGTCCGAATACATGGAGCGCCACGCGGTATCGCGCCTGATCGGCGCGCCGCCCGGATACGTGGGTTTCGACCAGGGCGGCCTGCTTACCGAGGCAATCACCAAGCAGCCGCATTGCGTGCTGCTGCTCGACGAAATCGAAAAGGCGCACCCGGATGTGTTCAACATCCTGCTGCAGGTCATGGACCACGGCACGCTGACCGACAACAACGGCCGCAAGGCAGACTTCCGCAACGTCATCCTCATCATGACGACCAACGCGGGCGCCGAGACCTTGAACCGTCCGTCGATCGGTTTTGCGAACTCGCGGATGGTCGGCGACGAAATGGCGGAAATCCGCCGCATGTTCACGCCCGAATTCCGCAACCGCCTGGACGCGATCATTCCCTTTGCCGCGCTGGACCACGAGGTCATCATGCGCGTGGTGGACAAGTTCCTCATGCAGCTTGAAGACCAGTTGCACGAGCGCCGCGTGGAGGCCGTATTCACCACGCGCCTGCGTGAACACCTTGCCAAGGAGGGGTTCGATCCGCTCATGGGCGCGCGTCCCATGCAACGTCTTATTCAGGACACCATCCGGCGCGCGCTGGCCGACGAGCTGCTGTTCGGCAAGCTGGTCGACGGCGGTTCGGTCACGGTGGATCTGGACGAGTCGGGCAAGGTTACGCTGGACTTTGACGATAGCGGCAAGCCGCCTTCGTCGGACGCGCCGGATAAGCAGGAAGTCGAACTCGTCGACTGATGACCGCGGACCGCCAGCCGCTGATCGAATGCGAACATTGCGCAAGCATCTATCGCCGACATCAGCTTGAACCTGGCGAGACCGCCAATTGTGCCCGCTGCGGCGCCGTGCTCTGGCGCTACAGCGGGCTTACTTTGTCCAATTGGCTGGCGCTCGCCATCACTGCCCTGATCGTCTTCGGGGTGGCCAACGCCTACCCGGTCGCTTCGATGTCCGTGCAGGGCATGGTCCAAGAAGCTTCCCTGCTGGATTCCATCTCCATTACCTGGCGTCAGGGCCATTGGGTCGTCTCCATCATGACCGGCCTGGCGGGCTTCGCGCTGCCTCTGTTGCAACTGATCGTGCTGCTGTGGGTGCTGGGTCCGCTGTCGCGGGGCCGCGAGCCTGCGGATTTCCACGCCGCCATGCGTCTTTTGGGTGTGCTGCGGCCGTGGTGCATGGTGCCGGTTTTCCTGCTTGGCGTGCTGGTTGCGGTCGTGAAACTGGCCGGGATGGCCGCGGTGGCGCCCGGCATCGGTCTGGCAGCGTTTGGCATCCTGACTGTGCTGCTGACGATGCTCGGCAAACTGTCGCCCCATGTGCTGTGGCGGTATGCCGAATCCGTCGGCGTGGTGCCCGTGCATGTGCCCGAAGCCGGGCCCGACGTCGTGTTGACCGGGTGCCACGTCTGCGGCCAGGTGCAGGCGCTGCCGAAGGACGCCGACCCCGAGGCGCATCATCACTGCGTGCGCTGCGACGCGGTGGTGCATTACCGCAAGCCCGACCATGTGGCGCGCACCTGGGCGCTGCTGCTTGCGGCCGTCGTCTTCTACATCCCTGCTAATGTGCTGCCGGTCATGAACGTCAATTCGCTGCTGGGCGACAGCGCGCACACCATTCTGGGTGGCGTGGTGGAACTCTGGCAGATGGGCTCGTGGGACATTGCGCTGATCGTGTTCATCGCCAGTGTGGCGGTGCCGCTGACCAAGCTGCTGGCACTTATCTTGCTGCTGCTGACTGAGCAATGGCGTAGCACAACCAATCTGGGGGCGCGTACGCGGTTGTATCAGATGGTTGAATTCATTGGCCAGTGGTCCATGCTGGATGTATTTGTCGTTATATTGCTGGCGGCCCTGGCCGACTTTCAGGGCTTGATGGAAATCAGCGCCGGTGCCGGCGCCGCCGCATTCGGCGTGGTTGTCATCCTGACCATGCTGGCTGCCATGAGCTTCGACCTGCGTCGTAGCTGGGACCTTGAAGGTCAGACCGAAATCGAATCAGCGCCGGTGGAGGGCCGGCATGCGCCGGCGTCCGTCTCCGGCAAGCAAGTGGGCTAGGAAAGGCCTCCCGCCGTTGTTTTCCGCTCAGAAAAGGAAAAAGTAGATGTCCGAGCAAGCCCCCGGATCTGGTGAAGAGAAATTCGCGTCGCCCGCGATCTCGCGCAAGAAGAAGAGCCGGATCTCCTGGATCTGGCTGGTCCCTGTCGTGGCCGCATTGATGGGCCTGTCGCTGGTCGTGCGGACCTGGATGCAGGCCGGACCCGACATTTCCATTTCTTTCAACACTGCCGAAGGCCTGGAAGTGGGCAAGACCCAGCTTCGCTACAAGGACGTGAACATCGGCACGGTCAAGTCCATCGGCTTCAATGCCGACCGCAGCAAGGTGGTCGTGAAAGCCGAGCTCTCCAAGCAGGTCTCCGACCTGGCGCGCGAAGGCACCAACTTCTGGGTGGTGCGGCCGCGGCTGGACGTAAGCGGCGTGTCGGGCCTGGGCACTCTGCTGTCGGGCGCCTATATCGGCGTGGACGCGGAAGAGGGCAAGGACAACAGCAACCGCGCCACGAAGCTGTCTTTTGAAGGTCTGGAAACCCCGCCCGCCGTGACCCACGACCGCGCGGGCAAGCGCTTCATGCTCAAGGCCTCGGACCTGGGCTCTCTGGATATCGGCTCGCCCGTCTATTACCGCCGCATCAACGTGGGCCGCGTGATCGGTTACGCCCTGGACGAGAACGGCAGCGCCGTGAACGTCGAGGTGTTCGTCGATGCGCCCAACGACAAATTCGTCACCAACGGCACCCGCTTCTGGAACGCCAGCGGCGTGGATTTCAGCGTCAATGCCGATGGCCTGAAGGTGCGCACGCAGTCGCTCGTCTCCATGGCGGTGGGCGGCGTGGCGTTCGCAACCGTGCAGAACGCTCGCGATGGCGATGCGGCGGCCAAGGCCGACACCGAGTTCGACTTGTACGCCACCGAGGCCGCAGCCAAGGCCAACCCTGACGGCGAGGCCTTCCCGATCCGCATGCGCTTTGACCAGTCGATCCGCGGGCTGACCGTGGGGGCACCGATCGACTTCAACGGCATCACGCTGGGCGACGTCACGCAGATCACGCTGGACTTCGATCCCGCCACCAAGCGCTTCTATTCGCTGGTGGACGCCACCCTGTATCCGGAACGCCTGGGCCGCGTCTACGAAGAAGTCCGCGAACGAGCGATCAAGGAAGGCGACGTGGCAGGCGGCCGCTTGCTGGGCGTGATGATCAAGCATGGCCTGCGCGCGCAACTGCGCACGGCCAACCTGCTGACCGGCCAGCTCTACGTGGTGCTGGACAACGTGCCGAACGCCAAGCCGGTTGAGTTCGAGATGTCGGAACCGGCGATCATTCCGACGGTGCCGGGCAACCTGGATCAGCTCCAGCAGCAGGTCACCAACATCGTCACCAAGATCGAGAAGATTCCGTTCGACAAGATCGGCGAGGACCTGCGCGCCACGCTGGCCAGCACGTCCAAGCTGATGAATCGTCTGGACAAGCAGGTGGCGCCCGAAGCCCAGAAGGCGCTCAAGGCAGCCAAGGACTCGATGGCGAACATCAATTCGCTGCTGGCCTCTGACGCCTCGCTGCCGGTCAACACCGAACGGGCGATGCAGGAACTGAGCCGCGCGGCGCGTTCGCTGCGCGCGCTGGCCGACTTCCTGCAATCGAATCCCGAAGCCCTGCTGCGCGGCAGAGGCGAAGACCCCATCCCGGGCGCCGGCCCAGTCAGGAATTAGACGCTCATGAAAAGCCGACTCTCTTGCTCCGCAACCCCGTCCCGCAGCAAACGCGCCCGCGCCGCGCTGACCGTGCTGGCGCTGTCCGGCGCGCTGGCCGCGTGCGGGTCGTCGCCGCCCGTCCACTACTACACGCTGCAGACGCCCGAGCGGTCGGGTGCGCCCGCCGCGGCGCCGGGTTCCGCCTCGTTCCTGATCGAGGTGCAGCCCGTCACGCTGTCCACGCAAGCCGACCAACCGCAGTTGATGGTCCGCACCGGCGACGGCAGCATTTCTGCCTTGTATTCCGAACGCTGGAGTTCGCCGCTGGGCGACGAGTTGCGCAATGCCTTGTCCGATGCGCTCAAGCGTGACCTTGGCGCACTCGACGTGCAGATGGTCAAGCCGGGTCCGGGGGCGCCGATCTGGCGCGTCCAGACCGACGTGCAACGCTTCGAGATGGTGTCGGGCAGCATGGCGCAACTGGACGCCACCTGGCGGGTACGGCCCGTCGATACCAAGGGCAGGGGCCTCTTGTGCCGCAGCGTCGTCACCGAAAACGTGCCGGACGAGGCCGTCGGCAGCCTGATCGCGGCGCAGCAGCGCGCGGTGGTGAGCCTGGCGGGCGTCATGGCGGCTGCCATTCGCGGCCAGAATCCGGCGGGTTCCGGCTCGGTCCAGATGATGGGATGTTCCGCGCTGAAGGAATGATCCGCCCGGGTTTCCCGGATAAACCTCGCGATCTCAAGCGGTTAACTGGGTTCAACCTAGGGTTAACCTTAATACAAACGCGGTTGCAACCTGTCTAGCATACGGTCCTACCCATACTGGGTCCTGTCCGGGCCCAGTTACACCTTTGCCATGCGACAGGAAGCAATCTCTTATGGCCAGCACGACCCTCGGCGTCAAAGTCGACGACGCACTCCGCGACCGCCTGAAAGCCGCCGCCACCAAGCTCAACTGCACGCCGCACTGGCTGCATAAGCAGGCGATCCTGTCCTATCTGGACAAGATCGAGCGCGGCCATCTGCCCGCCGAGATGTCCCACCTGAGCGCGGATGCCGCGGGCGAAGAGGATGCGGCCGAATCCCATGCCGCACCCACGCCGCCGTTCTACGAATTCGGCCAGGACGTGCAGCCGCAATCCGTGCTGCGCGCCGCCATCACGGCGGCCTATCGCCGCCCCGAACCCGAGTGCGTGCCGCTGCTGTTGGGCCAGGCCCGTGTGCCCAACCTGGAAAAGGTGCACGCGATGGCGGCCGGCCTGGTCAAGAAGCTGCGCGGCAAGCGCACCGGTGGCGGGGTCGAAGGCCTGATCCAGGAATTCTCGCTGTCCAGCCAGGAAGGCGTGGCGCTGATGTGCCTGGCCGAAGCGCTGCTGCGCATTCCCGACCGCGCCACGCGCGACGCGCTGATCCGCGACAAGGTCGCCCGCGGCGACTGGAAGTCGCATATGGGCGGTTCGCAGTCGCTGTTCGTCAACGCGGCCACCTGGGGTCTGATGATCACGGGCAAGCTGGTGGCCGTGAGCAGCGAGCAGTCGCTGTCCAAGGCGCTGACGCGCCTGATCGGCAAGGGCGGTGAGCCGCTGGTGCGCAAGGGCGTGAACATGGCCATGCGCATGATGGGCGAACAGTTCGTGTCCGGTCAGACGATTTCCGAAGCCCTGGCCAACAACCGCAAGATGGAATCGCGCGGTTTCCGCTATTCGTACGACATGCTCGGCGAAGCGGCGACCACGGCGGAAGACGCCGAGCGCTACTACGCCTCGTATGAGCAGGCCATCCACGCGATCGGCAAGGCCGCTGCGGGCCGCGGTATCTACGAAGGCCCCGGGATCTCGATCAAGCTGTCCGCCCTGCATCCGCGTTATTCGCGTGCCCAGCGCGAGCGCGTCATGGCGGAACTGCTGCCGCGCGTGAAGGCGCTGACCATCCTGGCGCGCAGCTACGACATCGGCCTGAACATCGACGCCGAAGAAGCCGACCGCCTGGAGATCTCGCTGGACCTGCTGGAAGCGCTGTGCTTCACGCCTGAACTCGAAGGCTGGAGCGGCATCGGCTTCGTCATCCAGGCTTACCAGAAGCGCGCGCCGTTCGTCATCGATTACGTGATCGACCTGGCCCGCCGCAGCCGCCATCGCGTGATGGTGCGACTGGTGAAGGGCGCGTACTGGGATAGCGAAATCAAGCGCGCCCAGGTCGACGGCCTGGAAGGCTATCCGGTCTACACCCGCAAGTTGTACACGGACGTGGCGTACATTGCCTGCGCCCGCAAGCTGCTGGCCGCGCCCGAAGCCGTGTATCCGCAATTCGCCACGCACAACGCCTACACGCTGGCAGCGATCTACCAGCTTGCCGGCCAGAACTACTACCCCGGTCAATACGAGTTCCAGTGCCTGCACGGCATGGGCGAGCCGCTGTACGAAGAAGTGGTCGGCCCGCTGACCCAGGGCAAGCTCAATCGTCCGTGCCGCATCTACGCGCCGGTCGGCACGCACGAAACGCTGCTGGCGTACCTGGTGCGCCGCCTGCTGGAAAACGGCGCCAACACCTCGTTCGTGAACCTGATCGGCGATGAGACCATCCCGGTCGAAACGCTGGTTGCCGACCCGGTGGAAGCCGCCTCGCGCATCACGCCGCTGGGCGCCCCGCACGAGAAGATTCCGCTGCCGCGCGAGCTTTACGGCAATCCGCAGGACGGCGCCCGTGCCAACTCGGCGGGCCTGGACCTCAGCAACGAACATCGCCTGGGCTCGCTGTCGGCGGCCCTCCTGGCCAGCGCCGGCACGCCGTGGCGCGCCGGTCCCATGTTGGGCGAAGGCGGTGAACACTGGGATGCCGCCAAGGCAATCGAAGTGCGCAACCCCGCCAATCTGCGCGACGTGGTCGGCCATGTCATCGAAGCCGATTCGGCCGACGCCGAAGTCGCCCTGCGCGCCGCCGCCAATGCCGCGCCGATCTGGCAGTCCACGCCGGTCGCCGAGCGCGCGCAGTGCTTGCGCCGCGCGGCGCAATTGCTGGAAGAGCAGATGCAGACCCTGCTGGGCCTCATCGTGCGCGAAGCCGGCAAATCGCTGCCGAACGCCATCGCGGAAGTGCGCGAGGCCGTGGACTTCCTGCGCTACTACGCCGACCAGGCCGAGCAGGAATTCAGCAACGACACGCATCGTCCGCTGGGCACCGTGCTGTGCATCAGCCCGTGGAACTTCCCGCTGGCGATCTTCACCGGTCAAGTGGCGGCTGCGCTGGCGGCGGGCAACACCGTGCTGGCCAAGCCGGCCGAGCAGACCCCGCTGATCGCGGCGCAAGCCGTGGCCATCCTGCGCGCGGCCGGCGTGCCCGCCGGCGCCGTGCAGCTGCTGCCGGGCCGCGGCGAAACCATCGGTGCGCAACTGGTGGCCAATCCTGGTGTACGCGGCGTGATGTTCACGGGTTCGACCGACGTCGCCCGCATCATCGCGCGCACCCTGGCCGACCGCCTGGACGATAACGGCCACACCATCCCGCTGATCGCAGAGACCGGTGGCCAGAACGCCATGGTGGTGGATTCGTCGGCCTTGTCCGAGCAGGTTGTGTTCGACGTGCTCAGTTCGGCCTTCGATTCGGCCGGCCAGCGTTGCTCGGCGCTGCGCGTGCTGTGCGTGCAGGAAGACAACGCGGATCACGTGCTGACGATGCTGCGCGGCGCGATGCGCGAGCTGGCCGTCGGCAATCCGGATCGCCTGTCGGTTGACGTGGGTCCCGTGATCGACACCGAGGCCCGCAACGGCATCCAGCGTCACATCGAGTCCATGCGCACGGCCGGTCATCGCGTCGACCAGGTCGAACTGAACGGCGAATGCCGCCACGGCACCTTCGTGCCGCCGACCATCATCGAAATCGACAACGTCAGCGAGCTGACCCGTGAAGTCTTCGGGCCGGTGCTGCACGTGGTGCGCTACAAACGCGACGAACTCGACGCGCTGCTCGACGCCGTCAACGGCACGGGTTACGGACTGACGTTTGGCGTGCACACGCGTATCGACGAGACCATCGCGCACGTGACGGGCCAGGTCCACGCCGGCAACGTCTACGTCAACCGCAACATCGTGGGCGCCGTGGTGGGCGTGCAGCCGTTCGGCGGCGAAGCGCTGTCGGGCACGGGTCCGAAGGCGGGCGGTCCGTTGTACATGTACCGCCTGCTGGGTACGCGCCCCGCAGGGCTGCCGCCGGCGCTGGACGCCGCGGCGCCGCTGCCGCAGCGCATCGCGCTGCCCGGCCCGACGGGCGAGACCAACACCTATATGGTCGAGCCGCGAGGCGCCGTGTACTGCGTGGCCGCCACCGAGGCCGGCGCGCGGGCGCAATGGTCCGTGGCCCGTCTGACCGGCAACCACGCGTGGTTTGCGGACACGCCGGCCGCGCAGGCGCTGCTGGCGACGCTGGATGCCGATCAGCAGGGCCAGGCCGGCATCCTGTCGGATGCTGACGTGGACGAGGCCGACTACCAGGCCGTGCTGTTCGAAGGCGACGGCGACGCGCTCAAGGCGCTGAACCAGCGCATCGCGCGGCGTCCGGGTCCCATCCTGGCGGTGCACGGCCTGACCTCCGACGCCTTGGCGGCGGGCGCCAGCTACGTGCCTGAACGCCTCCTGACCGAGCGTTCCGTCAGCGTCAACACGGCGGCCGCGGGCGGCAACGCCAGCCTCATGACCATCGGTTAAGCGTGACCAGGGGTAACCCTCAGCAAACTGAGGGTTATCTCCAATATCGGGCTAGGTTGCACTGGAACGAAAATCCGGTCGCACCTCTGGTCTGGCTGCCGCAATCCGGCATTCAGGCTCTGCAGAAAATGCATGCGCGGGACCCGGATATCACTGGGCCCGCGGTAGTAAAAAACCAAAAGCCTGGCTAAAAGCTCAGGTATAACAAGGCCTTAGTCCGATATTTCGGAGGATTCCCCATGAAGTTCCGCACCACTTTGAAGCTTCTCGCTGCAAGCATCGCCGCCGCCGGCATGACGGCCGCCGTGCAGGCCGCCGACGTCAAGTTCGGCTTCGCAGCCCCGCTGACCGGTCCGCAATCGCACTACGGCGAGGACATGCAGAATGGCCTGAACCTGGCCCTCGAAGAAGCGAACAAGAAGGGCATCAAGATCGACGGCGAGACGGCCAAGTTCGTGCTGGTTTCGCGCGACGACCAGGCTGATCCGCGCGTGGGCGTGCAGGTCGCCCAGCAACTCGTCGACCAGGACGTTGTGGGCATCCTGGGGCACTTCAACTCGGGCACCACGATTCCCGCGTCGCGCGTCTACCACGAAGCCGGCCTGCCGCAGATCGCCATGGCGACCTCGCCCGAATACACCAAGCAGGGCTACGAAACCACGTTCCGCATGATGACCAGCGACACCCAGCAGGGCGCCGCGGTCGGCAAGTTCATCGTGCAGAACCTGAAGGCCAAGAAGGTCGCGATCATCGATGACCGCACCGCCTACGGCCAGGGTCTGGCGGACGAAGTCGAGAAGGCCGTCAAGGCCGCCGGCGGCCAGGTCGTGCGCCGCGAATACACCACCGACAAGGCCAACGACTTCACGGCCATCCTGACCAACATCAAGGGTTCCGCGCCTGACGCCATCTTCTACGGCGGCCTGGACGCCCAGTCCGGCCCGATGAAGCGCCAGCTCGCCACGCTGGGCCTGAAGGCCCCGCTGGTGTCCGGCGAAATGACGCGTAGCGACACCTTCATCAAGCTGGCGGGCGACGCCGCCGACGGCACCTATGCCTCGCTGGCCGGCGTGCCGCTGGACAAGATGGCCGCGGGCAAGGACTTCGATCAGAAATACCAGGCCCGCTTCAAGAAGGCCCCCGGCGTGTACGCGCCTTACGCCTACGACGGCGCCTGGAACATGATCACGGCCATCGAAGAGGCCGGTTCCGCCGACCCCGAAAAGTACCTGCCCAAGCTGGCCAAGCTGAACCGCAAGGGCGCGACGAGCGAGCACATTTCCTACGACGACAAGGGCGATCTGAAGGAAATCTCGGTCACCATCTACGAAGTCAAGAACGGCAAGTGGGAGATGGTTGAAACGATGGTCAGCCAGGCTAACTAAGCCGGCTTGAAACCAGGGCGGAGCTGGCCGCGCGCCGCTAGCCGCGCGCCGCTAGCCGCGCGCCGCTAGCCGCGCGCCGCTAGCCGCGCGCCGCTAGCCGCGCGCCACGTTCCGCCCGCTCTTTTCGGCACGCGCCGTCCGGCGCAGCGGCGCGCGACGCGCGGCCAGGCCTTTGCGCCCTGGCCGCCCCGCGCGATTCTTCCAGGCTTATTCAGCGGCCCCTATGGATATCTTCATTCAACAACTGATTAACGGCGTCACGCTCGGCAGCGTGTACGCCCTGGTCGCCCTTGGCTACACCATGGTGTACGGCATCATCGGGCTGATCAACTTCGCGCATGGCGACGTCGTCATGATTGGCGCAATGGCGGCCACCACGGTCGCCATCACGCTGGTGGGCGGCGATCCCGGCGCCTCGGCCTTCGTGGTGCTCGGCGTCGGCCTGCTGGTCTCCGTCCCGCTGTGCATGGCGGTGGGCTGGACGGCCGAACGCGTGGCCTACCGGCCGCTGCGCCGCGCGCCGCGTCTGGCAGCGCTGATCACCGCGATCGGCGTGTCCATCATCCTGCAGAACGTCGCGATGATGGCCTGGGGCCGCAACTACCTGAACTTCCCGCAGGTGCTGTCGCCGCAAGTGTTCGAGTTTGGCGGCGCGCGCATGAGTTCGCTGCAGATCGCCATCGTGGTGATTGCGGCGCTGATCATGGGCGGACTGCTGGCGGTCGTGCACAAGACCCGCCTCGGCACCGCGATGCGCGCCACCGCGCAGAACCGCGAGGTTGCGGGTCTGATGGGCGTGAACATCAATACCGTGATCTCGGCCGCCTTCCTGATCGGCTCGGCGCTCGCAGCCGTGGCCGGCATGATGGTCGCCACGTATTACGGCGTGTCGCAATACACGATGGGCTTCATGCTGGGCCTGAAGGCCTTCACCGCCGCGGTGCTGGGCGGCATCGGCAATCTGGTGGGCGCGATGGCTGGCGGTCTGCTGCTGGGCATCATCGAGTCGCTGGGCGCGGGCTACATCGGCGACCTGACGGGCGGCTTCCTGGGCAGCCATTACCAGGACGTGTTCGCGTTCTTCGTGCTGGTGCTGGTCCTGATCTTCCGTCCCTCGGGTCTGCTGGGTGAACGGGTGGGGGATCGCGCATGAGCACGCATCTGAAGAAAAGCGGGTTCTCCACCCGCACGCTGATCGGCATCGCGCTGATCGGCGTCGTGCTCGCGGTGCTGCCGTTCGTGATCGGCATGGCCGGCCAAAGCTGGGTTCGCATCCTGAACTTTGCGCTGCTGTACGTGATGCTGGCGTTGGGCCTGAACATCGTGGTCGGCTTTGCGGGTCTGCTGGACCTGGGCTACATCGCGTTCTACGCGGTGGGCGCCTACACCTGGGCATTGCTTGCGTCGCCGCATTTCGGGCTGCACCTGCCGTTCTGGGCAATCCTGCCGATCGCGCTGGCGGTGGCATGCCTGTTCGGCGTGCTGTTGGGGGCGCCGACATTGAAGTTGCGAGGCGACTACCTGGCCATCGTCACGTTAGGGTTCGGCGAGATCATCCGCATCTTCCTGAACAACCTGAACGCGCCCATCAACATCACCAACGGGCCGCAGGGCATCAACCGCATCGACACGTTCAAGGTTGGCGAGTTTGCGTTCGGGCGTACCCAGAACCTGCTGGGCATCCGCTTCACCGGGCCGGAAAAGTACTACTACCTGCTGCTCGCGCTGACGCTCATCATCATCGTGGTCTGCGTGCGCCTGCAGAATTCCCGCATCGGCCGTGCGTGGGAAGCCATTCGCGAAGATGAAATCGCCGCCAAGGCGATGGGCATCAACACCCGCAACATCAAGCTGCTGGCCTTCGCGATGGGCGCATCGTTCGGTGGCGTGGCCGGCGCGCTGTTCGCATCGATGCAAGGATTCGTCAGCCCCGAAAGCTTCTCGCTCATGGAGTCCATTTCGATCCTGTGCATGGTGGTGCTGGGCGGCATGGGCCACATTCCGGGCGTCATCCTGGGCGCGCTGATCCTGGCTGCGTTGCCGGAGTTTCTGCGCGCCGTCGTGGAGCCCGTGCAGCACATGCTGTTCGGCGCCGTGGTGCTGGATCCGGAAGGCATCCGCATGCTGCTGTTCGGCCTGGCCATGGTGTGCGTGATGCTGTTCCGTCCGGCGGGCCTTTGGCCGTCGGCGGTGCGCAAGCGCGAACTGGCGACCAAGACGCAAGGAGGCGCGGCATGAGCAAACTGCTGCAAGCCCAGGGACTGGGCAAGCGCTTTGGCGGCCTGCAGGCCTTGTCGGGCGTCAGTTTCGATATCGAACAGGGCGAGATCTACGGCCTGATCGGCCCGAACGGCGCGGGCAAAACCACGCTGTTCAACGTGCTGACCGGCCTCTACATCCCCGAGGAAGGCACCTGCACGTTCAACGGCGAATCCATGTCGGGCAAGAAGCCGCACGAGGTCGCCTACGCGGGCCTGGCGCGCACCTTCCAGAACATCCGCCTGTTCGCCAACCTGAGCGCGATCGAGAACGTGATGATCGGCCGCCACATGCGCACCCGCGCCGGCGTGCTGGGCGCGGTGCTGCGCACGCGCGCAACGCGTGCCGAAGAGGCCGCCATCGAAGCGCGCGCTCAGGAACTGCTGGACTACGTCGGCATCGGCCATCGCGCCAACGACGTCGCGCGGTCGCTGCCGTATGGCGACCAGCGGCGCCTGGAGATCGCGCGTGCGCTGGCGACGGATCCCAAGTTGCTGGCGCTGGACGAACCGGCCGCGGGCATGAATGCCTCGGAAACGGTAGTGCTGCGCAAGCTGGTCGAAAAGATCCGCGCGGACGGTGTCACCGTGCTGCTGATCGAACACGACATGAAGCTCGTCATGGGCCTGTGCGATCGCGTGCTGGTGCTGGAGTACGGGAAAGTGCTGGCGATGGGCAAACCCGCCCAGGTGCAGCGCGATCCCAAGGTCATTGAAGCGTATCTGGGCGCGGGCGCCGCGCAGGATCCGCTCATCCACAACGAGGGCCAGGCAACATGACGGCATCCCAACCCCTGCTCGAGCTGCGGGGCCTGCAAGTGTCCTACGGCGGCATCCGTGCAGTGCGCGGCATCGACCTGCGCGTGGACGAAGGCGAACTGGTCTGCCTGATCGGCGCCAACGGCGCGGGCAAGAGCACGACGCTGCGCGCCATCTGCGGACTGGTGCCGCTCGCCGGCGGCGAAGTCGTCTACGCCGGGCAATCCATCGGCGGCCAGAAGTCGCATGAACTGGTCCGCAAGGGCCTCGTCATGGTGCCCGAAGGCCGCGGCATCTTCGGGCAACTGACCATCGAAGAGAACCTGGCGATGGGCGGCTACATCCGCCGCGACGCGGCCCAGATCCGCCAGGACACGGATCGCGTCTTCACCTTGTTTCCGCGTCTGGCCGAACGCCGCAAGCAGGCCGCCGGCACGTTGTCTGGCGGCGAGCAGCAGATGGTGGCGATGGGACGCGCGATGATCGCGCGTCCCAAGCTGCTGCTGCTGGACGAGCCGTCGATGGGCTTGGCGCCCTTGATGGTGGAAAAGGTGTTCGAAGTGGTTCGCACCATCGCCAGCGAAGGCGTCACCATTCTGCTCATCGAGCAGAACGCGCGCCTGGCCCTGGAAAACAGCCATCGCGGCTACGTGATGGAGTCGGGCGAGATCACCTTGTCCGGCCCCGCGCGCGACATGCTGCACGATCCCAAGGTGCGCGCGGCGTATCTGGGCGAAGTGGAGTAATCGGGCGGACGCAAGGCGGTCTTGCCGCCTTGCGTTCTTGCTGCTTCAGGCCTGCACCGGCTCGCGGTCCACGGCCGCGACCACCCCGGCGCCGATCAGCGCGTCGATCTCTTCCTTGCCATAGCCGAATTCCCCCAGGATCGCGATGGAGTCCTCGCCCAGCCGCGGCGCGGCGCGATGGTAGCGGGCGGGCGTGGCCGACAGTTTCACGGGCATGCCCACGGTGCGGACCTTGCCGGCCACCGGATGATCCTGTTCCACCACCATTTCACGCGCCAGCGTCTGCGGGTGCGATAACGCCTGCGCGATCGAGTGCACGGGGCCCGCCGGAACACCCGCGTCGTCGAAGATGTTCAGCCATTCCTGCGCATCACGGGTCTTCAGGATGGCGGAGATTTCCTCCACCAATTCATCGCGGTTCTGCATGCGGTCGCGATTGCGGGCAAAGCGCGGATCTTCCGCCCACTCGGGCCGGTCCAGCGCCTGCGCGATGCGCTGCCAGTTCTTTTCATTGGCGCCGCCGATGATGATCCAGTCCGTGCGCGTGGGAAACGCCTGGTACGGCGCGCTCAGCACATGCGCCGATCCCGTGGGACCGGGCGAGACGCCGCTGCCGAAATAGATGGCGGCGTGCCAGTAGAGCTGCTGCAGGCTGGCTTCCAGCAGCGAGGTTTCGACGATCTGGCCTTCGCCGGTGCGTTGCTTGTGCTGGTACGCGGCCAGCACGCCGAAGGCCGCCAGCAGGCCCGCGTTGATGTCGGCCACCGAATTGCCGGTGCGCAGCGGCGGGCCGCCAGGCTCACCGGTGATGGCCATCAAGCCTGAAAACCCTTGCGCCACGAGATCGAAGCCGCCTTTATCCGCAAAGGGGCCGGTCGTGCCGTAGCCGGACACGGCGCAATAGATCAGGCCCGGGTTCTCCTTGCGCAGGGTCTCGTAGCCCAGGCCCAGCTTCTCCATCGTGCCCTTGCGGAAGTTCTCGGTCACCACGTCGGCGTCGCGGATCATGCGCAACAGGACCTTCTTGCCTTCCGGATGTTTGAGGTCCAGCGCGATGGCGCGCTTGTTGCGGTTGAGCATCAGGTATGGCGCCGAGATGCCGTTGATCTGCGGGTCGCGATACTGGCGCGAATCGTCGCCACCGTCGATCTTTTCGACCTTGATGACGTCGGCTCCCAAGTCGGCCAGCATCATGCCGCAGGTGGGGCCAGCCATGATCTGGGACAGCTCGATGACGCGCATGCCGGCCAGCGCGCCGGCGGGGGCATCAGAACCAGGGAAGGGCGGGCGGCCGGAGCCGCGGGTGTCGTTGTGCATGCGTATTCCTCGATCTCTCGTTCAGCGGCCGGTGAATTGCGGCTTGGCCTTGGCCAGGAAGGCGCGATAGCCCGCGCGGAAGTCTTCGGTGTCGAAGCAGTCGAAAGCCTCGTCGCGGTCGGCGTCCGTCAGCGTCTTGCCCTGCACCAGATTGCGCACGAACTTCTTGTGCCAGCGGGCCACCAGCGGCGCGCCATCGGCGATCCGGCGTGCGGCCGCCTGCGCCTCGTCGGCCACCTTGTCGTCCGCGACCACGCGCGAGACGACGCCCAGGCGCAAGGCTTCGGCGGCGTCGAAGATGTTGCCTTCCAGCAAGACCTGCAGCGCGACGGTCGGACCGACCAGCCGAACCAGCGGGGCCAGCTCCGAGTACGACATCACGAGACCCAGATTCTTGATGGGCACGCCGAACCGCGAGCTTTCGCCGCAGATGCGCAGGTCGGCCAGGCTGGCGATCTCCAGCCCGCCGCCCACGCAGATGCCGTGGATCTGCGCGACCACGGGGTGACGGCAGCCGCCGATCGCCTCGATCGTGCGGCGCATGACGGCGCCGTATTCCACCGCCTGGCGCTTGTTGCTGCGCGCGGTCTCGAATTCGCCGATGTCGTTGCCGGGCGAAAACGCCTTCTCGCCCGCGCCGCGCAGCAGCACGCAGCGCACGCCGTCGTCGCGGTCCAGTTCGAGAAACGTGTCGCCCAGCAGCCGCCAACTGTCGATGGTGAACGCGTTGAGCTTTTCGGGCCGGTTCAGCACCACGGTCGCGATGTCGCCGTTGCGCTCGAGCAGGATGGGGGTAGCGGTAGCAGTCATGAGGTTCCTTTTGCTTGCGCGGGGCGGTCCCCGCCGGATGGATCGGGTTCAGCGTCGAGGCTTATTGCTTCTTCAGGCCCAGGCTCGCGGTGAGCTTGCCGTACTTGCTCCATTCATCCCGCACGTAGGACGCGAAGGCCGCGGGGGTTTGCGGGCCGCCGCCCAGGTCCATGCCCTGGTCGGCCAACTTGGCGGCGATCTCGGGGTCCGCGAGCGTCTGGGCGAGTGCCCGATCCAGCTTGTCCATGATCGGACGGGGCAGTTGGGCAGGCGCGAGGACGGCGTACCACTGCACGACGTCCAGACCCTTGATGCCGGATTCGGCCAGCGTCGGCACGTCGGGCAGCCGCTTGCTGCGTTCGGGGCTGGTCACGGCCAGCGGACGCAGCTTGCCCGCCTGGATCTGGTTGATTGCCCCGGGCAGCGTGTCGAAGTTCAGGTCGACGTTGCCGCCGAGCAGGTCGGTCATGGCCTGACCGCTGCCTTTGTAGGGCACGTGCTCCATGGACACGCCGGCAATCTGCGAAAACCGTGCGGCGCTCAGGTGCTGCGGACTTCCCATGCCGGATGAGGCGTACAGCAGTTGCTTGGGCTTGGCCCGGGCGTCGTCCACCAGGTTCTGCACGGTGGTGTAGGCATGCTTGGTGGGGTTTACGACCAGCACGTTGGGCACGGATCCGATGTACCGCACCGCCGTGAAATCCTTGTTGGGGTCGATGTTGGACTGCACGACATAGGGGGCCGCGACAGTGGATTGCATGTTGGCCAGGAGCAGCGTGTAGCCGTCCGGGTCGGCCTTGACCACGTAATCGGCCGCGATCAGGCCGGAGGCGCCCGGCTTGTTCTCGACCACGACCTGCTGGCCGAGCAGGGTGGAGAGCCGTGCCGACAGAATCCGGGCCGACACGTCGGTGCCGCCGCCCGGAACGAAACCCACGACCAGGCGAATGGGACGTTCCGGCCATTTCGAGTAGTCCTGCGCCAGGGCGGGGGTGGCGGCCGACAGTCCGGCGGACAGCGTCAGTACGCCGATCCAGGCGCGAGCATGCTTTTTCATAGGGTCTCCTTTGGTGGATGAATCCTGCCCAGGGGCTGCTTGCTCTATGATTTGGGTCAGGTTGGTATGCCGTTGGTGTTTGGTATACCAGATACAAAAATAGTCGAAGTCGCGAGCATGAACAACCCATGGCTAACCCTGAACCCCTGATTGCCGACGTGTCCGTCCCCGATTTGGCCATCCACCATCCCACCTTGCCGGCGGTCGTGGCGGAACGGCTACGCCAATTGATCATCGATGGCACCCTGAAGCCGGGCACCTGGCTGAACGAACGGGATCTGTGCGATCAACTGAAGATTTCCCGCACGCCGCTGCGCGAGGCGTACCGGATGCTGGCCTCGGATGGCCTGGTGACCCTGCAGCCCAAGCGCGGGGCGATGGTGATCGAGCTGTCAGCCGAAGACATCGAAAACATCTTCGACGTGTTGTCGGTGCTGGAGGGGCTGGCAGTGCGTAGCGCAGCGGAGCGCGCGTCCGAGGCGGAGCTTGCCCAGATCGCGCGTCTGCATGCGCAGATGCTTGAAAACTTTGAGAAACGCGATATCCGCGCGTATTTCGCGGCCAGCATGGGCACGCACATCGCAATCAACCGCGCCGCGCACAATCCGGCGTTGTCGCATTCCTACGACCGGTTGAACCTTCAGGTGCAGGCGCTGCGCTACAAGTCCAATTTCGACCTGGATGAATGGACGACGGCGGTGGCCGACCACGAGGCCTTCGTGCAGGCGCTGTTGGCACGTGATGGCGAACGCGCCGAAGCGCTGATTCGCAAGCATGTCGGCGGCAAGAAAGCCTACAACCTGCGCGGCCGGTCCGGGAACGGCGTGGCATGACGGCATGGCGGCCTGCGCCGCCATGCGATTGGGAATCAGGCGGGCTGCGCGACCACGCGCTTTCGGCCGATCATCAAGGCAAGCACGGCGGCGATGATGCCCGTCGCGCCTGACACCACGAAAGCCATCAGGTAGTTGCCCTGTGCCTCGCGCAGCGCGCCCGCCATCCAGGCGGCGCTGGCCGCGCCCATCTGGTGACCCGCCACGATCCACCCGAAGACGATCGACGCGTCGCGTTCGCCGAACGCTTCCGTCGTCAGGCGCAGCGTCGGCGGCACCGTGGCGATCCAGTCAAGGCCGAAGAAGATCGCGAAGATCGACAGGCTGTAGAACGAGAAATCGGAGTAGGGCAGGTACATGAGCGACAGGCCGCGCAAGGCGTAGTAAACGAACAGCAGCTTGCGCGGGTCGTAGCGGTCGGTCAGCCACCCGGATGCCGTGGTGCCGAGCAGGTCAAAGATGCCCATCATGGCCAGCAGTCCGGCAGCCTGCACCTCGGGCATGCCGTGGTCGCCGCAAAGCGCGATCAGGTGCGTGCCGACCAAGCCGTTCGTCGTGAAGCCGCACACGAAAAACGTGGCGAACAGATACCAGAACGTGCGGGTCTTGGCCGCCCGGGCCAGCGTGCCGAACGTGGCGGCCACCATGCCCGTGCGCGGCGCGGCGGGCGCGGGCGGTGCGTGCGGATCGCTGCCGAACGGCACAAGGCCCACGCTGGACGGACGGTCGGGCACCAGCCACCAGGCCAATGGCACCAGCGCGGCTGCGGCGCCCGCCACCGTCCAGACCACGCGCGTCCAATCGCCGGACGAGGCCAGCGCGGCCAGGACTGGCAGAAATACAAGCGTGCCGGTGGCGGCGCTGGCGGTCAGCAGGCCCATCATCAGCCCGCGGTGCTTGACGAACCAGCGGTTGACCACGGTGGCGCCCATGACGATCGCCACGGCGCCCGAACTCAGGCCCGAGAACACGCCCCAGGTCATGATCAAATGCCAGGGCTCGGTCATATAGGCACTGACGGCGCTGGACGCCGACATCAGGATCAGCGCGGTGATCAGCACGCGCCGCAGCCCAAAGCGTTCCATCGCGGCGGCCGCGAACGGGCCCACCAATCCGTACAGAAAAATGCCCAGCGCCGCGGCAAACGAAATGGAGCTTCGGCTCCATCCGAACGTCTCCTCCAGCGGCACCAGCAGCACACTGGGCGAAGACCGCAAGCCGGCCGCGACCAGCAGCGACAGAAAGATCACGCCGACGACGACGAACGCATACTTTTGGCCGGCGCGGCGGAAGGGAAAGGGAGGCTGGGCTATACTCATGTTACTGACCGGTACGTATTAGGGTTTGCGCATAGTACGTACCGGTCAGTAACATCGTCAAGCGTTTTTTGGCGACCCTGTTTCCGGAGCGGCCGTGCGTGTCGTTCCGCAAAAAAGGAGCCCCTGTATGGCCAGCAAGACCCCTTCCGCCGCCGCCACCGGCAAGGCCGGCAAATCCGCGTCCAAGCCGCTTCTGGCGGCCGACCGCATCCGCAAGACCGCTCGCGAGATGTTCTACCGCGACGGCATCCGCGCGGTGGGTGTGGACGCCATCGTCACCCAGGCGGGCGTGACCAAGCCCAGTCTGTACCGCAGCTTTTCCTCGAAGGACGAACTGGCTGCTGCGTACCTGCGCGACTACGACGCCGAATTCTGGGCACGCTTCGACGCCGCCTGCGCCGCGCATCCGGGCGACCCGCGCGCCCAGTTGCTCGACTATCTGACCGGCATGGCCGGCCGCGCGGTGCAGAACGGCTATCGGGGTTGCGGGCTGACGAACGCGGCCGTCGAGTACCCGGAATCGGAGCATCCCGCCCGCGCCGTCGCCGTGGAACACAAGCGCGAACTGCGCCGCCGGCTGAACGCCATGGCTGCCGGGATGGGGGCGGAGGACCCGGAAGCGTTGGCAGACGGATTGCTGCTGTTGATCGAGGGCGCGTTCGTCTCAAGCCAGCTTTTTGGTGAAGGCGGACCGGCGGGCAGGGTGGCGGCGATGGCCGACAAGCTGATCCAGGCGCATCTGCCCCGCCGGACGGGCTAGGTCATCGCACAAAAGCGGTGCGTAACCCTGTGCGGCGCGCACCGTTTTGGTGGTGTTTGTCCCCATTGCGCAACGCCGAAAAAAATGTTTGTGATTTTTATTGCAACGCAGCATACGTGGATCTAAGATGGCTTCACGTTGTTCCACATCGCTTTTCTCAAGGAGAGAATCATGAGCGATACCGCGTTGAAAAATGCCCGTATGTCGGATGCGCTGGAGCGGTCCCTGATCCGCGAGGCCATCAAGGCGGAAACCCTGTCCGGTCCCCACGCAGGCTCGCGCTGGTTGCGCCTGAAGCTGCGCATGGCCGCACTGGGCGGTGCCGTCGGCGAGGTCCTGCACAATATGGACGCCGGCCGTCGTCAGCACCCGGTAGTCTCCGCCTACCACTGAAGTACCCCGCCAAAAAAAACGCCAGCTTTGATCGCTGGCGTTTTTTTTGTGTCCGCCGCAGAGGACGGTTTGGCCCTTTCAGGCGACGAGATCAAGCAGCAGGTAGCCGTCCAGCACGATGATGCCCACGGTTGCCCCGATCGCGGCCCAGCCCCAGGCGCCCCGCAGCACATAGGTGCCCATCAGGCGTTTGCGGCATGCCAGCACCACCAGCGGTCCCAGGGCGAAGGGCAACGCCAGGCTCAGGACGACCTGGCTGAGCACCAGCAATCCGTCGGGATCCTTGCCACCCGTGAACGCAAGCAGACCCACGGCGGCGGCGCCTGCCACCACGCGCGTCATCAACGCACGGCGCCGGTCCGACCAGTTGCTGCCCACCTGGAATCCCTGCGACAGGATGCGGCCAGCCAGCACGCCCGTGATGGTGGAGCTTTGTCCGGCGGCATACAAGGCCACGGCGAACACCACCGCTGCGCCGATCCCTAACGTATGGCCGATCACCGCGTGGGCGTCGTCCAGGCTGGACACCACCATCCCGGAACCGGACAGCGACGCCGCAGCGACGATCATGATCGCCGCATTGATCAGCATCGCCACACCCAAGGACACGATGGTGTCGTTGCGCGCCACGCGCATCGCCATGCCGCGCGCCTGCTGGGGCAAGCCTTGCGCCCGTTGCGCCAGCGTGCCGGAATGCAGGTACAGGTTGTGGGGCATGAGGGTCGCGCCAAGAATCCCCAGCGCAATCAGGAAACCTTGCGGATCGCGCAGTGCCTTGCCGGTCTCGGTCACGCCATGCGCCACTTCCGTCCAGGCCGGGTTGGCCTTGAACAGCAAAAATATGAACGACAGCGCCACAACGGACAAGAGCAGGGCGATCACGCGTTCGTGCCGATCGGCATTGCCACGCGTCATGGCCAGCACGGCGAAGGTGCCGATGCCCGTGACGGCAACCCCGGCGATGAGCGGCAGATTGAACAGCAGCCGCAGTGCAATCGCGCCGCCAATCAGTTCGGCCAGCGCGGTGGCCAGGATGGCGGCCTCGCCGGCCAGCCAGGCGGCTTTGGCCAGACGGGGCGACAGATGGCGGGCGGTGAGGGTGGCCAGATCCTGGCCGGTTGCCAGCGCCAGACGCGACACCAGCACTTGAAAGCCCAGGGCCAGAAAGGCCGATGTGATGACGACCATCAACAGCCCGTAGCCGAAGCCGCTGCCGCCAGCGATGTCGGTGGCCCAGTTGCCCGGGTCGATGTAGCCGACGGCCACGAGGATGCCGGACCCGACCATGCGGCGCAGGTTGGCGGAAGTCCGCGCGTCCTGCGCCAGGGCGGCATTGCCGCCTGAAATCGCGTAGATGAATCCGGTCATGCGTCGCTCCTGAGAATGGTTCTCATTGTCCGGAAGCGACTTTGCATCGTCCAATTGATTTTGGCCACGCCGGGAATAGGGCGCGCCAATGATCCGGCCCCGGTTCAGAGGCCGGATCGCCCGCGTTGATCAGGACTTGAGCTTGGCGTCCATCGAGATCTTGGCGTTCAGCACCTTGGAAACCGGGCAGCCCTTTTCGGCCTTGCGCGCGGCGTCCTCAAAGGCCTCGGCGGAGGCGCCCGGAATGACCGCCTCGACGGTCAGATGGACGGCGGTGATGGCAAACCCATCGTCGAGCTTGTCCAGCGTGACTTCGGCCTTGGTGTCCAGGCTGTCCGCGACCAGGCCGGCTTCGGAAAGAATGTTGGACAGCGCCATGGTGAAGCAGCCGGCGTGCGCCGCGCCCAGCAGTTCTTCGGGGTTGGTGCCCGGCGTGTCGCCGAAGCGGGTATTGAAACCGTAGGGTTGGCTCTTGAGCGCGCCGCTCTGCGTGGAAATCGTGCCTTTGCCAGTCTTCAGATCGCCCGACCAGGCGGCGGATGCGGTTTTCTTCATACAGGACTCCTGTGTGGGAACGCGGCCGTGCGCGGCGCGTCCGGGGTGGGTGAGAGGCGCCGTCTCGCGGACGGCGCGCCTTGCCTCAGGCGGCACCGTCGATGATACGGCCCGTCACCCCGCCCGGCGCGGAAAACGCCGGTACGCAACGGCAAGCCGATGTAACGGCAGTTCGGCCACGGGTGCCGGTCGCGCGCCCCGGCCGATTGAGATGGGCCGGCCACATCAAGAGGCCGCGTGAGCGCATCAGGCAAAATAGCGGCATCTCCTTCACTCCTACCCAAGAGCCGTAGTCATGCCTCGCATCCTTGCCCGCTACGCCTGCGCTGTCGCGCTGGCTGTTCCCGTCCTGTCCGCTCAAGCCGAAATCGTGATCGGCGTGGACGTGTCCACCACGGGCCCCGCCGCCGCCATCGGCATCCAGACCAACAACGCGATCCGGCTGTGGCCCAACACGCTGGGCGGCGAGCCTGCTCGTTACGTGGTGCTGGACGACGGCACGGACGTGAGCCGCGCGGTCAAGAACATGCGCAAGCTGACGTCCGAAGACAAGGTAGACGCCATCGTCGGCCCCAACATTACGGCGTCTGCATTGGCCGGACTGGACGTGCTGGCCGAGACCAAGACGCCGATGATTGCGTTGGCGGCGTCCAGCGTCATCGTCGAGCCGCAGTCGGATCCCAAGCGCACCTGGGCCTTCAAGATGCCGCAGAACGACTCGCTCATGGCGACCGTGCTGGTCGAGGACATGAAGAAAAAGGGCCTGAAGAACGTGGCCTTCATCGGCTTTGCGGATTCCTACGGCGATAGCTGGTGGAAAGAGTTTTCGGCCGCCGCCGGCTCGGACCTGAAGATCGTGGCGCAGGAACGTTTCCAGCGCACCGACGCCTCGGTCGTCGGGCAGGTGCTCAAGGTCATTGCCGCCAAGCCCGACGCGGTGCTGATTGCCGGCTCCGGCACGCCGGCGGCGCTGCCGCAAAAGACGCTGCTGGAGCGCGGTTTCACCGGCGCTGTCTACCAGACGCACGGCATCGGCACGCTCGAGTTCCTGCAGGTGGGCGGCAAGGACGTGGAAGGGACGTTGTTCCCCACGGGCCCGGGCGTCGTGGCGCGCGAGCTGCCCGATTCCAATCCGGTCAAGAAGGTGGCCGTGGAATTTGCCGACAAGTATGAACAGCAATACGGCCCGAACACGCTGACGCAGTTCGCCGGTGATGCCTACGGCGCCTGGATGCTGCTGGACTCGGCCGTGTCGCGCGCCTTGAAAACCGGCGCCAAGCCCGGCACGCCGGAATTCCGCCTGGCGCTGCGCGACGCGCTGGAAAACACCCGCGATCTGGTCGTGCCCAATGGCGTCCTGAACATCACCAAGGACAATCACCAGGGCTTCGACGAGCGCGCCCGCGTGATGGGCACGGTCAAAAACGGGCGTTTTTCGTACGCAGAATAATTGGTGCCATATCTCTGTACCGTTCGTAACGTGTTCTAACGCTCCATAGGGCAACGGACGGCAAAAGCAGGCTTAGGCCTGCTTTTTCATGCCTATATCATTCGTGTCCGAATCATTTCTTAGCGTATTATTTTTAGTGAAGCCATGCACCTAGAAATAAATTCGGGAGAAATAATTCATGACCCTCATCCAATCCAGACGACTGTTGCTGGCCCTGAGCCTGGGCGTGCTTGCCGCATGTTCGGACTCGGGTGGCGACAAGTCCGCGGCCGGCGGCGGCGAGACCGCCAGTAACGCCAGCACCCTGGAAGCGGCGAAGGCAGCGGGCAAGATCCGCATCGGCTATGCCAATGAGGCGCCGTTCGCGTACATGGATAGCAAAGAGGCCAAGGTCACCGGGGAATCCGTGGAGATTGCCCGCGTGGTGCTCAAGCGCATGGGCATCAACGAAGTCGAAGGCGTCCTGACCGAGTTCGGATCGCTGATCCCCGGCCTGGCCGCCAAGCGCTTCGATATCATCGCGGCCGGCATGTACGTCACGCCCAGTCGCTGCCAGCAAGTCGCGTTTTCCAATCCGACGTATGGCGTTGGCGAAGCGTTCCTGGTCAAGCAGGGCAATCCCAAGAATCTCCACAGCTACGAAGACGTGCTCAAGAATCCGGACGCCAAGCTGGGCGTCGTGGTTGGCGCGATCGAGGGCGAGTACGCCGAAAAGGTCAAGATTCCGGCCGGCCAGGTGGTCGTGTTTCCGGATGCCGTCAGCGCGTTGTCCGGCGTGCAGGCGGGCCGCGCCGATGCCTATGCCGCCACCGCGCTCACCGTCAACGACCTGATGGGCAAGACGCAGGAGGGCAGCGGGCTGGAGAAGGCCGATCCGTTCACTGATCCGGTCATCGACGGCAAGGGCGTTCGCGGCTACGGCGCCTATGCCTTCCGCACGGACGACAAGGCCTTCGTGGATGCCTTCAACGCCGAACTGGCCAAATTCATTGGCACCGACGAGCACAAGCAGCTTGTGGCGCCTTTCGGCTTTACCGCCGACGAACTGCCCCAAGGGGTGACCGCGGACAAGCTCTGCAGCGGACAGTAAGGGGCGCCGATGCAGCTGATGTCTGAACATATCGCGGAGCTGGTGCCGCCCCTGCTTGAGGGGTTGGCCGTCACGCTCCAGATCATGGCGGGCGCGGTGGTCCTGGCGGTGCCGCTTGCGCTGCTGTCCGGGATCGGGCGGCTGTCTTCCCTGCGGCCGGTGCGGTGGACGGCGTCGGTGTACGTCGAGGTCTTTCGCGGCACGTCCGCCCTGGTGCAGCTCTTCTGGTTCTACTTCGTGCTGCCGCTGTTTGGCGTGCAACTGCCGGCCATGCTGGTCGGCATCGTGGTGCTGGCGCTGAACGCGGGCGCGTACGGCGCGGAAGTGGTGCGCGGCGCCATCCGGGCCGTTCCGCCCGGGCAGCGTGAAGCGGGCGTGGCGCTTAACCTGACGCGCCGCCAGATCATGCAGCGCATCGTGCTGCCGCAAGCGGTGCCCGCCATGTTGCCGCCGGCGGGCAACCTGCTCATCGAGCTGTTGAAGAACACCGCGCTGGTGTCGCTGATCACCATCACCGACCTGACCTTCCGCGGCCAGTTGCTGCGCAGCGAAACGCTGCGCACGACCGAGATCTTCACGCTGATGCTGCTGATGTACTTCGGCGTGGCGCTGCTGATCACCGCGGGCGTGCGCCTGCTTGAGCGGAGGGTCCGAGTCCGATGACACCGATATTCGACTGGTCTTTCGCACTGGAAATCCTGCCCACGCTGGGTTCGGCGCTCGTCATCACCATCCAGGCCACCGTGCTCGGCATGCTGGTGGCGGTCACGTTGGGCCTGGTGCTTGCGATGCTTCGTCGATCGAAGCTGCGCATCGTGTCGCTGCCCACGGCGTTCTTCATCGAGTTCGTGCGCAGCACGCCGCTGCTGGTGCAGATGTACTTCCTGTTCTACGTCCTGCCGCTGACGGGGGCGCAGATGTCGCCGCTGATGACGGGGATCGTGGCGCTGGGGTTGCACTATGCCACCTATTGCGCCGAGGTCTACCGCGCCGGCATCGAGGCCGTGCCGCGCGGCCAATGGGAAGCCGCCACGGCATTGAACATGTCGCGCTGGCGCACGACGGTGGGCGTGGTGCTGCCGCAGGCGATTCCGCCCGTGGTGCCCGCGTTGGGCAACTACCTGGTGGCCATGTTCAAGGACACCCCGCTGCTGTCGGCCATCACGGTGGTCGAACTGCTGCAGCAAAGCAAGATGATCGGATCGGCGACGTTCCGGTACACCGAACCCCTGACCCTGGTGGGCCTGCTGTTCCTGGCGCTGAGCCTGGTCGCGGCCTGGGGCGTGCGCGGCCTGGAGGCCCGCCTGCAACGATTTGGAGGAAAGCGATGAGCGCCAGCGTAAGCATCAAGAATCTGCACAAGCGTTTTGGAGACGTGGAAGTCCTGCGCGGCATCAATCTCGAGATTCCGGCGGGGCAGACGGTGGCCGTCATCGGTCCGTCGGGCTCGGGCAAATCCACGTTGCTGCGCGTGCTGATGACGCTGGACCCGCCCACGAGCGGCGAGATCGAGATCGACGGCGAACCCATGTGGACCGATGCGCAGGGCCGCCCCGCGGGCGTCAACTCCGAACACCTGCGCAACGTGCGCGGCAAGATCGGCATGGTGTTCCAGCACTTCAACCTGTTCCCGCACATGACGGCGCTGGGCAACGCCATGGAGGCGCCGCTGCACGTGCTGGGCATGCCGCGCGACCAGGCCCGCGATCGCGCCGTCGAGTATCTGGAGATGGTGGGGCTGGGCGACAAGCTGGACGTCTATCCGGCGCAACTGTCGGGCGGGCAGAAGCAGCGCGTCGGCATCGCGCGCGCGCTGGCGATGTGTCCGCAGGTCATGCTCTTCGATGAGGTCACGTCCGCGCTGGATCCGGAGCTGGTCGGCGGCATCCTGCAGATCCTGCGCGACCTGTCCGCCCGCCGCAGCATGACGATGATCATCGTCACGCACCAGATGAAGTTCGCCGAACGCAGCTCGGACCGCACGCTGTTCTTCGATCAGGGCAACATCGTCGAAGACGCCGAATCGTCGGTGCTGTTCAGCCAGCCCAAGGAGGCGCGCACGCGCCAGTTCCTGGATTCGGTGATCGAAGGACAGTAGGCGCGCGCTTAAACCCTGCCGGGGGCGTTGGGATTTGGGGGCGTTTGCGTGTCCGGGCGCTATGCTGTGTCGTCCAACGCTCCCGGAGCCCCCTAGCATGAGCCATCTGTTCAGCCCCACGTCAATCGGCAACGTCGAACTGCCCAACCGCATCGTCATCGCACCCATGTGCGAATACTCGGCGGAAGAGGGCCGTGCCACCGACTGGCACATGATTCACCTGGGACATCTGGCGCTATCGGGCGCGGCGCTCCTGTTTACCGAAGCCACCGCAGTCGAGGCCGATGGCCGCATCTCGCCGGGAGACCTGGGCCTGTGGTCCGACGAGACCGAAGCCGCACTGGGCAAGGTGGTCGCCGCCGTGCGCCGCTACTCGCCGATCAAACTGGGCATCCAATTGGGACACGCCGGGCGCAAGGCATCCAGCGATGCGCCCTGGAACGGCGGGCAACTGGTGCCCGAAAGCGACGGCGGCTGGCTGGGCTGGGCGCCGTCGGCTGTGCCGCACAACGCGCACGAGCCCGCGCCGCATGCACTGGACGAAGCGGGTCTTGAGCGCGTCCGCAATGCGTTTGTCGACAGTGCCCACCGCGCGCTGCGCCTGGGTTTCGATGCCATCGAGGTGCACGCCGCGCACGGTTATCTGCTGCATCAGTTCCTGTCGCCGCTATCGAATCGGCGCGACGACGCGTACGGGGGATCGCTGGAAAACCGCATGCGCTTTCCGCTGGAAATCTTCCAGGCCCTGCGCGACATCACGCCGCCTTCCGTGGCGCTGGGCGTGCGCGTATCGGCGACGGACTGGGTGGAGGGCGGCTGGGACCTTGAGCAAACCCTGGTGTTCGCCGAGGCGCTGAAAGCGCGCGGCTGTGAATTCATCGACGTGTCCAGCGGCGGCGTGTCGCCGCAGCAGAAGATTCCGGTGGGGCCGAATTACCAGGTCCCGTTCGCCCAAGAGATCAAGCGCCGGATCGGCATGCCGACCATCACGGTGGGATTGATCACCGAGGCCCAGCAGGCCGAGGACATCCTGGCGCAGGGCAAGGCAGACATGGTCGCGCTGGCGCGCGGCATGCTGTACGACCCGCGCTGGCCGTGGCATGCGGCGGCCGAACTGGACGGCCAGGTCAGCGCGCCGAAGCAATACTGGCGGTCGCAGCCGCGTGAGCTGAAGGCGCTGTTTGGCGAGACGCGCTTCGGACAGCGATAGGCTGCCAGGCAAGGTCCATGAAAAAACGCCGCGATCGCGGCGTTTTTTTCGTCAGAATTCTGCGGGCAGCTTTTCGCGCCAACGGTTTGCGAGCAGCGCCGGCCGTCATCGGCCACGCCGTCTACAGCTTGGCGTATGCGGCTTCCAGCTCGTGATGCAACACGTCGGCAAAGTCCGCGCTGGCGGGATCCTGCTGCGACAGCAGCCGCGCCAGCACGACGTTGTCTTCCTCGCCGTTCCAGATCTTGATGTAGGTGCCTTCCTTGTAGCCGTGCTGCTGGCGGAAAATGTTCAACACGTTCTTGGACACGTATTGCGTGTAGGCGTCGTTCCAGGTCATCTCGCAGGCAGTCATCGTCTGCTCCAGGACCTTGAAGCTGGCGCGTCCGCACACGGCCAGTCCGCCGATCAATTCGAGCAGTTCCGGCACGTTCAGTGAGTCCAGCGCGTAGGTCTTGCCGTCCAGGACGACGGAGGCCGGCGTGGCCAGATCGGCCACAAGCGCGCGGGCGGCGGCTTCGACGTCGCCAGCCGACTGGACGATCGTGTGCGACAGATAGAAATGCAGGATGTCGACCAGTTCCATCTGGACCTGCGGCAGGTCGATGGTCTGCTTCTTCCACCACTTCCAGCCGTAGTGCTCCAGGGCTTCGGCCGATTCGACGAACGCGGCGCGCAGGAAGCGGGCGCCGCCGTTGATCCAGTCCGGATTGATCATGCTGTTCAGATGGCCTTGCAGCTTCAGCATCGTGGCCGCCTGGGCCTGGTTCAATCCGACTACGTTGTTCACTTTCACTCCGGGAGGGGCTGGTTCAATGGCCGGAAATGTTAGCACCAACGCCAACCAGCCAAGCCGCAGCGTGTCAGGCGCCGTCCTTGCGGTATGACGACGGCGTCAGGGGCGGCAGCTTGTTCAGCGGCGACTTGCGCGGGTTGCGCGCGCTGCTGGCCGCCTTGAACAGCATGAAGGCAAAGAAGGCCAGGAACACGGCGGGCATCAGTTCGTCCAGTTCAAACCGGGGGCTGTGAAACGCGCGGAAAGCGATGTTGGCCGCGGCCCAGCCTGCCATGATGCCGGCCACCGTCAGCACGGCGCCGATCTTGCGTGACCGCGCCTGGCGGGCGAGCGTGATGTTGGCCTCGTCGGGCTGGCCCGGGAACGTCGCCAGGGGCGCTTCGGATGCCGAACGCGCACGCGGGGATGGCGACGCGGTATTGCCCCAAGGCGCGTCGGACAGCGAACCGGACGTCGGGGAGGGCGGGACGGCCACGGGCATCGGCACGGCAACCGGCGCCGTCTGCCTGCGCGTTTCGCGCCGGCTGGCGATGCGGCCCGGCGAGGCGCCCTTCGCGTTGGTCAACTCTTCTATATAGCGCGCGAAATCGCCGTTCTTGGGCTCGGCATCAATGGCCATGACGCTCTCCGGATCAATTGCCCCGCCGCGCGCGCACCGGTTGGCGGCGCTTGCGCACCATGGCGAGGAGAAGCCCGCATCCTAGCAAAACCGAGAGCCCCGCGCCGATCATCATGGCGATCTGCTGCGCGTTCTGCGCCGTGCCCAGGCTGCGCGCGGTGATGTAGCCGGGCGCCAGCATCAGCGGCATCCACAGCACTGCGGACAGCACGTTGGCGAGCTGGAAGCGGCCATGCGCCATGCCCATCACGCCCGCCACCGTGGGAATGGTGGAGCGGATGGGGCCCAGAAAGCGGCCGATCAGCACCGACGCAAAGCCGTAGCGGTAGAAGAACAGCCGAGCCCGTGCCACGCCGGTGCGCTGCTGCTTGAGCGGCCAGCGCCGCAGCACGCTGGGCCCCGCCCAGCGGCCCAGATAGTACGAGAGCGCGTCGCCCACGATCGCGCCGGCGATGCCCCAGGCGATCACGCCCCAGGGCGCGAGCGTGCCGGCGCCGATCAGGCCGCCCGTCAGCAGCATCAGGGCGGTCGCGGGAATGAAAAGTCCCAGGAGTACCATGGACTCGCCCAGCGTGAGCAGGAAGGTGATCGGTCCGGCCCAAGCCTGGTTGGCTTCGATGAACTGGCCGATCTGGGTGATGTATTCATCCATGATGCAAAGTTGAAAATTAGCTGAACGCAATCGGGTATGTTAACGCCTGCGCGGCCGGCCGTGAGGCGGCTAGGCCATTTGGCGGAACGCTCGACGTTGGAGAAACATGGATTCAGTTACACAAGCGGTGCTGGGCGCCAGCATTCAAGGCGCCATGCTGGGGCGCGTGCAGGGCAGACGCGCCCTCATCTATGGCGCGGCGCTGGCCACCTTGCCGGATCTGGATGTCCTGATGAGCTACCCGGACCCGGTGTCGCTCATGACCTATCACCGCGGCTTCTCGCATTCCGTTTTCGTGCTGACCGGCCTGGCGATGCTGCTGGCCTGGCTGATACGCAAGTATTGGCCCAATGCGCCCTATGGCGGGCGAAGGCTGTTCCTGACGATATGGCTGGTGCTGGTGACGCATCCCATTCTGGATGCGTTCACCGTCTACGGCACCCAGTTGTTCTGGCCGCTGGCCCTCACGCCGGAAAGCTGGTCGACCGTGTTCATCATCGATCCGGTCTACACCGTGCCGCTGCTGTTGGGCGTCCTGTTTGCCATCGCGGTCGGAATGACCCGCAACGCGCGCCGCTTCATGGTGGGGGCGCTGGTCTTCAGCACGCTATACCTTGGTTTCGGGCTGGCTGGCCGCATGGCGGCCGAGCATCGCGTGCGGGACGCCATGCAGGAACAAGGCGTTACGGTGACGCAATTGCGCGCGGTCCCCATGCCGTTCAACACCTTGGTGTGGCGGGTGTTTGCCAAGACCGGCGATGGCGACTATTACGAATCGGTCAGCAGCCTGTTCGACCGCGATCCGCCGGAATGGGTGCGTTTGCCGCTCAATCTGGACGCCGGACGCGTGCTGGCGGGCGAGCCGCTGCACGAACGGCTGCGTTGGTTCACGGATGACTGGCTGCGGTATGACGTGATCGGCGATGCGCTGGTCGTGTCGGACCTGCGCATGGGCATGGCGGGTCACTACACCTTCCGGTTCAAGATGGCCGAGCGTGCGACGGATGGCACGTGGCGCGCGGTTACGCCGTCCGTTTGGCCGACCAGCCGCGGCGGCTGGAATGAGATGAAGCTGGTGCTCGGTCGCATCCTGCATGCGCAACCGCCGCTGCCGCTGGCCGAGTGGTCCGAGCTGACGAAGCAGTAGGCTGAAGTCGGGCTGACGGCTCGCACGAACAAGGCTCCCGCGACCCGGGAGCCTTTTTTCTTGTGCGGCCGTATTGACCTGTTTCCGCTGCTTGCATTATTCTTGTTCGCTAATAAGGAACTTCGGTTCCGTTAAATGGAACAAGCATGAGTATTCTTGACGGCGTTCAACGCGTGCTGTCGCTGTACGCAGAGGGCGCGGCCGAACTGAGCTTTACCGAGGTCGCCGCGCGGCTGGCCATGCCCAAAAGCACGGCTTCGCGTCTGCTGAACCAGATGCAGAACTACGGCATGCTCGATCAGGACGCCGCCACGCGCCGCTATCGGCCTGGCGCGCTGCTCGCGCAGGCCGTGCGTGCCGGTATGGCCGCCACGCCGCTGGACGAGGCCTGCCGCGCCGTCCTGGCCCGGCTGTCGGACGACAGCGGACTCACGGCGTATCTGTCCACGCTGAATCAGCGCGAGACCGTCGTGCTGCAACGGCTGAATGGCTCGCACCCCGTGCAGGTGCTGTCGCCGCCCGGATCGCGCCGCGCCGCGTCGGGCACGGCGATGGGCCGGGCGCTGCTGTCGCGCCTGACCGACACCGAATTCCTGGCCCTGTATGGCGCCGATCCCGCCCAGTCGCTGCCGATGGAAGGACGAGACTGCCCGGCCACCGTCGGCGACCTGGCCGCGTTGGTGGCGCAGACGCGCGCGGACCACTGCGGCGTGGCGATCGACCAGGCTATGCCGGGCATCGGCGCCGTCGCGGCGGCCGTGCGCGACCCCGCCACCGGCGAACTGCGCGGGCTCTGCCTGTCGTTTGTCTCGTTCCAGGCTGATGCGGCGCGCGTTGCGGTGCTGCGCGAATCCGTGCTGCAGCACGTCGGTGCGCTTGGGCGCGAGCTCAACGATCCCTACTGGCTGAACTGACCTACCGAATGCCTTGCGGCGGCCTCGCCGCCGCATCCAGAACCATCACCTATCGGACTTCATTCATGAACCTTCTGCTCCTCAGCAATTCCAGCAGCGACGCCGGCTATCTGGTGCACGCCATGGCCGACATCCGCGAACTGATCGAATCCCTGCCGCAAGGCGCGCCGGCCGTGTTCGTGCCGTTCGCGGGGGTCACGCGCAACTGGGACGACTACACGGCGCTGGTCACGTCGGCATTGGTCGACACGGGCCTGGCCATCCAGGGCCTGCACACCGCGCAGGATCCGGTCGCGGCACTGGAAGGCGCATCGGTCATCATCGTGGGCGGCGGCAACACGTTCAACCTGCTGGGCGAATTGCGCCGCCAGGGCCTGCTCGACGTCGTGGCGCGCCGCGTGCGCGAGGGCGCGGCCTACCTGGGCTGGAGCGCGGGTTCCAACCTGACCTGCCCCACCATCTGCACGACGAACGACATGCCCATCACCGACCCGAAAGGCTTCGACGCGCTGGGGCTGGTGTCCTTCCAGATCAATCCGCACTACACCAACGCGCATCCTCCCGGCCACCGCGGCGAAACGCGCGCCCAGCGCCTTGCCGAGTTCTGCACGCTGAATCCGGCCATGCCGGTGCTGGGCCTGCCCGAAGGCGCAGGCCTGCGCGTGCGCGGCGCCAAGATCGCGCTGGTTGGCCCGCACGACGCGCCGCTCTTCCTGGGCCGCGAAGAACCGCGCATGTTCCGTCCTGGCCCGGTGGAGATCCCGGCATGAAGCAGGTGATCGACGCCATCGAATTGCTGTCGTCCGCGCACGTCACGGGCGAATCCGTGGCACGGGTGCTACGCGACGCGGGCAATTGCGAAGTCGAGGTCACGCCTCTTGCGCGTGACGGCTTGGCCACGGATTTTCTGTCCATCGTGATTCCCGGCCTGGATGATTCGGCTCCGCAATTGGGCATCGTCGGCCGGCTGGGCGGCATCGGTGCGCGCCCCGCGGTGACGGGCCTGGTGTCCGACAGCGACGGTGCGGTCGTGGCGATTGCCGCCGCGCTTAAGCTGATGGCGATGGCGAAGCAGGGCGACGTGCTGCCCGGCACGGTCCGCATCCGCACCCACATCTGCCCGCGCGCCGGCACGCGCCCGCATCATCCGGTGCCGATGATGCGCTCGCCGTTCCCCATGCGCGAGATGATGTCGCACGAAGTGGATCCGCGCATGGACGCGATCCTGTCGGTGGACACGACCCGCGGCAACCGCCTGGTCAACAAGCGCGGCGTGGCGCTCACGCCGGTCGCCAAGCAGGGCTACCTGCTGCGCATTCCCGAGACCATGCTCGACGTCATGGGTTGGGTCAGCGGCGAACTGCCGGTGACGCTGCCCTTGACCACGCAGGACATCACGCCCTACGAAAACGGGTTGTGGCACGTGAACTCCCTGATGCAGCCGGCCATCGTCACGGACGCGCCGGTCGTCGGCGTGGCCTTGACGGCGCAGACCACCGTGCCGGGTTGCGCCACGGGCGTCACCAACGCCGTGGATGCCGACGTCGCCATGCGCTTTTGCATCGAGGTCGCCAAGCTCTACGGGCAGCGCGCCATGACCTT
The DNA here is from genome assembly GCF_019218915.1 of Achromobacter sp. ACM05. Classification (NCBI taxonomy): domain Bacteria; kingdom Pseudomonadati; phylum Pseudomonadota; class Betaproteobacteria; order Burkholderiales; family Alcaligenaceae; genus Achromobacter; species Achromobacter sp. ACM05. The sequence goes on from NZ_JAHUWQ010000003.1 coordinate 771,918, forward strand.
CTTCGACGCCGCCGAGTGGGGCGCGCTGCAGGCCCGCTACGGTTCGATGGCGCACCTGCAGACCGTCGGCCGCGAAGACGGAGCCGCGCAATGAGGGCCCTCACACCGCGCCGCGTCGCGTTCTTCACCATCGGTCAATCGCCGCGTAGCGACGTGGTGCCGGAGATGGCGCCCGTGCTCGGCGCCCATGTGCGCATCGATGAGTTCGGCGCGCTCGATGGCCTGGACGCCGCCGCTTTGGCCGCGCTGGCGCCGCGACCGCGCGAATACCGCTTCGCCACGCGCATGCGCGACGGTTCCCAGATCGAACTGGACGCAGCCGCTGCCGAGGCGCGCTTGGCCGACGTGATGCGCCAGGCGGACGGCCAGGGCTACGACATCCTGGTCCCGCTGTGCACCGGCACGGCCATCGCGCCGATGCGCACCCTGGTGGTCGAGCCGCAGCAGGTCGTGGATCACCTGGTCGCGGGCCTGGCGCAGCATTGCCGCAAGGTCGGGCTGGTGGTTCCGCTGGAAGCGCAGGTCGACGCTTTTCATATGGCCGTGCCGCTGGAATGCGAAACGCAGGTCGTGCACGCGTCGCCGTACGAGGCCGACGCGCAGCACGCCGCCCGCAACTTCGAGGCCGCCGGACGCGAACTGGCGTCGTGCGATCTGATCGTCATGCACTGCATGGGCTACGCGCAGTCCATGCGCCAAGCCGTGGCGCAGGCATCGGGCCGCCCCGTGCTGTTGTCCAACCGCCTGGTCGCACAGGCCTTGGCACAAATACTGGAATAACGCCGCCGGACGCAATCCCGAAGTTCCGGCCGCACAGGTTCGCGCGGCCGGTCCGGGCGAGCGGCGAGAGGAGACGAAGCCGACTTCGTCAATCAATCGTTGGGAGTTTTTTATGATCAGCCGTACCTTGCACCGCGCCGCTGGCGCTCTATTCGCCGTCGCCGCGCTGTCGGCCACTTCGGCGTATGCCGCCGACGCCTGGAAGCCCGCCAAACCCGTGCGCCTGCTCGTGGGCTTCGCGCCGGGCGGTTCGGCCGATACGCTGGCCCGCCTGCTGGCCGAGCCGCTGTCAGCCCGCCTGGGCCAGCCTGTCGTCGTCGAGAACCTGGCCGGCGCCGGCGGCAACATCATGGCGTACCGCCTGAGCCAGGCGCCCGCCGACGGCTACACCATCGGTATCGCCGCGGCCGGTTCCATGGCCATCACCCATGTCCTGAATCCCAAGGGCACGAACTACAAGCCCGCCGACTTCACGCCCATCACGCTGGCCGCGGTGCAGCCCAATGTGGTCATCGTGAACAAGGACGTGCCGGCCAACAACCTGGCCGAACTGAAGGAATATTTCCAGAAGACGCCGACGGCTACGTACGGCACCGCGGGCGTCGGCATCTCCAACCACCTGATCGCTGAGACCATGCTGTACAAGCTGGGCGTCAAGGTGCCGCACGCCGCCTATCGCGGCGCCGCGCCCGTGATCACCGACCTGCTCGGCGGCCACATCGCCATGACGATGGACAACATTTCGACCGCTGCACCGTTGGCGTCGCAAGGCAAGGTCAAGGCAATTGCGGTAGCGTCGATCAAGCGCGCCGCGCAATTGCCCAACGTGCCGACGCTGGACGAGCAAGGCCTGAAGGGCTTTGACATGCCGACGTGGCAAGGCGTGTTCGCGCCCGCCGGTCTGCCCGCCGACGTGCTGGCCGCCTATTACGCCGCACTGCAGGACGTGCTGAAGCAACCGGCGCTGATCGAGAAGATGGCCGGCCTGGGTTCGGAGCCCGTCACCGGCATGACGCCCGAGAAGTTCAGCGAGTTTCTTGAAAACGACCGCAAGCAATGGGCGGACATCGTTAAAGCCGCGAACATCAGCCTGGAGCAGTAAGGCGCCGCAAGCGGCTTGAACCGCTGCAAAGCAAAACGCCAGACCCGAGAGGGCCTGGCGTTTTTTTTGGAGCGCCGGAGAAGAGGCGGCGGCTTGTCGGAGCATGACGCGCGGCAATGCGCCACCGCGTCAGGCCGGCATGCGCGCCGCGATCTCCGCGATGAGACGGCGCGCGGCATCCAGCTTGTTGCCGGCGGGCAGCGGGTGTGTGCCTTGCGCGTCGAACAGCACCAGTTCGGTGGTGTCGGCGTCCATGACCTTGTGCGCCAGATTGCCGACCAGCAGCGGGATGCCTTTGCGCGTGCGCTTGGCTTCGGCGTGCTCGGCCAGCTTTTCCGTTTCGGCGGCAAAGCCCACGCACCAGGGGCCATTTTCGAGCTTGGCCACTTCGGCAAGGATGTCCGGATTGGGCTCGAATTCCATCAGCGGCGCGCCGCCGCCTTCGCTGGTTTTCTTCAGCTTCTGCGTGCTGACGTTCTTGACCCGCCAGTCGGCTACAGCGGCCACGGCGATGAAGATATCGGCATCGCCCGCACTGGCCATCACGGCGTCGTGCATTTGGCGCGCGGTGGTGACGGGCAGGGCGGTTACGCCTCGCGGGATGGGCAGGAATGTGGCACCGGTGATGAGGGTGACGCGGGCGCCGGCCTCGCGGGCGGCGCGCGCCAGTGCATAGCCCGTCTTGCCGGAAGACCGGTTGCTCAGCACACGCACCGGGTCCACGGGTTCAGAGGTGGGGCCTGCGGTCAGCAGCACGTGGCGGCCGGCCAAGAGCTTGGGCTGGAAGAAGGCGATCAGGTCGGTCAGGATCTCATGGGCTTCGAGCATCCGACCGTCGCCGGTTTCGCCGCAGGCCTGTTCGCCCGCCGAGGGGCCCAGCACGGTGACGCCGTCGCCGCGGAGGGTTTCGACGTTGCGCTGCGTGGCCGGGTTGGCCCACATTTCGCGGTTCATGGCGGGCGCCACCAGCAGCGGACAGGCGCGGGCCACGCACAGCGTGGACAACAGGTCGTCGGCCATGCCGTGTGCCACCTTGGCCATGAAGTCGGCGCTGGCGGGCGCGATCAACACGGCGTCCGCCCCGCGCGTCAGGTCGATGTGCGCCATGTTGTTGGGCACGCGCGCATCCCAGGCGTCCACGAACACGGGTCGGCCCGACAGTGCCTGCATGGTGACCGGCGTGATGAAGTGCGTGGCCGCCTCGGTCATCACCACATCCACCGTGGCGCCTTGTTCGGTCATGCGCCGCACCAGCTCGGCGATTTTGTAGCAGGCGATGCCCCCGGTCAGACCGAGGACGATGCGTTTGCGGGCGAGATCGAGCATGAGGACGGGACGGCGGGTTAACGCCGCATAATCGTGGAAGTGAGAGGGATTTTATTCTGCATTGCCGCAATGCGCCGTTCGTCATGCATTAGAGGGGGCATCAAACCGGACGAAAGCCGCGGAAGGCGCAGCATGGGTAGGCCTGATGAAAGCAGAAAGGGGCGCAAAGAGGGCTGCTGAATGGGGGCGCAAACAGGCGCTTCGAAAAGGCGTTGCGAAGAGGCACTGCAAAAAGGCGGTGAAAAAAGGGGGGGCGTTGCCCTCCCCCCGTCGCGTCACGCTTGTGGCTTGCGGGCACGAAGCAGTTCGTCCAGCACCAGCAGCACGGCGCCGCAGGTGATACCGACGTCCGCAATGTTGAAAGCGGGGAACTGCCAGTCGTTCCAGTAGAAGAGCAGAAAGTCCACCACGTGGCCATACACCACGCGGTCGATGACGTTGCCGATGGCGCCGCCCAGGATGAGCGTGAGCGCCAGGCTGAAACGCGGCTGGCCGTGCGTACGGCGCAGCATCCATACGATGACCACCGCCGCCACGACACCGAGCCCGGTGAACAACCAGCGCTGCCAGCCTTCTTCGGACGCCAGGAAGCTGAAGGCGGCGCCGCGGTTGAACACCAGCGTGAAGTCGAAGAAGGGCAGGATGTTGACGCGCTCGCCGTACTGGAATGACGTGTTGAAGTAGACCTTCGTCAACTGGTCCAGCACGATGATCAGCAACGCCAGCGCCAGCCAGCCACCCACGCGCGCGGGCGCGGCGCGGGCGGGGGCAGTGCCCGTCACTCCGGGTTCGGCGGGGCGGGCCATGTTCAAGCCTTGTCGCGGGCTTCGCCCGAGCCGAACAGGTTGGACACGCAGCGGCCGCAGATCTCGGGATGATCGGCGTCCTGGCCGACGTCAAGACGCCAGTGCCAGCAACGTTCGCACTTCTTGTGGGCCGACGGCGTGACCTCGATGCGGGTGTCACCTTCGCCCGCGTGCACCGCGGCGCGCGAGACGATCAGGACGAAGCGCAGGTCGTCGCCCAGGCTGGCCAGCAGTTGCTGGTCTTCGCCGTTGGCGTACAGGTCGACTTCGGCCTGCAGCGACGAACCGATATCGCCCGCCGTACGCACTTCTTCCAGCTTGCGCTGGACCTCGGCGCGGATGGCGCGCAGGCGCGTCCACTTGGCGGTCAGAGCATCGGCGTCCGCAAACGGCGGCAGCACGTGATAGACCTCGGTGAAGATCGTGGCGCGGGCGGCGTCGGCCTGGTTCTTCAGGGCGGACGCAACCAGTTCCTTCCAGGCCTCTTCCGCCGTGAACGACAGGATGGGCGCCATCAGCTTGAGCAGCGTCTGCGTGATATCCAGCAGGGCCGTCTGCGCCGAGCGGCGGGCGCGGCTGTCGGGGGCCGACGTGTAAAGGCGATCTTTCAGGATGTCCAGGTAGAACGCACCCAGGTCTTCCGAGCAGAACGTCTGCAAACGCGAGACGGCCGGATGGAAATCGTAGCGTTCGTAGTTGGCCTGCACTTCCGACTGCATCTGCGCCGTCATGGCCAGCGCGTAACGGTCGATCTCGAAGAGCTCGCCGTAAGGCACCGATTGCGACACCGCATCGAAGTCAGCCAGGTTGGCCAACAGGAAGCGCAGGGTGTTGCGGATGCGGCGATAGCCTTCCACCACACGCTTGAGGATCTCGTCCGAGATCGACAGCTCACCCGAGTAGTCGGTGGAGGCCACCCACAGGCGCAGGATTTCGGCGCCCAGGGAATCGGAGACCTTCTGCGGGGCAATCACGTTGCCGACCGACTTGCTCATCTTGCGGCCCTGGCCGTCCACCACGAAGCCGTGCGTCAGCAGGGCCTTGTAGGGCGGCTGGCCGTACAGCATGCAGCCGGTCAGGAGCGACGAATGGAACCAGCCGCGATGCTGGTCCGAGCCTTCCAGGTAGAGGTCGGCGGGCCAGGCGAGTTCAGCGCCATGCGAACCGGCGAATTCGCCGTCCTTGCCGCCCAGCACCGTGGCGTGCGTGCTGCCCGAGTCGAACCATACGTCCAGCGTGTCGCGGTTCTTTTCGTACTGGTCGGCTTCGTCGCCGAGAAGCTCGCGGGGATCGAGCGCCTGCCAGGCCTCGATGCCGCCCTGTTCGACGCGCTGCGCCACCTGTTCCAGCAATTCGGACGTGCGCGGATGCAGTTCGCCGGTTTCCTTGTGCACGAAGAACGCCATCGGGACGCCCCACTGGCGCTGGCGCGACAGGGTCCAGTCCGGACGGTTGGCGATCATGGCATGCAGACGGGCGCGGCCCCATGCGGGGTAGAACGCCGTGGCGTCGATGCCGGCCAGCGCCGATTCGCGCAGGGTCGGGCTGCCGTCCTTGGGCGCGACATCCATGCCCGCGAACCATTGGCTGGTCGCGCGGTAGATGATCGGCGTCTTGTGGCGCCAGCAGTGCATATAGCTGTGCTTGTGCTTTTCGACGTGCATCAGCGCGCCGGCTTCCTTGAGCGCTTCGACGATCTTGGGGTTTGCGTCCCAGATCGACAGGCCGCCAAAAAGCGCCAGGCTGTCCACGTACTTGCCGTCGCCCATCACCGGGCTGATGAAGTCGGTGTCCTTCATGCCGTGCTCCTTGCACGACACAAAGTCTTCGATACCGTAAGCCGGTGCCGAGTGCACCACGCCGGTGCCGGAGTCTGCCGTCACGTAGTCGCCCAGGTACACGGGCGCCTTGCGATCGTAGGCAGCGTTGAACTGCGCCAGCGGATGGCGGAACTCGATGCCTGACAGGGCCTCGCCGGGCGCCGTGGCGATGACTTCGCCTTCGAGGTCCCACGATTTCAGGCAGGCTTCGACGCGTTCCTTGGCGATGAGCAGCAGGGGACCGAACTTGGGCGTGGCAGCCGAAGTGACCCGCACCAGCGCGTATTCGATTTCGGGATGGACGTTCAGCGCCTGGTTGGACGGAATGGTCCAGGGCGTGGTCGTCCAGATCACGATGGCGCCGTCGTCCACCGAATCCAGGCCGAAGGCTTGGGCCAGCCGCTTGTGGTCGGCGAACGGGAACGCGACGTCGACGGCGGGATCCACGCGATCCGCGTATTCGACTTCAGCCTCGGCCAGCGCCGAGCCACAGTCAAAACACCAGTTCACCGGCTTCAGGCCACGGAACACGTAGCCCTTGTCCAGGATGCGGCCCAGCGCACGGATCTCGTCGGCCTCGTTGCTGTAGTTCATCGTCATGTACGGACGATCCCACTCGCCCAGCACGCCCAGGCGCTTGAAGTCCTTGCGCTGGCGATCGATCTGTTCGAGGGCGTAGGCGCGGGCCTTGGATTGCACTTCCGCCACGGGCAGGTGCTTTCCGTACTTCTTTTCGATCTGGATCTCGATGGGCATGCCGTGGCAGTCCCAGCCCGGCACGTAGTGCGCGTCATAGCCGGCCATGTTGCGGCTCTTGACGATGATGTCCTTCAGGATCTTGTTGACCGCGTGGCCGATGTGGATGTCGCCGTTCGCATAGGGCGGGCCGTCATGCAGCACGAAGCGCGGCCGGCCGCGGCTGGCCGCACGGATCGCCTGGTAGACGTGGTTTTCCTCCCATTGCGCAATCCAGGCGGGCTCGCGCTTGGCGAGGTCGCCCCGCATGGGGAAGGGGGTATCGGGCAGGTTGAGGGTCTTTTTATAGTCCATGAACGGCAAAATAGGCGCGCGCGTTTCGCGCGTCTTCGGCGATGGCGGCAGTCAGGGAAGGGAGATCAGGAAATTTTTCTTCGTCCCGCAGCTTTTGCAGGAATTCAACGCGTACGAGTTTACCGTAAGCGTTGACGGACTCGTCGAGCAGGTGTGACTCAAGCAGCACTCTGCCGCGGTCCTCGACCGTCGGGCGCACGCCCAGGCTCGCCACCGCCGGCAGTGCGCGGTCGGCCAGCCCATGAACCTGCACCACGTAGATGCCCGACCGCGCGGCGCATCGTTCGGCCACACGCAGGTTCATGGTGGGATAGCCGAGCGTACGGCCGAGCTTCTGGCCGTGGATCACGTGCCCGCTGATATGGAACGGATGGCCCAGCAGATGGCGCGCGCGCTCCAGGTCGCCCACGGCCAGCGCGGTGCGCACCTCGGAACTGGAAATGCGGTGACCTTGACGGTCGGTCACGTCCGCCAGCGTCTGGACCTCGAAGCCATGCACCATGCCGGCTTCGCGCAGCAGGTCGATATCGCCGCTGCGCTTGTGCCCGAAGCGAAAATCTTCGCCCACGAGCAGCCATTTGGTCTGCAGGCCCTGCACCAGAAGGTGCTCGATGAAGGCGTTGGCCGACATTTCAGCCAGCCGGGCATTGAACCGCTCGACCACGACCTGCGATATGCCGTAGCGCGCCAGCGCGGCCAGCTTGTCGCGCAACCCCGAAATGCGGGTCGGCGCCAGTTCCGGACGTTGGTTGAGGGTGGCGAAATACTCCCGCGGGTGCGGCTCGAACGTCATCACGGCCGGCGTCAGCCCGCGTTCGCGGGCCACCTGGCAGACGCGGGCAAGCATGGCCTGGTGCCCGCGATGGACGCCGTCGAAATTGCCGATTGTCAGCGCGCAAGGGGCGCGCCGTTCGGGCGGGGGCAGGGATCGGTAGATGCGCAGCGATGGTTTCACGAGCGAGAGTTTACAATTTTGGATTACGGGTTTGTTCGTATCCCGCCCGCAGGGGGGGGCTCAGCCGCCTTTGCGGGCACGGCGTGCGCAGGGCGTGCGCCTGATTTCGGGACCGGAACCGCCCGTTTTCCCTTGGAATTGTTCATCTTGCCGGAAACTTCTTCTATCAAGCGCCGCCTCGTCATCCTGATCTCGGGGCGGGGCAGCAACATGCAGGCGCTGGCCGAGGCCTGCCGCGACGAACACTGGCCGGCGGAAATCGCCGCCGTCATCGCCAGCCGTCCCGACGCCGGCGGCCTCGAATGGGCCGCCGCGCAGGGCATCCCCACAGCGGCCCTGTATCACAAGGACTACGCCAGCCGCGAAGCCTTCGATACCGCGCTGGCCGCCGAAATCGATCGCTATGCGCCCGACTACGTCATCCTGGCCGGGTTCATGCGCGTGCTGACGCCCGGTTTCGTCAATCATTACGCCGGCCGCCTGGTCAACATCCACCCCTCGCTGCTGCCCGCATTCCCCGGCCTGCACACCCATGCGCAGGCGCTGGCCACCGGCGTGCGCGTGCATGGCTGCACGGTGCATTTCGTCACCCCGGTGCTGGACCACGGGCCCATCATCGCCCAGGGCTGCGTGCCGGTCCTGGCGGGCGACACGCCTGAATTGCTGGCCGAGCGCGTGCTGGCCGTTGAGCACCAGGCCTTTCCGGCTGCCGTTCGCTGGCTTGCCGAAGGGCGGGTTACCCTGACAAACGATCACCGCGTGGCCGTCCAGGGCGACCCCGTGCGCCTTTTTTCCTGGTCGCCGGCCGCTTGAACGGCCCTGAAAAGCATTTTTCGGGCGGAACGCTTCCGCCCTATTGGAATACACCATGACTAAACCCCAATCCCCGCGTTCCCGCCCGGCCGGCTCCTTCGGCGCCGCCTCGGAAGGCCGCGACGGCCGGTCTTTTTTCTCGCGTCCCAAGGGCGACGCCCGCAAACCGGCGCCGCGTGACCGGGCCGAATCCGGCGACCGCGCGCGCGACGAGCGCACGAGCGATCGCGGCGGCTACGGCCAGGACCGCGGCGAGGGCCGGGGCCGCCCCGATTCCCGCTCGTCGTTTGGCGGACAGCGCAATGAAGGGCGCGGCAGCGAACGCGGTTCGTACACGCAGGACCGCCGCGAAGGGCAGGGACGCCCGGATTCGCGTTCCTCGTTTGGCGGTCAGCGGGGCGAAGGGCGTGGTTCCTATGGACAGGATCGCGGCGAAGGCCGAGGCAGCGAGCGCGGTTCGTACAGCCAGGACCGCCGTGAAGGTCAGGGACGCCCGGACTCGCGCTCGTCGTTCGGCGGCCAGCGCGGCGAAGGTCGCGGCTCCTTCGGCCAGGATCGCGGCGAAAGCCGTGGCGGCGAACGCGGTTCTTACAGCCAGGACCGCCGTGAAGGTCAGGGACGCGCGGACTCGCGCTCGTCGTTCGGCGGCCAGCGCGGCGAAGGTCGCGGCTCCTTCGGCCAGGATCGTGGCGAAGGCCGTGGCGGTGATCGCGGTTCGTACGGCCAGGATCGTCGTGAAGGTCAGGGGCGCCCGGACTCGCGCTCGTCGTTCGGCGGCCAGCGAGGCGAAGGTCGCGGCTCCTATGGACAAGATCGCGGCGGTGCCCGTGGCGGCGAACGCGGTTCGAATGGACAGGATCGCAGCGAAAGCCGAGGCGGTGAACGCCATTCGTACGGCCAGGACCGCCGTGATGAGCAGGGACGTTCGGACTCCCGCTCCTCTTTCGGCGGCCCGCGCGGCGAGTCGCGCGGCGGCGAGCGCGATCACGCCCCGCAAAAGCCCCAGTCCAATCGACCCCGCCTGTCGCATGCGGCCATCCGCATCGATCAGGTGCAGCGCGTGCTGGGCGAAATCCTGCAATGGACCTATCCGGCCGACGCCGCGCTCTCGCACTGGCTGCGCCATCACCCGAACCTGGGCGCGCGCGACCGTTCCGAAGTCGCCGAGGCCGTCTATGACGTGCTACGCCACCTGCGCCGCTACCGCCAGTACGGCGAAAGCGGTGTCGGCCCCGCGTCGCGCCGTCTTGCCATCCTGGGCCTGAACGCGACCCTGGGCGCCGCGTTCCTGCAGGAGGGCATGGATGCCGCCGAGGCAGAGTGGCTGCAACGGGTCACGCGTATCGACGTCGCGACCTTGCCCCGTGCCGTGCGCGGCAGCATCCCCGACTGGCTGGACGAGCGCCTGAGCGCCATGGAAAGCCCCGAAACGCTGGTGGAAGCCCTGAACCGCCAGGCCAGCCTGGACCTGCGCGTGAACCCGCTCAAGGCCGAGCGCGACGCCATGCTGGCGGAACTGCAACAAGGGGCGGGCCGTTATGAGCCCACGGCCATGCCTTTTTCGCCCTGGGGCATCCGGATGGAAGGCCGCCCCGCCATCAACCGGTGGCCCCAGTTCGAAAACGGCAGCATTGAGGTCCAGGACGAAGGCAGCCAACTGCTGGCCCTGCTGGTCGCCCCGCGCCGTGGCGAAATGATCATCGATTTCTGCGCAGGCGCCGGCGGCAAGACGCTGCTGCTGGGTGCACTGATGCGTTCGACCGGCCGGCTGTACGCCTTCGACGTCTCGGCGGCCCGCCTGGCGCGCGCCAAGCCGCGCTTTGCCCGTAGCGGCCTCTCGAATGTGGTCCCGGTGGTGATCGACAACGAGAACGACGCGCGTGTGAAGCGCCTGGCCGGCAAAGCCCAGCGCGTGCTGGTCGACGCGCCTTGCAGCGGCATCGGCACCCTGCGCCGCAATCCGGACCTGAAGTGGCGCCAGCACCCCGAGGCGCTGGCGGAACTGGGGCAGCTCCAGGAACGCATCCTGAACAGCGCCGCGCGCTGCGTTGCGCCCGGCGGCCGCCTGGTCTACGCCACGTGCAGCCTGCTGGCCGAGGAAAACGAAGTCCAGGCTGACCGCTTCCTGGCCAGCCATCCGGACTTCGAACGCGTGGATGCCGCCGAAATCCTGGGCGCGCGTTGCGAGTCCCTGAAACTGGAAGGCCCGTACGTGCAACTGCGTCCGGATCTGCACGGCACCGACGGCTTCTTTGCCGCTGTGTTCGAACGCAAGAAGAAGGGCGCCGGGACGGATGCCGCCGAGGCTGCTGAAGCCAACCTCGCCGACGAGGACGACCAGATCGACGCGGCCGATGGCGCTGAGGCCGAAGCCCAAGCGGGCGCCGACGCTCAGACCGTTACTGCCGAGGAAACCACCGTCGAGGAAGCCGAAGTAAAAGCTTCCGACGTCAAAGAAACGGAAACTGCGGTCAAGGACCCGGCGTAACGCCCACCGTTGCACTGTAGCGGCGGGTTCCGATGGTCTTGTTCTGGTACTTCACTTCCCAGGACAGGGTGTCGGAACCCGGCTGGTCGGCCTGGTAGACAACCTGCGCCACCGGCACCGATTTGTACGCGCAGCGCCCGGAATTACTGGACTGCCCGCGTGTCTGCTGGATGCTGGCCTTGCCCAGTGTCGGCATCTGGGTGATCGACACGCGCGGCGCCCGCAGCGCCAGGCAGTCCGACCCGCGGATCTCATAGTAAGAAGCCAGGACGGCGACGTCCCCAGACTTCAGCGTTTGCGCTGAAGCCGGGGCGGATATCGCCACACCGAGCGCGGCCAAAACGGTTAAAAAACGGTGACGCATTGTGGTGGGCGACATTCGTGGGAGAAAAGAGACAGTGGGCGGGCGGAACGGGGTGCAGTGTGCCCCGGTATCGTGGCGCCTTCAAGACTGCGGGGTTGCCTGACTGGAACTTTAAACGCCAAATGGTGCCAAAACCCGGTGCGACTGCGATTTTCAGGCCGTCCCCCTCTGGGCAAAGCCGCCGCAACTGCACAAGTAAAGCCTCTGCGCGCGCTCAAAGCGCTCGCAGGGCGGCTTTTTGGCTCAAAACCGCGCCTTAGTCCTTGATTTCTCTCAATAACTATTTTGAAACTAGATTGTCATCAGACGGCTAAGGTACGCTAAACTTTCAGCCACCTTCTCATGCGAGGCTCATAACAGCTTTATGGATTACATCCTCTCCTTCATTGCCGGCGGCCTGACCCAAGCGACTTGGTGGCAGATCGTCGTTTTCACTTTGGTCGTGACGCACATCACGATTGTTGCGGTCACGGTTTTTCTCCATCGCAGCCAAGCGCACCGCGGTCTGGATCTCCATCCGGCTGTCATGCACTTCTTCCGCTTCTGGCTCTGGATGACGACCGGTATGGTCACCAAGGAATGGGTGGCTATTCACCGCAAGCATCACGCCAAATGCGAAAAGGAAGGTGACCCGCACTCGCCCATGCTGTTCGGCATCTGGAAGGTTCTGTTCCGCGGCGCCGAGCTGTACCGCGAAGAATCGAACAACAAGGAAACCATGGCCAAGTTCGGCCACGGCACGCCTGACGACTGGCTCGAGCGCAACGTCTACAGCAAGCACAGCCTGTGGGGCGTGCTGACCATGCTCGCCATCGACGTCGCCCTGTTCGGCGCGATCGGCGTCACGGTCTGGGCTGTCCAGATGGCCTGGATTCCCTTCTGGGCCGCCGGCGTCGTCAACGGCATCGGCCATTTCTGGGGCTACCGCAACTACAACAGCCCGGACACCAGCACCAACGTGTTCCCGTGGGGCATCGTGATCGGCGGCGAAGAGCTGCACAACAACCACCACGCCCACGGCACGTCGGCCAAGTTTTCGGCCAAGTGGTACGAGTTCGACATCGGCTGGTGCTACATCAACATCCTGAAGTTCTTTGGCCTGGCCAAGATCAAGAAGGTTGCGCCCAAGCTCAAGCTGGACGACTCCCGCACGGGCATCGACCTGCGCACGCTGCAAGGCGTGATCACGCACCGCTACGAAGTCATGGCCCGCTATGCGGACGTGATCAAGAGCGCCGCCCGCGAAGAACTTGCCAAGCTGAAGGCTTCGCGCCAGGAAGGCAACGCCGAATGCGGCTACACCAAGCTGCACAGCGTGCGTCGCGCCATCCATCGCAACGAAGATATCCTGCAGCCCGAGCAACTGGCTGCCGTGGACAAGGCCATCGCCCAGAACAAGTCGCTGTCGACGCTGGTGCAGATGCGCCGCGAACTCGGCCGCATCTGGGAAAGCTCCAGCGCCAGCAGCGAACAGCTTCTTCACGACCTGCAGGCCTGGTGCCAGCGCGCCCAGCAAAGCGGCATCGCTGGGCTTGAGCAGTTCGCTCAACATCTGCGCCGCTACGCGGCATGATGCTAGAGAAGCTAAATCCTGAACAACGCGCCGCAGTAACGTTAGAACCGCAGCACGCCCTGGTCTTGGCCGGGGCGGGCAGCGGGAAGACCCGGGTGCTCACCACCCGCATGGCCTGGCTGATTCAAACCGGCCAGGCTTCGCCTTTTGGGCTGCTGGCGGTTACGTTCACCAACAAGGCCGCCCGCGAGATGCTGGCGCGCATGTCGGCGATCCTGCCGATCGATACGCGCGGCCTCTGGATCGGCACGTTCCACGGCCTGTGCAACCGCATGCTGCGCGCGCATCATCGCGACGCCGGTCTGCCCCAGAGCTTTCAGATCCTCGACGTCACGGACCAGCTTGCGGCCATCAAGCGCCTAATGAAGGCCAACGGCGTCGACGACGAAAAATACCCGCCCCGCGATGTGCAGCGCTTCATCAACGGCGCCAAGGAAGAGGGCCTGCGTCCGCCGGACGTCGAAGCCTACGACGCCCATCGCCGCCGCCTGATCGAGATCTACCAGCTCTACGAAGCCCAGTGCCAGCGCGAAGGCGTGGTCGACTTCGCCGAATTGCTGCTGCGCGCCTACGAATTGCTGTCGCGCAACGCGCCCGTACGCGAACATTATCAACGCCGTTTCCGGCACATCCTGGTCGACGAGTTCCAGGACACCAACACGCTGCAGTACAAGTGGCTGCGCCTGTTGGCCGGCGGCGGCGCGGCCATTTTTGCCGTGGGCGACGACGACCAGTCCATCTACGCGTTCCGCGGCGCGAACGTCGGCAACATGGCCGACTTCGAGCGCGACTACGCGCATGGCACCGTCATCCGCCTGGAGCAGAACTACCGGTCCTACGGTCACATCCTGGATTCGGCCAACGCGCTCATCGGTCACAACTCGGGCCGCCTGGGCAAGAATCTCTGGACCGACCAGGGCGAAGGCGAGCCGGTCCGCGTCATCGAACAGCCGTCCGATGGCATGGAAGCGCAGTGGATCGTGGACGAAATCCGTTCGCTCATCCACGAAGGCAGCGACCGCCGCGAAATCGCGGTGCTGTATCGCAGCAACGCGCAGTCGCGCGTCATCGAACACGCCATCTTTTCCGCCGGCATTCCGTACAAGGTCTACGGCGGCCTGCGCTTCTTTGAACGCCAGGAAATCAAGCACGCGCTCGCCTACCTGCGCCTGATGGCCAATCCGCACGACGACACGTCGTGGATGCGGGTGGTCAACTTCCCGACGCGCGGCATCGGGGCGCGCACGCTCGAGCAGTTGGCCGACGCCGCCCGGCAGCATGACACCAGCCTGTATGGCGCGGTGGCGCTGGTCGGCGGCAAGGGCGGTTCGAATCTGGCGCAGTTTGCGCAACTGATTCATCGCCTGATCGAAGAAACGCGCGAGCTGCCGCTGCCCGAAATGGTCGAGCACATGCTCGAAGCCAGTGGCCTGAATGCGCACTACAAGGCCGAGCGCGAAGGCGCCGAGCGGCTGGAGAACCTGAACGAACTGATCACGGCCGCGGCCGTGTTCGCGTCCGAGGAAAACTACGACGGCATGCCCGCCGGCGTGGTGCCCGACCACGACACGTCGTCGACGCTCATGCCGGGCGTGGTGGACGCGCCGGCGGTTGCGGGAGACAACCTGACGCCGCTGGCCGCGTTCCTGTCACATGCGGCGCTCGAGGCCGGCGACAACCAGGCCCAGCAAGGCCAGGACGCCGTCCAGCTCATGACGGTGCATGCTGCGAAGGGCCTGGAGTTCGACGCCGTCTTCATCACCGGCCTGGAGGAAGGACTGTTCCCGCACGAGAACAGCATCCTCGAGCCCGCCGGCCTCGAAGAAGAACGCCGCCTGATGTACGTGGCGATCACCCGCGCGCGCCAGCGCCTGTACATCAGCCTGGCGCAAAGCCGGATGCTGCATGGCCAGACGCGCTATGCGATGCGCTCGCGCTTCCTGGACGAAATTCCCGAGCAGCATCTGAAGTGGCTGACGCCCAAGGCCGGACTGGCGCCCATCAGCGCCACGGGCGCGGGCTGGGGTGGCGGCAACCGGGGCGATGCCTTCGGCCGCAAGCCAACCAACACCATTGCGCCGCGTCAACCCCGTGGCGTCGCAACCGGCGTCACGGTGGGCGACAAGCAGTATCGTGTGGGTCAGGGCGTCCGTCACGCGCGTTTCGGCGACGGCACCATCATCGGTCTGAGCGGCGCGGGTCAGGACGCACAGGCGGAAATCCACTTCCGCGACGTAGGCGCCAAAACGTTGGCGCTGGGCATCGCCAAGCTCGACATTGTTCAGGGTTGACTACATATGGCTACCAACGATTCCCCCAAAGCCGAGCTGGCGGCCCTGCGCGCCGAAGTCGACGAGATCGATCAGCAGATCATGTTGCTGCTTGGCGTGCGATTCCGTTGCACCGACATGATCGGCGAACTCAAGACCAACCACGGCATGGACCTCGTCGATCCCAAGCGCGAAGCCCAGCAGGTCGAACGCATCCGCCGTTTGGCGCTGGAAGCGGGCGTTCCGCCCGATCTGGCTGAAACCATCCTGCGCGAAGTCATCGACACGGTAATCGACAACCATACCCGCTTGCGCGAGCGTCCGTACTCGTAACCGCAGGCGCGCGCCAGCGCTTCCCACGCAAGCGCGCAGCACGCTCAAACCCAAAGAAATCGGCCCCGGATTGGGGCCGATTTCATTTGGATCAGGCTTCGCTCTGGTCTATCTCTTCCAGCGAGCCTTGCAGCTCAAGCCACTGCTCTTCCAGTTCCCCCATCCGCTTGCCGTGTTCGCCATGTTCCGCCATGACCTTCTGGCGTTCAGCGCGACGCGCGTCGGAATACAGGTCCGGATCGGCGATCACCGCATCCAGGGCGGCCAATTTGCCGCGCAGCTTTTCCATCTCGGTTTCGACCTTGGCCAGCTTGGACTCCAGCGGCTTGCGCAGTGCAGACAGGCGTTGCCGCTGTTCGGCCTCGGCGCGGCGTTGCGCCTTGCGATCCACGACAGGCTCGCCGCCGCTTTCAGCGTTTTCACGCGCCTCGGCCCGCTCGTCCGCGTTGCGCGCGGCCAGCCAGTCGCGGTAGTCCTCAAGGTCGCCGTCGAACTCGCGCACCGCACCGTCCGCCACGATCCAGAAGCTGTCCACCGTAGTCCGCAAGAGGTGCCGGTCGTGCGACACCAGCAGCATGCTGCCGCCGAAGTCCGCCAGCGCGGTGGCCAGGGCCTCGCGCGTCTCCACGTCCAAGTGGTTGCTGGGTTCGTCCAGCAGCAGCAGGTTGGGCTTTTGCCAGACGATCAGCGACAGCGCCAGCCGCGCCTTTTCGCCGCCCGACATCGGGCCGACCTTGCTGGTGACCGTGTCGCCCGAAAACCCGAACCCCCCAAGGTAATTGCGCAGCTCCTGCTCGCGCGCCTCGGGCGCCAGGCGGGCCAGGTGCGCGATCGGCGTGCTGTCCACGTCCAGCATGTCCAGCTGGTGCTGGTGGAAATACCCGATAGCCAGGCCACGCGAGGCGCGGCGCTCGCCCGCCTGCACGGGGATCTCTTCGGCCAGGGTCTTGATCAGCGTGCTCTTGCCGGCCCCGTTGGCGCCCAACACGCCCACGCGGCTGCCGGCGCGCACCATCAGCGTCACGTCGCGCAGGATGGGCACGGCGTTGCCTTCGGCGTCCGTGTAGCCTGCGGACAGGTGTTCCAGCGTCATCAGCGGATCGGGCACCTGTTCCGGTGACGGAATGCGGATGTCGATGCCCGCTTCGGCCTGCAGCGGCGCCAGCACCTGCATGCGCGCCAGCGCCTTCACGCGGCTCTGCGCCTGCTTGGCCTTGGAGGCCTTGGCCTTGAAGCGGTCGATGAAGCCTTGCAGCCGGGCCGTCTCGCGCGTCTGGCGCTCATAGGCAATGTTGGATTGACGCAGGCGCTCGGCGCGTTGCGTCAGGAAGTCGCCATAACCGCCGCGATACCGCGTCAGCTTGGCATGGTCGAAATGCAGAATGGACCGCGCGACGGCATCCAGGAATTCGGTGTCATGGGAGATCAGCATGACGGTGCCTTCGTAGGCGCCGAGCCACTTCTCCAGCCACAACATGGCGTCCAGGTCCAAGTGGTTGGTGGGCTCGTCCAGCAGCAGCAATTCGGACGGAGCCATCAGCGCGCGGGCCAGCGCTAGACGCATGCGCCAGCCGCCGGAAAAGCTCTCGACGGGCTGCGTCCATTCGGCAGGCTTGAAGCCCAGGCCGGCCAGCAGTTGCTCGGCGCGCGCGGCGGCGCTCCAGGCGCCGGCTTCCACCAGCGCGGCTTCCACTTCCGCGATCTGCGTGCCCTGGTCGTCGGACAGCGTCGCGCGCTGCGCCTGCAACGCGCGCAGGTGCGTGTCGCCGTCGATGACGAACTCGCGGGCAGGGCGGTCGTCGGCGTGAAGTTCCTGCTCGACGCTGGCGATGCGCCAGCCGGCGGGCAGCGACAAGGTGCCGGCGTCCAGGTCCAGCGCGCCGGTCAGCAGCGCGAACAGCGAGGACTTGCCCGCGCCGTTCTTGCCTACGATGCCGACCCGTTCACCGGGGTTTACAACGAATTCGGCGCCGTCCAGCAGCACTTTCGTGCCGCGGCGCAGGGTCAATCCAGAGGCGCGTATCACAGGCTCAGTTGCTCGCGGGTAAGCAGCAGGAGCTGGTCCGAGGCTTCCTCGGTGTCCAGCCAGATGGGCGAAAGCTGCGGGAAGGCGGCCTCGAAGAAATCGCGCTCGTGGCCGATTTCCAGCACCAGCACGCCGTTTTCCGACAGGTAGCGTGGCGCGGCGTCCAGGATGCGGCGCACGAGGTCCATGCCGTCGTCGCCGCCGGCCAGCGCCAGTTGCGGTTCGTGCAAATACTCCTGGGGCAGGGCGCGCATCGAACCGCTGTTCACGTAGGGCGGATTGCAGACGATCACGTCGTATTCGCGCGCGGGCAGGTTGTCGAAGAGATTGCTGGCGTGCAGGTCCAGGCGATCGGAAAGCCCGTAGTCGTCGACGTTGCGGCGGGCGACTTCCAGCGCGTCGGCGGAAACATCCACGGCGTCCACGTGCGCGTAGGGAAAGGCCAGCGCCGACAGGATCGCCAGGCAGCCCGAGCCGGTGCACATGTCCAGCACGTTCTCCACCGCCAGCGCATCCTGCACCCACGGCGACAGCCCCTGGTCCAGCAGCTCGGCGATCGGCGAGCGCGGCACGATGACCCGCTTGTCGACGTAGAACCGATGACCGCGAAGCCACGCTTCGTTGGTCAGGTAGGCGGCGGGCACGCGCTCGGTCACGCGGCGGTCCAGCAGGTCTAGCACGCGCTCGCGCTCTTCGCGCACCACCCGGGCATCCAGGAACGGATCCAGCGTGTCCAGCGGCAGGTGCAGCGCGTGCAGTGTCAGGTAGACCGCCTCGTCCCAGGCATTGTCGCTGCCGTGTCCCAGCGAGACCTGGGCGCCATTCAGGCGCGACACGCCGTAGCGGATCAGGTCGCGCACGGTCTGCAGTTCTTCGCGGGAGGTTGCGTTCGTATCAGGCATTCAATTCACCGCCCCAGGGGGAAAACGGAAAAACGCCCCCGGGAGGGGGGCTAAAAAGATCGCGCGGCGGGACTTGAATCCCGCCGGCGCGTGCATCATGCGGGCAACAGCAGGTTTTCCAGCGTGCGCCGATAGATGTTCTTGAGCGGTTCCAGCGAGGCGACCTCGATGCGCTCATTCACCTTGTGGATCGTGGCGTTGCCGGGGCCGAACTCGATGACCTGCGGGCAGATCTTGGCGATGAAGCGGCCATCCGACGTGCCGCCCGTGGTCGACAGCTCGGCGGTCACGCCGGTTTCGGCATGGATCGCCTTGACCAGTGCATCCGTCAACGATCCGCGCGGGGTCAGGAACGGCTCGCCGCCCAGTTCCCACTCCAGGTCGTATTCCAGGCCATGCTTGTCCAGCACGGCATGAACCCGCTGCTTCAGGCTTTCCGGCGTGCTGGCGGTCGAGAAGCGGAAGTTGAACAACGCCACAGCCTCGCCCGGCACCACGTTCGTGGCGCCCGTACCGGAGTTCAGGTTCGACACCTGGAACGTCGTGGGCGGGAAGTATTCATTGCCCTGGTCCCATTCGATGTTCACGATGTCGGCCAGCGCGGGCGCAAGCTGGTGCACGGGGTTGCGCGCCAGATGCGGGTAGGCCACGTGGCCCTGGATGCCCTTGACCGTGAGCTTGCCCGACAACGAGCCGCGGCGGCCGTTCTTGCAGGTGTCGCCCAGCACGTCGCCCGACGTGGGCTCGCCGACGATGCAGTAATCCAGCTGCTCGCCGCGCGCTTTCAAAGCGTCGCAGACGATGGCGGTGCCATCGATGGACGGGCCTTCCTCGTCGGACGTGATCAGCAGCGCGATCGAACCGCCATGGTCCGGATGGGCCGCCACGAACTCCTCGGCCGCCACCACAAAGGCGGCGATCGAGCTTTTCATGTCGGCCGCGCCGCGGCCATACAGCCAGCCGTCGCGTTCGGTGGGAACGAAGGGATCGCTGTTCCACTTTTCGCGCGGGCCCGGGGGCACCACGTCGGTGTGGCCGGCAAAGACCGTCAGCGGGGCGGTGCTGCCGCGCCGGGCCCACAGATTGGTCACGCCGCCCTGCGCGATGGTCTCGCAGGTGAAGCCGATGCGTTCGAGCCGGGCGGCAAGCGCCGCCTGGCAGTCTTCGTCCGCGGGCGTCACCGAGGGACGGGCGATCAGGTCCTTGACCAGATCCAGTACGGCCGAATTGCTCATCAAGCCCTCAGCAGATCGTTGATGCTGGTCTTGGCGCGGGTCTGCGCATCGACACGCTTGACGATCACGGCGCAGGCCAGGCTATGCGAACCGTCAGCCGACGGCAGCGAACCGGGCACCACGACCGAGCCGGACGGCACGCGGCCGTACGTGATCTTGCCGGTGGCGCGGTCGTAGATCTTGGTGCTTTGCGACAGGAACACGCCCATGGCCAGCACCGAGTTCTCTTCGACCACGACGCCTTCCACGACTTCGGAGCGCGCGCCGATGAAGCAGTTGTCTTCGATGATGGTGGGGTTGGCCTGCAGGGGCTCGAGCACGCCGCCGATGCCGACGCCGCCCGACAGGTGGACGTTCTTGCCGATCTGGGCGCACGAACCGACGGTGGCCCACGTGTCGACCATGGTGCCTTCGTCAACGTAGGCGCCGATGTTCACGTACGAGGGCATCAGCACCACGTTGCGACCAATGAACGAGCCGCGGCGGGCGACGGCCGGCGGCACCACGCGGTAGCCGCCTTGCTTGAACGCGTTGTCGCCGAATTCCGAAAACTTGAGCGGCACCTTGTCGTAGAACTGCAGGGGCGCCTGGCCCATGATGGCGTTCTCGTTCAGACGGAACGACAGCAGCACGGCCTTTTTGATCCACTGGTGCACGACCCAGTCGTCATTGATCTTCTCGGCCACGCGCAGGCGGCCCAGATCCAGACCGTCGATGGTGTGCTCGACGGCTTCGCGCACTTCGGCGCTGGCGTCGACGGGCGACAGGTTGGTCCGGTTTTCCCAGGCTTGTTCAATGGTGGTCTGCAGGTCGAGAGTCATATCGGCTCAGCTTTTAAAGGTTGGTCAAACAGAGGTATGTACAAAATGGGCGATGCGCTCGGCCGCCTGCACGCAGTCGGCCAAAGGCGCCACCAGGGCGATGCGGATGCGTCCCTGGCCCGGATTGAAGCCATGGGCCTCGCGTGCCAGGAAACTGCCCGGCAGCACGGTAACACCGGTGCGGCCATAGAGGTCGCGCACGAACGCCGTATCCGAACCGGGCGTTGCCGCCCACAGATAAAACGAAGCTTGCGGCCGTGACACATCCAGCACCTTCTGCAGGATGGGCACGACCGCATCGAATTTCTCGCGGTACTGGCGCCGGTTTTCCTTCACGTGGGTCTCGTCCGTCCACGCGGCAATACTGGCCGCGGACACGATCGGGCTCATCGCACTGCCATGATACGTGCGATACAGCAGAAAACGGCCGATCAGCGCGGCATCGCCGGCCACGAACCCGGAGCGCAGGCCCGGCACGTTGGAGCGCTTGGACAGGCTGGAAAACGCCACCAGATTGCGGTAGTCGTCCCGGCCCAGACGGCGGGCCGCCTGCAAACCGCCCAGCGGGGGATCGCCTTCGTCCAGGTAGATCTCGGAATAACACTCGTCCGACGCAATCACGAAGCCGTAGCGGTCGGACAATTCGAACAGGGTTTTCCATTCTTCCAGCGACATCACGTTGCCCGCGGGATTGCCCGGCGAACACACGAACACCAGGCGCGTCTTCTTCCAGACGTCGTCCGGCACCTGGTTCCAGTCGCTGCCGAAATTGCGCACCGGATCGGCGTTGACGAAGTAGGGCGTTGCGCCCGCCAGCAGCGTGGCGCCTTCGTAGATCTGATAGAACGGATTGGGGCAGATCACCACCGAACCCGCCGACGGATCGATCACGGTTTGGGTGAATGCAAACAGCGCCTCGCGCGATCCGAGTGCCGGCAGCACCTGCGTGTCGGCATCAGGCGCCGGGATGCTGTAGCGGCGCGCCAGCCATTCGGAAATCGCCCGGCGCAATGCCGGATCGCCCTTCGTGGAGGGGTAGACCGACAGCCCGGCCATGCTGTCGCGGATGGCTTGCGCGACGCGCTCCGGCGCGGCGTGTTTGGGCTCGCCGATCGACAGGTTGATGGGCGCAATACCGTCCGGTTGCGAGCTGGCGGAGGCCAGCAAAGCCCGCAATTTTTCGAACGGGTAGGGGTGTAGGGCATCGAGGCGCGGATTCATGACGCAAGATTTTAACAAGCAAGCTACAATAGCGGGCTTGGCCTATTGCGAAGGTGGCGAAATTGGTAGACGCACCAGGTTTAGGTCCTGACGCCGTAACAGGTGTAGGGGTTCGAGTCCCCTCCTTCGCACCACCAAATCCCCCCATGATTTCAATGATTTAGGTTTTACACCTATCATTTCCTGAATGATTGGACCGGTCAGGCCAAACCCGCTTCAGTTCGTGGAAAGTGTCCGGTTACCCGCCGGTTTCCCTGAGCTTTTCAGGCCGGTTCGTCCAGACCCACTCTGGAATTCCTAGGCGAGGGTGGCGCCCAGTGGCGCCATTAAGCCGTGGCCCCATCCACGCAGTCCGTCGGCAGCGATTCATGCGCCGCGTTGACCGCCGATCCATCGACGTGCCGCAGTGACGGCCCGATCGAACAGATTCCCCACAGATCACGCCTGCTCGCTTGAACATTAGCCTTGCCGCGAGCCTTCCCCGTCCGACCCGTTTGCATAGAGCACGCCATGCTATCGACACTGATATACCGCAGCCGTGCTGTCACTTCGATGAACGCGCAGGATCTGACCGACCTGCTGACGCCCGCCCGAGCTCGCAACGCCGCCCTGTAGGTGACCGGCATATTGCTCTTTGACGGCGTTCATTTCGTCCAGTTGCTGGAAGGCCCCGACGAGGCGGTCAACCTGATATTCGATGCCATCCGGCGCGACGATGCCCACAAGAACGTCGTGCTGCTCATGCAGGATCACGGGCCTACCCGCCGGTTTGGGGGGGATGCGATGGCGCTGCTTGACCTGCGAGCGCTCGATCCCCAACAGGTTTCTGCGCGCATTCTGGCCAAGATGAAAAAGCCGGGGCGCTGGCCGGGCGGTGACGACCGGGTGGTGAAGATTCTTGGCTGGTATGCCGATGCGCATGGCACGGACCATATCGTCGAAGGCGACGACGCGGCCAACTGGCGGTTTGCGGCCAGCGGTGTTCGGTTGGCGCATGAAGATCCCGCAGCGCCTGCGCGGCCATATCCCTTTGCGCTGCAACCCATCGTCGATCCCCTGCGGCGTGAGATAACCTCCCTTGAATTCCTGATCCGCGGTCAATCGGGCGGATCGCCGGAACAGTTGTTCGCCAGCCTGAATCCTGCGGACCGTTATCGCGTGGATCTGGAATCCAAGGCCTCGGCATTTGAGCTGGCGCGGCGGCTGGGCCTGACCGATGTAAAGCTGTCGGTCAATCTGTTGCCCATGTCACTGATTGAAGATCCGGCCGCGGTCGACCGCCTGGTGGATCAGATTGCGGCGTGCGCGCTGTTGCCACAGCATGTGATCGTCGAAATCACCGAACAGGAAGCGATCGAGCGGCCGCGCGCCTTCAGGGATGCGATCGAACGGCTGCGCCGCGCCGGCATCGGCGTTGCGATCGATGATTTCGGGGCTGGCTATGCGGGCCTGTCGCTGCTGGCCGAGTTTCAGCCGGACAAGCTCAAGATCGACCGGCAGCTCATTCAGAACATTCATCAGGACGGACCGCGCCAGGCAATCGTCTGCGGCATTGCCCGCACGTGCAGCGCAATGGGCATCACGCCCGTCGCCGAAGGCGTGGAGCGGATCGAGGAGTGGTGCTGGTTGCAGGCTGCTGGAATCGAACGGTTCCAGGGCTATCTGTTTGCCAAACCAGCGCTCAATGCCGTTCCTGAAGTGCAGTGGCCTGAACGCGTCCGGCTGGACTGATTCGGCTCAGACAGCGCACTTTACCGCCTGCCCGCTTTGGGCAACCACGCCGTGAACCAGGCCGCTGCGCCAAGCGCCGCCAGGATGACCACCGTGCCCACGGTGGTGGTGAAAGCCGGCACGTACATCATCGCCAGATCCGTCAGCACGATGACGAGGAACGCGCCTGCCCAAGCCCACGCGATCCGTTCCGCGGTGCGCCGGAACGCCGGGCGGGCGGCCACCTCGGGCGACACCCGTTCCATTGCGTACTGAAGCGTGAAGGGACGGCCGGCAAAGATCGAACCCAGCACGATGGCCAGCAGCCCCGCGTCCACCAGCAGCCGAACGCTCAACAGCGACGGACTGAACGCCGGGAAGCGGGTCGCGAAGGCAAGCGCCCCGAACAGGATCAGCGATCCGACCTCGAGTGTCTTGGGCGAAACGTGAAGAATGAACCGGTCCCGGATGACCAGCAGGGCGGAAACGGCCGTGGCGGCCACGAGCGCGGCGTGGGTGCCGACCCGGTGCTCCAACAGCGCAAAGGTGATGAAGGGAACAAAGGCGAGCAGCAGTTTCACGGTGATCCTCCGGCGAAGGCGTCCCGCTGAAATTAGCATCCGCTGTTTGTTTCCGCCAACGAAATCGCGCCCGCCAACCCAGCCAGCGAATGCAGTCCCATCCGCCATCCGAACGATCCCAAGCGGCGTGCGCCCCGGCTATGTTGTCGAGCAGCGTCACGCCTGACGCGCCGGCGTACAAGAATCGTCAAGATTTTCGATTCTTGAATATTGCCTCGCGCGCTTGCCGATACCTTAGGGCTTTCGTTACTGAGGGATGGACATGTATTCACTACCCAAGCGTTGCGGCGCAGAGTTCTTCGGCACCTTCTGGCTGGTGCTGGGCGGTTGCGGCGCGGCCGTGCTTGCCGCCGGTTTTCCCCAACTGGGCATCGGATTCGCGGGCGTTGCGCTGGCGTTCGGCCTGACCGTCCTGACGATGGTCTTCGCTGTGGGCCACATATCTGGCGGGCACTTCAATCCTGCTGTCACAGTCGGCCTGGTGGCCGGCGGACGCTTCCCCGCCCGAGAAATCCTGCCGTACGTCATCGTTCAGGTCCTGGGCGCCATCGCCGCTGCGGCGGTCCTGGCCTGCATCGCCAACGGCAAGCTGGGTTTCGACCTGAGGGCCAGCCACTTCGCCGCCAATGGCTATGGCGCCTATTCACCGGGCAAGTACACGCTGCTGGCCGCGATGGTGACCGAAGTGGTGCTGACGGCCGGCTTTATCTTCGTGATTCTCGGCGCCACCAGCAGGCGGGCGCCGGCCGGCTTTGCGGCCATTCCCATCGGCTTTGCGCTGACCCTCATTCACCTCATCAGCATCCCGGTCACCAACACATCGGTGAACCCGGCACGCTCGACCGGACCGGCGCTGTTCGTGGGTGGCTGGGCGTTGGAACAGTTGTGGCTGTTCTGGCTGGCGCCTATCGTCGGCGCGGTCATCGGCGCGGTGGCCTACCGGCTGGTCAGCGACCCGGCGATCGAACGCGCCTGACAGGGCGGAAACGCGGCGCGAGGGATCACTTCAGAGCCCCTGTGAGCTGAAAATGGGGCCGGTCAGATGATGGCGCGAGGAAGCAGGTTGTACATTACGCACTATCACCTGCTTCACCTTTACAGGATCGCCCATCATGACCGCCCCAGAAGTCGTTATCTCCCCTTCGATCGCCTGCGCGAACGACCGGCCCTTCGTGCTGTTCGGCGGCATCAATGTGCTGGAATCCAAGGATCTGGCGCTGCGCGCGTGCGAGGAATACCAACGCGTCACCCGCAAACTGGGCATTCCCTACGTATTCAAGGCGTCGTTCGACAAGGCCAATCGCTCGTCCATCCATTCGTACCGCGGCCCTGGCCTCGAAGAAGGCATGAAGATCTTCGAAGCCGTGAAAAAGGAATTCGGCGTGCCGGTCATCACCGACGTCCACGAACCGTGGCAGGCGGCGCCGGTGGCCGAAGTTGCCGATATCCTGCAACTGCCGGCCTTTCTGGCGCGCCAGACCGATCTGGTCGTCGCGCTTGCCAAGACGCAGCGCGTGGTCAACATCAAGAAGCCGCAGTTCCTCAGCCCCGCGCAGATGCTGAACATCGTCGAGAAGTTCACCGAGGCCGGCAACGACAAGCTGATTCTGTGTGATCGCGGCACCAGCTTTGGCTACGACAATCTGGTCGTCGACATGCTGGGTTTCGGCGTCATGAAAAAGGTGTCCGGCAACCGCCCGCTGATCTTCGACGTCACCCACGCGCTGCAGCAGCGTTCGTCGCTGGACGCGGCATCCGGCGGTCGTCGTGAACAGGTCGCAGACCTGGCGCGCGCCGGCATGGCGGTCGGGCTGGCGGGCCTTTTCCTGGAAGCCCACCCCGATCCCAAGAACGCTAAATGCGATGGCCCCAGCGCGTTGCCGCTGGACAAGCTCGAGCCCTTCCTGACGCAACTCAAGCAGCTCGACGACCTGGTGAAGTCCTTTGCGCCGATCGACATCGAACCCTGACGCGCTTGCGGTCATCACACGGCCGCCAAGCTGTTATACGATCCAGGCCAAACATTAGGGAGGCCTGGATGTCTTTGTATGTGATCGTCGCCGTGCGCAAAGAGGCCGGAAGTGGCCATATCGCCTACGTGCGCTGGGGGCAGGCCGTGCGTGGCGTTCCCGGCTGGATCTCGGAGCCCACGACGGCCGCAGCCGCCGAAGTCATTGAACTCATCAAGGAAGGCGCCGAGGTCGAGACCGCGATCAGTGTCGACGGCCTCACCGTCGCTTCGCGCGCGGTGCGTGTGCTGGTGGACGCCGGCGGGCGCGAACACCTTGCATCGGTGCCGGTGCCCAGTTCCACCTTGCACACGCTGTTCGACCTGCCGGAGTTCTAACCGGTGCGGCTGCCCTAGCGGCGGCCCTCGGCAAAGTTGACCAACGCGTCGCCGGCCATCCGATAGCGCACCCACTCATCCTGCGGCAGCGCGCCGATGGATTGATAGAAGTCGATGGCGGGCTGATTCCAGTCCAGCACACTCCACTCGAGCCGTCCGCAGCCGTTCGCCACGGCCTCGCGTGCCAGATGGCGCAGCAGGTCGCGTCCCGCGCCGATTCCACGGTGCTCGGGCGTGACGTACAGGTCCTCGAGATAGATGCCGTTTTTTCCGAGCCAGGTGGAGTAGCTGTAGAAATAGACGGCGTAGCCAATGGCCTTGCCGTCCAGCAGGCACATCAACGCCCGGGCGGGGGCGCCTTCGGCAAACAAGGTGCGTTCGACGTCGTCGGCGCTGGCGATCACCTCGTGCGCAGCGCGTTCATAGACGGCCAGTTCGGTAATGAAGGCATGGATCTGGGCCGCGTCCGACGGTGCGGCAGGACGAATTTCGATATTCACGGATCTTTCCTGTTTGTTGGGATGGCTATCCTACTCGCTATTGGCGCAGCGGGCAGGCCGGAACGTGGGGAATACCCTTGTTGCGCGGCGGACCGCCCGGCGCGACGCTTTATCGGGATTGCACCCAGAGTCCAGACGCGTGCTCACGAAGGATGCCTTCAATGCCCGAGACTGCTCCTGCTGTCGCACACAAGCCGCCGCCCGCTGGCCGCAGACGGCGGTTTTCCTGGATCTGGCTGGTGCCTATTGTTGCGGCGCTGGGTGGCCTGCTGCTGGTGCTGAAGGTCTGGATGGACGCAGGGCCCGAGGCCACGATCAGCTTCCAGACGGCGGAAGGGCTGGAGGCCGGCAAGACACAGGTGCGCTACAAGGAAGTCAACGTCGGCACCGTCCAGCGCGTGGCGCTCAACGAGGACCGGACCGGCGTGATTGCGACGGTGCAGCTCAACAAGGACGCGGCTGGGCTCCTGCAGGAGGGCACCGTGTTCTGGGTGGTGCGGCCGCGCCTGACGCTCAGTGGCGTTTCGGGCCTGAACACGTTGCTGTCCGGCGCCTACATCGGCCTGGATCCCGCCGGCCGTAATGGCGACAGCGATCCGCGCAAGGCGACCAAGTTCGCTTTCGTCGGTCTGGAAATCCCGCCCGAGGTGACGCAGGACAGGCCGGGCAAGCGCTTCACCCTCAAGGGCCAGGACCTCGGTTCGCTGGACATCGGATCGCCCGTCTATTTCCGGCGCATCGCGGTAGGGCAGGTGGTGAGCTATCGCCTGGATGCCACGGGCCAGGGCGTCGATATCCAGGTGTTTGTCGATGCGCCCAACGACGCCTTCGTCAATGAAGGCACGCGTTTCTGGAACGCCAGCGGGGTGGACTTCTCGGTGGACGCAGGCGGGCTGCAAGTGCGGTCTCAGTCGTTGGTGTCGGTGATTGTGGGCGGCGTCGCCTTCGACTCGGTCGAGACCCGTTTACACACCGCAGCCAAACCGGACGCCGCGTTCGTCATCTATCCCTCAGAGACTGCGGCGCGCGCGCAGCCGGACGGCACGCCGCTGCGCATCCGCATGCGGTTCGACCAATCGGTGCGCGGACTGTCCGTGGGCGCGCCCATTGACGCGTTTGGCGCGTCGGTCGGACAGGTGGATGCCATCGGACTGGAACTCGATCGCACCACGCAGCAGTTCTATGCCCTGGTGGATGCCACCCTCTATCCGGAACGGCTGGGCGCCAAAACGTTTGAAGAAATCAAGGAGTTTTCGGGCTCTACGGTCACGCATCCCAGCGGCAAGCTGATGGCGGCCTTGATCGACCAGGGATTACGGGCGCAATTGCGCATCGGCAATCTCCTGACAGGCCAGTTGTATGTCGCCTTTGCGGTCTTCCCGGACGCCGAGCCCGTGACGTTCAAGATGGAGGAGGCGCCTTTCATTCCCACGGTGCCGAACAATCTGGACCAGTTGCAGCTGCAGATCAACAGCATCCTGACCAAGCTGGACAGGATTCCCTTTGAAGGTCTGGGCGCTGAACTCAATAACCTGCTGCAGGGCACGTCCAAGCTGGTGAAGCGGCTGGACACACAGCTTGCGCCCGAGGCGACCGCGACGTTGCGCCAGGCAAGCCGGTCGCTCGCCGCCGTCGGTGGGCTGCTCAGCCCCGATGCCGGCCTGCCCGTCAACACGAGCGCATTGCTGCAGGAACTGGCGCGCACGGCGAGGTCGCTACGGGAGTTGGCAGACTACCTGCAGGCTCACCCGGGGTCACTGCTGCGGGGGCGCGCGCCGGATCCGGTGACGGGCCGGTCGACGGCCCGGTAATCTGCGTAAGCAGCCTTGCATCGTGTTTCCTGGCCCGCAGGTGTCCGATACCCGCGGACCACCTGCCGCATCAAAGTGTGGGCGGCCACCCTTGGTGTCTGACACCGGTCTCTATCGGGAACGCCACTTGCTGTATGACGCCGGGGCGCCGGTGGGTTGCGGACCGAGCGGTTCCCCGTCAGAGCGGAGACTCAGCATGGACCATAGTGAAATGATGGCGCGCATGATTACGTTGCCGGTGTCGCCGGGCAGATTCGACGGGTGGGACGGCGTGCTTTCAACCCTTGCGGACTGCCTTATGCAGGTGCAGGGAAAGCTCACGGAAGCCGATGTGAAGCGCTTTCTGGACGTGGGCGCGCTGGTGTATCGGACCTGCTGTCAGGACGAGGCGCGCCAGCGCTGGACGGCCGAGGAACTGGCTGCCTATCACCGCAAGGCGCCTGCAGACGCCTGAAAGGCGCGCTTCAAAAAAGGCACTGCCTCAACGCAAAGGTCCTGCCAAACGCGCGGACCTCGTCGCCGTCCACCGATGCCGCCACATCCCAGTGGTCGCCTCGGGTGACCAGAATGGATTGACTTGAAAAGGCGTGACGAAGCGCAAACTGCCAAAACGCGCCTTCCGAGCCTTCGGGCGCCAGGTCATGCGGTCCGATCTGCAGCCGCGACGGCCGGGGGGTTGCGCCCATCGACCACTTCAGCGCGATCAACAAGAACGCGAAACGCGCGGATGCAGAAGCGGGTTGAATGCACAGCACTCGAATCTTCTCGCTCATGGCCATCACCCTGGCTGAACAGATGAGCCAGCGTAGCAAACGCCGTGCCGCGCATCCATACCGCGTTTGGTCGATTCAGCGCAGCGCCCGTGTCCTGACGTATGACCGGTTGATAGAATGGCCGGCCGCCCAGCGCCGTCTTGCCCAGGAGATCCACATGTCCCGAATCGTCGTCAATCCCGACACGGTATTCAATTCTGTGCAGTATGGATTCAGTCAGGCGGTTATCGTGACCGGGCAGCGCCGTATGCTGCTGTCCGGCCAGGTCGGCGTAGACGCCAACGAGAAGACGGTCGGTCCCGGGCTTCAGGTGCAAACCGAGGCCGCGCTGGACAACATCGAGCGCGTGCTGGCGGCGGCCGGCGGCAACCTGTCGCAGGTCATCATGCTGCGCATCTACATCTGCGATTCGGTGAGCACCGAACAGGAAGTCGTGGCGCAGGCGTTGCGGGACCGCTTCAAGG
The DNA here is from genome assembly GCF_019218915.1 of Achromobacter sp. ACM05. Taxonomy (NCBI): domain Bacteria; kingdom Pseudomonadati; phylum Pseudomonadota; class Betaproteobacteria; order Burkholderiales; family Alcaligenaceae; genus Achromobacter; species Achromobacter sp. ACM05. The sequence goes on from NZ_JAHUWQ010000003.1 coordinate 801,989, forward strand.
TCGATCCGCCGCCGTCTTCCTGGATCATCGTCAGCGGGCTGTCGCTGCCGGAATGGTTGATCGAGATCGAAGCGGAAGCGATGCTCGACTGAGCAGCGGGTTGCGGCTTTCCATCTGCGCGCCTGCTAGGCTGACGCCTCGCGCCATGGCGGCTGGGCAAAAGCTGCGCGCAGGGACGCCAGAAATCCCGCCGTGCGCGCGGACAACTCCTGCCGCGACTTCACCAACGCCACGACATTCGCGTCCGGCAGATTCCAGCCTGCCAGCAATGGCACGAGTTCACCCGTGCGCAGGTGCGCGGTCACGTCCCATTCCGACCGCGCAATGATGCCGTGTCCGGCCCGCGCCCAATCCAACGCCGTCGCGCCGGCATTGCACGACATGACGGGCGCAATGCGCACGGCGACCCCCGCGCCGCGGGCGCGCCTGAACCGCCACAGCGTCACGTCCTCGTCGTTTTCGCGCAAGGCGATGCAGTCGTGGTTGCGCAGGTCCTCCGGCGTGGTCGGCGAGCCACGGCGCGCCAGGTAGGCGGGCGATGCGCACAGGATGCGCCGGTTGGGCGCCAGCGGGTAGGCGACCAGCGTGGAGTCGCGCAACTCGCCGATATGAATCATCACGTCCCAGTTATCCGACGCCAGCCGGGGAGGGCCGTCCGACAATGTCAGACTGGCCGTGACGTCTTCGCTGCGCGACCGGAAATCCGCGACCAATCCGGCGATGTAACGTTGGCCGAACCCCAACGGTGCAACCACCCGCAGATGTCCCGCCACGACGCCGCGGCGTCCTGCCAGTTCGTCGGCCAGCAAGGTCAGGTCATTGCAGATCTGCGCGGCCCGCATGGCCAATAGACGGCCTTCTTCGGTCAGCGCGATGCCTCGGGCCGACCGATTGACCAGCCGTACGCCCAGCCGCTTTTCCAGCGCGTTCAGGCGCTGGGTGATCGCGGGTGGTGTGACGTCCAGCGCGCGCGAGGCTTGCGCAAGCGAGCCGGCCGTCGAAAGGCTCAGGAAAAAGCGCAGGTCGTCAGTGGCAATCATTCAGTTTTGGCTTAATGGGATATTAAGTTGGCATTAAACAAGGTAAGCGCCTTCCGCGCCATACTGCGTGCTGATTCCCGCAGGCCCGTCCTGCCTGCCGCTCACTCGCAAAGAGATTGCCATGACCCTCGAAACCGTCGCAACCACGCTGGATGCCCTGGAAACGCCCTGTCTGCTGCTCGATGAAACGCGCATGATGCGCAATATCGCGCGGCTGAACGCCCTGATGGCCGGCCACGGCGTCGGGCTGCGTCCCCATCTGAAAACGCCCAAGTCCATCGAGGTCGCCCGCCGGCTGATGGCGACGCCGCAAGGGCCAGCCGCCGTCTCGACCTTGCAGGAGGCAGAACAGTTCGCCGCCGCTGGCGTCACGGATCTGCTGTATGCGGTGGGCGTGTCGCCGTCGAAGCTCGACCGCGTGCTGGCCTTGCGAAAGCGCGGCGTCGACCTGACCGTTGTCGTCGACAGCATCGAGGCCGCGCGCGCGGTGTCGGCGCGTGCCAAGGCTGCCGGCGATCCGATCCCGGCGCTCATCGAGATCGATTGCGACGGCCACCGTGCCGGCGTGCAGCCCAAGGACACGGACCAACTGCTGGCAATCGCGCGCGTGTTGCACGAAGACGGCGCGTGCCTGCGCGGCGTCATGACGCACGCGGGCGAATCCTATGGCTGCCGCAGCGTCGAGGCGATTGCGGACATGGCCGAACAGGAACGCTGGGCCGCCCTGAGCTGCGCAAAGGCGATCCGCGGCGCGGGCCTGCCGTGCCCGGTCGTCAGCGTCGGCTCCACGCCCACCGCGCATTTTGCGCGCAATCTGGATGGCGTGACGGAAGTCCGCGCCGGCGTGTACGTCTTCTTCGACTTGGTCATGGCCGGGTTGGGCGTGTGCAGCGTGGACGACATCGCTGCGACGGTGCTGACCACCGTCATCGGCCATCAGCCCGAGAAGGGCTGGATTCTGGTCGACGCGGGATGGATGGCCATGTCGCGGGATCGTGGCACCGCCAAGCAGCCGGTGGATCAGTTGTACGGGCTGGTGTGCGATGTGGACGGCAAGGTCTATCCGGACGTGCTGCTGGCCGAAACCAACCAGGAGCAGGGGATCATCAAGGTGCGCCCTGGCAGCAACGCGGTCCTGCCGGACCTGCCCATCGGCGCCAAACTGCGCATTGTCCCGAATCACGCCTGCGCGACGTGCGCGCAGCACGACGCCTACGAGGTCGTGCGCCCCGGCGAGCCGGGCGTGGTGGCACGCTGGGAACGCTTCCGTGGCTGGTGAGCCGCGCATCAAAAAGGATTTCGGCATGGACTTCATTCAAACGCCCGATGCCACGCCGCCGGCCGGGCATTATTCCCAGGCGGTTCGCGCCAACGGCTTCGTCTTCGTATCGGGGCAGCTGGGTTTTTTGCCGCCGGCCGGACCCGGAGTGCGCCCCGTGCTGGCGGCGGACGCGGCCGGCCAGACCAGGGAAGCGCTGCGCAGCGTGCGGGCCATTCTCGAAGCCGCAGGCTCGTCGTTATCGTCCGTGGTCAACGTCACCGTTTACATCCCGGACGTCAGTCTGTGGGATGAGGTCAACGCGGTGTACGAAGCGTGCTTTGGCAGCCACCGCCCCGCGCGCGCCATCGTGCCCACGCGCGAACTCCATTACGGCGCGCTGGTGGAAATCAGTGTCGTGGCGGTGGGCTGACCGGGTTCTGAGGGGCAAGGACAGACGCGAGAGGCCGGCAAACAGGCGACGCCTATAATGCGAGCGCCTCAATGCCCTTGGCGGAGACCGTCCACATGCACTACGAGTATCTGTTCTGGTCCATGGCTGCCATGGTGGCCGCCGCACTTGCCGGCGGCGCCTTGTGCGGCCGCCTGCAGTCCGTCAAGCAACTGGTGATCGGCTTGCTGGGGTGGGCGGCGGCAATCTTCGCGGTGGTGCTGCTGCTGGCGCGCCAGGGCGGGTTCGATGAACTGGCGGCGATGCTGTCCATCGCCGCCTTCATGTTCAGTCTGGTGATCGGCACCGCGGCGGCGCTGCTGACGCGGCGTATCCGGCTACACCGTCAACAACAGCAAATGCCTCAATCGTTGCGCCAATGACGCGCAGAGCGGCCGGCCGGGCCTTTCATTCTTCCGGGTCGAAGTCCTCATCCTCTTCGTCGTCCTCATCCTGCTCGAGGGCGTCGTAACCCTTCCAGGTAATCCGCCAGCGCGTCGCACCGGCGTTCGCCGAAGTCTCGCTGACCTGCTTGACCAGGCCAGCGTCTTCCAGCAGGTCCAGGTGATGCGCGATGACCTGCAGGCCTTGCTCTTCGGGATGCGGCGCCAGCGCGGCGTTCTTGATGTCGTGCGTGCTGAGGTTGGGGCCGGGGGCGTCGCGCAGGGCGCCCAGAATCGTGACGACCAAGTCGAAATCGCGTTGCATGTTGTTCACCATGTAGGGGTAAAAGAACACGCCGACGATAGCAGACTTCGGCTGCAGCAATAGGACTGTGCGCGCGCCTGCGTTACAGTCCGGGGTTCTTGCTAAACCACATTCGAAAACACCATGAAAAAACCCGCAGAACGGGATTGCCTGGCGGTCGTCCCCGGCTACACGGGCCAGTCCGCCAAGCTGTTCCTCTCGCGCGGCGAGGATGAGCGCATCGACGGCGTGACCGTCTACGACCTGCTCGGCCACGTCAAGCAGCAGGGCGACGCCGTGGCCGCCGCCGCCTGGGTGGGCGAATGGCTCACCAAAGAGGCCGACAACCGCAAGGCCCGCCGCACGCAGCTCCAGGCCCAGCTTTTCCTGTGCAAGCTGGCCGGTGACGAGAAGACCGCCTTCCTGGCTGCACAAAAGCCGCTGGCCCGCGTGTTGGCCGAAGCCGGGGTGCGCTGCCGTAGCGTGGCGGCCACGTCTGGGGCCGCCCGCCAGTCTCTGGGCCCCCTGTCCAAGAAACGTTAGCCTAAGGCTGTTATAGTCGCGCCTGGGCGTGCGTGAGCACCTGCATGGTGCAGCGCCCTGGCGGGCTCAGCCCGCAAATCAAGGAAGATGGAAATGGAAATACTCAGTCGGCACGTTGCCGACGTAGCGGGCGGCGTCGAGCTGCACACCACGCTGGATGGCGAAAGCATCAGCGTCTATGTCGTGATGGGCATAGATGATCTCAATGCGATCGCAGACATCGTGCCGCGCGAAAAAGTCGATGCAGGAGCGGACATACACGCCGCCAATGTCGACAATGTTGATAATGCGCAAGAACAGATCGACCAAGTGCTGGAAAATATGAATCCCGGCGACGTGGCGGTTTTCCTTTGCTCGGGTCCCGATGCTTTTGGCGCGGCGCTCGACTTGTTGGGTTTACCTATCGACGAGTAAGCCTGACGGCAAACCATAGTGTCATCCAAACGGCGTATTGCAGGTCGTACGCGCTTTTGATGGCATTTATATAAGCCTTGTTTGTTTTTTTATGATGTATTGGTGTTAACACCAATGCAGGGACTCGTTTACCCTTTAAAAACGTGCGAAATAACTGCGCAGTTTCTCTTTGTTGCATTATTGGCACGTATTTTTTAGGATTATGTTGACTTGTGAGGGGAACATAACGATAGTGTCGGCACACGATCACAAGCGTTGCGATTTTCGATCAGTGCCGTGCCTTTTCCGGCTCAGCGTTATTGTTCTACTGTCCCCTCCTTGATTGATTCGTGACCTCCGGGCATTTGCCCATTATCTCTAGGAAATACAGTATGGAAACCGGCGTCGTTAAGTGGTTCAATTCGGAAAAGGGTTATGGCTTCATCACCCCGGAAGCGGGCGGCAAGGACCTCTTCGCTCACTTCTCCGAAATTCAGGGCTCGGGCTTCAAGTCTCTGGAAGAGAACCAGCGCGTCAGCTTTGTGACGGCCAATGGCCCCAAGGGCCCGCAAGCCACGAAGATTCAAGTCCTGTAAGGATCTGAGTTTTCTCAAGAAGGCCCCTCGCGGGGCCTTTTTTGTTTTCTGCGCGGTATCCTTGACGGCCGATTCTCCTCGCGGCCAACGCTTCGGCGGCGGCAGCGCGTCCAAATCCCCCGAGCCATCGCCGCCATGACCACCACACCGCCAAAGCCGTTCGCCCTGCAACCCGACGATGTAGTCGCATTCTGGCTGGACGCTGGTCCCGCGCAGTGGTTCAGCAAAAGCGCCCAGTTCGATGCGGCCTTTCGAGCGCGCTTCGAAGACGCGCATATGGCGGCCGCTTCCCGCCGGCTCGATGCCTGGCTGGACGAACCCGCCGGCGCGATCGCGTTGATGATCCTGCTGGACCAGTTTCCTCGCAACGCCTACCGCGATACCGGGCATATGTTCGCCACTGACGCGTTGGCGCTGCATTTTGCCGAACGCGCCATCGCGGCGGGCCATGATCTTGCAGTCGACGCCTCGCTGCGCCAGTTTTTCTACATGCCGTTCGAACACGCCGAGAACCTGGCGGCGCAGAATCGGGCCATCGCGTTGATGGAGCCGCTGGGCGCGGAAGCCGTGCGATGGGCCGTCCTGCATCGCGACATCATCAAGCGGTTCGGGCGCTTCCCGCACCGGAACGCGGCATTGGCACGGCAGACGACCCAGGCCGAACGCGAGTTCCTGGAATCGGGTGGTTTCGCAGGGTAGGGCGCGCGGCACGCACAGAGCTTTCAAAACGGCGCAGTGTCCACGTGTATCGGTACGTGGCAAGTTGAAAATGTTGAGCGTGCCGCCCGGGCCGGCTTGCGCTCTTTAGCGGGTGTAGCGGCCTTTTCGGGGCGCGAATCCAGCCCTTTCGGACATTTGACGTTTTTCCGGGTTCACCAATAAACTGGTTTCAGCGAGATTCTCAAGCGACGCGGTCTGCGTTCTCCTTGGTCGCCGTCAGTGGTGCCGCGGTTGCTATCCTCTCCCATCCTTGAAGATCTGGCGTCCCGCGAGCAATCGCTTTTTAGGTCAAGGACATCCCATGGCAACCGGCATCGTCAAGTGGTTCAACGCCGAAAAGGGTTATGGCTTCATCATGCCCGACGACGGCAGCAAGGATCTTTTCGCTCACTACTCCGAAATCCGTAGCGAAGGCTATAAGTCGCTACAAGAAAACCAGCGGGTCACTTTCGACGTTGGAACCGGCCCCAAGGGTCCCAGCGCCAAGAACATCAAGGTCGCGGCCTGAGCTTCTTGGGTAGTGCTCCGGGTTCTGACCCGGTGTTCTATCCATAAAAAAGCCCCCACGTTTTGCGCGTGGGGGCTTTTTTTGTCCTGGCTTGCCTTAGTGCTTGGCTGAACTGCCGGTCGACAGCTTGTCGACCAGGGCGATCCCCAGCGCCGACAGGATGAAGATGGCGTGGATGATGGTCTGCCACATCACGCCGGCTTCGGTGAAGCGCGCGTTCGGTGTGCCGATGGTGCCGGCTTCGATGAAGGTGCGCAGCAGGTGGATCGACGAGATGCCGATGATGGCCATCGCAAGCTTCACTTTCAGCACGCTGGCATTGACGTGGCTAAGCCACTCCGGCTGGTCCGGATGGTTCTGCAGGCGCAGGCGCGACACGAACGTCTCGTAGCCGCCCACGATGACCATCACCAGCAGGTTGGAGATCATGACCACGTCGATCAGTCCCAGCACGATCAGCATGATTTCCATTTCGCCGAAGCTGGTGGCGTGGGTGACCAAATGCCAGAGTTCCTTGAGGAACAGCATCACGTAGACGCCCTGCGCGACGATGAGGCCCAGGTATAGCGGTAGCTGCAGCCAGCGCGAACTGAAGATGAGGCTGGGAAGCAGGCCCAGGCGGGGAGGGGGATTCGGGATCATGTTGGGTGCGAGCCGTTGGGTTTGCGAAAAAAAGCGCGGCGGCAATTCTATCAACGCCATGGGACAGCGGACATCTCTTTTGGCCGGCTTTAAAAGGGCCTCGCGATGCTTAGCATGGCAGCCTTCGAATTGCTCGGCTATTTGGTAAGAGAAAATCGCATTTGCGAAACTCTGTGCCGGAATGCTTCGAAAGCTGTGGGCGTATATAGAATTGCCGCCTCGTTTGCATAGAACAAGTCAATAGGAGTTTGTTCCCATGAAGATCCGCTACACCGTCGCCGCGTTGGCCGTTGCGCTCGCCCCTTACTCGGCCGCACATGCGTTGGACATCGGTGGGCTCGTCGGCGCCGGCGCCAAGGTCGTCCAGGCGGCCACGCTGAGCGATGCCGAGATCAAGACCCTGTCGGACAAGGCGTGCGCGCAAAGCGATTCGCAGGAAAAGATCGCCGCGCCGGGCAGCAAGTACGACGCCCGTCTGCAGAAGATCGCCAAGGCGCTGGGCAGCACGGTCAATGGCCAGAAGGCCAGCTACAAGGTCTATGTCACCAAGGACGTCAACGCGTGGGCAATGGCCAACGGCTGCATCCGCGTGTATAGCGGTCTCATGGACATGATGACGGACGACGAAGTGATGGGCGTGGTCGGCCACGAAATCGGTCACGTGGCGCTGGGCCACACCAAGAAGGCGATGCAGACCGCCTACACGGTGTCGGCTGCGCGTGACGCGGCGGGTGCGGCTGGCGGCGCGACGGTGGCTCAGTTGAGCTCCTCGCAACTGGGCGACCTGACCGAGAAGTTCATCAATGCGCAGTTCTCGCAATCGCAGGAAAGTGCGGCGGACGATTATTCGTTCGACCTGCTGCAGTCCAAAAAACAGAATACGCGTGGCCTCGTGACCGCGTTCCAGAAGCTGGCCGAGCTGGACGGCGGCAAGAGCGATATGATGAGCTCACACCCGTCCTCGGCCAAGCGTGCACAGCACATCGAAGACCGCATCGCCAAGGCCAAGTAACCTCTCGGCCAGGCGTCCGTCCTCGCTTTTTGGGCGATAAACGGGGCGCGAGCATCCGGGCAAATCCGGGGCTCGCGCCCCTTTGCGTCAGGGTTCCGGAAGTTTCCGGTAAAATGCCGCGTTTATCCGCCCGTAATCTCATCTCTCGGAAAATAGGTCTTTTAATGCAGCCTGTGGTTGAAACCCTCTCCGGCCTGGAGCGCCGTGTTGATCTGGCCGTCTCGGTGGCCGACGTCGAAAAGGAAGTCCAGGCGCAATTGAAGCGCGTGGCTCGGACCGCCAAGGTCCCCGGCTTCCGTCCGGGCAAGGCGCCGCTCGCCATGCTCGAGCGCAGCCATGGCCCCAGCATCCGCTACGACGTGATCAATAGCCAAGTTGGCCGTGCCTTTGAACAAGCCATCGACGGCGCCAAGTTGCGCGTTGCCGGCGCCCCGAACCTCGAGCCCAAGACGGAAGGCGTTTCCGACGACACGCTGGCGTTCACCGCCACGTTCGAGGTCTACCCCGAAGTCGCCGTGCCGGACCTGTCCGAACTGGCCGTCACCCGCTACGAAACCGCCGTCACCGACGCAGAAGTCCAGCAGACGCTGGACGTGCTGCGTAAGCAACGCGCCACGTTCGAAGCCCGTGAAGGCCGCGCCAGCGCCGACGGCGACCGCGTCACCCTCGACTTCGCCGGCACCATCGACGGCGTGCCGTTCGAAGGCGGCAAGGCCGAAGACTTCCCGTTCGTGCTCGGCCAAGGCCGCATGCTGCCGGAATTCGAAGAAGCCGCCCGCGGCCTGAAGGCTGGCGAAACCAAGGTTTTCCAGCTCAAGTTCCCGGATGACTACCAAGGCGTTGAAGTCGCCGGCAAGACTGCCGAATTCACCATCACCATCAAGGAAGTGGCTGAAGGCGTCCTGCCCGAACTGAACGGCGAATTCGCCAAGTCGCTCGGCCAGGCCGAAGGCGACGTCGAAAAGCTCAAGGCCGACATCCGCAGCAACATCGAGCGCGAAGTCAAGGTCCGTTCGCAAGGCCGCACCAAGGCCAGCGTCATGGACGCCCTGGTCGAAGCCGGCAAGTTCGACGTGCCGAAGGCCCTGATCGACAACGACGTGCAAGGCCGTATCGCCGCTGCCCGCGAAGAACTGAAGCAGCGCGGCGTGCCCAACGCCGAATCCGTGCCGATCCCGGCCGAGGCTTTCTCGACCGAATCCGAGCGCCGCGTCCGCCTGGGCCTGCTGGTGTCCGAACTGGTCAAGCAAGCTCAGCTGCAAGCCAAGCCGGAACAGGTGCGCGCACGCATCGAAGAATTCGCCCAGAACTACGAACAACCCGCCCAGGTTGTCAGCTATTACCTGGCAGACCGCCAGCGTCGTGCTGAAATCGAGGCTATCGTGCTCGAAGACAACGTCGTCGCGCATGTTCTGGAAAAGGCCAAGGTCACCGACGAAAAGGTGGCTTTCGATCAGTTGATGGGGATGGCGTAACACTATGCAGAGATTCACCGATTTCTATGCGGCAATGAATGGCGGGTCTTCGGTGACCCCCACCGGCCTGGGCTACATTCCCATGGTGATCGAGCAGTCGGGGCGCGGCGAGCGCGCCTACGACATCTATTCGCGTCTGCTCCGCGAACGGCTCATTTTCCTGGTGGGTCCGGTGAACGACGCCACGGCCAACCTGATCGTGGCTCAGTTGCTGTTCCTGGAATCGGAGAATCCTGACAAGGACATTTCCCTGTACATCAACTCGCCCGGCGGGTCGGTGTACGCGGGAATGGCCATTTTTGACACCATGCAGTTCGTCAAGCCGGACGTGTCCACCCTGTGCACCGGCCTCGCGGCCAGCATGGGCGCGTTCCTGCTGGCGGCTGGCAAGAAGGGCAAGCGTTTCACCCTGCCCAACTCGCGCATCATGATTCACCAGCCCTCGGGCGGCGCCCAGGGGCAGGCTTCCGACATCCAGATCCAGGCCCGCGAAATCCTGGACCTGCGCGAGCGCCTCAACCGCATCCTGTCCAACAACACCGGACAGAGCATGGAGCGCATCGAGCTGGACACGGAACGTGACAACTTCATGTCGGCCGAAGATGCGGTATCGTATGGCCTGGTGGACAAGGTCATGGCCTCCCGGTCCGAAGGCTGACTTCCCGGTTGAACCAGACCCGCTGCCATCATGTTTGAGTAAGCGCATGCGCTAGGCCATTTACCCGGCCTGGCGCATCTTTACCTGAGATACGAAAGAAATATGCCTGAAAAAAAGGGATCGGCAGACGCTAAGGTGCTGCATTGCTCGTTTTGCAATAAAAGCCAGCACGAAGTCCGCAAGCTGATCGCGGGTCCGTCGGTGTTCATCTGCGATGAATGCATAGATCTGTGCAACGACATCATCCGCGAAGAGGCGCAGGCCACCGCGCGCGCGGCGATTCGTTCCGAGCTGCCCACTCCGGCTGAAATCAAGACTTTCCTGGACCAGTACGTCATTGGGCAATCGTCGCCCAAGCGCATGCTGGCCGTGGCCGTCTACAACCACTACAAGCGCATTCGCCACGGCGAAATCAAGGGCGACGAAGTCGAGCTCTCCAAGAGCAACATCATGCTGATCGGGCCGACCGGCTCCGGCAAGACGCTCCTGGCCCAGACGCTGGCTCGCATGCTGAACGTGCCCTTCGTCATGGCCGACGCCACCACGCTGACCGAAGCCGGTTATGTGGGTGAAGACGTCGAAAACATCATTCAGAAGTTGCTGCAGAACTGCAACTATGAAGTCGAAAAAGCCCAGCGCGCCATCATCTACATCGACGAGATCGACAAGATTTCGCGCAAGTCCGACAACCCGTCCATCACCCGCGACGTGTCGGGCGAGGGCGTGCAGCAGGCCTTGCTGAAGCTGATCGAAGGTACGGTGGCGTCGGTGCCCCCGCAGGGCGGGCGCAAGCACCCCAACCAGGATTTCGTGCAGGTCGACACGACCAACATCCTGTTCATCGTGGGCGGCGCCTTCGACGGACTGGAAAAGGTCATCCGCGACCGCACTGAAAAGTCCGGTATCGGCTTCTCGGCGTCCGTGCGCGCCAAGTCCGAGCGCGGCGTCGGTGAACTGTTCTCCGAAGTCGAGCCCGAAGACCTCATCAAGTTCGGTCTCATCCCCGAACTGGTCGGCCGTCTGCCCGTGGTCGCCACGCTGGACGAGCTGGACGAAGCCGCGCTGGTCCAGATTCTGACCGAGCCCAAGAACGCCCTGCTCAAGCAATTCCAGAAGCTGTTTGCCATGGAAGGCGCTGAACTCGACGTGCGCCCCGCCGCACTGAAGGCCATCGCCCGCAAGGCGCTGCGCCGCAAGACGGGTGCTCGCGGTCTGCGTTCCATCATCGAACAGGCGCTGCTCGACACCATGTACGACCTGCCCTCGCAGGGCAACGTCAAGCGTGTGGTGCTCGACGAAAACGCCATCGAAGGCGAGGGCAAGCCCTTGCTGATCTACGCGGATGAAAACGCCGCGCCAGAGAAGCCGGAGCGCGGAGAAGTCCGCGACGCCGCCGCCTGATATTTCAAAAAAGCCCGTTCTCGTAACGGGTTTTTTTGCCTAGGGCGCTTCTCCATCCACGATCACGCTTTTCAGGCGGCCGCCATGGCCGCATACTGAAGACGGTTCCAGGGCCTTTTTGGGGCCTTTTGGTGATCCAGGCGGCCGAGATCTTGAATTTTCGGCTATTGTTCCCATAACAGACGTAATTGACGAGTTTGCTCGGGTATTACCCGGGTGTCCCGTCCCCATACGCCGAGTCATACCGAGGAACCTCATATGTCTGCCAGCCAGACCCTGCCTTCCGACCCGATCGACCTTCCCCTGCTGCCGCTGCGCGACGTCGTAGTGTTCCCGCATATGGTCATCCCGCTGTTCGTCGGCCGTCCGCGCTCCATCCGCGCGCTCGAGGTCGCGATGGAAGCGGGCAAAAGCATCATGCTGGTGGCTCAAAAGTCCGCCGGCAAAGATGACCCCACGCCTGAAGACGTATACGAAATTGGCTGCGTCGCCGGCATCCTGCAAATGCTCAAGCTGCCCGACGGCACCGTGAAGGTGCTGGTTGAAGGCACGCAGCGCGCGCGCATCAACACCATCGAAGACGCCGATTCGCACTTCACCTGCCAGGTGTCGCCTATCGAACCGGACGCCATGCAGGGCTCCGAAACAGAAGCCTTGCGCCGCGCCATCGTTGCGCAGTTCGAGCAGTACGTAAAGCTCAACAAGAAGATCCCCCCGGAGATCCTGACCTCGCTGGCTGGCATCGACGATGCTGGCCGCCTGGCCGACACGATCGCCGCGCATCTTCCCCTGAAGCTCGAGCAGAAGCAGAAGATGCTCGAGATCACCGGCACCTCCGAACGCCTCGAAGGCTTGCTCACGCAACTCGAAACCGAAATCGACATCCTCCAGGTCGAGAAGCGGATTCGTGGCCGCGTGAAGAAGCAGATGGAAAAGAGCCAGCGCGACTACTACCTGAATGAGCAGGTCAAGGCCATTCAGAAGGAGTTGGGCGAAGGCGAAGAGGGCGCGGACATCGAAGAGCTTGAAAAGAAGATCATCGCTGCCCACATGCCCAAAGAGGCGCGCAAGAAAGCCGATGCCGAGCTCAAGAAGCTCAAGCTCATGTCGCCCATGTCGGCCGAAGCCACTGTGGTGCGCAACTATATCGACACGCTCATCAATCTCCCCTGGAGAAAGAAGAGCAAGATCAACAACTCGATCAGCAACGCCGAGACGGTGCTGGACAACGACCACTACGGTCTCGAAAAGGTCAAGGAACGGATCCTCGAATATCTTGCCGTGCAACAGCGCGTGGACAAGGTGAAGGCGCCGATCCTGTGCCTGGTCGGCCCTCCGGGCGTTGGCAAGACTTCGCTTGGTCAGTCGATCGCCAAGGCCACGAACCGCAAGTTCGTGCGTATGGCCCTGGGCGGCGTGCGCGACGAAGCCGAGATCCGCGGTCACCGTCGTACATACATCGGCTCGATGCCCGGCAAGATCGTGCAGAACATGTCGAAGGTCGGCGTGCGCAATCCGCTGTTCCTGCTTGATGAAATCGACAAGCTGGGCATGGATTTCCGCGGCGATCCCTCGTCGGCCCTGCTCGAAGTGCTGGACCCGGAACAGAACCACACGTTCCAGGACCACTACATCGAGGTCGACTTCGATCTCTCCGACGTCATGTTCGTGGCCACCAGCAACACGCTGAACATTCCGCCGGCCCTGCTGGATCGTATGGAAGTGATCCGCCTGTCGGGTTACACCGAGGAAGAAAAGATCCACATCGCCCGCGACCATCTGCTGCCCAAGCTGATGAAGAACAACGGCGTGAAGGATACCGAGCTGACTGTCGACGACAGCGCGCTGCGCGATATCGTGCGTTACTACACCCGCGAAGCCGGTGTTCGTGCGCTCGAGCGCGAAGTGGGCAAGATCTGCCGCAAGGTCATCAAGCAATTGCTGACCCAAAGCGATCGCGCCAAGGCTGAGGGCAAGACGCTCGAGGTCAAGGCGGTCAACGTCACGGCCGACAACCTCAGCGATTACCTCGGTGTGCGCCGCTACGCGTTTGGCATGGCCGAAAAGGAAAACCAGATCGGTCAGGTGACCGGCCTGGCGTGGACGGAAGTCGGCGGCGACCTGCTGACGATCGAAGTCGCGGACATGCCCGGTAAGGGCGTCATCCAGCGTACGGGTTCGCTCGGCGATGTGATGAAGGAATCGGTCGAAGCGGCGCGCACCGTTGTGCGTTCGCGGGCTCGCCGGCTGGGCTTTGTCGACAGCGTCTTCGAAAAGCACGACATGCACGTGCACGTGCCGGAAGGTGCGACGCCCAAGGACGGTCCGTCCGCGGGTATCGCGATCACCACGGCCATGGTGTCGGCCCTGTCGCGCATCCCGGTGCGCGCCGACGTCGCCATGACGGGCGAGATCACGCTGCGCGGCGAAGTGCTGCCGATCGGCGGCCTGAAGGAAAAGCTGCTCGCGGCTCACCGCGGCGGTATCAAGACGGTTCTGATTCCGGAAGAAAACGTCAAGGATTTGGCGGAGATCCCGGACAACGTCAAGAACCACCTCGAGATCGTGCCGGTGCGTTGGATCGACAAGGTGCTGGAACTGGCCTTGGAGCGTCTGCCGGAGCCGTTGGCCGAAGAAGAATCCGTCAAGGAGCCCCTGGTTGCCAAGCCGGCTGAACCCGGCTCTACCGACCCGGTCATGAAGCACTGATGGCGTCTTGAACGCCAGGGCGCTCTCGAAAGAGGGCGCCCGAAGCCCAAGGGTGTCTAAAGTCTTACGGACCGCCCCAAAGCAAAAAACCCCGCTCGGTGAGCGGGGTTTTCATTTGGATGTGGCGTACCAGTAGCGAGGTATGGCGTAGGCGGCGTAAGCCGCCTGCAGGGCTTGGCTATAAGCAGGGCAAGGTTCCGGCCTAGTGCAGCGCTTGCGTGCGGATAAGACCCACCGCAATGCCTTCCAGCGCGAATTCCTGATCGGCCTTGACCACGATGGTTTCGAAGTCGGGATTTTCAGGCAGGAGCTCGATATGGCCGTTCTGGCGTTGAAGTCGCTTGACCGTGACATCGTCGCCGATACGGGCCACCACGATCTGGCCATTGCGGGCTTCAGATGCCTTTTTGACAGCCAGCAGATCGCCTTCAAGGATGCCTGCGTCGCGCATGCTCATGCCGCGGACCTTAAGCAGATAGTCGGGCGCCTGGGCAAAGAGGCTGGGGTCCACGCCGACTTCGCGTTCGACATGCTCGGCCGCAAGAATCGGGCTACCTGCCGCAACACGGCCGACCAGCGGCAAGAGAAGCTGCGCGAGGGCAGGGATGGGAAGTGAGGTCTGGGCGGGCGCGGTGGCGGCGTCCTTCAAACGGATGCCCCGCGAGGCGCCGGCCGTGAGCTCGATGGCGCCCTTGCGTGCCAACGCCTTGAGGTGGTCTTCGGCGGCGTTGGGAGAGCGAAAACCCAGGGCCTGGGCGATCTCGGCACGCGTCGGCGGAAAGCCGGTGCGCGTGACCGTTTGCCTGATGAGGTCCAGGATTTGTTGTTGGCGATCCGTGAGTTTGCTGGCCATGGCGATGATCCGGTGCGAGCGGACTGTACATATATACAGCGCCATTCTGGGGGACGCAGCGCAAAAAAGCAAGCCGGTCTCGAAGGCAGCAAAAACGGGACCCGCAGGTCCCGTTTCTGGCTGAAGACGGCTTGGGCCGCCAAGTGATTTACAGCACAGCCGCGATGCCGGCTGCCACCTTGTCGATGTTGCCGCTGTTCAGCGCGGCCACGCAGATGCGTCCGCTGGACACGGCGTAGACGCCATGTTCTTCACGCAGGCGGTCCACCTGAGCGGCGGAGAGGCCCGAGTACGAGAACATGCCGCGCTGCTTCAGCACGAAGCTGAAGTCCTGCTTGCCGCCGTGCTCTTTGATCTTGTCGACCAGTTGCGCGCGCATCAGGCGGATGCGATCACGCATGCCGGCCAGTTCTTCTTCCCAGAGGGCGAACAGCTCGGGCGTGTTCAGCACCGTGGACACCACCGTGCCGCCGTGCGTCGGCGGGTTGGAGTAGTTGGTGCGGATGACACGCTTGAGCTGGCTCAGCACGCGCGTGGCTTCGTCCTTGCTGCCGGCCACGACGGTCAGCGCGCCGACGCGCTCGCCGTACAGCGAGAACGACTTCGAGAACGACGAGCTGATGAACATGGTCATGTCCAGGTCCGCGAACAGGCGCACGACCGAGGCGTCTTCCGTCAGGCCGTCGCCAAACCCTTGGTAGGCGATGTCCAGGAACGGGACCAGGTTGTTTTCCTTGACGACAGCGGCGATCTGCTTCCACTGGTCGGGGGTGGGATCCGCGCCCGTGGGGTTGTGGCAGCACGCATGCAGCACGACGACGGTCTTGGCGGGCGCGGCCTTCAGGTCGGCCAGCATGGCTTCGAAGTTCAGGCCGCGGGTGGTGGCGTCGTAATAGGCATAGGTGCCGACTTCAAAACCGGCGCGTTCGAACAGGGCGCGGTGGTTTTCCCAGCTGGGATCGCTGATCAGGACCTTGGAGCCCGGCAGCAATTGGCGCAGGAAATCGGCGCCGATCTTCAGGGCGCCAGTGCCGCCCAGTGCTTGCGTGGTCAGCACGCGGCCAGCGGCAGCCAGCGCGGAATCCTTGCCCAGCAGCAGCGCCTGAGCACCGGCGTTGTAGCCGGCGATGCCTTCGATAGGCAGATAGCCGCGAGCGGCGGCGGCTTCGATGCGGGCGGTTTCGGCCTTGCGCACTGCGCCCAGGAGCGGGATCCGTCCCTGATCATCGTAATACACGCCCACGCCCAGGTTCACTTTACCGGGGCGGGTGTCCGCGTTGTATTGTTCGTTCAGGCCAAGAATGGGGTCGCGCGGCGCGAGCTCGACGGAATCGAATAGGGTGCTCATGGGACTCTGATGAGGTGGGTGGACGCAGTACGAAGTGCTGTGGATAATGGGGGGTTTACCCTGGAACAGTCTAGCATGCCTAAGAGCGCAATAGACCCGAGCGCGGGGGCTCCCGCCGCAGGTCCGGGATTCGTCGATTTCCCTGACAGCCCGTTTCACCTCTATCAACCCTATCCGCCGGCGGGGGACCAGCCCACGGCCATCGCAGGGCTGACGCAGGGTGTCGAAGACGGCCTCATGTACCAGACGCTTCTGGGCGTGACCGGATCAGGCAAAACCTACACCATGGCCAACGTGATCGCGCGCATGGGCCGCCCGGCGCTGGTCCTTGCCCCCAACAAGACATTGGCCGCGCAGCTCTACGCCGAAATGCGCGAGTTCTTTCCGAAGAACGCGGTGGAGTATTTCGTTTCTTACTACGATTACTACCAGCCCGAGGCCTATGTGCCGACGCGCGACCTGTTCATTGAAAAAGACTCGTCCATCAACGAACACATCGAGCAGATGCGGCTGTCGGCCACCAAAAGCCTGCTCGAACGGCGCGACACGATCATCGTGGGTACGGTGTCGTGTATCTACGGTATCGGCAACCCCGGCGACTATCACGCGATGGTGCTTATCCTTCGCGCGGGCGACCAGATCGCCCGCCGCGAGATCCTCGCGCGCCTGGTCGCCATGCAGTACACCCGTAATGACGCCGAGTTCACGCGTGGGGTCTTCCGCGTGCGCGGCGAGACCATCGACATCTTCCCGGCAGAAAGCGCCGAGCTCGCGTTGCGCGTGACGTTGTTCGATGACGAAATCGAAACACTCGAACTGTTCGATCCGCTGACGGGTCGCATCCGCCAGAAGCTGCCGCGCTTCACCGTCTATCCCGGCTCGCATTATGTGACGCCGCGCGACACCGTGTTGCGCGCCATCGAAACCATCAAGGAAGAGCTGCGCGAACGCGTCAAGCGGTTCGTCGACGATGGCCACCTGGTCGAGGCTCAGCGTCTTGAGCAACGCACCCGCTTCGATCTGGAAATGCTGCAGGAGCTTGGGTTCTGCAAGGGCATCGAGAACTACTCGCGTCATTTGTCGGGCGCCGCGCCGGGCGACCCGCCACCGACCCTGATTGATTACCTGCCGTCCGACGCGCTGATGTTCATTGACGAGAGCCACGTCACGATCGGCCAGCTCAGCGCCATGTACCGCGGCGACCGGTCCCGCAAGGAAACGCTGGTGCAGTACGGTTTCCGCCTGCCGTCGGCGCTGGACAACCGTCCGCTCAAGCTCGAGGAGTTCGAGACGCGGATGCGCCAGTGCGTATTCGTGTCGGCAACGCCTGCCGCATACGAGCAGGAGCACGCGGACAACGTCGTGGAGCAAGTGGTGCGTCCCACGGGCCTTGTCGATCCTATCGTCCAGGTGTTGCCCGCTCGCACGCAGGTGGACGACCTGCTGGGCCAGATCAAGGCGCGTGTTTCTCAGGGCGACCGCGTGCTGGTCACGACGCTGACCAAGCGGATGGCCGAAGACCTGACGGACTTCCTGAGCGAGCACGGCGTGAAGGTGCGCTACCTGCACTCGGACATCGACACGGTCGAGCGCGTCGAAATCCTGCGGGACCTGCGCCTGGGCACGTTCGACGTCCTGGTGGGGATCAACCTGCTGCGCGAGGGGCTGGATATTCCGGAGGTGTCGCTGGTGGCCATCCTGGATGCCGACAAGGAGGGCTTCCTGCGCTCAGAGCGCAGCCTCATTCAGACCATCGGCCGCGCGGCCCGCAACCTGAACGGTCACGCGATTCTCTATGCCGACCGCATCACGGATTCGATGAAACGCGCCATGGACGAGACTGCCCGCCGGCGCACGAAGCAGCTTCAATTCAACGTCGACAACGGCATCACTGCGCGCGGCGTGCACAAGGCGGTGCGCGAATTGATTGACGGTATCGTGGCGCCTGCCCAACACGACACGCTGGAAGCGGCAGTTCCCGCGGAATTGTTGAAGGATGAGAAGGCCCTGGCGCGCGAGATCAAGCGACTGGAAAAGCTGATGATGGACCACGCCCGCAACCTCGAATTCGAACAGGCTGCTGCCGCCCGAGACTCGCTCAATGCCCTCAAGCAGCGTGTGCTGCTGGACGGGGCGGTGTAGGGCAGGGCCAAACGTTTCAATTCATGTCTGTTCGCTTACGGGAAGCTGAAAATGCGCAAAAAGTGGTGCGCTGCCATCATGGTGTAACCATTCCGGAATTTTGCACGCGTTGCGTCTCATGGGTTACCTGAATACAAGCTTGCAACTCCATGATTTCTTTGGGATTATGTGCCCCATTAATTTGCGCTACGTCAATTGCGCAGGTGCAAAAAAAGCTTGCCTTATCTCGGGTTTTCCCGCACACTTCCTTCCATGATGACCAAGGTACTTTTCGTTTGCATGGGCAATATCTGTCGCTCGCCGAGCGCAGAGGGCGTGTTTCGCCATTTGGTGAATGACGCGGGTTTGGGCGATGTTGTGCGCATCGACTCCGCGGGCACGCACGCGTTTCATATCGGCGAGGCGCCTGATGCCCGGGCGCAGGCTGCGGCACGTAAGCGCGGCTACGAGATCACTCACTGCGAGGCGCGTCAGGTCACCGCGGAAGACTTCCGTGACTTCGATCTTATCCTCGCCATGGACTGGGACAATCTGTCCGCCATGCAGCAGCAATGCCCTAAGGCGTACCAGCACAAGCTGATGCTCCTGATGCGCTTTGCCAATGAGTTCGAAGAAGCCACCGTGCCCGATCCGTACTACGGTGGCGCCGACGGTTTCGGCAAAGTCCTGGACTACCTCGAAGATGCCTGTCAGGGTGTTCTCGAACTGGTCCGCAAGCGCGCTACCCAGTACCAGGCTGCCTGATCGGCCGGTTGCAGAGTCGCTCTCAGAGCGGCTCTCAGGGCACAAGGCAGTAAAAAACCGCGCAGATGCGCGGTTTTTTGTAGCCGGGAGCCATACCAAATTAGTCGGGAATAGGCTATACTTGAGCCAATTACTCGGGTATTGACCGCTGGATTCGCTGGCGGCCACTGCCGGAATCACAGGGAATTCACCATGCGGCTAACTACCAAAGGGCGTTTCGCCGTGACTGCCATGATCGACTTGGCTATGCGGCAGCATAGCGGCCCGGTCACTCTTGCGGCCATCAGCCAGCGTCAGAACATTTCGCTTTCGTATCTGGAACAGCTCTTCGGAAAACTCCGTCGTCACGAGCTCGTGGACAGCGTCCGCGGCCCGGGCGGCGGTTATTCGCTTGCGCGCCTGGCGCGCAACGTGACTGTTGCAGACATCATCTTTGCCGTCGACGAACCGCTGGACGCCACGAGCTGTGGCGGCAAGCGGGACTGTACGAGCGGCAACGACGGCAAGCCCGGCAAGTGCATGACGCATGAACTCTGGGCTACGTTGAATCGCAAGATGGTGGATTACCTGGATTCGGTGTCCCTGCAGGATCTCGTCGACCAGCAGCGTGTGCGCCAATTGCAGGAAGCGACCAATCAAGCGCAGGCCTGCGCAGTGCGCGTGAACCGGGTGGGAGGCGCAACTGCCGCCAACGCCCCGACCACCACTGTTGCTGCCAACGCCACCGTATAAGAAGTAGGAGTTGTAGAAATGACCACCCGTCCGATCTATCTGGATTATTCGGCCACGACGCCTGTCGATCCCCGCGTTGTTGATGCCATGGTGCCGTGGCTGTACGAAAACTTCGGCAACCCGGCGTCGCGCAGCCATGCGTTTGGCTGGGAATCCGAAGAGGCCGTCGAACGCGCCCGCGAACAAGTCGCCAAGCTGGTCAATGCCGACCCGCGCGAAATCGTCTGGACCTCCGGCGCCACCGAATCCAACAACCTCGCCATCAAGGGCGCGGTAAACTTCTATGCCGAGCGCGGCAAGCACATCATCACGGTCAAGACCGAACACAAGGCGGTTCTGGACACCTGTCGTGAGCTGGAGCGCCAGGGCTTCGAAGTCACCTATCTGAACGTCAAGGACAACGGCCTGATCGACCTGGATGTCTTCAAGGCTGCACTGCGTCCCGACACCGTGCTGGTGTCCGTGATGATGGTGAACAACGAAATCGGCGTGATCCAGGACGTGGAAACGCTGGGTGAAATCTGCCGCGAAAAGGGCATCATTTTCCACGTCGACGCCGCTCAGGCGACCGGCAAGGTGGAAATCGACCTGCAAAAGCTCAAGGTCGACCTGATGTCGTTCTCGGCCCACAAGACTTACGGCCCCAAGGGCATTGGTGCGTTGTACGTGCGCCGCAAGCCGCGTATCCGTATCGAAGCGCAGATGCATGGCGGCGGTCATGAGCGCGGTTTCCGCTCGGGCACGCTGGCCACGCACCAGATCGTCGGCATGGGCGAAGCCTTCCGCCTGGCGCGCGAAGAAATGGGCACCGAGAACGAGCGCATCCGCATGCTGCGTGATCGCCTGTGGAATGGCCTGTCGGAGATCGAAGAGGTCTACCTGAACGGCGACATGGACCAGCGCGTGCCGCACAACCTGAACGTGAGCTTCAACTACGTCGAAGGCGAGTCCCTGATCATGGCGATCAAGGAGCTTGCGGTTTCCAGCGGTTCGGCCTGCACCTCGGCCAGCCTGGAGCCTTCGTACGTGCTGCGCGCCCTGGGCCGCAACGATGAACTGGCGCACAGCTCGATCCGCTTCACGCTGGGTCGTTTCACGACCGAGAAGGAAGTGGACTTTGCGGTCGAACTGATCAAGAGCCGGGTTGGCAAGCTGCGCGATATGTCGCCGCTTTGGGAAATGGCCAAGGAAGGCATCGACTTGAACACCGTGCAGTGGGCCGCGCACTAAGCGCCCGCGCCTTGATATACGTGGAGAATTAACATGTCTTACAGCACCAAAGTTCTGGATCACTACGAAAACCCCCGCAACGTCGGTTCGTTCGACAAGTCGGACGACTCGGTGGGCACCGGCATGGTCGGCGCGCCGGCCTGTGGCGACGTGATGAAGCTGCAGATCAAGGTGAACGAAGCTGGCGTTATTGAAGACGCGCGCTTCAAGACCTACGGCTGTGGCTCGGCCATCGCCTCCAGCTCGCTCGTGACCGAATGGGTCAAGGGCAAGACGCTGGACCAAGCCATGAACATCCGCAACACGCAGATCGCCGAAGAACTGGCGCTGCCGCCGGTGAAGGTGCACTGTTCCATCCTGGCCGAAGACGCGATCAAGGCCGCGGTGCAGAACTACAAAGAAAAGCATTCGGCCACCGCCGAAGCTGTGGCGGGCTGATCATGTCCGTTACCCTGACCCAACAGGCTGCCACCCACATCGGCCGCTACTTGCAGAAGCGCGGAAAGGGTATCGGCTTGCGGCTCGGCGTTAGGACGACGGGCTGCTCCGGCATGGCCTACAAGTTGGAGTATGTCGACGCGGTCGAGGCGGAAGATGTCGTCTTCGAGAGCTTTGGCGTGAAGGTCTTCATTGACCCCAAGAGCCTGTCGTATCTCGATGGCACGGAGCTGGACTACGCCCGCGAGGGCCTGAACGAAGGCTTCAAGTTCCGCAACCCCAACGAGAAGGCGACCTGCGGCTGCGGCGAGTCGTTCACGGTGTAAGTCTTGGCTGGTGACGATCACTTCAGCCTGTTTGGCTTGCCGGCACGATTCGACCTGGACGGCCAGGCGCTTGAGCACGCCTGGCGCACCGTCGCCGCGAAGGTGCACCCCGACCGTTTTGCCACGGCCAGCCCCGCGGAACGCCGCGTGGCGATGCAATGGGCGGCACGGGCCAACGAGGCCTATCGCGAATTGAAGGATCCGCTGCTGCGGGCCCGCTACCTGTGCGAGCAGGCCGGCGTGGACCTGCAGACCGAAAGCAACACGTCCATGGACGGCGCTTTCCTGATGCAGCAGATGACCTGGCGCGAGATGCTGGATGACGGGCGCGACGACGCCAACGTTCTGAACGCGTTGCAAGCCGAACTGGACGAGGCGCGTGCCGAGATGCGCGCCACGCTGACGCGCCTTCTGGATGACGAACGCGATTACGCGGCGGCCGGGCGCAAGGTGCGGGAATGGATGTTCGTGGAAAAGCTGGCGCAGGAGCTGGCCCACGTGCAGCCCGCGGGATAGCCAACGGCGCGCTGGGGCGTTCCCGTCAAGGGCGCCTGTCCGGCGCGGCCTACTGACCAGAAAAACAGAATCATGGCCTTATTGCAGATTTCCGAGCCCGGTGAGTCGCCCGCGCCGCACCAGCGCAAGCTGGCGGTCGGGATTGACCTGGGCACCACCAATTCGCTGGTCGCTGCCGTGCGCAGCAGCGTGGCTGAAGTGCTGCCCGATGCGCAAGGCCATGCCTTGCTGCCGTCGGCGGTGCGCTATTTCCCCGGCGGCAAGGTCGCGACGGGCCGCGAGCCGCTGGCCCAGCAGGCCGAAGATCCCCTGAACACGGTTGTGTCCGTGAAGCGTTTCATGGGCCGGTCGCTGGAAGAGGCGCAGGCAACGCGCGCGCCTTATGAGTTTGTCGATGCACCCGGCATGGTCCGGATCCGCACGGCGCAGGGCGATCTGAGCCCGGTAGAGGTGTCCGCGCAGATCCTGGCAGTGCTGCGCCAGCGTGCCGAAGACGTGCTGGGCGACGAGCTGGTGGGCGCGGTCATTACCGTGCCCGCGTATTTTGACGACGCGCAGCGTCAGGCCACGCGCGATGCCGCGCGCCTGGCGGGCCTGAACGTGCTGCGTCTGTTGAATGAACCGACCGCGGCCGCCATTGCCTACGGGCTGGACAATGCCGCCGAGGGTGTCTACGCGGTTTATGACCTGGGCGGCGGCACGTTCGATATTTCCATCCTGCGCCTGACGCAGGGTGTGTTCGAAGTGATTTCCACGGGCGGCGATACGGCGCTTGGCGGCGACGACTTCGATGTCCGGATCGCGGATCATGCCGTGGCGAAGCTGGGCTTGGGCGAACTGTCGCCCGCCGAGCGCCGCGGTTTACTGATGGCCGCGCGCGCCGCGCGTGAAACGCTGTCGGACGCCGACGTGACGAGCCTGAAGCTGACGCTGTCGGGCGGACGCGACGTCGATCTGACGCTTACCCGTGATGAATTTGAATCGCTGGCCCAGCCGCTGATCGAGCGCACGCTGGACACGGCGCGCCGCGCGCTGCGCGATGCGGCGCTCAAGCCGGCCGACGTGCGCGGCGTGGTGATGGTGGGCGGTGCGACGCGCATGCCTGTCGTGCGCGCCGCGGTGGCCAAGGTGTTCGGCACGGAACCGCTGACCGATCTGGATCCGGATCAGGTCGTGGCGCTGGGCGCCGCGCTGCAGGCCAATCTGTTGGCGGGCAACCGGGCGCCGGGCGAAGACTGGCTGCTGCTGGACGTGATTCCGCTGTCGCTGGGCCTGGAAACGATGGGCGGCCTGGTCGAACGCATCATTCCGCGCAACAGCACCATCCCTGTGGCGCGCGCGCAGGAATTCACGACGTTCAAGGACGGCCAGACGGCCATGAGCATCCACGTGGTGCAGGGCGAGCGCGACCTGGTGGCGGATTCCCGTTCACTGGCGCGCTTTGAACTGCGCGGCATTCCGCCGATGGTGGCGGGCGCCGCACGTATCCGCGTGACCTTCCAGGTCGACGCGGATGGCCTGCTCAGCGTCACGGCGCGCGAGCAGAGCCAGGGCGTCGAGGCAATGGTGTCCGTCAAGCCGTCTTACGGTCTGTCCGACGACGAGATCGCGCAGATGTTGGCCGATAGCGTGGCGCAGGCCGACACGGATGCCAAGGCGCGCATGTTGCGCGAGCAGCAGGTTGACGCGCGCCAGTTGGTGGAATCGGTGCAGGCGGCGCTGGCCGTTGACGGCGACCTGCTCGAGCCGGAAGAACGCAAGCGGGTGGACGAGTGCCTGGACGCCGCGATCGCGGCGCAGCAGGCGCAGGACGTGGTCACCGTCACCCAAGCCGTGCAGGCCCTGTCCGCCGCGACCGACGACTTTGCCGCGCGCCGCATGGACCGCAGCATCCGCGCCGCGTTGGCCGGCCGCAAACTAGACGAAATCGCCTGATAAGAAGTTATGCCGAAACTGACTGTATTGCCCCATCCCGACTACTGTCCCGAAGGCGCGGTGATCGAAGATGCGCCCAAGGGCGTGTCGATCTGCCGCGTGCTGCTGGATAACCACATCGATATCGAGCACGCCTGCGAACTGTCGTGCGCCTGCACGACCTGTCATGTGGTGGTCAAGCAGGGTTATTCTTCGCTGGAAGACGCCACGGACGACGAGGAAGACCTGCTGGACAAGGCTTGGGGCCTGACCCCCACGTCGCGTCTGTCGTGCCAGGCCCTGGTGACCGATGCCGACCTGACGGTCGAGATTCCCAAGTACACGATCAATCACGCCAAAGAGGGCCATTGATGAAGTGGACCGACACCTACGAGATTGCGGCTGCGCTGTACGACGCGCACCCTGACGTGGACCCGAAGGTGCTGCGTTTTACGCAGTTGCGCGAATGGGTCATGGCCTTGCCGGGCTTCAGCGACGATCCCGCCCACAGCGGCGAGAAGATCCTGGAGGCCATTCAGATGGCCTGGATCGAAGAAGCCGACTGATCGTGGCTGCACAAGACGCTCCCTGTATGAACTGACCCCCAGAAGTTGGACGGTCAGCTAAAGCCCGAAGGCCTGAGCTCGGTATTGCACCGGGCTCAGGCCTTTTAGCTTGAGCTTGATGCGATCATGATTGTAGTAACGGATGTACTGTCGG